>NZ_JAQGNX010000117.1 GCF_028293835.1 Pseudomonas sp.
TGGCGGGATTAGGTAGTGGTTTAACTGAGATTGATCTTCCTCTCTCTTGGCAAGACTCACTAGACACAGTTCAACTCAATTGTGCTGGTCCAGTTAACTGTTTATAGGCACTGTTTTGTCCTAAAACGGGGCAACTGTACTGGTGTGCACTTTATCGGTGCATTTTTATCAAATCGTGGCGTGTTTTTCCGGTTTTGGTCGGATTTGAGACCAGTACAGCAGTACAGTTTTTTTGCCAAGAGTGCGTTTACAGTTTGCCGACTGTGGAAAATTCTCTTGCAGTCAGCAACTGCACGGTCAGTCGGCGAGCATCTTTCCGGTTTCTTCCAGGTTCAAGTGCCAACTGAGTGCGTCGCGCAAGACATGAGGGGTATGGCCGCCCAGTTTGCATGCTGCGATAAAGTAGTCATTGAGCGCTTCGCGATAAGCTGGGTGCACACAGTTATCGATGATTGCTCGCGCCCGCTCACGGGGCGCGAGGCCGCGCAAATCGGCCAAGCCTTGCTCTGTGACCAGGATATCGACGTCGTGCTCGGTGTGGTCCACATGGCTGACCATTGGCACTACGCTGGAAATCGCGCCACCTTTGGCGATGGACTTGGTCACGAAGATTGCCAAGTGCGCATTACGGGCGAAATCCCCGGAGCCGCCAATTCCGTTCATCATTCGCGTGCCGCAAACGTGGGTGGAGTTGACGTTACCGTACAGATCAAATTCCAACGCAGTGTTGACGCCGATGATGCCCAGGCGCCGGATGACTTCGGGGTGATTGGAAATTTCCTGCGGGCGCAGCACCAGTTGCGGCTTGTAGCGCCCGAGGTCCTTGAACACCTCAACGTGCTTGGCCGCTGATAAAGTCATGGAACTGCCCGAGGCGAAGCTCAGAATTCCGGCGTCGAACAGATCGAAGGTGGAGTCCTGAAGCACTTCGGAATACATGGTCATATCGTGGAACGGTGAATCCATCAAGCCGTGCATCACTGCGTTGGCGATAGTGCCGATGCCTGCCTGGAGTGGCATCAGGCTGTCAGTCAGGCGATTTTCCCGTACTTCATGTTTGAAAAACTCGACCAGGTGACCGGCAATGGCTTGAGTGTCTACATCGGGCGGCAAAATCGTCGAGTGTGAATCCGGCTGATTGCTGATCACGATGCCGACTATCTTGGCCGGGTCAATCTGCACCGCCATGCTGCCGATACGCGTATCCGCCTTCAATATAGGTATTGGCAACCGCGTCGGGCGGTAGCTGGGGATATAGATGTCATGCAGACCCTCAAGCTCCAACGGCTGCGCGAGATTGATCTCGACGATCACCTGTTTGGCCAGAATTGCGAAGCTGGCTGAGTTACCAACCGACGTGCTTAAAACAAGGTGCCCTTCTTCGGTGATGGCGACACATTCGATCACCGCCAAATCGACCGCTTTTATCTGGCGATTGCGCAGTTGTTCGACGGTGTCGGAAAGGTGCTGGTCGATGAACATCACGCTGCCATCGTTGATCGCCTTACGCAGCGTGCTGTCGACCTGAAACGGCATGCGCCGGGACAGGACGCCCGCTTCGGTCAGTTGTTTGTCGAGGTCATTGCCCAGGCTGGCGCCGGTCATCAAGCTGATTTTCAGCGGCGAATGCCTGGCGCGCTCTGCCAGTGCTTGAGGCACGGCTTTGGCTTCACCTGCGCGGGTAAATCCGCTCATGCCAACGGTCATGCCGTCTTGAATCAAGGCAGCAGCGTCTGACGCGCTCATTACCTTGCTTAATAGAGAAGGCAAACGAATACGATCACGGTACATGGGTAGTCATCTCGGGTATCGGAAGCAAGGCCTCAGTCTAGTGAGTTGCGTTTTTTCCGTCCCGCTACCAAGGTCGCATCCAAGGGCTCTAATCTGCGGTTTTCGATGTAAAACACTGTTGCAGTAAATGTAAAAAACCCCAGCCGATATACGCGCTGGGGTCAGAGTAAAGCGAAGCTGTGACGTCGCCTAACGGATTATTCCACTGCTTTAACCATGTCCTCGATGACCTTTTTAGCGTCACCGAACACCATCATGGTCTTGTCTAGGTAGAACAATTCGTTGTCCAGGCCTGCATAGCCGCTGGCCATGGAACGCTTGTTAACGATGATGGTTTTGGCCTTGAACGCTTCGAGAATCGGCATGCCGGCAATCGGCGACTTAGGATCGTTCTTCGCCGCCGGGTTAACCACGTCGTTGGCGCCCAGCACCAGCACCACATCGACCTGGCCGAACTCGGAGTTGATGTCATCCATCTCGAACACTTGGTCGTAAGGCACTTCGGCCTCGGCCAGCAGCACGTTCATGTGCCCGGGCATCCGCCCGGCAACCGGGTGGATCGCGTATTTCACGGTCACGCCGCGGTGGGTGAGCTTCTCGGTCAGTTCTTTGAGCGCGTGTTGTGCACGAGCCACCGCCAGGCCATAACCGGGAACGATGATCACGGTATCGGCGTTCATCAGCAGGAATGTGGCGTCGTCGGCCGAACCGGATTTGACCGGACGTGCCTCCTTGGCGCCCGCTGGACCGGTGACATCCGTCACGCCGCCAAAACCTCCGCCGATCACGTTGAAGAACGAACGGTTCATCGCCTTACACATGATGTAGGAGAGGATCGCACCGCTTGAACCCACCAGCGAACCGGCAATGATCAGCATCGAGTTATTCAGCGAGAAGCCGATTCCCGCAGCTGCCCAACCGGAATAGCTGTTAAGCATCGAGACCACGACGGGCATGTCCGCACCACCAATGGGGATGATCAGCAACACGCCGATGACAAACGCCAGTGCCAGCATCAGGGCGAATGCGCCCAGGTTGCCGGTAATGATGAAGATCACGCCAAATGCGATGGTTGCCAAGCCCAACACCAGGTTCAGCTTGTGCTGACCCGCGAACTGTACCGGTGCACCCTGGAACAGGCGAAACTTGTACTTGCCTGACAACTTGCCGAATGCGATCACGGAGCCGGAGAAGGTGATTGCACCAATGGCAGCGCCAAGGAACAGTTCCAGACGGTTTCCCGCAGGAATGCTGTCGCCAAGGTGATGAACAATGCCCAGCGACTGCGGCTCGACTACCGCCGCTATGGCAATAAATACCGCCGCCAAGCCAATCATGCTGTGCATGAACGCTACCAGTTCGGGCATCTTGGTCATCTCAACGCGCTTGGCCATGATCGAGCCGGCAGTGCCGCCCACCAATAAGCCAATCACGATGTAGCCAATACCAGCCGAAGCGCCGCCCTGGGCCAAGGACATCTCACCCAGCTTGTACACCAGGCCGATGGTAGTGATCACCGCCAGCGCCATGCCGAGCATGCCGTAAAAGTTGCCGCGTCGAGACGTGGTGGGGTGTGACAAGCCCTTTAACGCTTGGATGAAACAGATCGAGGCGATCAGATACAGAAGTGTTACCAGATTCATGCTCATTACTTCTGCGCCCCTTGCTCTACAGGCAGGCCTTTAACTTTCGGCGCTCTCTTCTTAAACATCTCGAGCATTCGCCGGGTGACCAAAAAGCCGCCGAACACGTTCACCGCAGCCAAAGCGACCGCCAGCGTGCCCATGGTCTTGCCCAGCGGAGTGACGGTCAGTGCCGCCGCAAGCATGGCGCCGACGATGACGATCGCAGAAATGGCGTTAGTGACGGCCATCAGCGGGGTGTGCAGTGCAGGTGTAACGTTCCAGACCACATGGAAGCCGACATAAATCGCCAGCACGAAGATGATCAGGTTGTAGATACCGGGGGAGATAAACTCTTCCATCGTCGTAGTCCTTAGGCGTTCTTGCGGATGACTTGGCCGTCGCGGCACATCAGGCACGCGGCGACGATGTCGTCTTCGAGGTTGATCTGTAGCTGCCCTTCTGCGGTGAACAGCAGCTTCATGAAGTCCAGCAGGTTGCGCGAATACAATGCCGAAGCATCGGCAGCGACCATCGCGGGCAAGTTGGTATGACCGATGATGGTCACGCCATGCTCAATCACCACCTGGTCGGCCACGGTCAGCGGGCAGTTGCCGCCTTGGGCGGCGGCCAAGTCGATAACCACGGAGCCGGGCTTCATCTGCGACACGGTGTCAGCGCTGAGCAGCACCGGCGCTTTACGGCCAGGAATCAGCGCCGTGGTGATGACGATGTCTGCCAGTTTGGCGCGTTCGTGAACCGCTACCGCTTGACGCTGCATCCAGCTGGCAGGCATTGGCCGCGCATAACCACCCACGCCGACGGCGGCTTCACGTTCTTCGTCCGTTTCGTACGGCACGTCGACGAATTTCGCACCCAAGGATTCGATCTGCTCTTTAACCGCAGGGCGCACGTCGGACGCTTCAATCACTGCACCCAGACGTTTCGCGGTTGCGATGGCTTGCAAGCCAGCGACGCCGGCCCCGAGGATCAGCACGCGTGCGGCCTTCACGGTCCCGGCGGCTGTCATCAGCATCGGCATAAAGCGCGGATAGTGATGAGCGGCCAACAGCACAGCTTTGTAACCGGCGATGTTGGCCTGGGAGGACAAGACGTCGAGGCTTTGCGCGCGGGAGGTGCGCGGCGCGGCTTCGAGGGCGAAGGCAGTAATGCCGCATTCGGCCATTTTCGAAATCGTTTCGTTGTTGAAGGGATTGAGCATCCCGACCACAACCGTGCCGGTCTTGATTTGCGTGAGTTCCTGATCGTTGGGGGCGGCGACCTTGAGGATCAGCTCCGCACCAAATGCATCCGTCATACTGCCAATGGTAGCGCCGGCAGTTTCATAGGCACCGTCAGTAACGCTGGCAAGAATGCCCGCGCCACTTTGAACGGTAACTCGATGGCCTTGGCCGATCAGCTTCTTGATAGTTTCGGGGGTCGCGGCAACCCGCGTTTCACCCGTTTGGGTTTCGAGAGGAACACCAATGTGCACGTCAAATCTCCTGCATGATCTTGTTCTTGTTTCGAATAGGCCAGTGCGCTACGGATGGCACAACTGGTTCGGCCGATCAGCACGATCCCGCTGTTTAGAGGCGGGGCGCGGCATTTTGCAGGCGAACTTCGCTGCCTTCAACCACTTATGAAAGGAGACTGAAAATGAACTACAAGTCACCCTGTGACCGCGCATTGCTGTTTTCCCGCCTAAGCCACGTAACACGTGGTCTGTAGCATGTTTCGCGATATTTACCTGTTTCAAGCGATTCTTGAAGGGAATAGCT
The DNA here is from genome assembly GCF_028293835.1 of Pseudomonas sp. Classification (GTDB taxonomy): domain Bacteria; phylum Pseudomonadota; class Gammaproteobacteria; order Pseudomonadales; family Pseudomonadaceae; genus Aquipseudomonas. The sequence continues at coordinate 5,195 of NZ_JAQGNX010000117.1, forward strand.
CCTATTCCTTAAATTGATCGCCCGTAGGCCCCGGTTTCACTGGCGCGGCTCTTTTTCTGATGGCAGTCGAGCAGGTGACGTAAAAGCGACATATTCGTACATCTGTAGGCATGCCCGTTTGCGTGCTACATAACTAGCGAGCCTCTGTAGGACCTTCGGTGGCTTGGGCGTAGCGTTTCGCTTCACCCACCAGCCAATCCCGAAAAGCGCGTAAGGACGCTGATTCCATTTTTCGCTCCGGAACCATCAGGTAATAAGCTTTGATGCTCTTGAGTGCGTGGCTGTTGGCAATCACCAAGCGCTTCTCTGCGAGTTCGCGTTGAATCAAAAACGGCGGAATCAATGCGATCCCCATCTCATGCATCGCGGCTTGGGCGAGCATGGAGAATAGCTCGTAACGTGGGCCTGTCATGTCCCGCGCAATATTCAGATTCAATGCACTGAACCACTGTCGCCACGCATAAGGGCGGGTGGTCTGTTGCAGCAATGGCAGTTCGGCAATCGCTTCGGCGCTCAGGCTGTCACGACCGCCCAGCATGCGCGGGCTGCACACCGGAACCGGGTTCTCTCCCATCAGGCGGTGGGACTCGGTGCCTGACCAATCCGCATCGCCGAAATAGATTGCTGCGTCGAAATCGGTGTCGGCAAACAAAAAAGGGCGGGTGCGGTTGGTGAGATTGACCGTGACGTCGGGATGACGCTGCTGAAAATCTTTAAGACGTGGCAGTAACCACTGAGTGCCGAATGTTGGCACCACCGCCAGCTCAATCACGTTGGCGCCCTGCTGACCCATGACAGACAACGTGTCACGTTCCACAGCATCCAGTTGCGTTGCCACCCTGCGGCTGTAAGAGAGCCCCGCTTCGGTCAGCTTTACTCCACGTCGTGAGCGCCGGAACAGTTCAACGCTGAGGAACTCCTCTAAACCGGCGATCTGTCGGCAAATGGCACCTTGGGTAATGGAAAGCTCCTGCGCCGCCTTGGTAAAGCTCTCGTGCCTGGCTGCGGCTTCGAAGCTAATCAACGCAGTGGTGCTAGGGATCTTTCTGCGCATGTACCTTCACCTCACTCGTAAATCTCAGATATGGCTTTCTGAATGATCACGGAGTGATAAATTAGCACAACAGTATGCGAAAACCTCGTTTGCCCTATTCGAAAGCGCGGCCTAGGATCAGTCCACGACTTAATTCTGATTCGCGAGGACTGCTCATGGGCGGCAAAGCAAGCTTCAATTGGATTGATCCACTGTTGCTGGATCAACAACTCACTGAAGAAGAGCGCATGGTGCGCGACAGCGCTGAGCAGTTCTCTCGTGACAAGTTGGCGCCGCGAGTCCTGGAAGCCTTCCGCCATGAGCGCACCGACACCGCTATTTTCCGTGAGATGGGCGACGTGGGCCTGCTCGGCGCGACTATTCCTGAGCAGTACGGTGGCAGCGGCTTGAACTACGTGTGTTACGGCTTGATCGCTCGCGAAGTCGAGCGTGTGGATTCTGGTTATCGCTCGATGATGAGCGTGCAGTCGTCCCTAGTGATGGTGCCGATCAATGAATTCGGCACGGAGGCGCAAAAGCAAAAGTACCTGCCCAAGCTGGCCTCGGGTGAGTGGATCGGTTGTTTCGGCCTCACAGAACCCAATCATGGCTCCGATCCGGGGGCGATGATCACGCGTGCGAAAAAAGTCGACGGCGGTTATCGGTTGTCCGGCAGCAAGATGTGGATCACCAACAGCCCTATCGCGGACGTATTCGTGGTGTGGGGCAAGGACGATGCGGGCGACATTCGTGGTTTCGTTCTGGAGAAAGGTTGGGCGGGCCTTACCGCGCCGGCTATCCACGGCAAGATTGGCCTGCGGGCTTCTATCACGGGCGAAATCGTGATGGACAACGTGTTCGTTCCCGAAGAAAACATCTTTCCTGACGTTCGTGGTCTTAAAGGGCCTTTTACCTGCCTTAACTCTGCACGTTACGGGATTTCCTGGGGCGCGTTGGGGGCGGCTGAATTCTGCTGGCACACCGCACGCCAATACACGCTGGACCGTCAGCAGTTTGGCCGGCCGCTCGCCGCTACCCAGCTTATTCAGAAGAAGCTGGCGGATATGCAGACCGAAATCACCATGGCTCTGCAGGGCTGTCTGCGTCTGGGGCGCATGAAGGATGAAGGCACTGCGGCGGTGGAGATCACTTCGATGATGAAGCGTAACTCGTGCGGCAAGTCCCTGGATATCGCTCGCATGGCGCGGGACATGTTGGGAGGTAACGGCATCTCCGATGAATTCGGCGTTGCGAGGCATCTGGTCAACCTTGAGGTCGTGAATACCTACGAGGGTACGCATGATGTGCATGCGCTGATTCTGGGCCGCGCTCAGACCGGTATCCAGGCCTTCTATTAAGTAGCTGCATTTTGGCCGTGGATTCATAAATAAAGGAGTTGGTTGATGGGTGCGCTTTCACATCTACGGGTTCTCGATTTGTCGCGAGTTCTGGCTGGTCCCTGGGCCGGACAAATCCTCGCGGACCTCGGGGCGGAGGTGATCAAGGTCGAGCGTCCCGGTAATGGTGATGATACTCGTGCTTGGGGTCCGCCCTTTCTGAGGGATGCCGAGGGTGAGAACACCAGTGAAGCGGCTTACTACTTGTCGGCCAATCGGAACAAGGAGTCGGTGACCATCGACTTCACTCGGCCTGAAGGTCAGAAGTTGGTGCGGGACCTGGCTGCCAGGTCCGACATCATTATCGAGAACTTCAAGGTAGGTGGGCTGGCTGCTTATGGATTGGATTATGAATCGCTGAAGTCTATCAATCCGCGGCTTATCTATTGCTCGATCACCGGCTTTGGGCAGACGGGTCCCTATGCCAAGCGAGCCGGCTATGACTTCATGATCCAGGGGCTCGGTGGGTTAATGAGTCTTACCGGTCGGCCAGAAGGAGATGACGGCGCGGGTCCGGTGAAAGTGGGTGTCGCTTTGACCGACATCCTTACCGGGCTGTACTCGACCGTTGCGATCCTCGCGGCACTGGCGCATCGGGATCAAGGGGGGGAAGGTCAACACATCGACATGGCGCTGCTTGATGTGCAGGTTGCTTGCCTTGCCAACCAGGCAATGAACTACCTGACCACGGGGGTCGCTCCACGGCGACTGGGCAATGCCCATCCGAACATCGTGCCGTATCAGGATTTTCCTACCGCCGATGGCGACTTTATCCTGACCGTAGGCAATGACAGCCAGTTCAGAAAGTTTGCCGAGGTGGCAGGTCAGCCGCAGTGGACGGTAGATCCGCGGTTTTTGACCAACACGTTGCGTGTTGCTCATCGCGCTGAGCTTATCCCCCTGATCAGGCAGGCGACTGTATTCAAGACAACTGCCGAGTGGGTGACACAGTTGGAGCAAGCTGGCGTGCCATGTGGGCCGATTAACACACTGGCCCAAGTGTTCGCAGACCCACAGGTTCTGGCGCGGGGGTTGGCTATTAAGATGCCTCACCCTTTGGCTGGAAGTGTGCCTCAGGTTGCGAGCCCTATCAGATTGTCTGAAACGCCGGTTGAATATCGCCGCGCGCCGCCGTTGTTGGGGGAGCATACGTCTGAAGTGTTGGTACGTATCTTGGGTCTGGATAGCGAGGTTTTAGCCGGCTTGCGCCAGGCTGGCGTGTTGTAGCTATATATAGGCAGTCATTAGCGTGCTGTTTCGGGCTGTTTGAGTGTTTTTGATGGAAAGCATCGATTAACCCTTGACGTAACTTTTTCCGGGCCTATAATTCGCAGCTCTTCCGGAGCAGATGAAACCGAAACTCCTTGGTAATCAATGAGTTAGCCAGTTCAGATGCGAGCAAGAGGCTTCGATCGCGGTGATCGGAAGCGGTGAAAAAAGGCAGTTGACAGCGAGTTGAAACGCTGTAGAATTCGCCTCCCGCTGCCGAGCAACGTGAAGTTGATCGAAGCGCAAGTGGTTGAAGTAACAAGGGAAACCTTGAAGCTTCGTGAAAT
>NZ_JAQGNX010000118.1 GCF_028293835.1 Pseudomonas sp.
AGACTCCAAAACGCATTGAACCCCTGATCGAGGACGGTCTGGTCGACGAGGTGCTGCGCCCACTCATGAGTGGTAAAGAGGCAGCTGTTTATGTGGTGCGCTGTGGCGAAGAGCTGCGGTGTGCCAAAGTCTACAAGGAGGCGAATAAACGTAGTTTCCGGCAAGCCGCCGAGTATCAGGAGGGTCGCAAGGTTCGCAATAGCCGGCAGGCCCGAGCGATGGCGAAAGGCTCTAAATTCGGTCGTAAAGAGACCGAGGACGCTTGGCAGAATGCCGAAGTAGCGGCTTTGTTCCGTCTGGCCGCCGCCGGTGTGCGGGTTCCGAAACCGTACGACTTCCTGGAAGGCGTGTTGTTGATGGAACTGGTCGCCGACGAATATGGCGATGCTGCGCCCCGTTTGAACGATGTCACATTGGACCCGGATCAAGCGCGCGAGTATCACGCGTTCCTGATCAGTCAGATTGTGTTGATGCTGTGTACCGGTTTGGTGCACGGCGACTTGTCTGAGTTCAATGTGCTGCTGACGCCGAACGGCCCCGTCATCATCGATTTGCCACAAGCAGTCGATGCGGCGGGCAACAACCATGCGTTCAGCATGCTGGAGCGTGATGTCGGCAACATGGCGTCCTACTTCGGGCGTTTTGCGCCAGAGTTGCGGCTGACCAAGTACGCGAAGGAAATGTGGTCATTTTACGAAGCGGGCACGCTGTCGCCGGCAACGGTGCTGACAGGGGAGTTCGACGAGCCGGAAGAAGAAGCCGATGTTGGCGGAATCCTTCGAGAAATCGAAGCCGCACGTTTGGATGAAGACCGTCGTCAAGCCGGTCGCGCCGACGCTGAAGCGCCGCCAAACAAAGCCGAAGAACCGCCTCCGCCGTGGATGCAGTGATTCGCAAATGAAGAATCCGGCTCAGGCCGGATTTTTTATGGTCAATCCCCTGTGGGGTGCATCAACCGCAACAGCCGCCCGACGCAAGGTTTTTGAGGATGGGACAATCGGGGCGGTGGTCGCCTTGGCAGTGTTCGACCAGGTCCTGCAAGGTGTCGCGCAGACTGGCCATGTCCTCTATTTTTTGATTCAGCTCCCCGATGTGTTTACGCGCCAGGTCCTTCACGTCGGCGCTCGCCCGGCTTTGGTCTTGCCAGAGTGTCAGCAGCTTTGAGACTTCCTCCAGCGAAAACCCCAGGTCTCTGGAGCGTTTGATAAACGCCAGCGTGTGCAGATCATCCTGACCGTATAAACGATAACCGCTGTCGCTGCGGTGGGCCGCCTTGAGCAATCCGGTGGACTCGTAATAACGAATCATCTTGGCGCTCAGGCCACTGTTTTTCGCCGCTTGGCCGATGTTCATCGGATCCCCCGGTTCAATGGTTGACTCAATACTCCAGCGCGGCTGGCTTGAGGTACATACCGCTTGGGCTGTTAGCGATCCGGTATTTAACGATATCCCCCGCATGCAGTTGGATAACGGTGGACCTGGGGACCGTCATGCCCGGCGCGCAACCTGGCGCTTGACCTGGCAACAGGCGTAAACGCACATCTGTTTTGCCTGGCGCCAGGTTAAAAGAGGTGGATTCTTCCTGAAATAAGCGGCCGACCAACTGGTCCTGAACGTAAATACCAATTTCGCACGACGTCGCCACCTCCAGTCGCTCTCGAGAGACGATCAACACGCTGTAGTCTTGCGAGTCGGCTTGAGCCCACGGTGCTGCAGCCATAAGGCCAAGAATGCTGAAAACACTCAATGCTGACCAGCGCATCGCTGATACTCCTGCGTGAAATACGGTGATAACGCAGCTTGGCCGAGCGGCGCGACGAATACCAGCCCGGCAGAGAAAACAGGCCCTTGACCTTGCCATGATGGGAAAGTTGAAGATGCGTGTGATTTCACTGACTGCAATCACCAAAGGATAAACGATATGCACACATTCAACGTTCAGGGCATGACCTGTGGCCACTGTGTCCGGGCTATCACTCAGGCTGTGCAACACGGTGACCCCGCAGCTGACGTACAGGTGGATTTGGCCACGGGGATAGTACAGGTACAAAGCGCACTCGCGGCCGACACCCTCTCAGCGCTAATCACCGCAGAAGGCTACGGGGTTACGCTGCAGGGGGATTAAGACGTCCCATTATGAAATATTTTGAATAATTTGCCCTGCGAGACGCTCTAAGGTTTCAGGACGGTTAAACTATTGAATTGCGCGTGATGCAGTTTTGGATACCTGATGAACCTCCGAATAATCTTGATACTCGGCGCCCTGAGCGCTTTCGGTCCGCTGGCGATCGATTTTTACTTACCCGGTTTCCCGGCCATTGCCTTGGCTTTCGGCACTGACGAAAAGCACGTACAGATGACGCTGGCGGCTTATTTCCTGGGCCTGTCCATCGGCCAGTTGGCCTACGGTCCTGTTGCCGATCGTTTCGGCCGAAGGGTTCCCCTGTTAGTCGGTGTGGGCCTTTTCACGCTGGCCTCCCTGGCCTGTTCGTTTGCGCCCAGCCTTGAATGGCTCATTGCCGCACGCTTTATCCAGGCGTTGGGCGGCTGTGCCGGTATGGTCTTGTCTCGGGCAATCGTCAGCGATAAGTGCAATCCGGTGGAGTCGGCGAAAGTGTTCTCGCAGCTGATGCTGGTGATGGGGTTGGCACCGATACTCGCGCCGATGTTCGGCGGCTTATTGGTCAACCTATACGGCTGGCACTCTATCTTCCTGGTGCTAAGTGCCTTCAGTGCCTTGTGCTGGCTAGCGGTTTTCCGGGGGTTAGCGGAGAGCATGCCGGCAGAACACCCACGTCATCCTTTGACGGGAGCCTTGAAGCAATACACGCGGTTGTTGGGCGATAAGGTTTTCATCGGCCATGCGTTGACCGGCGGTATCGCGATGGCGGGTATGTTTGCTTACGTTTCCGGTTCCCCTTTCGTGTTCATCAAGCTGTACGGCGTACCACCGGAGCATTATGGCTGGCTGTTTGGCTCCAACGCAGCGGGTTTCATTCTTACGGCACAGGTTAACGCCCGGGTATTAAGCCGGCGCGGGCCCGCTTTCTTGCTGGCCCGTGCGGTGTGGGTCTATGTGGCGGCGGCGTTGGTCCTGCTTGGAATCGCGTCCTTGCACACCGAAGCGCTGTGGCCATTACTGATTCCTTTGTTCATTTGTATCGCCAGCCTTGGCTGTATCATTCCCAACGCGTCAGCCTGCGCAATGAATGGTCAATGGAAACGGGCAGGCAGCGCATCGGCGCTACTGGGTTGTCTTCAATTCAGTGTCGCGGCGGGTGCGTCTGCGTTGGTAGGGATTCTGCACAACGGCACGGCCATCCCAATGGCCATGGTAATCAGTCTGTGCGGAATATTGGCGGTTACTGCAGCGCTGTTGACCCAACGTCTACAGCGCACAAGGGATGCTTTAATAAGCGACACCGCGCGGGCTTGATCAATGCTGAATGTTGCGGGTTGGCCTAGCCTGCAACGTATTGCCGCGCGGTGGGCAACGTGTGTGGGGCTAGAAGCCTGGACTCAAGGGTGCGGACAAACGCCCGCGCCTCTGTCTCATTGCGGAAACTTACGACATGCTGGTCCAGGCGAACTTGCCATTGACCTTGGGACTTTGCTGATTCTCGCACCAGAACTTTCATACTGACTTCCTCGAGGGTGGCAAACGCAGCCAGTTTAATCCTCGTGCCGAGCAGCGTATTGATGCTGATCAAGCCGCCTGACTGACGGCGCTGTTCGTTTGAACAGTACGCCGTCACAGAATGATCAGAAGCCTTCGAGAACAATCTTGCCCTTAGCCTTGCCGCTTTCCAGCAACGCATGGGCACGGCGCAGGTTTGCTGCGTTGATGGTGCCGAAGTGCTCACCGAAGGTGGTTTTCAAGGTGCCCGCGTCGATCAGGTCTGCAATGCGATTGAGCAGTGCGTGCTGCTTGATCATGTCTGCGGTTTCATACAGCGATCGGGTGTACATGAACTCCCAATGCAACGAGATACTTTTGCGTTTCAGCTTGGTTACGTCGAGGGTCTTGGGGTCATCGATCAGCCCTAAACGACCCTGTGGTGCGAGGGCTTCGACCAACTGATCCAAATGTTTGTCAGTGTGAGTCAGGCTGGCGACGTGGGTTACTTGAGGCAACCCGGCGCGGGTCAATTCCTCATTAAGCGGCTTGCTGTGATCCAGCACATGATGCGCGCCCAGCTCGCTGACCCAGGCCTCGGTTTCGGCGCGTGACGCGGTGCCAATAACCTTGAGACCTGTCAGTTGACGAGCCAGTTGGGTCAGGATCGAGCCTACACCGCCAGCGGCGCCGACAATCAGCAAGCTTTGGCCAGTGTCCGCGCTGCCTTCAGCAATCTGCAGGCGCTCGAAAAGCAATTCCCAGGCGGTGATAGCTGTTAGCGGCAACGCGGCGGCGTGGGCGAAACTCAGGGATTCAGGCATGTGCCCAACGATTCGCTCATCCACGACGTGCAGTTCGCTATTAGCCCCAGCGCGGGCAATCGAGCCTGCGTAAAAGACTTTGTCGCCTGGCTGGAACAGTGTGACTTCATTGCCCACCGCTTTGACGATGCCAGCGACGTCCCAACCCAACACCTTGGCAGCGCCACCTTCCGGTTGGGCGTTCTGACGAACCTTGGTATCAACCGGGTTGACGGAGATGGCTTTGACTTCGACCAACAGGTCGCGAGGCTCGGCCACAGGAGCTTGCAGCTCGATGTCCTGTAGAGAAGCGGGATCACTGATAGGTAAACAGGTGTAGTAGGCGATGGCTTTCATAACGGTTCCGGGGTGAGTGGTCGGGCTGGAGAGGATGATTAGCTATTTCTCTCAAAGATAAAACCCGCTAAAACGGCAGTCTCTTTCAATTTTTTTTTGATAATCCGGGCCCTTATGCTGCGTTTTGATGATTTGCAATTGTTCGTCCGTGCCGCTGATTTGGGCAGTTTGTCAGCGGCTGCTCGGGTTATGGACCTCTCGGCTGCAGTAGCCAGCGCCGCGCTCAAACGTATTGAGCAACAGTTAGGCGCGCGGTTACTGACGCGTTCCACCCGAAGCCTGCGCCTGACCGCCGAAGGGGAAGGATTTCTCGAATACGCCAGAGCGGCGTTGAGTAGCCTTGATGAGGGGCGCCGTTTGTTGGCCAGCAGTCAGGACCAAGTGAGCGGTGTGCTGCAATTGTCAGCGCCTTCTGATTTTGGTCGTAACGTTCTATTACCTTGGCTCGATGATTTTCAGCGTCAACATCCTCAGCTCACAGTACGCTTGTTACTGGGCGACAGAATCGCCGATTTGTTTCGTCAACCGGTGGATGTTGCGCTGCGCTATGGGGAACCAGAAGACTCCAGCCTGATCGCTTTACCCATCGCTCCCGACAATCGCCGCGTACTCTGTGCTGCGCCGTCTTATCTTGCCCGATATGGCGAGCCACAACATGTGGAACAGTTGGCGCAGCACAATTGCCTGTTGTTCATGCTGGGTAATCGGGTGCATGACCACTGGCAATTCCATGACGGCAAACGAGAGATGAGCCTGACCGTGCATGGTGACCGTTTCAGTGACGACGCGGATGTTGTGCGCTTGTGGGCCATCGCCGGTGCCGGGGTCGCTTATAAGTCCTGGTTGGATGTTGCCGGTGATGTGCGAGCGGGGCGCTTGAAAGTATTAATGCCGGAGTTACAGGGCGAGTGGGCACCGCTTAATTTACTGTGTGCGCATAGAGCGCAATTAAGTAATCCGGTCAATTTATTGCGCGACATGCTGAAATTGCGTTGTGCCGAATGGGCACCGCAAATAGCGGCCGGAGCGTAACCCCCTGTGCAAATTATCGGGGCCTACGCTGTACAGAGAATTGTCTTACAGTAAACGAAAACAACGGTATCAATTAAAACCTGTAATGACAGCGTAATGCGTAGAACGCTCCGTGAATGCGTCGTATTTTTTTGAGTGTTTTGTGTGTTTCTTCTGTAGGCAATTCCCTTAAGCCAAGCGTACGATTTTCGCAGCACGACCTGTAAGTGACCGGCCTGCCAAGCTTTCAAGGGAGGTGAAGAATTCAACGGGACGTTTTTAACCTGAGATCAGATGACGGACTTTGGCTCTAGGCTGTCGATGGCGGCCTGATGGCGAGTTTAATCACCATTTCGTAAAGGAGCGCTGGGCTTATACTTGTCGCCATTGGCCGAGCCCGTCAGTCGTCACGCAGGATATATCTGTAGGACGAATTGGGACCGGCTTGAATGATATAGATGCCTTAGGCTTAAAGTTGCGTCATATATAAGGTCGTCATATCACGATCCGGATGATTCGGTGAATATAGCCCTCATTTTGGCGTCTTAGCGTCTTGGCTGGACACCATTTGCTGTTCACTATGTCAGTGCGATAGACGAATGTTTCAACAGGGAGTGAATACATGGAATATGCACCTTGCATTAGCCAGATAGCCACGTTGCTGGCTGACCCGAAGCGCAGTGCAATGATTTGGGCGTTAATGGACGGGACCGCCCGGCCGGCGGACGAATTGGCTTTGCTGGCTGGGCTGTCCACTTCGTCGGCAGGCGCCCACTTGGCACGGCTGGCTAGCGGTGGGTTATTGAAGCAAGAGGCGCGGGGCAGAAAGCGGTTCTTCAGACTGGCCGCACCAGAGGTCGGTGCTGCGGTTGAAGCGCTGGCCAGTGCCTCATTGGTCAGCACAGACCGCGTCAGCAAAAGTGTCCCGCAACTTGTTATGTCCACATCGCCTTTGCCGCTACGAAGGGCACGGATCTGTTCCGATCATTTAGGAGGGGAGCTAGCGGCTGAGCTGTATCAACGTCTATTGGGCGCGGGCTGGATCGAACAGCAGGATCAGCGCATAGAGGTCACCAGCAAAGGCATTGCCCAGTTCGCTGAGCGCGGTATTTACGTCCCCGCATTGGCCCATCGCAAGCGTCAAACCGTCTGCGCCTGTCCGGATTGGAGCGAGCGCACCCCCCATTTGGGCGGCGCATTAGGCGCAGGGCTGTTGCAGCTGTTCATTCAGCTGGGCTGGCTGCGGACCATGGATGAATCAACCGCCTTGCAGGTTTCGTCCAGCGGGCAGCGCGAGATCAGCAGAATAGCCTCGGCCGCCTGACGCCACGTTGTAAGGGATCCCCAGACCACGGGGTCCCATACAACGGCTCATCAGGGTTTAATCAACCGGGCGTCCAGGCTGTTTTGCGCCAGGCGTTTGGCTTGGTCTTGGCTCATGCCCAGATGAGTGTGCAGGGCATGGAAGTTCTCCGTCACATACCCACCGAAATACGCCGGGTCGTCAGAGTTGACGGTGACCTTTACCCCACGCTCAAGCATGTCGAGAATGTTGTGCTGAGCCATGTCGTCAAACACACACAGCTTAGTGTTGGACAGCGGGCAAACCGTCAGCGGGATTTGCTCATCAATGATTCGCTGCATCAGCCGCTCATCTTCGATGGCGCGTACGCCATGGTCAATTCGTTCGATTTTCAATAGGTCCAACGCTTGCCATATGTATTCAGGCGGCCCTTCTTCGCCTGCGTGGGCGACCGTCAGAAAACCTTCGCCACGTGCGCGGTCGAATACCCGCTGGAACTTGCTCGGTGGATGTCCCATCTCCGAACTATCAAGGCCGACGGCGACAAACGCGTCGCGAAACGGTAATGCCTGATCAAGGGTTTTTTCGGCCTCTTCTTCACTCAGGTGCCGAAGGAAACTGAGGATCAAGCCGCTGCTGATGCCAAGTTTCTGCTGGCCATCCTTCAGTGCACTGGCAATACCACTAACCACCACTTCGAAGGCTATGCCTCGGTCGGTGTGGGTTTGCGGATCAAAAAACGGCTCGGTATGAATGACGTTTTGGGCCTTGCAGCGTTGCAGGTAGGCCCAGGTCAAGTCATAGAAATCCTGTTCGGTGCGCAACACATCAGCGCCGCGATAATACAGGTCGAGGAATTCCTGCAGATTATTGAAAGCGTATGCTTTGCGTAGGGTTTCTACGTCGGCCCAGGGCAGCGCGATTTTGTTGCGGTCGGCCAAGGCGAAAAGCAGTTCAGGCTCCAGCGAGCCTTCGAGGTGTAGGTGCAGTTCTGCTTTGGGCAGCGCGTTTAGCCAATCGTACATGTGCGTTTTCTCATCAGGTGCAGATGCTGGCATTCTACAGAGGATGACCGGTTGGAGAGCAAAACCTGACCAGCAGGTTCAACATTCACACCGGGATCATTACTGCTACCGTTAGCGACGAAACGTTTAGTGACTACATGCAGTCTGTAGTTCAGACATTTACTCCTCGCTAAACCCAAGGGCGCCAATGCTGACCTATCTTAAAGACGAGAAGTTTCTGCTGTTGGCAGTTCTTGCTGCGTTTATTGCGTTTCCCTTTGAACATTGGTTGCTGACCAATGGCCAAGGCATCGCGCTGGCCGGCGGGATCGCTTTGGTGGCAGCGATTGTGTGTGCTTCCATGCGCGTGGCCCATCACGCCGAGTCGCTGGCACACAAGGTAGGCGATCCTTACGGTACGATGATTCTGACGTTGGCTGCTGTGTTGGTCGAGGTAGTGATCCTGGCCATCATGATGAGCAACGAACCTTCGCCGACGCTGGTGCGGGACACGATCTATTCGGCAGTTATGCTCGACATCAACGGCATCCTCGGTCTAGCGGCGCTGATGGGTGGGCTCAAGCATGGCGAGCAATCCTATAACGACGATTCAGCGCGTACTTACAGCGTGATGATTTTGACCGCGATGGGCGTTTCCATGGTGGTGCCTGAATTTATCCCCGAAGGCGACTGGAAGATTTATTCAGCCTTTACGATTGGCGCAATGGTGGTGTTGTACGCGCTGTTCCTACGCATGCAGGTCGGGCCGCACAGTTACTTTTTCAGCTACAGCTACCCGCAGAAAAAACGCAAAAACCAACCTGCGGAGGTCGAGCCACCTATCAATTTGACGCGCGCTATTGGCACGCTGGTGTTCGGTGTCGTGGTCATCGGTGCGTTGGCGGAAGTAATGTCGAAAACCATCGATCTTGGGCTTGAGGGGACCGGCGCGCCGCCGGTTATGGCAGCGATTTTAGTGGCGGCCATTTCTGCAGCCCCGGAAATTCTGACTGCTTTGCGCGCAGCGCTGGCCAATCGTATGCAGTCCGTTGTGAACATTGCGCTGGGTGCTTCGTTGTCGACCGTGATCCTGACGGTTCCGGTCATGGAGGCCATGGCCCTGTACAGCGGACAGCCATTTCAGATGGCGATGACACCCGTACAGACAGTAATGGTCTTCATCACTTTGCTGGTGAGCGCGATCAATCTTAACGATGGCGAAACCAACGCCATTGAAGGCATGACTCATTTTGTGTTGTTCGCGACCTTCATCATGCTGTCGATGCTGGGGGTTTAAACGCCCCAACATTGGTAGCCGGTTAGCGTCGGGCGGGCGGATTGTGCCCACGAACAAACGCAAGGCTACTGTATGAATTGACTAAAAATCGAACAGTGCCACGGACGCCTTGAGCCGTATGCGTTTACGGAAGCCGTGCACGGGTTATCCACAGAACGCTCCACAGGAATTGTGCGCAAGCCAAAATCACCGGAATAAACAACGACCGCGTTGGATCTGGTTGCGATAAGCCATCCTAACCGGCTGTTTTCAGGTGACTTTTTGCACGAGAACGGGATATTGGCTGAAAAGTGATCAGTTGGCGCTGTGCCTTACGGGGCGGGGGCTACAGCTGAATATGCTCAGCTTATCCACAGCCAGGCCCACAGTGGATGTGGGCAAATACCTATTCGTCTGAAGACCGATGCAACACGATGCGCCCGCGGCTGATATCGGCTAATTGCCGATGCAGCACTTCAAAGTGTTCAGGGCCCAGCGATACCTGCAACTCAACGCCATTGGCGGTAAAGGTTTCGCTCACCAGCAGTCCATTCAACTCCGCCAACCGTAATTTGACCAACGCCAGTTCGCTAAAACTGCAATCGAAGCTCAACGTCACTCGATGAATTAATGGCACGCGCTCGGCCTGTTGCAGGCACTTATTTGCGCCGCCGCCGTACGCTCGCGCCAACCCCCCGGTGCCCAGTTGGATGCCGCCGTACCAGCGGATAACCAATACCACCACTTGGTCAAAATCTTGCGCTTCTATGGCCGCCAAAATAGGTCGACCTGCTGTGCCACCAGGTTCGCCGTCATCATTGCTGCGGTATTGGTCAGCGAGTTTCCAGGCCCAGCAATTGTGAGTAGCGTTGAGATCACTGTGTTGCTCTATGAATGTTTGCGCGTCGGCAGCGCTGGCGATGGGCGCTGCCAAGGTGATGAAACGGCTTTTGCGAAACTCTTCCCGATATTCGCATAGGCCGACGAGGCTAAAAGGCATGACCAGATTCCGCTAGTAGGCCGGAGGCGTCAGCCCACAACCTTTGAGGATGATGCGAATCAAATTGTCACCAGCGTCTTCCATATCCTGTTTGGTCAGGCGCGTACGACCGGTAACGCGGCAAATTTGCGTCGCGAAATCGGCATAGTGCTGAGTACTGCCCCACAATAAAAAGATCAAGTGCACGGGGTCGACAGGGTCCATTTTGCCGGCGTCGATCCAGGCCTGGAAGACTTCTGCCCGACTTTTGAACCATGCGCGGTAGTCCTGGCTGAAATATTCATTCAGGCATTCACCGCCGCTGATGATTTCCATCGCGAAAATCCGCGAAGCTTGCGGCTGACGCCGGGAAAACTCCATTTTGGCGCGTATGTAGCGGGTCAACGCCTCAGCAGGATCGTCCTCAGCGCTGAGGGCGTTAAACGTGCTGTCCCACAGGTCCAGGATGTTACTCAGGACCGCGATATAAAGTCCGAGTTTGTTGGTGAAGTAGTAATGCAGGTTAGCCTTGGGCAAGCCTGCGTTCTGCGCAATGGTGTTCATGCTGGTGCCTTTGAAACCGTGACGCGCGAACTCGTCTTCAGCGGCTTTGATGATGGTTTCTTCGTTTTTCTGACGAATACGGCTGGCAGGTTTAGCGGTAGCGTTGGGGCTGTGCGCTGGGACTTCAAAGGTCATGGTGCGGTTCCGAACGGATATGGGCTGCGTCATGTGAACTGATAACGCACCCGCGTCGATCCGACAAGTGGTTGCGTCGCAATTATTGCCCCAACGCTTCTGTTTCTGATGTGGAATTAACGGTTGCACTGGGTACATTGCGCTCCGGCAGGAGCAAGGACATAACGATAGCGGTAATGCCACCGCTGGTAATGGGTGAGTTGAGCAGGGTTTGTATCATTTTTGGCAGATGGCTGAGCAATGTCGGTTGGGCCGCGATACCCAGGCCCACGCCGAAAGACACGGCAATGATCAGCATGCTGCGGCGGTCCAGGGGCGCCTGGGACAAAATGCGCACTCCGGCGGCGGCGACGCTGCCGAACATTACTAACGTAGCGCCGCCCAGCACGGGTTTCGGTATTTGCTGGAGCAAGGCGCCGATCATCGGGAACAGCCCAAGAATGAACAACAGCAGCCCGATGTACAGGCCGATATAGCGGCTGGCCACGCCAGTCAGCTGGATGACGCCATTGTTCTGGGCAAAAGTGGTATTGGGAAACGCACCCAGGGTCGCGGCGATCAGGCAACTCACACCGTCACCGAGTACGCCACCTTTCAGTCGCGAGATGTAGCTGGGGCCTGTGATGGGTTGGCGAGACAGCATGCAATTGGCGGTCAAATCACCGACGGTTTCAATGGTGCTGATGAGATAGATCAAGGCCACCGGAATAAACGCCGCCCAGTCGAAGCTGAAGCCGAACCTGAAAGGTATTGGCACATTGATGATCGGGCCACCCGTGATGGCATGGGGCACCAGTTTTCCGCAAAACCACGCGGCCAGACTGCCCAGCGCCAAACCCAGAATAATCGCTGAGAGCCGTATCCAAGGGGTGTTTGAGCGGTTCAGCAGAACGATGACCAACAACACGAACACACCGAGGGCCAGGTTCAACGGTTCACCGAAATCAGGGGCGTTGAATCCACCGCCCAAATCCGTAACTCCGACATTGATCAGGCTCACACCAATCAACGTGATCACAATACCGGTCACCAGCGGCGTGATTACTTTATGCAGTTGGCCGATAAAGCGACTAAGTACTATCTGTACCAGTGCGCCAAAAAAACACAGGCCAAAGATCATTGCCAAAATATCTTCAGGGCCGCCACCCCGTTGTTTGACCATAAACCCGGCCGACAGAATTGCGCCAAGAAATGAAAAGCTCGTGCCTTGCAGGCAGATCATGCCCGCGCCAATACCGAAAGGCCGGCGAGCCTGAATGAAGGTGCCTACGCCGGAAACCATCAAGGCGGTGCTGATCAAGTAGGGCAAGTAAGCGGTCAGGCCCAGTGCGGACGCAATCACCAGCGGCGGGGTAATGATGCCAACGAAGCTGGCGAGTACGTGTTGCACAGCCGCGAGCAGTGCTGGGGCAGGCTTGGGTCGGTCATTCAGCCCGAAAATCAGGTCTGTGTAGGATGAAGACTCTGGCTGCATGGCGCTCTCTCGGTGCGGGTAGATTGGGAGTGTATTAAGCGCCTGCAAAAAGCTGTCCAACTGTTCAGCTAATTGATCGTTGTCCGTATATAAACCAAACGATATCAATCAGTTAATTATTTTCGGACGCCGTGTGTATCTTACAAATTTTGTTACGTGCGCGCCCTCCATGCATCAACGTGTGGCCGCCAGGCTGTCGAGAAAACTCTCCAGCACCAGATGAGGGCGTCGGCCTTTGCGTGTGACTGAGGCCAACGTAAGGTCGTAAAAACGGGTTGCCGGTTTTAATGCGCGCAGGCGGCCTTGCTGCACCCATAGGTTAGCGTAGTGATCCGGTAAGTAACCGATGTAGCGTCCGGTCAAAATCAGAAATGCCATGCCTTCGCGGTCCGACGCACTGGCAGTGCACGTGAGTGCCTGATAATGCGCTTGAATGTCTGTAGGTAATCTGAAGGTAGGTGCGATCGCATCATGGGCATCCAGGCGTGCGTCATTCAGCGCTGCATCTTCCATATAGAAGAGCGGATGACCTACAGCGCAGTAGAGTTGTGACCGCTCGCTGTACAGCGGCTGGTATTCCAGGCCAGACAATGCGCTGGCCTGCGGCACGACGCCAACGTGCAGGCGTCCATCAAGCACACCTTGCTCCACTTCATTGGGCGCGATCATGCGAATGTGGATATGCACGTCCGGCCCGCGTTCTTTCAATTGGGCCAGTGCGTGGGTGATGCGCATGTGTGGGAGCGTAACCAGGTTGTCGGTCAGGCCAATGTTCAGCTCACCGCGCAGATGCCGATGCAGGCCATTGACCTCGGTGCGAAAGCTTTCCAGTGCACTTAATAGCTGCAAGGCCGATTGATAGACCTCGCGGCCTTCCTCAGTCAGGGAAAATCCGCCCCGCCCGCGCTGGCACAAGCGTAAACCCAGGCGCTGCTCGAGATCGATCATTTGTTGGCTGATGGCTGAACGGCCGATGCCAAGCGCGCCTTCAGCTGCCGAAAAACCTCCCGACTCGACTACGCTTCGAAAGATGCGCAGCAGTCGTACATCAAAGTCGCTGACTTGAGCGAGTGGATCAACTCGACGGCTGCTAGTAAGTTTACTCATTGGCTACCTGAAGATCACTAATACTGAATTTTCAGAACTTTATGCCCATGGCAACTTAGCTGCAACAGTGTGACCCGATACGCTGCTCCCTTTCCCCGTGAGGTATTTGCATCCATGGATCTTCCCGAAACCGCTGAAACGTCTTCGACCAGTCAGTTAAAACTCGATGCCCATTGGATGCCTTACACCGCTAACCGCAGCTTTCAGCGGGACCCTCGGATGATCGTTGCGGCCCATGGCAGCTACCTGACAGATGATCAGGGCCGTAAGATTTATGATTCGTTGTCCGGTCTTTGGACTTGCGGCGCCGGGCATACGCGCAAGGAGATCCAGGAGGCTGTCTCGCGGCAACTGGGTGTCCTCGACTACTCGCCAGCGTTTCAATACGGCCACCCATTGTCGTTTAAGTTGGCGGAGAAAATTACCGAGCTCACTCCGGGCAATTTGAATCACGTCTTCTATACCAACTCCGGTTCCGAGTGCGCGGACACGGCGGTGAAAATGGTGCGCGCTTACTGGCGCCTGAAAGGGCAGGCCACGAAGACCAAAATGATCGGTCGCGCTCGTGGATACCACGGCGTAAACATCGCGGGCACAAGCCTGGGTGGGGTTAACGGCAACCGTAAAATGTTTGGGCAGTTAATGGATGTTGATCATCTGCCGCACACTTTGCTGGCCAGCAACGCTTATTCGCGAGGTATGCCTGAACAGGGCGGTATCGCCCTTGCTGATGAAATGCTTAAGCTGATCGAGTTGCACGACGCGTCCAACATCGCGGCTGTTATTGTCGAGCCTATGGCAGGTTCGGCGGGCGTATTGGTGCCGCCGCAGGGTTATCTGAAACGTCTGCGGGAGATCTGCGATCAGCACAATATCTTACTAATCTTCGATGAGGTCATTACCGGTTTTGGTCGCACGGGTTCAATGTTTGGTGCGGACAGCTTCGGTGTTACCCCGGACTTAATGTGCATCGCCAAGCAAATTACCAATGGTGCTATCCCCATGGGTGCGGTGATCGCCAGCAGCGAGATCTATCAGACGTTCATGAATCAACCCACACCGGAATATGCGGTCGAATTCCCACACGGTTACACCTACTCTGCGCATCCTGTTGCCTGTGCGGCGGGGCTTGCAGCGCTGGAATTGTTGCAGCGTGAAAACCTGGTTCAGCAGGCCGCCGAGGTTGCGCCACATTTCGAGAAGGCATTGCACGGCATCAAGGGTGCGAAAAACGTCGTGGATATTCGTAACTATGGGCTGGCGGGTGCTATCCAGATCGCGCCACGTGACGGCGATGCCATCGTGCGCCCCTACGAAGCCGGGCTAAAACTGTGGAAAGCGGGCTTTTACGTGCGCTTTGGCGGTGACACGCTGCAATTTGGGCCTACCTTCAACAGCAAACCGCAGGATCTCGATAGATTGTTCGATGCGGTGGGCGAGGTGTTGAACCAGGTTGATTGATCTCTTCTATATAGAAGAGCAGCGGTGAGGCGCTTTTGCAGCATGGTGATGGGGGCAGGCCATAAAGCTTGCCCCTCTTTATATCGGTGTATTCTATGAATATGAATATTTGTTGAAGTTAGCTATTGACGTAACTTTTTCCGGGCCTATAATTCGCACCTCTTCCGGAGCAGATGAAACGGAAACTCCTTGGTAATCAACGAGTTAGCCAGTTCAGATGCGAGCAAGAGGCTTCGATCGCGGTGATCGGAAGTGGTGAAAAAAGGCAGTTGACAGCGAGTTGAAACGCTGTAGAATTCGCCTCCCGCTGCCGAGCAACGTGAAGTTGATCGAAGCGCAAGTGGTTGAAGTAACAAGGGAAACCTTGAAGCTTCGTGAAAT
>NZ_JAQGNX010000179.1 GCF_028293835.1 Pseudomonas sp.
TGCAGAACGGCGACAACTTCAAACACCTGTACGCCCTGGCAGACAAGCTGGGCGCAGCGGTGGGCGCTTCCCGCGCTGCGGTTGACGCAGGTTTTGTTCCCAACGACATGCAGGTCGGTCAGACCGGAAAAATCGTTGCGCCGCAGCTGTACATCGCGGTCGGTATATCCGGTGCGATCCAGCATTTGGCCGGTATGAAAGATTCGAAAGTGATCGTGGCGATCAATAAAGACGAAGAAGCACCGATTTTCCAGGTGGCTGATTACGGCCTGGTGGCTGATTTGTTCGAAGCCGTACCTGAGCTTGAGGGGATGCTCTGATAAATGAAAAGGACGAGCGTGTGCTCGTCCTTATCTTAAACATCAGCAATAGGCCTCTCATGGTTCACCGTGAGGGGTTTGATCGTCAGGCTTCTATCTTCCCGTCTTCTTTAGACACTTGGCTGAACATCTGGATGATGTCCCCGGAGGTTACGCAGCGACGGGTCTCGCCTTCCGCCAATGGCGCAGGGCCGCCGAACGATTGAGGGCTGGTATCGATATGGCCGGCTTGGGCCCGTAGCGCCGCCACGGTGCAGTTTTCCCGACCGCCTTTCATGGCGAATGCGTCGAAATTGTAGAGGCGCATTGCATTGCCATGGGTAATTTTTTCGATCACACGGGAAGACAGGTGCGAGACCGTTTCGATCAAGCGATCGGCACACTCGGGCCAAACAGTATCGGAATGGGGGTAGTCACATTCGTATGCCACGTTGTCCTCACCAATGTCGTCAAGGTTCTTCAACCCGAATTTATCGTCGATGAAACACGTCAGGAAGTGCTCGCGGAAGACGTCGCTGGGTTTTTTATTACCGAAGTTAGCGTAGGTCCAGGCTTTGTGATGCTCGTTTACGAAGTCCGCACGTTCGAGAAAATAAGGTATCCAGCCGATGCCACCCTCGGACAGCGCGATCTTCAAATCGGGATAGCGCTGCAGGGCCTTGAGGTGCAGCCAATCTGCTGCCGAATTGACGATGGAGATCGGCATGGTGATGATCCACGCGTCGATCGGCGAGCCCATCGAGGCATGTGGGGCTTGGGCACCCGAGCCGATGTGAATATTGATGACTACTTTGTTATCTGCACAGACTTTCCACAGCGGTTCCCAGTGCGCGTCATGCAGGCTGGGCTGACCCTTGAGCGAGGGGTTATCGGTGAAGCTGATGGCATGGCAGCCTTTGGCAACCACGCGTTTGATTTCTTCGACGGTGGCGGCGACGTCCCAGTAAGGCACGATGGCGTTGGGGATATTGCGCCCTGGGAAACTGCCGCACCACTCATCGATATGCCAGTCGTTGTAAGCCTTGAGCAAGGCCAGCGCATTGCGCTTGTTATCGAACTGATGGAAAAGACTCCCATCGAAGGTTACAACGCTCGGAAAGTTCAATGAAGCCAACAACCCATTGGCGTTCATGTCATCAATCCGGGATTTGATATCCCATGCGCCTTTACGCATCTGCTCGAACGAAATCGGTTCACAACCATATTCTTCGCGGTTACGACCTACGACGGCATTCAAGCCGATATTGCCAGCGCGACGGCCTTCGAATAGCCAATAATCCGCGCCGTTCTTGTCTTTGAGAACCTTGGGTGCGAAGGTTTTTTGCTCGACCGTCAGGTGTTGATCGAACATGGTGGGAGGCTCTACGATGTGGTCATCCACACTTATCAGAATCAAGTCATCGACTTTCATTGGCTGCTGTCTCCATTTCGCATGCTGCCGCTGGCCGAATGAGGCCAGCTTCACTGGCTGCTTCAGGTTGTTGTTATTGGCTGGAAGAACGTTAAGGCTTTTAAATAAAATCGGCAAGTAATAACAGACACTATGTCAGTTAATGAGCCGATTTTGTGGTTTTTGCGAGGCGGCGACGCTCGGCCGCTCCGGATGGGCGTGGGGATATCGCCCCGTTCACGGATTCAAGCTAATTCCAGCATGGCGAAATCTTCTTTCGTCGCGCCGCATTCCGGGCATGCCCAGTCGTCCGGCACATCCTCCCAACGGGTGCCGGCCGGTATACCTTCGGCAGGGGCACCCAGCGCTTCGTCATAGACATAGCTGCAAAAAAAACATTGCCATCTCTTCATGATTTTCAGGCGTTCCGTCCAGGTAAAAAACAAGGGAGTAAAATGCTTATTCCATGCGCACAGTGATCTTCTCTTCTGGGAACTTCACCGGGTAGGAGTAGGTTCAACGCGACAGGTTGGCCTTGCCTTTCACCAGACGTAGCGGGGTGTAAATCATCACCACCGTACCGTCCTGCTTGACGACCCGATTCCGGGTGCGGACTAGCCCCATGCCGGGTTTACCCTTGCTCGGGCGGGATTCCAGAACCTCCACTTCGACGTGCACGGTGTCGCCCGCAAAGGTCGGGGCTTTGATGTCCAGCTCCATGCTCAGAAATGCCACGCCGACGCCTTGTAACGCTGTTTGAAACAGCAGCCCTTCGGCGAAACAGAACACCTGGCCGCCCGGCACCAGCCGTCCGCTAAACCCGGCGTCCTTAAGGAATTCAACGTTGGTGAACAGCACTTCGAGCATGCCGGTACTGGAAATAAAATTGACGATATCAGCTTCGGTGATCGTTCGGCCAAGGGTCTGGAAGGTTCTACCCTCCGGCAGCTCCTCCCAGGGAAAGCCGACGCCAACGGTCTCTAAATCACTCATAAGGGTGTCCTTTTCAGTTTAAGACGTCACGCTCGCTCAGATCGGGTCCCACGTAGTGAGGTCTGGCGAGGGAATGTTGTCGTAGAAAAATGTCTGCATGGCCGGAATTGCGTGTTCGGCAATGGTTTCAGGAGTCCAGCCGTCGCTGCGGTGCACCGAGCGCGTCACCCTTGATTGTGAAAACAGGTAGATCTCGTTGGCCCGAACACCGAAAATCTGCCCGGACACCCCCGCACCGGCATCGCTTGCCAGGTAAATGGCGAGAGGCGCGATCTTGCGTGGCTCCATGGTTTTGAGCTTTTCCATGCGTGCGGCGGCTTCAGGTGTATCGGTGGGGACGGACGCCGTCATCGCGGTCCACGCCCACGGTGCAATGCAGTTTGAGCGAACGTTGTAACGCTTCATGTCCAACGCGATGCTTTTTGACAACCCCACCACGGCCATCTTCGCGGCTGCGTAATTGGCTTGCCCAGGATTGCCGATCAGGCCGCTGGTGGACGTCATGTGCACGTAACAGCCGCTGGCTTGGCTCTTGAAATGTGGCGCTGCGGCCCGAGCGACATAAAACGAGCCGTTGAGGTGAACATCAATCACGGCCTGCCATTCTTCCAGGCTCATGTTGAAGAAAAAACGATCGCGCACGATGCCCGCATTATTGATCACGGTGTCTATTTGACCGAATTGGTCCAGCGCGCACTCAATGATGCGGTGAGCTGAATCCCACTGGGCTACGCTTTCAATACTGGCGACCGCTTCGCCACCCGCTTGACGAATCTCGCTGGCCACGGCTTCCGCAGCGCTGCCGCCTTGCTGGGTGCGACCCAGATCGTTGACAACTACACGAGCGCCTTGTGCCGCAAAAGCAAGTGCGTATTCTCGGCCAATACCACTCCCTGCGCCGGTGATTACAACGACCTTGTCTTGAACCATATTGGGCATGCCCATCTCCTGGTGTGATGCGATAGCTGCAACGCATTTATGTCGTTGCTGGCACTGGATGCTAGCACTATAACTGTCATTATGTCAGTTATGTAATTCCACTATTCGCACCGTAAACGCAAAGGTTCACAAGTATTCCGGAGGGTGTAGAGTTGGCAAGGTACTTGCGTAGATGAGGCGGTTTCTATAGCGTTCGGCTCATAGCTGTTCGATTGTTGTTTTTTTGTAGGCTTAAATCCGGTCCTTCAGACCTTCGGCTTGCACAACCCCGTTGTTCTTTTATTTGAATTTGATAGAGCGAAACACACCCATGGCAAACGACATCACAATGAATAAACAGGGTCAGACGCTCGGACGCAAAGGTCTGGAGACCCGCCAACGGCTGATGTTTGCTTCCCGTCGATTGCTCTATACGCACCCTCTGCCGGACATCACTGCGGTGGCTATTTCCAAGGCCGCGAACACCTCATCCGCCAGTTTTTATATGTATTTCGATGATGTACAGGATGTCTTGTATGCCCTGAGCCTGGAGGCGGGGGAGGAGATGGCTGAAGTGGCAAAGCTGTTGGAGCGGCCGTGGGATCACACCCGGTCTGAGGAAGAGGCCTTACGAATCATCGAGTCGCTGAATCAGGTCTGGAGCCGCCACCGGGAAGTGCTGCGCTATCGCAACCTTGAGGCGGATCGCGGTGATCCGCGTTTCGAAGAGTTGCGAATGAATACCTACATTCCGTTCATCGAACGGTTTGCCAAGTTGATCCTGGCGGTCAACCCGGCTATGGGCGGACGCAAGAAAGGCGATGCATATGCCGAAGCTACGGTGTTACATGCGGCCATGGAACGCCTCGCAGCACTTGATCCGGTCGTGATGGAAAGGGGGCTGGGAGCCAAACGGGTCAATGCGGCGATTGCCCGCATCATCGTCCAAACGTTACGGGGCAGCGCTGCGGACAGCGATAGCCCAGCAGACCCCGCATCGGCCACCAAACCCAAACGGGCTGCCAAGGCGACGAAGACCAAGGTCGAAGATAACGGAGCCGAGGGACCAGTGTCGACCGCTCACCCTTGATTCTGGTCGCTTACCGCGAACTCGATAAACCCATGGCTCAGCACAGGTGCGTTGCGTTCGCACGCATGCATGTTGAAGACCGCTTGCCCGGTACGCACATGCCACAGGTCAAGCCGCATGGTTTCGCCAGTAAACATCGGTCCTGCATAGCGAACGCCGATGGCGCGTAGCCGATTTGGATCATTATCGCAGGCCAGTCTTAACGCCCCGCGCCCGGCCAGGCCGAAGCAGCCAACCCCACGCAGCATGTATTGCTGCCGGTTGGTATCGGCTTGTCCCGCGATTGCGATATCGGCTGAAAGCTGGAACGGTGTTCCCGCGCCTTCCGGTGTACGAATTTCGATTGAACAATCGGCCGGCCGTTGCGGAATTTGATCGCGTGGAACAACCGGTTGCGGTTGTCCACCGAACCCCCCGTTCGCACGCAGGACGGTAGTCACCTCGATGCTGATCAGGGGATTACCCAGCAAATCGCTCAGCCATTGAGTCTGCACCATGAGCGCGCCTTTTTCCGGGCCACGGTCAAAAATATCCTGGATTTTCTGGGTGACGATCACCGTACCTTCGGCGGGCAGGGGGCGATGGACTCGCAGGCTTTCTTGAGCATGAACCATTTGCTGCCAGACTATGCCAGTCTCCGTATTTTGCTGCCAAAACTCACCATCGGCCAACGCCACGGCACTCATGGGCAGGGCGAGCATTACGGGCTCGTCGTATAAGAACGGGTGGTCGGCAACCTGCCAGCCAGGGTCGATACCTGCGCCAAAGCCGCGGGCGAAACGGGCGCTGTCCTTTTTGTTATAAGACCGAGTGATAGCAGCGAATGGCCAGTTCATGAGTTTTTGATAGTCGAGGGGCACTGCGGTTGCTCCAGGCAGCAAAAGGGGGACGGGCGAGCCCGAAGGCCTGCCCGATCATGAATCAGGACCGTGCTTTCTTGGCCGCTTCCATTGACGCGTGCATGCCTGCGGCGGCCAGGGCGTAATGTTCGTTGGTGGAGGTGCTGAGAATATGGGTGTCGAAATGCGCCATCAACGAGTTACGGAATCCCATGATGTCGGCTGAGCGGTTGATCGATCGCTTAAGCATGCGCAGGCCGATGGGCGGGGCTTTGGCAATGTGTTCGGCCATGTTCAGGGTAAACTGCTCCAACTCGTCTCGTGGCACAACATGGTTGACCATGCCCCACTCTTTGGCTTCTGCGGCACTGATCTTCTGCCCGGTGAAGAGGAATTCCTTGGCTTTGCGAATACCCATTACCCACGGGTGAACCAAGGCTTCGACTGAGGCGGCGGCCAGGCTGTGGGCCACGGGGTCGCTGAAGAATGCATCGTCCGAAGCAATCATGATGTCGCACATGTTGGCGACCATGAAACCACCGGCAATACAGGCGCCCTGCACTTGGGCAATGGTGGGTTTTGGAAAGTCCCAGATACGCAGCGCATTGCCCAGGTAGTGCTCGCTTTCCCATAGCCAGTGTTGCTCGGGAGAAAAAGCCCCGCGTTTCTCCATGCCGTCAATCATGTCGTGGCCGGCGGAGAAGTGCTTACCCTTGGCGCCAATAATCAGCACCCGCACGTTGTCATCCTTTTTCGCCCGATCCAGTGCGTCGTCCAGCTCGGCCAGCAGGTTTTCTGATTCCGCGTTGGCCTGCGAGGGGCGATTGTGGCTGATCCTGGCGACATGACCGAGGATTTCGTAGGTGATATCTGAGTAATCCATCATGGTTTTCCTATAGGCAGTGATGCGTCGAATTCAACATAACCATTGTTGAGAATGGTGATATTTCGCTGTGTAGCGAGCACCCTGAAGCACGCCTGACCGGCACTCTGATGCCAGACTTCAATGCGCAGCGTTTCGCCGGGGTACATGGGGGCGGCAAAGCGCAGGTTGAGGACTCGCAAGCGATTTGGGTCGTCGTGGCACAGTAGTTTCAGAACGGCTCTGCCGGCCATGCCATAACTGCTCATGCCATGCAGGATCGGCTTGTCGAAGCCGGCCATGGCTGCGAATGCCGGGTCGATATGCAACGGATTCAGATCGCCGGAAAGCCGGTAAATCACCGCCTGTTCCGGGCGACTGTCGAGCTCGATGCTTAGGTCGCACGGCCGGTCGGTGGGGATTGCATAAGGCTTGGGCTGACCGGTGGCCGTACCGCCGAACCCGCCGTTGCCGCGCATGAAGGTCGACCAGGTCGAGGTGGCTAACAAGGTGTTGGTCTGCGCACAAAAAATCTGTCGCGACATGTACATGACCGCCCCTTTGTCGGCCCCCTTGTCGTAAATCTCATCCACACGGTCGTGACCGATCACTTCGCCGTTGGCGGGAAGGGGGCTGTGCACAGTGAGGAATTGTTCGCCGTGCAAGACTTTAGTCAGGTCGATGCCGGTCTCGGGATCAGCCAGCCAGCCCGCCCCGCCTGCCAGGACCGTGGCCATTGTCGGCAGCGCTTTAAGTCCTTTTTCATAGACGTACTGTAAGTCTTCGGGCACCAGCGGGTTGCTGGTGGCGGCGCCTACGCCTAGTGCGTAGAGGATGGTGTCGCGGTCGGTGTACCGCTGCCTGGTCTCTGGAATGGGCCAGTTTTTTATTCGTTCGTAATCGAATGGCACTTCGTATTCCTCGGCCGATTGATAGCTGAGGCATAGCATTGCTCTTAATCTAAAAACTGTCAAATAGTCAGTTATATGTTGTAGTATCGAGTCGTGAGTCAGAGATTTCGTGCTTGTGGCGCTAATTAATAACAAACAATCAGTTGCCTGCACGGCCTGTCTCATCTGCGCGGCAGCGCGGTGGCAAGCGTACCTCAAGGGTATCGCTCATTAGAACAACGCTTTGGAGGCAGGCAATGGCTTTATTGGATGGGAAAGTCGTCATCATTACGGGCGCAGGGCGCGGTCTTGGCGCCGCTTATGCGCATCTGTTGGCTGCTGAAGGTGCGGCCGTCGTGGTCAACGATCTCGGACGCGATGAGAATGGTGCTTTTGGTGCCGAATCGGTTGCCGCCGCCATTCGGGCAAGCGGTGGGCAGGCCGCAGCACACACCCAGGACATCTCCACGGTGGCCGGTGGTCAGTCGCTGCTGGCGACTGCGCTTGAACACTTTGGGCGCGCCGATATATTGATCAATAACGCCGGTATCTTGCGCGATAAATCGTTCCTCAAGCTCAGCGAGGCCGACTGGGACGCCGTAATCGCGGTCAATCTCAAGAGCATGTACGCGGTTACCCAACCCGTTTTTGGCTGGATGAAGGAGAACGGTGGTGGCGTCATCGTCAACACGTCCTCCACCTCAGGGCTGGTCGGAAACTTTGGTCAAGCCAATTATGCCGCCTCCAAATGCGGCGCCTGGGGTTTTTCCAACGTGTTGACGATCGAAGCGGCGAAGTGCGGTGTTCGGGTCTGGACGCTGGCGCCTGCGGCTGTGTCGGCCCTGACTGCGCCGTTGATGGACGACGTCAGCAAAGCGCAACTGGCCCCGGAACATGTCGCGCAAGTAGTGTTGTACATGGTCAGCGAGCTGTCTGGTACCCGCACCGGCCACTGTCTGTTCGCCTCGGGCCAAAGTGTTCGCGAGCTGAAATTGGTCTCCGCCGCGGGTATTCGTGGAGGCGGGCTCGACAGCGAGTTCAGCGCCCAACGACTTGCCGCATCGGAAGACCAGGTTTTCCGACCAGAACCGTCGTTGACCATCATGGATTTCGCCCGCTGAGCACAAGCCATCGATAAACAGTGGGCGCTTGGCGTCCCAAGGAAAACATATGAGCACTAAAGTTCTGGTGGCCGGGGTTGGCATGGTCAAGTTCACCAAGCCCGGCAAGAGTGAGATGTACGACATTATGGGCGCGCAAGCCATTGCCAGTGCCCTGCAGGATGCGGGCATTGATTACAGCCAGGTGCAACAGGCGTATGCAGGGTTTGTGTCCGGCGACACCTGCTCCGGACAGACCGCCCTGTACCACGCCGGCTTGACGCAGATCCCCGTGATCAATGTCAACAATGCGTGTGCCAGCGGTTCTTCTGCCCTGTTTTTGGCGCGCCAGGCGGTTATGAGTGGCGCGGTAGAGGTTGCGCTGGCGGTCGGCTTTGAACAGATGAATCCAGGTGCGCTGGCCGGCAGTGATGGCGCTGCACGCACCCCGATTACGGTGCGTATCGACGAGGCGACGCGACGCATTCGTGGCTGGGACGATCAGGCTCCCAGCGGTCCTCAGTATTTCGGCGGGGCCGGTGCCGAGTACATGGAGAAATACAACGTGACGGCTGAGCTCTTCGGTCGCGTGTCGGTGAAAGCCCGCAGCCATGCAGGGCGTAACCCCTACGCCTTGTTCACTGAACCATTGACCCTCGAGCAGGTGATGGGCTCACCCACTATCTTCGGCCCGCTGACCCGGCTGATGTGCTGCCCACCCACCTGTGGGGCGGCCGCAGCGGTCGTGGTTTCCGAGGCTTATGCACGTAAGCATGGCTTGGCCAACTGTGTTGAAATTGCAGGCATGAGCCTGACTACCGATGGACCACAAAGCTTCGGTTCGGACAGCATGATTCAAGTCGTCGGCGCGGGCATGACCGCCCTCGCTGCAAGCCAGGCCTACGAGCAGGCGGGGATTGGACCGGAGGACCTGGATCTGGTGGAACTGCATGATTGTTTCTCGTCTAACGAAGTCATCAGTTACGAAGCGCTGGGTCTGTGCGGTGAAGGACAGAGTGAGCGCTTCGTGCTAGATGGCAGCAACACCTATGGGGGCTCGGTCGTCACTAATCCGTCCGGCGGATTGCTTTCCAAGGGCCATCCATTGGGGGCCACCGGTTTGGCACAAATCGCTGAAGTGTCTTGGCATCTGCGCGGGTTGGCAGGTGATCGTCAAGTAGAGAATGCTCGGGTTGGCGTTCAGCACAACGTCGGTCTGGGAGGTGCTTGCGTGGTAACGGTGCTCAAGCGCGCTTGAACAAGGGTGACCTGGTCACTCTGGTGACCAGGTCTGACTGATGAGTAAGGTGGCTGTCAGGCTTGTATCGGCTTTGTCAGCCGAGGCCATAACGCTGCACTTCCAGCGTCCAAAACCTGGAACCCGATTCGCTCGGCCCACCACTGTTCGCTGCCCGCATCTGATCGCCATTGCCACAAGCGCCGGGTGTAGTAATGCAGGCTGTGCTCTTCGGTCACGCCGATAGCGCCGAACACTTGATGGGCGATGGCGGCGGCGCGTCCTGCCGCTTTACCCACCAGGGTTTTGGCCACCGCCGCGGCCTGGAAAGGATTACCGGCGTCTATCTGGCGTGCTGCATACAGACCGGCGACTTGGGCGGCAGCTGCCTGCGCCGCCAAGTCGGCGATCATGTGCTGGATCGCCTGAAACGAGCCGATGGGTTTGCCGAACTGCACCCGGGTGTTGGCGTAGTCGACACAAAGTTCCAGCACTCGAGCCAGAGCACCAGCCATCTGGATGCTTCTGAGTACCGCGATATGGGGGCGCAGCGTTTCTTTCATCAACGCTAGCGGTGCAGTTGCAAACTGTTGGGGCATGACGCCGCTGAGGATCCATTCGGCACAAGGCAAGCGGTCGAGCGTATCGACCTGGGTCTGGCTTCCTTTTTTCGCGTCCACCAGACAAACAAACGAAACGCCTTCGCGTTCAGCCGTCAACACGACATGCCCGGCAAGGGGTAGCCAGCTCAGTTGAGCATCGCGGCCATGCAATCGGCCTTGTTCGTCCAGACGGTACTGTTGGGTTGAAACTGCCAACGGCCCTGAAGGTACCTCTAGCCCAGCGCTCGACAGTGCCCATCCCGCTACGGCGGTTTCTCCCAAGGGCAAGGGCGCGGCATGGAGCCCGCACACCCGCAGCATCGGTTCGCTGTCTGCCCAGCTCAGGCCTGCGCCACCCTGTTCCTCAGCGGTCATGGCGAGCGTTATGCCCATGCCCTCTACTTCGCTCCAAAGCGCCACCGCAGGGTGACCGCTTTCGGCGTCTACCCACATCTGTCGATTTATACGGTCAACAAAAAGGCGATTTACCTGCTCGGCGAGCATTTCACTGATATTCATGTCTTCGCTCATCGCAGTCCAAGCCCCTTGGCAATTATGCCGCGCAATATCTCGCGAGTTCCGCCACGTAACGAAAAACTCGGCACGTTCTGCACCAGGAAAGCTTGCATTTCGCTCAACTTTTCTCCACGAACACAGGTCGATGGCGGGTCGAGCAGCTCTCGCACCAGCTCCGGGATTCGTTGTTCGTGGGTATTTCCCAAGTCTTTAACCAGCGCTGCTTCTTTAGCCGGCGAATGGCCGTCCTGAAGTTGGCCGAGGATCGACAATGACATTTCGCGTAACACCACCAATTCGGCGAAGGCTTCGCCCAGCTTGCGCGCGGCCAGGCGGTCGGCTTTGTGATCGCCTTGCAAGGCTTCGATGGTCAGGGGAAGCAGGGGGAAGCTGCTCATGTAGCGATCGGGTTGGCTGCGTTCGAAGGCCAACTCAGCCGTTGCCTGACTCCAGCCATTACCGTCCTGTCCCACCAGCATGTCGTCGGCGACGAAAACATCATCGAAGGTGACTTCGTTGAAGTGCGCTTCCCCCGTCAGGTCATGGATGGGCCGTACCTCAATACCAGAAGAGCGCATGTCGATCAGAAACTGCGAGAGACCGTTGTGCCGTTCCGTGTCGGCGGCGCCCCCGGTACGGAACAGGCCAATCATGAAATCGCACAGGTGCGCGTTGGTGGTCCAGACTTTGCGACCGTTAAGCCGCCAGCCGCCCTTGACCCGTGTCGCCCGAGAGCGCAGCGAAGCCAAGTCGGAACCCGAATCGGGTTCGCTAAGGCCGATGCAAAACGACGCCTGGCCTTTGACAATCAGCGGAATGAAGCGACGGCGTTGTGCTTCGCTTCCCAGGCGCAGCAGCAGAGGGCCGCTCTGCCGGTCGCCAAACCAATGAGCACCCAGCGGTGCGCCGACGGCGAGCATTTCCTCGACCACCACATAGCGCTCCAGGCCTGAACGCTCGTGGCCGCCGTAGGCTTTTGGCCACGTCATGCCAATCCAGCCACGACGGCCGACTTCCTCGCTGAATTCCCGATCAAAGCCGGTCCATGAGTGACCAATTTTCCAACCGGACCAATGACTGGATGCTTCTTGCAGGAAAGACCTGACGTCCTGGCGTAAAGGCTCCAGGCTCGCCGGCAACTGCAGCGGTTTGAAACTGAAGGGTGATGTCATGGCAAAGCCCTCAGATGACGTGTCGTAAACGCAGATCGGCTATCCGATCTGGATCGAGACCCAGCCAGTCACTCAGTATTTGCGCAGTGTGTTCACCGATGGTCGGCGGGGCGAGCTTGTAACGCACCGGTGTGGCGGAAAAGCGCATCGGGCTGGCGACGGTCTGGATTGTGCCGTTGATCGGGTGTTCCATCGGCACAATGAGCCCGCGTTCGATGGCATGGGGGTCTTGTTCGAGGTCGGCCATGCTATTAATCGGACCGCAGGAGACGGTGGCGGCATTCAGGTGGGCGATCCATTCATCCTTGCTTTTGCCTTGCAGCGCGGCTGTCAACAATTCTGATAACTCCTGGCGGTTGGCCACCCGCGCGCCATTGCGGGCGAACTTCGGATCATCGATCCATTCTGGGTGACCGACCGCAGCCGCCAGACGAGCAAACTCCCGGTCGTTGAACGTTGCCACCAAAATGTGCCCGTCGTCGACCGTGTAGACGCCGTAGGGGGAGGCACTGGGGTGATCGTTGCCTGTGCGGCCAAGCTCTTTGCCACCGTTGAACCAAGCGGAAAAGGTGTTGAGCAGCGCCGCGACCTGGGCGTCGAACAGCGACACATCGATATGTTGACCCTCGCCGCTTTGATGGCGGTGGTTAACCGCTGCCAAAACGCCAATGGCGGCATACAGACCGGCGCAAATATCCGCCACCGGTACGCCAACGCGCATGGGCCCATCGCCAGGGTGTCCCTCGCGGTGACCTGTGACCGACATCACACCGGCCATGGCCTGTATCAGATAGTCGTAGCCTGAGCGGTTAGCGTAGGGGCCGGTCTGGCCAAAGCCGGTGATGGAGCAATAGATCAGGCGTGGATTTATCTCACGCAGTTCTTCGTAACTTAACCCGTATTTGGCCAAGGTCCCGGTGCGATAGTTTTCCAGAAGAATGTCTGATTTCGCTGCCAATTGGCGCAGCAGCTCAGCGCCTTCCTGTTGAGCGAAGTCGACACTGATCGAGCGTTTGTTGCGATTGACCGATTGGCTGTAGGTGGACTCTTGATGCGGCTCGTTTTCGGTGCCCTTCAACCACGGCGGTCCGATGCGGCGGATGTCATCGCCTTCGCCTTGGCGTTCCACCTTGAGCACATCGGCACCTAGGTCGGCTAGGATCTGACCCGCATAGGGGCCGGCAATGACTCGGGTCATGTCGAGGACGCGCAGTCCGGCGAGTGCTTCTTTGGCGCTGTTTAGCATAGTCATACCGCGATGGTGTAGCCGCCATTGACCGAAAGGACTTGGCCGGTGATGTAGGAAGCCGCCTCAGAGAGCAGGAAGCAGACGGGAATGGACACTTCTTCGGGGGAGGCGAATCGGCCTAAGGCGATTTGCGCCAGATAGGTCTCAAGAAAGCGTGGGTCGGTGCGAACCTTCTCGGTCATGGCGGTCTCTACCATGCCGAAACACACCGCGTTGGCACGAATGCCGTGCTTGGCCCATTCGCGGGCGGCGGTCATGGCCATGCCGAACATGCCAGACTTGGCCGCCGCATAGTTGATTTGTCCCATGCTGCCGCGACGGCCTGCATCTGAAGAAATGAACACCACCGACCCAGGGCTGGTGTCGCCCGCTCTGGCCCGCTCAAGCAGATGGGCACCCACGGCTTGCGTGAAGAAAAACGAGCCGGTCAGGTGTACGTCAATGACTTGTTGCCATTGCTCCAGGGTCATTTTCTCGATCATGGCGGGACGGCCTATCCCCGCATTATTGACCAGCCCATGGACCGCCCCGAAGTGAGCGACTGCCTGACTG
Organism: Pseudomonas sp.; assembly: GCF_028293835.1. Classification (GTDB taxonomy): domain Bacteria; phylum Pseudomonadota; class Gammaproteobacteria; order Pseudomonadales; family Pseudomonadaceae; genus Aquipseudomonas. The sequence goes on from NZ_JAQGNX010000179.1 coordinate 13,731, forward strand.
ACGGCGGATTGCACAAATGCCTGGTCGCTGACACTGCCCGCCAGTGGAAGGAAATGTTCACCCCATTCATCGGCTGCGCTGTGCAGTGCATCGGCATTCAAATCCACCGCTGCCACGTTGGCCCCCAGTTCAATGCACAGACGTGCAATGGCCAGGCCGATTCCCTGGCCCGCGCCGGTGACGACAAAGGTACGTCCCGCAAGTGACATCGGATTCTTCATGGTCTTTCGCCTAGTGGGTGAGGGGGTCGAAAACGACAAAAAACTGCTCGGCTTCCTGGGCAATGCGCGCCTGGACCCGTAGGTCGATCTGTACCTCGTCGGCGGGTATTCCTTCAACGCGGCTCATCATTCGCGGACCTTCATCAAGATCGATCAACGCCACGTTGTAGGGCTGGGCGGGAGGCTTGGGACGGATAACGGTCACAGAATAAACAGTGCCTAACCCACTGGCGGGTATCCATTCCAGATCCGTGTTGCCGGTGCCCGGTTCAAGCATCCGAGGATAAAAAAAACAGCGTTGGCTCGCGCGACTGCGCTGCAGCATGAAATGGCCTTGTTTCAAAAAGTTCTGGAAGTCGGCGTCGGGGCGCAGAGTCATGTTCGCGTACCTGATCTATTTATTTTTAACTGTCATTAAGTCAGTAATTGATTAATTTATTCGGTGATTTGTCGATTTATGAAGCCTCAGATGGTATAAAACTGTCAATCAGTTAGTTTTCAATATGCGTTTATTCCTGCTTTCAGTCAAGCGCAGGGACACGCTTCAAAGAGGAATCGCGGTTCATGACAGACACATCGAATTCGTTGTGGGCGCCCTTGCGTTTCGCGCCATTCCGCGCCCTGTGGTTAGGTGCGCTGGCAATGAATTTAGCGATCTGGATGCAGAATGTCGGGGCCGCCTGGCTGATGGTGTCGCTGACCACCTCACCCTTGCTGGTCGCGCTGGTGCAGACCGCGATCAGCCTGCCCGCGTTTTTCTTTGGACTGCCCGGAGGGGTGTTCGCCGATATTTTCAATCGCCGACGCTATCTGCTCCTCACCCAGCTCGGGATGTTGTTTACTGCTGCCGTCCTGATCACCTGCAGTGCGTTGGGACTGGTCAGTCCGTGGCTGCTGCTGGGACTGACTTTTTGTTTTGGCATCGGCTTCGCCTTACAGGGTCCGGCCTGGTACACCACCCAAGCGGAATCAGTGCCAAGGGCGCTCATGCCATCAGCACTGGCGTTGTCGTCGTTGTCTTATAGTTCGGCGCGGGCGGTCGGCCCGGCGTTGGCCGGAAGCGTGGTGGCGGTGTCGGGCGTCATCAGTGTGTTTGTCATCTGCGGAGTGTTGTTGCTGGGTTCATTAGTAGTCGTGATGCGCATGACCGCGCCAGAGCGCGATAACAGCCTCGCGCCGGAAACACTATGGGCGGGGTTGCGCGGCACGATCCGCTATGTTCGGCATTCCGAGGTGATGCGTGTTCAATGCCTGCGCACGCTGACCTTCGTTGGCGCGGCGAGCGGCGTATGGGCGCTGTTGCCAGTGATTGCCAGCGAGTCGGGTGGGGCCGGGAGCTATGGTGTTTTGCTGGGCAGCCTAGGGGTTGGCACGATGCTCGGGGCCTTTCTGATGCCGGTGCTTCGGGCGCGAATGAGCCTCAACCTGATGCTGGGCCTTGCGGCATTGCTGTACGCCGCCAATTGTCTGATCGTGGGTCTGGTGCCGAACACAAGCGTGCGATGCGTTGCTCTGTTTATGGCCGGGATCGGTTGGTTGGCCGTTGGCACCACCAACCTGGTGGCCATTCAGTCATCGGTGCCGCCGTGGATCCGAGCCCGGGCGGTGGCGATCTATATGCTGGTATTTCAGGGCGCGCTGGCCATCGGCGGAGCTCTGTGGGGTGCGGTCGCCAGTCATATAGGCAGTCGCCAGGCATTGGTCATTGCCTCGGTCGGCGTGGCGCTGTCAATGCTGGTCATGTGGCGTTATCCGGCCCGCCTGGGGGACGACGCAGAGGTGACACCATCGGACATCGGCCTTCCTGCGGTGTCGTTTCCCGAGCTGAATTTCCGGGAAGGCCCGGTGGCAGTGCAGATCGCCTATGAAATCAGGCAGGAGGCTCGGGAAGAGTTTTTGCGCCAGATCGGCGGTGTCGGCATCCAGCGTCGCCGCGACGGCGCCAGCTTCTGGCGCATCTACCGAGAATTGAATCATCCGGACTGCTACCTGGAACGCTTTATCGTCGACTCATGGACGGACTACCTGCGCCATCAGCGTCGGACCACGCTTGCCGACCAATTGGCAGAGTCAAAAGTGCGGGCGCTGCACTGCGGTGACAACCCTCCTGTGGTTTCACATTTTATTGGTGAATGCCTGGTTCGTTGACCGGCGTGCTCTGTGGTTTTCCGTGTTCATAAAACAATAATGAGAGGAGTGCGTCATGAAGGCTTTGTTCTATCCCGGAATCTGGCTGATGAATCGCCTGGGGTTCGCCCTCAAGTTCAGCCTGATCAGCGTCTTGTTCTTTGTTCCTTTGTTAGGGGCCAACCTTTATCTAGTACGCGATGCCTACCATGAATGGCGCATTACCGATGTGTTGCTGGGCAGCCTGGGCCGAGTGCAACAAACCCTTCACCTGCAACAGACGCTCGATGTGCTCACAGATCTGACGTTGATCCGGGCGCGAGTCGGTCAGGTAGAGCAGAAAAGCGATATTCGCCAGCGTATGGAATCTACCCAGACAGCTGCTGCTGCGTTGATGGCGGGACTCAATCAGGCAGGCGCCAATACCGCCGCCATTCAGCAGAAGCTTGATGCACTGGCCTCCGCGCTAAACACCGTGAGTCACACTGACGGCGCCGGGCCGAAGGCTGAATTGGCCAGCCAATTGGCCGCGCATTGCGCCTTGTTCCTTGAGGCCGTCATGGAACAGCAAGGGCTGAGTCAGGATAACGAACAGCGGGTGCGCCAGCTCAGCACCTTGGTCAGCGTGCAAGTGCCGCGTCTGACGGCCCTGCTGAACAAGGCCAGAGCCTTGGGCTCCGTCACGTTGGGCGTGGGTTATTTGAGTTCCAGCGACACGGTTGTCCTGGAGCAGGTGGTCGTTGGGATGGAGCGTGCCCGTACTGAAAGTGCGCAGACGTTCGAAGTATTTGATGCGGCCCAGGGCAACACGCTGATGCAAGCGTTACAGGACAGCCTGAAAGCGGTGGACGCGGCTAGCAAAGTCTTGGATGAGCAGATACTCAATGGGGCCGACTCGGGGCGGCCGTGGCCTGTTTATTTTGATCAGATGACCGGTTTCAGCGATCAGGTGTACGCGTTGAACGATGAGGCACTGACGCTCCTTGTTCGGTCGCTGAATCAACGCTTGAGTCAGGCACATGGGCAGATGGTTCTATTGTCTGTGGCATCCCTGGTCATTCTGTTATTGATCACGTACCTGTATGGCGCTTTTTATCTGGCGACCCGTGGGGTCATCGAAGATTTGGGTCGGGTAATGGGCAAGGTAGCGGACGGCGACATGACGGCGAGCTTTGAGGTGGTTGGCCAGGATGAATTGGCGGCGTTGGGCAGGGTGTTCAACGGCACGGTCGGACAGATTCAAAACTTGATCCGTCAGGTCGATGGAGTGGTGTTGCAGGTCGGACGGCAGACGGACCTGGTGCAATCAGTCGCCACCACCAGCTCCAAAGAGGTGACCGACCAGCGTGAACAGCTGGAGCTGGTGGCCTCGGCCATGAACCAACTTTCTACCACTGCCCGTCAGGTAGCGCGCAATGCCTCCGCTGCGGTCAATAGCGCTCAAGACGTGAACCGGGAAACCGAACGGGGTCGCCATCGGGTGCGTGAGCAGGTGAGCGCCATTCAGAAACTGGCCGGAGAAATAAATAATTCCATGCAGTTGATTCACCAACTGGCGACCGACAGTCAGTCTATTGGCCAAGTGCTGGAGGTAATCAGAAGTATCGCCGAGCAAACCAATTTGTTGGCGTTGAATGCAGCCATCGAAGCGGCGCGGGCGGGTGATCAGGGGCGGGGTTTCGCGGTGGTTGCTGACGAGGTTCGCACTTTGGCGCGCCGGACCCAGCAGTCGACTCATGAAATTGAACATATGATCGCTGGGTTGCACAGCCGGGTCGCCGATACGGTCAAGGCCATGAGTAACAGCCATCAAATCGCCAATACTACGGTGAGCCAGGCTGACGAGGTGGAGCAGGCGCTGGAGAATATCGTGGCGGCCAGTGGTTTGATTGTCGAGCAGAGTCAGCAAATTGCGGTAGCTGCCGAGCAGCAAACGCAAGTGTCGCAGAGCATCGATCGGAGCCTGGTGGACATCAATCGCGCCGGGGAGCGCACCGCTAGCGGTGCGGTTAAATCAGAGCAAGCCAGTCAGGACCTTCAGGGGTTGGTCAGCACGTTGCAAACCGTGATCGGTGCGTTCCGCATTTAGGTCCGTGCAAACAGAAAAGGCATGAGCAATGCTCATGCCTTTTTGTTTTGTGCAGAAAGTGAATCAGTCCCGTGTACCTTCGAGCAGTCCTTTAAGGTTGCTGCTCATCACCCGTTTGGTCTGTACGTCGTCAAGGTCTTCAATGTCTTTGAAGAAATCCAGCGGGTGCAGCAGGCCTTCAGGGTGAGGCCAGTCACTGCCGAACAACACGCGCTCGACGCCGACCAGTTCAATGACCTTGGCGACCGGATCTTCATAGAATGGCGAGACGAACACATGGCGACGGAACGCTTCCACTGGGTGGCGCTTAAATGCCTTGGGCATTTTTTTGTACGCATGGTTCAGGCGGCCCAGCAGAGGCTCCAGCCACGCTGAACCATTTTCCAGCGACGCCACACGCACATTAGGGAAGCGATCGAACACGCCGTGGCAAATCAACGCTGTCAATGTGTCTGAAATCGCCCGGCCCATCCAGTCCAGTACCTCACTGAAAGGATCTTTTTCAAACGGGCGAAATTCACCCTTGCCGCCTGCAGTCCACCAACTGTTGATCTTGTCATAGCCGGAGTCGGATACGTGCAGCATGACGAAAATACCGGCTTCGTTGACGCGCGCCCAGAACGGATCGAATTCTGTGAACCCCATCGAGCGTCCGCCCGTTACGCCTGCGACGGGGGCCGGCCTTACGCCTACTACCCGAGCGCCCGCAGCCAGCACAAAGTCCAGTTCCTTGACCGCATTATCGACGTCAATCAGGTTAATCATCGGTACCGGAAACAGACGATTATCACGTGCAAAGCCGCACTCTTCAGCCAGCCATTGGTTGGATGAATGGAACAGTGCGGCGATGGCTTCGGGTTTATGTGCCAGGCGTTCTTCAATCACCGACGCCAGCGTCGGAATGAACAGCCCGGCGTGAACGCCTTGCTCATCCATTACTCGCAGGTGCGCTGCGCCGTCAAAAAAGGAGGGGTCAGAAGGCACCGGTTCCCCGCCGAACTCTCGCAGTGACAAGCCGTCGGGGTTTTCCCCGCGATACCACTTTTCATGGGAGCCAGGAGCAGCCACCACATCGAACGTCGGATTGGGGATGTAATCACTTAGCACGCCGCCTACGGCGAGTTTTGTACGGCCATTGATCTGCACGTACTGGAATTCTTTGCGGAACTGCTTGGGCAGGTTGCGCAGGAAAGCCTCTGGGGGCTCGTAGAAGTGACGGTCTACATCGTAGATAGGATAGTCGACGGCTGACATCTGGACCTCGGTATTTAGTCAGGTTGCTGGGTATAACTGACAATATGTTAGTTAAATTGGGGCGTCAAGCGGTCCCGTCGATAAGCCCTGCAAGTACCTACAACTTGGCCTCATTGCCTTAGGGTTGGCGCCGATTTCGTTGGCGATCTGATAGCCATATAAACTGACTTTGTGTCATCTTGTTCGTGCGGGTCGTCATGGGGCGACCCACGAGTACGGACAGGAAATGCATATGACGACCGATGTTTACGGCAAAACGGCCATGGTGATTGGCGGGACCAGCGGTATTGGCTTGGCAACGGTGCGACGACTGCTCGAATCCGGCTACGGTGTGCACGCCACTGGGGTGGCATTAGCCGAAGTGCAGGCCTGTGAGGATGATCCTGCGCTGGCAGGGGTTGCTTTCGAGGTGCTCGATGTCGGCAATGCCGACGCTATAACAGCCAGCTTCGCGCGGTTGTCACGGCTGGACGTTCTCGTTAACGCCGCCGGTATCGGTCGCGGTGCCAGTGAGTTCACCGAGGAGGGTTTTTTACGCACCCTCGAAATTAACCTCGCCGGGACCATGCGTACCTGTTACGCCGCCCATGACCTGTTGGCGGCCACTGGCGGCAATATTGTCAATCTGGCCTCGATGATGAGTTTTTTCGGCAGCCCCACTGCTCCGGCGTATGCCGCCAGCAAGGGTGGGGTCATGCAACTGAGTAAAAGCCTTGCCGTGGCCTGGGCCAGCGAGGGGATCAGGGTCAACGCGGTGGCGCCAGGCTGGATCGATACGCCGATGACCAAAACTATGCAAGCTGATACCGAGCGTAATGCGCGGGTACTGGGTCGTTCACCCATGGGGCGTTGGGGCAAGCCTGAAGAGATTGCTGCGGGAATCATTTTTCTGGCGTCGTCGCACGCCTCGTTTATTACCGGGATCGTGTTGCCGATTGACGGTGGATACATGGCCTGTGGGATCTGAAGCCATTTGTCATGACCTGTACTCTGATTGCCATGCTTCGGGTGCAGAGCATGGCAGCAAACACCTATAGTCGCGCAGCGGTGATCAATTAAGTTAAATATGACAACATGTTGTCATATCGGAAAATAGGTGTCAGAGTTATGAGCAAGGAAACCGAAGACGACAAGGCGGTTACGTTTGATCGTTCTGTGCACAGCGAAGTGGGTGGTTGCCTGGCGGAATTGATCGACGAAGTCCTGCGTCTGCATGGGCGGGTATTGAGCGTGAAGCGGCCCTCGGTACTGGGCAGTTCTGCACAGACCATTGTGCTGGCCTCCATTGTATTGGCGGCGCAGCCGCCGACCGTAGCGCGGATTGCCCGCAGCCTTGGGTATACCCGCCAAGCGGTGCAGCGGGTGGCTGATGTGCTGGTCGGTGATGGCTATGCCTGCTACGAGGATAACCCGCACCACAAGACGTCAAAGCAATTGATTGCCACCGAGCAGGGTCGTTTGGTCTACGCGCAACTGAATCGGGAAAGTGCCGAGTGGACCGAGCGTATTTCCCAGGGCCTGGATGTTTCGGCTCTGGAGCAAACGTTGAAAGTGATGAGGCTGGTGCGCCGTAATCTTGAGCAGGATAAGCAAGCCCCTGCGCAGGAGGTGCCCAAAAAATAATAACAATTAGACAAGGGGAATCGGTGAATGCTGATTTCGTTGCGCTATCGAAACCAACACGTTTGGGCGTTGCATAAGATCAAGCCATCACGGCTTCAAGGAGAGACCTTCCTATGAAGCCGACTCTCCCCGATTTCGAAGGACTGTTGGATTGGACCGTGCTTCAGCCATGGCTCGAAGACGCCGGCTTGCCAGGGCAGGGACCTGTTACCGAGGTCCAGCAGCTCACCGGCGGCTCGCAAAACAATCTGTTTTTGCTAGGACGTGGCGAAGAGCGCTTCGTGCTTCGCCGTCCGCCTCGGCATCTGCGACCCAACAGCAATGCGACCATGTTGCGCGAAGCTACGGTGCTCAAAGCCTTGGCGGGCAGCGACGTACCGCATCCCGCGCTGCTGGCGGTGTGCACGGACAGCGAGATGATGGGTGTCAATTTCTTCATCATGGAACCGCTTGAAGGGTTCTCTCCCGCTGGTCCGCTGCAGGGTCAATACGCCACCGACGCAAGCTGGCGCTACCAGATGGGTGATGCGTTCGTTCGCGCAGCGGCAGCGCTGAGCCAGGTCGATTATCAGAAGGTTGGCCTTGGCGACTTTGGCCGCCCGGAGAACTGGCATGGCCGGCAGGTCGAACGCTGGGGTTCGATGCTCGATGGCTATCGTAATACCCCAGGTTACGACCACACATCACTGCCTCATGTGGATGAAGTCGGTCGCTGGCTCGGTAACAACGTTCCTAACGATGGTCGAATTGGCGTAATCCACGGCGATTACCAATGGCCCAACGTTATGTTTTCCCTTGAAGCACCTCGCATCAGCGGTCTGATCGACTGGGAGTTATCGACGCTCGGGGATCCGCTGTTGGACTTGGCATGGGTCCTCACTTCATGGCGTGAGCCGGGCGACCCACAGGTGGCAGGCCCAGGCAGCAACCCCGTCGTAGAACCGTGGAACGGCTTCATGTCCCGGGCAGAACTGATTGCCTTGTATGGTCAGCTGACCGGTCGCGACATGAGCAGCCTGCCATGGTTCTTCGTTCTTGCCTGCTACAAGCTTGCCTGTCTGCTGGAGGGCACTTATGCCCGCTCGCTGACCGGTAAGGCTTCTAAAGAGATGGGCGAGTACCTACACAATTACGCCACCTGGCTCATGGCCAAGGCTCGGCAACTTATCGCTGCCGCCTGAGCGGTCCATTTGCAACAATGCCTGAGGAATCATCATGTGGGATTTTTCAACCGACCCTGAATTTCAGAAAAAACTGGATTGGATCGATCGGTTTCTAGTCGAGGAAGTCGAGCCGCTGGATGTACTGTTCCCTTCTGTCAGCGTGGTTTATAACACCCGTCACGAAGCATCACGGGCGATCCTTAAACCGTTGCAGGACGAAGTAAAGCGGCAGAAGCTCTGGGCGTGCCATCTGGGTGAAGAGCTGGGTGGAGAAGGTTACGGTCAACTCGCGCTGGCCTTGATGAATGAACGCTTGGGACGTTCACTGTGGGCGCCCACTGTGTTCGGGACGGCTGCACCGGACACCGGTAACGCAGAGATTCTCGCTATGTTCGGCACCGAACAACAGAAAGCGCGCTACCTTCAGCCGTTGCTGGACGGTGACATCGTGTCGTGTTTTTCCATGACCGAACCCCAGGGCGGTGCCGATCCCCGGGTATTCACTACCACTGCAGTACGCGAGGGTGAGCATTGGGTGATCAACGGCGAAAAGTGGTTTTCCTCGAATGCCCGCTATGCCGAGTTCCTGTTGGTACTGGCAGTCACCGATCCCGACGCGCCGATTCAGAAACGCATGTCAATGTTCATCGTTCCAAGAGAAGCGCAAGGCCTGGAAATCATTCGCAACGCACCCTACATGGGCGAGCGCACCGAACTGGATGAAGCCACTGAAGGCTACCTGAACTACTCTGACGTCCGCGTGCCACTGGACCACATGCTGGGTGAGGTGGGTGGCGGGTTCGCTGTGGCCCAGGCGCGTCTCGGTGGCGGCCGTGTGCACCACGCCATGCGCATTGTCGGGCAGTGCCAGCGCGCATTGGACATGATGTGTGAGCGCGCCCTCAGCCGTCGGACCCAAGGAACATTGCTGGCTGACATGGGCACCGTACAGGCCATGATCGCCGACAGTCAGATTGAGCTTGAGCAATTTCGCCTGCTGGTGCTGAAGACCGCCTGGGTCATCGACCATAGCCATGGCGATCCGCGCAAGGCGCGGGCAAGTATTGCGATGGTCAAAGTCGGCATGGCCAAGGTGTATCACGACATCGTTCAGCGTGCATTGCACTTGCACGGCTCCTTGGGCGCGACCTTTGAAACCCCGTTAGCTTATATGTGGATGAACGTGCCGACCTTTGCCTTGGCCGATGGTCCGACCGAAGTGCATCGGGTCACGGTCGCCCGGGAATTACTGCGTCAGCACAAACCGGCCGAAGGTCTGTTTCCCAGCGAGCACCTGCCGCCAAAAATCGCTGCCGCACGGGTTCGGTACGCACACATCCTCAACGGTTGAAACGGTGGATGACATGAACGACATACCGAACAAAGAAACGATGTTCGACCTGACCGGAAAGGTAGTGCTGGTCACTGGCGGCAGTCGGGGCCTGGGTTATCAGATGGTCCGTGCTTTTGCCGAACACGGTGCTGACGTGATTATCGCCAGTCGCAAACTGGACGCATGTGAGGCGGTTGCCGAAGAGGTCCGTTCGCTCGGGCGTCGCGCTTTGGCAGTGTCCTGTCATGTCGGTAAGTGGCAGGAAATAGAGCGTCTGGTGGAGGTCGCTTATGCCGAATTCGGCTACATCGACGTACTGGTAAACAATGCGGGGATGTCACCGGCGGTGCCCTCCCATGAGGTGACCGAGGAACTGTTCGACAAAGTGATTGGCTTGAATTTCAAGGGGCCGTTTCGACTGGGTGCGTTGGTGGCCCAGCGGATGGCACTGGGGAAAGGTGGATCGATCATCAACGTCAGCAGCACCGGCGGCCTTCGCCCTTCGCCGCAGATCGTTCCCTATTCCGGCGCCAAAGCAGCCTTAAATGCGGTGACCGTCGGTTTAGCTCAAGAATATGGGCCTAAGGTGCGGGTTAATACCATTTCGGCAGGGCCTTTCCTGACTGATATATCCAAGGCCTGGACGCAAGATATGCGCGAAACCTGCGCCAATGCCCTTGGGCGTCCGGGACGACCGGAGGAAATCATTACCACGGCGCTGTACCTGGCAAGCCCTTATTCGAGCTACACCACGGCTTCCCTGATCAAGGTCGATGGGGGCTTGCCTTAGCCACAAGTGTGGCTTGCATTCGACATGTCCAACGCCATCCCTATAAAAACAAGAGGCAGAACCATGCAGCTCGAAGGAAAAAGAATCATCGTTACCGGTGGCTCGCGAGGCATTGGAGCCAGTGTTGTGGCCGCTTATGCCGCACAAGGTGCACAGGTTGCGGCCCTTGATGTCCTCGACGAAGAAGGCGCAGAAGTGGTTGCCCGGCTCAATCAGCGCTATCCCGGAGCAGTCACTTACCACCACTGTGACATCGCCCGTCGCGCGGATGTATTTATGACATTCGATGCGGCTGCCAGCCAGATGGGCGGCCTGGATGCCATGGCCAACATCGCCGGGGTCGAGCGCACGGCCGCAGCGCAGGATATCGGCGCGGAGCACTGGGATCTCATCTTTGACGTCAACGTGCGAGGCACCCTGCACACCAACCAGGCGGCGTTCCAGCATATGCGCGAGTCGGGAGGGCGCATCATCAACTTTGGCTCGGCGGCCGGCCTCTGCGGCATGCCCGGAGCGGCGCATTACGCGGCCTCCAAAGGCGCGGTACTGGCATGGACTCGCACGGTTTCCCAAGAGTGGGCACGCTATGGCATTACCGTGAACGCCGTGGCACCCATGATCTGGACGCCGATGTACGACGCTCATCGCGCCAAGATGACGGCCGACGAACTCGCCGCTCACGACAAACACCTCAGCGCGATCATCCCGTTGGGCGGCAAGCTCGGAAACGCCGATCAGGATTTGGCGCCAGTCATGGTATTCCTCGCCAGTGACGGCGCGCGGTTTATCACCGGTCAAACCCTATGTGTTGACGGCGGCACGGTACCCGTCCGTTAGGGCGCTTGTGCCCGGAGGAATGTCATGTTGGAACTGCTGAACAAGACGGCGGTGGTGACGGGTGCTGCCAGCGGACTGGGTCTGGCCATGGCCCGGCTTTTCATCCGAGAGGGGATGCGTGTGGTGTTGGCGGATTTGCCCGGCGCAGCACTGGATACCGCGCTTCAAAGTCTTAAAGTTAAGGCCGGCAATGTAGTTGCGATGCCCACCGATGTCAGCGATCCGGATTCGGTGGCGGCATTGGCGGCGTACGTCGGCTCCTTGGGCGGCGTCGATTTGTTGTGCAACAACGCCGGCATTACCGGCGACCTGCCCCGTGTCAGTTGGGAGCATGACCTGGCCAATTGGCGACGGGTATTGGACGTTAACCTAATGGGCGTTGTGCATGGCCTGCACAGTTTTGTGCCGCTGATGATCGAGCAGGGCAGAGAAGGGCACATCGTCAACACCGCGTCCATGGGCGGACTGATGGCACTGCCGTACCTGAGCCCCTATGCGGCAGCTAAATCGGCGCTGATTGCGCTCTCGGAATCCCTGAGCCTTGAGCTGTCCACCCTGAAGGCAGACATCGCGGTGTCGGTACTCTGTCCGGGCATGGTGGCCACCGGGATGACGGGTCCCGGCAGTGACCACCCCGATTGCACGGCCCCTGCGCCCGGCGATGCGGCAGTGGCTTTTCGGCAGAACACGCGTAACGCCCTACAGAACGCGACCGTGACCGCTGAGCAAGTGGCAGCACAACTGCTGATAGCCATTCATGAAAAGCGCTTCTATGTCCTGACCCACGAACACGCTCTCGAATTGGCGGGTCTGCGCTGGCAGCGCCTGACCCGCGATTGCTCACCTCATTACAGGAACTCACAACCATGAGCGTTGCCCCTTCAATGCAAAACCTTCACGCGCTGGCTGGCTGGTCGGCCGGTGATTCAGACACGGTCAATGATGTGGTGCGTCGCGCCGCTCGCGAGTTTGGCGATCAACCTTTTCTAGACATCCTGGGTGATGTTCTAAGCTTCGCTGATATCCAGCGCCAGTCCTGCCGCCTTGCCAATGGTTTGGCGAAGTTGGGGGTGGTAAAGGGACAGACTGTTGTCACGATCCTGGACAATAACTGCGATGCAGTGTTGTTGTGGTTCGCTTTGAACAAGTTGGGTGCGATTAGCGTGCCGGTGAACACGGCATTCAAGGGCGAATTCCTGCGCCATCAGATCGCTGACGCGAATGCATCAATGGTGATCGCTGAAACGGACTATGCCGAGCGCATTTGCCAGATCGTCCATCAGTTGCCTGACTTGCGCTTCCTCGTTCACCGCGGCGATGCTCCCGAAGGTCTGGGCGGAGCTACCCAAATGGTCGCTCTGGACAGTCTGCGCAGTGACGATGACACCGATCCGGAGGTCAACGTCGGGCCGGGCGATCTCACCATGTTGATCTATACCGGCGGCACCACTGGGCCCTCCAAAGGGTGCATGATCAGCCATAACTATGCCTGTAACGAGGCACGGCAAATCATCCTGTGCCATGGCCGTACTCGGGACTCCATCACCTGGACGCCGCTGCCGCTCTTTCACCTAAATGCGACCGTGACCACGATCCTGTGCAACCTGATGATCGGAGCTCGATCGGTTGTTTATCCGCGTTTCTCGGTATCCGGTTTTTGGCCGGACATCGAACGTAGCGGCGCGAATGAGGCCAATTTGCTCGCATCCATGGGCCCTTTGCTGGCTGGCGCCCCCGACAACGAAGCCATGGCACGCTGTCATGGGCAATTGAATAAGGTTTATAGCGCACCTTTCCCACCAGAACTGCAACAACGTTGGCGTGAGCGTTTCGGCGTCAGGCACACGGTTGGCGGAGCTGGTTTTGGCCTGACCGAATGCGCGATTGTCACCCTGCTGCCGTTTGGCGAACCGGAAAAACCCAACTGTGCCGGCAAGCGCTGCGACTCGTTCGACATTCGAGTGGTGGACGACAACGACGTCGAACTGCCTTACGGCACAGCGGGGGAATTGATCGTGAGGCCGCTCAAGCCGCACGTGATGTTCGAGGGGTATTGGAATCGGCCGGCCGACACCCTGAAAGCCATGCGCAATATGTGGTTCCACACGGGTGATATCGGCAAGATCGATGAAGACGGCTTCTTCTTTTTTCTGGATCGGAAGAAGGATTACATGCGTCGTGGAGGGGAAAATATCTCCAGTTACGAGATGGAAAAAACCTTTGCCGCGCACCCGCAAATCGAAGACGTAGCGGTGCACGCCGTGTTCTCGGAGCTTTCCGAGGACGAGGTCAAGGTGACGGCCGTTTTACGGCCCGGTGGCACCGTGACCGAGGAAGAGCTCTGCCGGTGGGCTATCGATCGTGTGCCGTATTACGCAGTGCCACGTTATATCGAGTTCCGCACTCAAGTCCCGCGCAGCCCCGTGGGGCGCATTCTCAAATACGAATTGCGCGATCAAGGCATTACCCCCGCGACATGGGATCGGATCAAAGCCAACGTGACCTTTGATAAACGCTGATAAATGACATAATGTTAGCTAATGACGGCGGCGCGCTTCTACACTAGGGCGCGCTTTCAGCGTAAAACCATAAAAATAATGAGGTGTCAGCATGCGTCCCACCGAAAAAACAGAGCAATCGTTGGCGATCAATTTCGCCGAGTTTCGTGTGGGCTGGCGGATATTAATCCTGGCGTTGATCGGCATCGGGACTTCGGTCAGCGTTGCACCGTTGTACGCATTCGGCTCGATGATGGTGCCGTTGCAGGATGCGTTCGGTTGGACGCGTGGGGAGATCCAGCCCGCGATTTCTTTTTTATTCGGGTGTTCGGTGGTTTCCATTCAGATCACCGGCTGGCTGTTCAAGCGCTACGGAATTCGGTCAGTGACGATCTGTTCACTGGTGACACTGCCATTGGCCTATCTGCTGATTACCTTTAATACCGGCTCGATCTGGCAACTCTATGGCGGCTATATGCTGCTGGCGTTTGCCGGTCTTGGGACGATGCAGGTCACTTGGACGCAGTTGGTTAACCTGTGGTTCGACGTCAATCGGGGCTTGGCGCTTGCGATCATTTTGTGTGGGACCGGCATGGCCGCGCTGACCTTGCCGTCATTACTTAGTTGGTCGATTGGTCAATGGGGCTGGCGCGCCGGGTATTGGGTATTGGGGCTGCTGCCACTTCTGATCACATTGCCGCTGTCATTGTTCTGGCTATCGTCGGCTGCGCCGCTGGTCCAAAAGGTCGCGGTGGCGGAGCATGCGGACATCCAAGCGGTCAAGTTGCCCGGCATGAGCTTGCGTCAGGCTGCACGCTCCAAGCGTTTCTGGGTGTGCAATCTCGCCCTTGTGCTCGCGGTCACTGCAATGATCGGCATGGTGATCAATACGGTGCCTTTGCTTCGTGACAAGGGGCTGTCGGCGGCAGACGCTGCCAGCGTTTTCGGCATCTACGGCCTCTCGTTGGTAATGGGGCGAGTAGTGGTCGGTTACCTTATCGACCGATTCTGGGCGCCGGCTGTAGCGTTCGTGGTCATGATGATGCCGGCCATAGGCAGCCTGATTTTCATGACCCAATCAGATATGCATATCCTGATGTTGGGCTCGATTTTGGTAGGGCTGGGGGCGGGCGCGGAAATGGACATTGCGGCGTTCCTGATGGCCCGTTACTTCGGCATGCGCGACTATGCTCGGGTTTACAGCCTGCACATGGGCCTGATTGGCTTGGGTAGCACCATTGCGCCTTTCGGTTATGGACTGCTGTTTGCCAGAACCGGCAACTACACGGCCATGCTGGTTTACTGCGTGTGTGCGTTTGCACTGGGCTCGGTACTGCTATTGACGCTGGGCCGCTATCCTCGGTTTGCAATGGATGACGCGCTTGTTCCGAAGAAGAACGAGTCCATTGGATCAATACATTCCGCGCCCGGTGCGACGCAGTGAATCCAAGGAGCCATGACATGACAGAACCTGCCGTTTTTCTCGCGCACTTGATGGCCGATCAAGGGCTCGACCCCTTGATGCAACATTTGGCGTTTTTGGGCGCACCCCAGATGGACGAGCAAGGTGCAACTCTGCACGTCCGGCTTCAAGACTTCCATATGAATGGCGGGGGTAGCGCTCACGGTGGTGTGATCATGACCTTGCTGGATGTGGTGATGGCGTGCAGCACCTTCGTTTCCGGGCGCAACAAGAGCTGCGTCACAGTGGAAATGAAGGCCAGTTTCATGCGTCCAGGCGGGGTAATGGGGACACTGTTGCACGCGCAAGGTTTTTTACGCTCCAGCGGTAGATCGCTGGCGTTCTGCGATGCTGAAGTGCGTAACGAAGCGGGCGAGTTGCTGGCCACTGCTTCGGGAACGTTCAAGTACATTGATCGGCCGACATCAGTCGTTTGAAGGGGCCCGGCATGACGGCAGATCACCCGCCCCAGGCGCGGCTCTGGAATCAGCGGGCGTTGATCGATCTGCTTCCGTTTGCACACGGCGATTCGCAGGTGTTCACCGCGCTGCAGCATGACGCCAACCTCAATGGCCGAGTGTTTGGCGGTCAGCTTGTGGCACAAGCCCTGCTGGCAGCTCAACGCTGCTGCTCCAACAAACACGCGGCCACCCTGCAATGTTTGTTTTTACAAGGTGCGCTGCCCGATTCGCCGGTGAGTTACGCCGTTACAACGTTGCAAGAAGGCAAACGATTCGCGAGCTTTCATGTCAGTGGCCGTCAACAGGAGCGTCGCGTGCTGGACGCTCAGGTGACGTTCCACACCCCCATGGAAGGTTTCGTCCATGTCGAAGCCGCCCCGGTCGTACCTGATCCAGGCGAACTGTTGTCAATGACGCAAATGCGTGACGGCGACAACGCCGATTGGGGTCGCTTCGAAAAGTCCTGCTTGCAACTGCGGATCGTCGAGCCGCAGCGCTACCTGCGCCAGACCTCTGCCGAGCCGAAGCTGGTGTTTTGGCTCAAGCTGCATGAGCGCTTGCCGGACGAACCATCGTTGCACGCGGCGGCTTTGGCCTATCTCAGCGATTTCTGGGTCAACAGTGCGGCGATTTTTCGTCATGTACCACTGATGGAAGCAAGGGAGCGGTTGTTCATTGCCAGTCTCAACCATAGCGTGTGGTTTCATCGGCCCTGCCGGGCTGACCAATGGCTACTGTTCGTGTGTGAAAGTCCGAGCTTGCAAGCCAGTCGAGCCTTGTCCCACGTGCGGATATTCGATGAGTCGCGGCAATTGGTGGCCTCGGCGGCTCAAGACGGTTTGATCAGTCCGCGCCACTAAAAAAGGGCCTGCGACGGCCCTTGAAAATGCAGCGTGGCAACCTCTTCTAATGCGCCGGGTGATGGCGTTGGAGGAATTCGATAATCGCAGCGTTGAACAGGTCATTCTTATCGCCAGCAACCATGTGGCCGGCCCCTTCTACATCAACGAAGCTCAGATGGGGAATGATTGCCTGCAACTCTTGCGCGCCCTTGGCGCTGACCACATCGCTTTGCTGCCCCCGCACAAGCAGGGTCGGGATACGAATCTTGCCCGCAGCTTCCACCATGCGTTGACTGACGGCAGCTACTTTTTGTCGGTGATTGCCCGCCATGAAAAGCGGGTCCCAGTGCCAGTACCAGCGACCGTCCTCGCGCAGCCGCAGATTCTTCTCCAGACCACGCGTGCTGCTGGGCCTGGCCCGGTTCGGGTTGTAGGCGGTGATGGCATCTGCGGCATGCTCGGGGGATGTAAAGCCATCGGCGTTGCCGGTCATGAAACGGATGATGTTATCAATCCCCTCTGATTCCAGGCGCGGTGTAACGTCAACCAGAATCAACGTTGAGGCAAGCGCCGGGTACGCCGCGCAAGCGATGAGCGAATTGACCCCGCCCATTGAGGCGCCTACCAACGCGGGGGCCGCCTCCAGGGTATTGATGACTGCCACCAGATCGTCTACCTGGGACTGATTGCTGTAGTCACCGTCCTCGATCCAGTCCGACTCACCATGGCCGCGAGCATCCAGTGAAATTACCCGATAACCTTCCTGGGCCAATGTCTGATGGGCTTTTGACCATGAGTGACGGGTTTGCCCCCCACCGTGCAGCAACAGCACCGGTGGCCCATCATCAGGGCCGGAAACATCAGCGGCGAGGCGGTTTCCCGACCCTCCGGTAAACCAGACAGGTGACTGTGCCATGCAAATACCCCTCTTCGGTGGCGATCAACGCTTGGCCAATATGAGGCCCGACTTTTCGCGATCCCAGGTCGTTACAGTGACGCCTTCGTCGCGCAATTGGAACTTGTAGACACGCCCCAAAGGACTTTTCGGCAACGCTTCACGGTATTCGATATAGCGGGGAACGGCGTAGTAGGGCATCTGATCGGCAGCCCAACGGCACAACTCTTCTTCGCTGAGCGATGATCCTGGCTTGAGGGTGATGGTGACTTTCAATTCATCTTCCCCCAGATCGGACAGCACGGCGTGGGCAGCCACTTCGTCAACGGCGGCGTGTTGCAGAAACGCGCTTTCCACTTCGAAACTGGAAATGTTCTCGCCACGTCGGCGCAGGTAGTCTTTTTTGCGGTCGAGGAAATAGAAATAATCATCCTCGTCGAACATGCCGATGTCGCCGGTATGGAACCACATGTTGCGCATGACTTTGAGGGTGTCTTCAGGCCGTTGCCAGTACCCGTCGAACATGACGCTAGGTTTGCGCGGCCGAACAATGATCTCGCCGGCAGTATTGGCGGGTTGCTCAATATCGTTGTCATCGACGATGCGCACGTCAAAGTCTTCGGTGTTGCGCAGGCCAGAGCTGCCGGGCTTGCCCACCGTCCCGAACGGTAGAATGCTTGGCAGGGAGCATTCGGTCAGGCCAAAGCCACCACATACGGTATGAATGACGCCGAAGCGTTGTTTCCACTTATCCTGCACTGCTTCCGGAAACGGCGCGCCCCACACGGCCTTGAGTTGACCGTGGCAGCGCAGGCTGAATTCGTTGTCAGGGGCACCCGCGAGCATTGGCATCATCGCTGCCAGCAACTGCACTTCGTTGGCACCGGTGCGTTCGATTTCAGGCCAGAAGTTGGAGACTGAGAAGCGTGGGTAGATGGCTACCTGGGCGCCGACCATCATGTTTGCCAACAGGGTTGTCGACACCGCATTGAGGTGGAAAAGCGGCAATGGCGTCCAGGTGATGGTGTCTTCCTGCCGGTTGGTGATGATCAACATCTGCCGTGCCAGGCTGCACGTGTAGTTGTGGCTGACCATGCAACCCTTTGACGGGCCCGTGGTGCCGCCGGTATAGATCAGCATTGCGAGGTCGCTGGGCAGAATCTCTACCCCCGGCTCGCTGCTGTCATCACTGAGCAAGTCTTCCCATCCTAGCAAGCGTTGCTCAAAGACCAGGTCTGGGGTTTTACCCCGATGGACCAGCGTCGTCAGCTTAGGCAGCTTGTCTGCAATCGACGCTACGCGTTCGGCGTAGTCGCTTTCGGCAATCACGACCGCAGCTCCGGCATCGCCCACTTGATGGCGGAGGAACTCGCCTTTGAGCGCGGTGTTGACGGGCACGCTGACAGCACCCAATTTGTTAATGGCAAACCAGATAAAGGCTGCGTCGGCCGAGTTGTCCAGCAAGGTGACTACGGTTTGCCCCTTGGTCACGCCCAGTTTTTTCAACCCATTGGCAAGACGGCAAGCTGCATGATTTATATCAATGAAGCTATAAGTGTCACCAAGCACATCAAGGAACTGGCGGTCGCCGTATTTCTGCACTGCACGCTGCAAGACTGCGTTGATGGTGTCTACCTGATCAGAGCTCCAGCCTGTTTCTCGTGTTGCCATGGATCGTCACCTCGAATCTTATTTTTGTAGGCATCCTCTCTCCCGGAACGGGAGAAAGATTTACCGCTATCTGGGCCGTCAGCCGGTATCGTCGGAATGCTCGATTTTACCATAACTGACTGTTTGACATTTTTCCAAGTCTGCCGCAGTGTTGCAAACGGGTCAACACTTCATATAAAGCATTCGTCTATTGTCTTCATCGAAAGGCAAGTTAAACCGAAACCAATAAAAAAAGAGGCAGTTTCATGACAATGGCACCAGAGCGCCAAGCGATTATTTCCGGTATTGGACAATCCACCGTGGGGCGCAGGCTTGGGCGTAGTGGTCTCGACCTGACGTTGCAGGCTATATTTGCTGCTCTGGAAGATGCGGGACTGGATCGCAAGGACATTGATGGCGTCGCCAGTTGGCCGGGGTACCGCGCCGACATGCCCGCGTTTTCGCCAGTTTCCATTGGCCAAGTCAAAGAGGCATTAGCGCTGGACTTGAACTGGTACAGCGCGGGTAACGAAGCCACCCAGATGAGTGCACTGATCAACGCATGTATGGCGGTTGCCTCAGGCCAGGCCAAACACGTGCTGTGTTTTCGAACCGTTACCGAGTCCAGTGCCTTGGCCTCCGGCACTCGCTCTAGCCTGGTGGGTGGTACGGCACGCGTGTCAGGTTTCGGTGAATTCCAGGTGCCTTTTCAAGCTTCCTCTGCGGCCAATTGGGTAGGCCTTGTGGCCAGTCGGTATTTCCATGAGTTCGGCGCGACCCGCCAACAGCTGGCGGCCGTTGCGATCAACGCCCGGCGCAATGCCGCACTCAATCCCGTTGCTGTATACCGAGAGCCATTGAGCATGGACCAGTACATGGGGTCGAGGATGATTTCGACCCCACTGTGCCTGTACGACTGCGACGTGCCAGTGGATGGCTCAACGGTATTGATCGTTTCCCATCGCGATACCGCGCCTGACTTGCGTGCCAAACCGGTAAACATAGAGTCGATTTGCGGCCCGTTCACCGGACGTGATACCTGGGATCAGATGGGCGACATGACCCGTTATTGCGCCGAAGAGGCCGGTCGACGGCTGTGGCAACGCACGGATTACACACCCGCCGACGTCAAGGTAGCGGCGCTGTATGACGGCTTTAGCTTCTTGAGTCTGCTGTGGCTCGAAGGCCTTGGATTTTGTGGACGAGGCGAGGCGGCTGCGTTTGTCGAAGGCGGAAAAAGAATCGCTTTGGACGGTGAGTTACCGTTGGCGACGGGTGGGGGGCAATTGTCCGCCGGGCGTCTGCACGGCTTGGGTCATGTGCATGAGGCGGTACTTCAGCTGCGCGGTCAGGGTGGCGCAAGGCAAGTTCCAGGACAACCAAAGCTGGCCGTCGCCAGCAACGGCGGCGGCCCGCTGGCTGGCGCGGTGCTGCTGTCGCGCGAGTAGTCTCGGGCAGGACGCGCCGTAAGGCTTTGGCACGCCCCCCAGGTGCTCAGCCGTGATAAAGGTCCCATTGGTTGGTCGCTGGCGAACGGCTCCAACCGCTGGAAGCAATCGCACCGCCGTCTACCGGGACCGTTAAGCCGGTAACGTAGGACGACATGTTCGACACCAGGAAAGCCACGACACCGGCCAGTTCGTAGGTCGAGCCAGGGCGCCCTAACGGGATGTAGCGGTCACGTGCGGCATTGCCCGATTCCCCTGCGGCGTCGAAGTAGGGCTTTAAACCAGGGGTCATGATCATATCCGGCGCCAACGCATGCACCCGAATGCCATGCTCCGCCAATTCCAGCGCCATCGACCGGCTGAAACTGATCATGCCTGCCTTGCAGGCCGCATACACGGCAAACCCGGGAGCGGCCCGCAGGCCCTCGCTACTGGCGATATTAATGATGCTTCCGCCCAGACCTCCCGCAATCATCACCTTCGCCGCCGCTTGGGTTGCGGTCAGCATGCTGATGAAATTGAAGTCGATGTGTCGCCGCCAGCTGCGCTCGCTTTGCTCCAGGAACGGCCCCTTACGGACGCCACCTGCGTTATTGACCAGAATGTCCAGGCGGCCAAAATGTTCCGCAGTTTTGGTCACAGCGGCGATGATCTGCTCCGGATGGTTAACGTCGGTGGGCACAAACAGCGCCTGCCCACCGAGTGCTTGAATGGTCTGCACCAGACGTTCGCCATTTTCCCGATCAATGTCGGCAATGGCCACGCGGGCGCCGAAATTGGATAGGGTTTCGGCGATACCGGCGCCAATGCCATTGGCGCCAGCGGTAATCAAGGCCACTTTGCCATCCAAGCGAATATCGTTAGGGTTCATGCTTGTCTCCTTAAAAGATAAGAGGTTCAGCCTCTGAGTTCGACTCGACCGTTGTTGATCACGACGACATCACGCTCCAGGCTGCGAACTCGAAAAGCAACCACGGCACCGTCCACCCAAATCTCTGTGCGAAAGGTTTCGCCTGGATACGCTGGCGCGGTAAACCGCCCGAAAATCGACGCTATCTGCCGACCGTCATAGCCGCAAACGGCCTGTAGCACTGCGCGCCCAGCCAAACCCCAGGTCGCCAGTCCATGCAAAATCGGCCGTTGAAAGCCGGCTTTGAGGGCAATGGCTGGGTCGGCGTGCAGGGGATTCCAGTCGCCGTTCAGTCGATACAGCAATGCCATGTTTTCATGGGTGCAAAGATCGACTACGTGTTCGGCTGGACGCTGCGGGATAACCGGGGGAGGCGCGGCGCTGCGTTGAGGTCCCCCGAAACCGCCATCGCCACGGGCAAGCATCGTTTGGGTGATGGTGCACAGCGGCTCTCCGCTGACGGCTTCAAGGATGCGTCGCTCGTACGTGATCAGCGCGCCTTTATCCGCACCTTTGTCGATGATGTCGACGATCCTTGATTTGCCAATTACCTGGGCTTCGGCAGGTAATGGCTTGTGCAGCGTCAGGCCTTGTTCGGCATGGACGATACGCACCCAATCCAGACCGGTAGCAAGGGTTCGCGGCCAGTAGCCGGGGTGCGCCAATACCACGCCCATGGTTGGCACCGCGTGCAAATCGGCTTCATATACCAGCGGCAATTGTCGGCAGTCCAGCGGATCGCTGCCGTAACCCAGGCTCAAGGCATACAGGATGCTGTCCTTGTGAATATAGCTTTGGCGGGTATCGGGTATCTGCAGTTCGAGAAGCTTGTGGTAGTCGAGGGCCATGGGGAATTCCTTGGGAGAAAAAGAAAAATACCTAGCGGCGGGGTGAAGCGAGTAGGGCACGCAATGGGCTGATCAGCGCCATGGGCTGGTCCAGCATCCCGTCGACCCAAGCGGGGCGTGCCCAAAGCGGGTTTAAGACGGGATGCGAGGTGTCGCTCATGGTTGCTGTTCTCTTATTGGCATAGGCGCAGCTAAGCCCTGCTGCAGCAGCTGCTATTGCACCGCTCTCTGGCATGCGCTAATTTAGCTGTATAGCTGATACTATGTTAGTTATTAATTCAAAGTCCAGATCAATTGCCGGTTAAATTCGGGTCTAAGTGGAGTGCTGTAATGGAGCGTTTTCCTCGCGGGAAAGTGGCAATCGTCGGTGCCGCGACCTATGGCATGGGGGAGTCGCCGGGCATGCGGCCCCTGGATTTGGCTGCCAAGGCCGCCGTGTTGGCGCTCAACGATGCCAATCTCTGCCTGCAGGATGTCGATGCGCTGTTCGTTTGCACCCCCGATGACGCCTTATCGGGCCTAAGCGCTGCGGAATACCTGGGCATCAAACCGCGTTTCACTGAGAACAATCGTACCGGTGGCTCGGCGTTTCACTCTCACGTTATCGCCGCCACCCTGATGCTTGAGAACGGCTACTGCGATACCGCGTTGATCATGTACGGCAGCAATCAACGAACGGCAGCTGGGGGCCTGGTGTCCATGCGCCTGCCTTCACCTTATGAAAAACCCTACAAGCCGCTCACACCCGCGTCGTCTTACGCATTGGCGGCGGCCCGACACATGCATCAGTACGGCACGACCCGTGAACACCTGGCCGAGGTCGCGGTGGCGGCGCGCCAATGGGCGCAACTCAATCCGGATGCATTCGTTCGCGATGAACTGACCATTGAAGACTGTTTGAAAGCGCGGATGGTGTCTGACCCTTTAAGTGTCCGTGATTGTTGTTTGGTCACTGACGGGGCGGCGGCCATCGTTTTGACCCGGGCTGATCGGGCCTTGGATTTGCAGGCTAAGCCCGTTTATTTGCTCGGCGGCGCCGCGGCCACCTGGTATTCGGGGGTCGACCAATCTCAGGATCTGACGGTGACCGCCGCCCGTGAATCGGGCCAGCGCGCCTATGCATTGGCCGGCGTTACTGCGGCTGATATCGATGTGGTGCAGCTCTATGATGCGTTCACCATCAATACCCTGCTGTTTCTTGAAGATTTGGGCTTTTGCCCAAAAGGCGAGGGTGGCCACTTCGTTTCCGGGGGCACCATAGGGCCCGGCGGCTTATTGCCGGTCAATACCAATGGCGGCGGCTTGTCCTGTTGCCATCCGGGGATGTACGGCTTGTTCACTCTTGTGGAGTCCTGCGTGCAGCTGCGTGGCGAGGGCGGCCAGCGGCAAGTAGCCAATGCGCGGTTGGCGTTGGCACACGCCAATGGCGGCACGTTATCGAGCCAGGCAACCTTGATTCTCGGTACCGCTGAAACCCTTTGATCCAAGGAGATATCGCACCATGAGCGCTACCGTCACTGGCACCGAAATGCAGCATGTGCACACTGAAATTCGCGACCGCATTGCTTTTGTTACCCTTGATAGGGCCCCCGTCAATGCCCTCGATTCGGTGGCCGTCCGCGAATTGACCGCAACCTTCAACGCCCTCGCTCGATCGACTGAAGCCAGCGTGATCATCTTCACGGCTCCCGGCGACCGCCTATTTTGCGCCGGCATCGATCTCAACGATTCGGCGCGGCGTCATGCACGCACCCTGGCGCAAGGCGACACTACCATTGACCTGCTTGATCCCGGGGCCGTGGTGCGCGAATGTTTCTGGGCTATTCTCGATTGCCCATTACCAGTGATCGCGGCGGTCAATGGCAAGGCGATTGGTGCCGGCCTGGTACTGGTGGCGTGCTGCGATTTGATCATTGCATCGGAGAACGCCAGTTTCTCTGTGCCGGAAATCAAAGCTGGGGTGCTGGGCGGCGCCCGTCATTTGCAGCGCCTGGTAGGTCCGTTCAAGACCCGCAAAATGTTTTTTACCGGCGAAGCGGTTTCCGCCCACGAGTTCTATCGTCTTGGGGCTGTCGAAGCGGTGGTCGAACCCGCGAAACTAATGGCGTCGGCTATTGAGTTGGCGGCGAATATCGCCCGCAACAGTCCTATCGGCTTGCGCTTGGCCAAAGAGTCACTGACCCGAGTCGAAGACCTCTCGCTTAAAGAGGGCTATCGCATTGAGCAGGACTACACCGGCCGAGTCACGCGCTATAACGACTCCCAGGAGGCGCGCCGTGCTTACCTGGAAAAACGTGAGCCGGACTGGAGCTGGAGCTGATTCGAGGTTGTCTTCCACCCGAAAGGCAATTACCACCGAACAAGACGAGAACAACAAAAATGAAGGCATTCGAGGTGCAATGGTCCGCCGCCGAAATCGAGCGCGTCATCCGAAAAGTTGAAGACTGCCGCTTGCCGCAAGTGCTGTCGGGAACGGGATGGACGTTGGGTTGCGATGCTGATTTTTTAAACAGGCTGCAGACTTACTGGGTTCGGGAGTTCGACTGGCGAGCCTGTCAGGCCCGGCTCAACCGGTATCCACAATTCATCGCCGAAATAGACGGGTTGGACGTGCATTTCGTCCACGTCAAAGGCGAAGCTCAAGGGCGTCGGCCGTTGCTGCTGACCCATGGCTGGCCAGGGTCGCATCTTGAGTTCTGGGAAGTGATCGAGCCACTGGCGTTTCCATCGCGGCATGGTGGCAAGGCCGAAGATGCATTTGACCTGATTATTCCCAGCTTGCCGGGGTTTGGTTTTAGCGGTAAGCCGTCAAGCATCTTTGGCCAGCGGCAGACTGCAAGGCTGTGGAACACACTGATGACTGAGGTGTTGGGCTATCCCCGCTACCTGGCCCAAGGCGGCGATTGGGGCGCAATAGTAACGTCTTGGCTGGGGCTTGATTATCCCCGGTCCGTCGAGGCAATTCATTTGAATATGTTGGGATTTCGTTCCCTCACGCCTGGCCGCGATGAAGCCGAAATAGAGTGGCAGCGGCGGGCTGACCTGGCCCAGCGCGTTTACAGCGGCTATGCCGCCGTTCAAATGAGCAAGCCGCAATCCATCGCCTGGGCAGCGGCAGACAATCCATTAGGGCAGGCGTCCTGGATCCTTGAGCGCTTTCATGACTGGGCGGATTTACGCAGACGCCCGTTCGAACAGGTGTTCCCCCTTGATAGATTGCTCGACAACATTGTGCTTTACGTCATGACCGGCAGCTTCACCAGTGCGTTGTGCTTCTATCCGGGCGTGGTCAAAGAAGGTTTTGCGCTGCTACCAGAAAACATTCGCTGCGAAACACCCACCGCGTTCGCCCAATATTCGGGCGACGCGCTAACACCCGTGCCGCCACGTAGCCGCATCGAGCTGGTCTATAACCTGGACCGCCTCACGACGCTGCCGGAAGGCGGCCACTTTGCGGCGATGGAAGTGCCGGACCATTTTGTTGGCGATATACGTCTGTGGGGCTCTGCAGTGGCTGCGAGCCGTTAGTCCGAGGAGTGTCGTGACGATTGACGTCGTACATCGATCAGCATACAACTGACTGATAGTCATTTATCTTGACGTAAAGAGGGCCGTGGCATGTTTGTGCCCAGCCCGCTGAACGTGTCCAATAACAATAAGAGGAACTGCGGTGATGAAAGTCCGTCAACCCACCTTCGACTTTTCGAGTATTCGCCCCCATTGGGCGCCGGTTCGCGAGTTTGCCCAGAGCTACAACGCGTTTTCCACCGTGCCGGCACACATCGAGCCGTTTTTGGTCAAGGTCATGATGCGGGTCAAAGACGCCTTGGGGGAAAAGCATCCCAAGCTGCGGGCAGATATCGAGATTTTCAACAAGCAGGAAGTACAGCACTGCAAGCAGCACGTCGCGTTCAACAAAATGCTCTACAAGTCCGGTTACGCGGGCATGCAGGCGTTGGAAAAGCCCTATAAGGATGACTACCAGCGTTTCTTGGAGACCCGCTCGCTGCGCTTCAATGTGGCTTATTGCGAGGGTTTCGAAGCCATGGGGTCTTCTGCCGGCCAAGTCTTTTTTGAGGAGTTGGACGAGTATTTGGCCGGCTCCGATCAGGAAGCCGTGGATTTGTGGAAGTGGCACCTGGCTGAAGAATTTGAACATCGCGAAGTATGCTTTCAGGCCTATGAGGCGCTGTACGGCAAAGGCTTGTTCGCGTGGCTTTACCGTATTTGGGTGTTTGCTTATGCGGTCAAGCACATCGGCTCCCATACTGCACGGGTCGGGGCTTACATGAACGACGTTGATCGGGAGAACATGAGTGAGGTTGACCGTGCGGCTTCAATCGAACGTCAAAAAGTGTTGAGGGCGAAAATTTCCAAGGCCAGTAAGAAACGCTTGGTCAAAGTACTCTCGCCCTTCTACAACCCCGGAAAAATGGTGCCGTCCCCAGGGATGGCGGAATTGTTGTCCCGGTTTTCCTGAGTTTAAAGTGCATAACGGGGAGCCTGAGTTCCCCGTTGTGATGTCTAGGGATTAAGTTGTTCGACCCGCTTGATTGCGGCCTCTAGTTGATCTGCATCTACCGGCGGCGCAAACCGTGCAGCGCTCGGGCTGACCATGGCGTTTACGGCCAATGCGCGAACTTCTTCAGGTGTCGGGTGGTTCAGCCCGAAATCCTCAAGCCGGGTCGGCAGCCCAATTTCACGATAATAGGCGCACAGCTCCTCGATAAAGGCTGTGGGGCGTCGCTCCATGACCAGCTGCACCAGCAACCCATACGCCACATGGTCGCCGTGCAAAGTGCCATTAGCTCGATTGAGATAGGAAAAGCCCCGAGCAATCGCATGGGACAGCGACAGTCCACCGTTTTCGAAACTGAGGGTGCTTAGCAGCACAGCGGCCTCAACCAGCGCTTCCAGATCATCATTGACCTCTTTGGCTTCCACCGCCCGCAATGCGCCCGCGGCGTGCTTGCGAATAATCTCATAGCACGTATTCGCCGCCATCAATCCAGTGATCGACGCCGGTGTGCCGAGCAGGGTATGTGCGCCAGCTGCGGCACAGGCTTCGGCTTCGAATTTTTTTGAAATGGCATCACCGATACCTGCTCGTAAAAAACGCACAGGTGCGTTGGTGATAACGCGGGTATCGACCAACACCAGGTCCGGGTTGCGTGGCAAATGCAGGATGTCCTGCATGATGTGATTGTCGTCATACACTGCAATGGCTGCGCTGGCAGGACCATCGTTCGATGCGATGGTCGGTACGCTGACGCTGCGCAGTCCCAGTCTCAAGGCGACACCTTTCGCGGTGTCCAGTGCCTTGCCGCCGCCGAGCCCGACGATCATGTCGGCGCCGAACCCCATGGCATCTCTGGCCAGAACAGCAATGGCAGCATGGGTGATCTCCCCAGGGAAAATCTGCAATGAACAGGCGACATCAGCAGCCTGGAAGCTGTTGATTACCCGTTCTCCCAACAGTTGCGCGATCTCGGTGTCCGTGATCACGAACGCGCTTCGTCCAAGGACCTGACATTGCTGGCCCAACAGGTCCAGGGCGCCGTCGCCTTGAACGTAGCGTGAGGTTGCGGCGAATATTCTCATCGGAAACTCCATAGAAATGAATTTCAGTTTTTATTGTCTTCAGGCTCGCGCTTGCAAGCCCTGATCTGCTGCTATACATTCTACACATAACTGACCTACAGTCAGTTTTATAATAAATACAATTAACAGATCCTTGGAGGATGACGATGAATTTCGCTGACTATAAGACGATAAGTTTCGAGCGCCGTGGTCGCGTTCTGACCGTGACCTTCAACCAGCCGGAAAAGCTCAACAGCTTCGCTGGGCCATCGCATACCGAACTGTCATGGCTGTTCTACGACCTGGTTGAAGACAAAGACAGCGACATTATCGTTGTGACCGGTGCCGGACGCGCCTTCAGTGCCGGTGGCGATATCGAGTACATGCAATGGTTGCACGACAACCCTTCGGAATTTTATCGTTGCGTGCGTGAGGCCAAGCGCATTGTCAATGGCATGCTTGAATGCGACAAACCCGTGATCGCCAAGGTCAACGGAGACGCCATTGGCCTGGGGGCTACTGTCGCGGTGTTCTGTGATGTGATATTTGCGGCTGACACCGCGCGTTTCGGCGATCCTCACAATAATGTGGGCCTGGTCAGCGGTGACGGCGGGCAAATCATGTGGCCGTTATTAATGGGGTACGCCCGGGCCAAACACTACCTGTTCACTGGCGAAAAATTCACAGCCAGGCAGGGCGTCGAAATGGGCATGGTCAACGCGGCAGTACCCGCAGCAGAGCTGGACGCCTACGTTGATGCTTACGCCGACAAGTTGGCTGCGTTACCGGTGCAATCCTTGCGCTGGAGCAAATCGACCATCAACGTACCGCTGCGCCAGTTGGCGGCCAGCATGATGGACGTAGGCATGGCTTACGAAAACGTTTCCTCGGCGGCCAAGGATCATGTGGAAGCCATTGCGGCCTTCCGCGAAAAACGCAAACCCAACTTCAATCAGCGTTAATTGACCATGCTGAGTACCTCCTTGCCCGAAGCCATTTCAACTGCGCAACCAGCGGAGGTGCCCGGCTGGTTTCGCTGGGCCACCGGCCAGCCCGGAACGTCGCATTACGTCACTGTCGACGGTGTCCGTCTGCATTACCTCAGTTGGTCACAGCACTCCGATAATCCGGTGCTTTTACTGGTGCATGGTTTGCGGGCTCACGCTCACTGGTGGGACAGCATCGCGCCTTTTTTCATGGAGGATTATCGCGTCATCGCCCTCGATTTGTCAGGGATGGGAGATAGCGAGCATCGTGCTCACTACCCATGGCAGTTCGCGGCGCGAGACATCATTGGTTTGATCGAAGAAGCAGGGTTGGGCCCTGTCATTGCCGTTGGGCATAGCTACGGCGGCTCACGGATCATGAGCGCCTGCGGTGATCGACCGGATTTGTTCAAACGTTTGATTGTTCTCGACGCGTTGGTGGTTTTCCCCGAGGACGTGCCACCAGACGATCCGATAAAACCGTCAGTCAGACGCTATTACCCCGATCAGCAAACGGCGCTTGGGCGCTATCGTTTATTACCGGAGCAGCCGCTGGCGTTGCCCTATATCACCGAGCATATAGCCCGACATTCAATGGCTGAGCACAGTCAGGGCTGGTGCTGGAAATTCGATCCTATGATGCCGAACGGAGTCGAGCACGAAGAGCCCGGTGCAGTTTTATTACCAAGGGTCCACTGCCCGGTGGATGTCGTTTTTGGCGAACAAAGCGCCATCGTTTCCCGGGATATGGCCGAACGTATTGTGTCGGGGTTGCCAAGCGGCCGGGGGCCCTTCGGGATTCCAGGCGCCCACCACCACTTGATGATCGATCAGCCGATTGCGCTGATCACACTTCTGCGCGGCCTGTTCGCCAGTGGAGTTGAAGATGAATGACTTGGTTTTGCTGGACATGCAGGGCGCTGTGGCGGTAGTCACGTTGAATAACGCGAAAACCCGCAATGCCCTTTCCCGAGACCTGCTGACGGTGCTTGCCGATCAGCTGGAATCTCTGAACGAAGATGCCGAATGTCGGGCGATTGTACTGAGGGGCGCCAACGGGCATTTTTGTTCGGGGGGCGATGTGTCCGGCATGTCGGCCGAGCGTCCTTTGCCGGTGGGTCGCGGACGCATGGCGTTGGGGCACCGGGTGGTCAGAGCCATGGTGTCAGGCAATAAGCCGGTGATCGCGGCGGTTGAAGGCTATGCCGCCGGTGCCGGCTTCTCGCTGGCCGCTGCGGCCGATTATGTAGTGGCCGCCCCTACTGCAAAGTTTGTGTCGTCGTTTGCCAAAGTTGGGTTGGTGCCGGATCTGGGTCTGCTGTGGAGCCTGCCGCAACGCATCGGGATGGCCCAGGCGCGACGTTTGTTCTTCAGTGCCGCTGTGGTTGATGCAGAAGAGGGCGTGAGGCTCGGCATCGTCGACAGCCTGGTCGACGACCCCGATGCGCTGTTGTCGAGGGCGGTAGAGTTGGCGCAGGCCTTTACCGCCCATGCGCCGCTCTCTGTCGCATTGGTGCGCTCGGCCCTGGCTCGGGGGATCAATACTCTGGATGAAGCGCTTGGCTATGAGCTGGATAATCAGGCCGCGCTGTACCTGACCAAGGATCATCGCGAGGCCGTCAGTGCCTTTATGGAGAAGCGCCCTGCGGTGTTTCAAGGCGTTTGATTGCCAAAGGGGAGTGAGATCCCCAGCGGGCAAAGATCCCACAGTCAACGTATGCGCAAGAGATGCCGCCCCGGTCTTCGACGCCGCCCTGTCGCCCTGTCGCGCAGCAAACACAAAATCTAACGTAGAGCGGGCTTACTCGTGATCGGCTGCGCAGCAGTCGTAAAACAAGCAAGCCCCCATACACATTCGGTAAGCGCTCTGTCTAGCCATTCAGGTCCGTGAGCGGGGCATACCCAGTCCTTGCTCGGCGATCAGGCTGCGATGGATTTCGCTGGTGCCACCGTAGATGGTCATGCCGATGGACTGTCGGTAGCTTATTTCTACCTGGCCCACGCCCAGGTTGGATTGCATCAGCGATTCCGGAGCGCACAGGTCCATCAGATCAAGCGCATCACGTTGGTACTGTTCGGTGGAGAACAGTTTTGACATCGGTCCGAAGGCCGCTCGACCGGGAACCTGATCTTTCACCCCCCAAATAACCCGGTAGCACAGGTCCCGGGCGAGGGTGGTGTGTACCGCCACCCGCGCCAGCCGTCGACGTGCATCAAGGCAGGCAATCACGGGTTGGCCATCCCGTTGCGTGGATTGCGCCCACGTCACGGCGTGCTTGTACATGTTGCTGAAACTGATTCGGTACTGATCGCCGCCGTGCTCAAGCTCAAGCGTGGCTGCCATTACCGCAGTGCCACCGTCAATAGCGCCCACGCGGTAGCGATCGGCTACCTGCACCTGGCTCAGGTAGGTGATGTTGGTGCGTTCGTCTTGCAGGGTGAAGATCGGATGGATGTCGATGCCCGGCAGATTCATAGGCACCAGAAACAGCGTCAGACCAGCGTGCTTAGGAACGTTTGGATTGGTCCGAACCAGCAGGAAAATATAATCGGCCAAGTTCGCCGCCGTGGTAAATATCTTTTGCCCATCGATCAGCCAATTACCCTCGGGTGTGCGTGTGGCGCGGGTTTTGGCGGCAAACACATCGGAGCCACAGGAGGGTTCGCTAAAGCCGAGGCATGCTAACGATTCACCACTGGCAAAGCGTGGCAGGACTTCGTCTTTGACCTCTTTAGTGGCGAATCGCATGACGATTTGTGCCACCTGATTGGTGATAGGGGCGGTGATGCGTTGCCAGTTGAATTCCTCGAACACTTCGCCCAGGGCTGCCATGTCGAAAGCAGTTTTGCCTCGCCCGCCGAACGCTTCAGGCCAGTGGGGAAACAGCAGGCCGGCGTCGGCGAGCATGCGATTGAAGCCCGCGTGGAAGCCGTCGACCGAATGATGCGCGTGAGCCTTTAATTCCTCGGTCAGGGTGGCGTGAAAGAACCCGCGCACCTCGTCTGCGAAATCCTCGGCATCGGCGCCATAACCAAATTCGAGGGTGACGTGGCCAGCATCCGGCAGTGAAATGTCCTGTGGACCATTCCACAAGCGGTCGGCCAGCCTATCAAGTTCATGGTTGGGGTCGCCATTGAACAAGGCCCAGGCCTTGGCGCGGCGATAATAGAGTTGCACATCGTATTCCAGCGACACGCCATAACCACCAAAGGTGTGCAGGGCACAGGCAACGGCGCGCCCGGCCGATTGCGTGGCCCACCACCAGGCCATGGACACCAGCGCGGCGGCATCCGGTTGCTGGCGGGCAATGGCCCAGACGGCATGCCGGGACAGTAATTGGCTACCTTCAACTTCAGTGAGGGCGTCGGCCAAGGGATGAGCGATGCCTTGAAAGCTGCCGATGGCGCGACCGAATTGTTCACGCTCTCGGGAGTACTCGGCGGCCAGTTGAATAGCCTGCCGCGCCAGCCCGGTAAGCATGGCCGCCTTTAGCACTTTCCACTCCTCCACTGCAGCCTGAAACAATCTGCTGGCTGACTCGCCGCGGGCCAACAGGCGTTTCTCAACCGCGCAGTCAGCGAGGTTGAGGACACGGACACTGTCAGACCCGAGATTGGCCTGGTGGGGGGTGATCGCCAATCCCAATAGCGCATAGACTGCATCGTCTTCACACACCAGAAGGGCCTCGGCTGCGCCTGCTCCCGGCAACACCATCGGACGCGAGTACGTCAGTGGTTGGGGGACCAAAGTAATCCGTTTTCCGAAGTGGATTTGCTCCAGCAGGCGGGACGCCTCAACTGTATCTAGCAGCGCCAGCAGACGAGCAGCCGGCAAGCATTCAGCCAAGGGAACAGACGCCAGATAGCGCCCGGCTTCTTCGACTACCAACAAGGCTTCGAGCAGTCCCATGCCGGCACCACCTGCCGATTCCGGGACACGCATGGTAGGGATGCCAAGATCTGTCAGTTGCTGCCACAAAACAGGGTCGAAGCCGGTGTTTTCAGCGGCGCGAACCCGGGTCGCGGTGGACTCGCTGGCAAACAGGCGGTTGGCAGTGTCGAGTAACAGCTGCTGCTCCTGCGTAAGGGTCAGGTTCATGGTCAGGCATCCATTACTTTTATCGGGCCTTGAGCGGACTCGGTGGCCTCATAGAACTGCTCACACCAACTGCGCAATGCCGAATACCCGGCAACGTCCTGTCGGGCGAAAATCGGCCGTTGGACAAACTTTTGATGGCGCCAGATCACCGCATCCTCCTCAAACAGCGACACCGTATGGCGTGCCATTTGACGCACGGATTCAGGCATCACATCTGGCGATTTTGGGTCTCGCAGAAAGTAGTAGCTGACGCGCAGGTCGGATGTCTGATCATCGATTGGCGTGCAGGACAACACCAGTCGGCGTGCTAGCTGCGGGTGGTCGAAGATCGAAAAATTCAAGCCGACTCCTGCGTTGCGCGCATGCAAGTACATGGCAATTTCTTTGGTCGCTTTGGAGCGAAATCCGGTTGCGGCTTGCCAGATCGGGCCACTGGTGTCGAAAGACAGCAGTACCGGGTCTTCAGGGGCGTTGTGAGTGAAACGAAAATGCATGGTGTCGGCGGCATTTTCAGTCATCAATTGCGGGTGAATCGCTTCGTTGGGCGCGAACACCACAGCATCCGGGTAGCAGGGGTAGTAGTCGTCAGGGTTGGCTGGCAAATCGGGGTGAGCAAATACGTCAGGCAACCAACCATCCCGCGGTGACCCGCCCGCCGGGTCGTGCCAGAAAAAAATGATGCCGTGTTGCTCGACGACATCCCATTTGTGCAATTTTTTGCGTATGGGCTGGTCTTGATAGGGGATAAGGGCATTTTCGCCCTGAGTATTCCATTGCCATCCATGGTAAGGGCAAGCGACGCAGTCGCCCTTGACTTTGCCGCCGTAACCGAGATGCGCCCCCATGTGATGACAGTGTGCATCCAGCACCGCCAGTTCGCCCTTATCACTGCGAAACGCAACTAAATCATGGTCAAAATACTTCATCGGCTTGACCGCGCCTGGCGGGATTTCAGCGCTCCAACCGATTTGAAACCAGCCTGTTGGTTTCATGGATAGATTCAACATGGTGAGTCTCCTTTTTTTGTTATACGCCAATAGGCTTCGCGTACAAATTTCGCAGCTCGATCTTGTTGACCTTTCCTGTCACGAGCTTGGGTAAAGCGTCCACCACAATGATTTTCTTGGGTTTCTTGTAACTGGCGATCAGCGCTCGAGCATGTTCGATCAGTTCATCTTCCCTGGCGCTTTGACCCTGTTTGAAGGTGATCACGGCGCAAACGCTTTCGCCCCACTTCGGATCGGGAATACCGATAACTGCGCATTCGGAAACTGCCGAATGCTGGAGCAAGACTTCCTCCACTTCACGGGAGTACACGTTTTCGCCGCCGGTGATGATCATGTCTTTCTTGCGGTCAACCAGGTAAAGAAAGCCATCTTCGTCGAAGCGTCCCATGTCACCGGTGTGGCACCAACCATCGCGTAGGGTTTGTAAGGTGGCTGAGTGGTTATTCCAGTAGCCGCGAAACATGGCGCTGCTCTTGGCGAGGATTTCTCCTGGTTGGTTCGGCGCGCACTCGTCGCCGTTCTCATCGACCACCTTGGCCAGCAGGTTGGGGTACGGCTTGCCCACGGAGCCGAGCCGCTGGCGTTCTTTAGGGGTGCCGTCCGGCCGGTGCTGGGCTGGCGAGAGCGAAAACATGCAGACCTCGCTCTGACCAAACAGGTTGACGAAGCCGCACCCGTCGAATACGTCGATAGCCCGTTTCAGCACCGGCACCGGCATCGGCGCGGCCGAATAAATGATGGTGCGCACACTTGAGAGGTCGGCTTCGCTGACATAGGGGTGTTCTAGCACCATTTGGACCATGGTGGGTGCCAGCAGCAGAATGCTCAGTCGTTGTTTTTCGATGGCCTTGAGTACGTCCAATGGTTCGAATTGCCGCTGCAAATACGCGGCGCCGCCCCGCACGTGCTGGGACAGGCTGATGACCATGCCGCCCAGGTGGAACATAGGCATCACAATCAAGGTGATATCGGGTTGTTGCATGTCGCATAGCCAGGTATCAACTTGAATCAGTTGACGGTATTCCCGATGGCCCCAAATCACACCCTTGGGTTTGCCGGTGGTGCCGCTGGTATAAATCAGGCAGCAGATATCTTCTTCAGTGGCCCGGCTGGGCGGCCCGAGGGGATCGCCACTGGCAACGAAGTCGTCGTGATTGACCGCCCATTCGCTCGCGCCACCAATGCACACGTAGGTTTCCACCGAGGGCAACTCGTGCCGCAGTTGCTCCATGAGGGGCAGGTATTGAGCTTCGAAAAAAAACAATCGGGGCGAGCCATCGCACACGATACTGGCGACCTCGGCGGGGGCCAGACGGAAGTTGACCGGCGCCAGGATGTAGCCGGCCCACTGGGTCGCCGCCATGATTTCGCCGAATTCGAGGGAGTTCATCGACAGGATCCCAACGCGATCCTGATGCTTCAGTCCCGCCCCGTGCAGCGCCGAGCCGATCTTTTTGGCGCTGTCGAGCAGTTGGCCATGGCTGATGCTGTTGTCGCCCAGGATGTAAGCGGGGTCATCGTGATAGAACCGGGCACGTTGCTCCAGGTCGTCGGCGAAGGACAGTGGCAAATAATCACGCATGCAAGGCACCCCCAAGAGGCAATTCAAGGCTGGCACCGATCCAGCTTTCACTGGCGCGGCTCAAATGGAAGTCGCTGTCGCCAAAGCGTTGCTCGAAGTACACGGCGGATTTGTAGTGATGACCCACTGCATATTCATCGGTGGTGCCAATACCGCCGTGTAACTGTATGCCTTGGCTGGCTACAAAGTAATGGGCGCGGGCAATGAACACTTTTGCTCCGGAAATAGCCACGCGACGGCGTGCCGGGTCTGTTCCTTCGAAGGCGTTGATGGCGCTGAACAGCATGGCGCGGGCTTGATCCGTCTCGACGAACATCTCGGCCATTCGATGTTGTAACGCCTGAAACTGAGCCAGTGATTTGCCGTATTGAACGCGGGTCTTGAGGTAATCGGCGGTCATGCTCATAACCGCTTCCATGGAACCGACACTGCCGGCACACAAGGCAAGAATGGCGCGATCCAGCGCGGTTTCCAGGGCGTTCGCCACAGCCGCTCCGTGCATCAGCAGTGCCGTGTCGTCCAGCCGGACGTTGTTTAGATGCAGATCGGCGGCCCGGCTACCATCGATCAACTCGTAGCCGTCCAGCGAAACCCCAATAGCAGTTCGCTCCACGAGAAAGAGGGCGGGTTCGCGACTGCCTTCGAGTAACGCACTCACGAGCCACTGGTCTGCCCCGGCGCCATGGAACACTCGGTGTTTACGGCCATCAAGGATCCAGCCATCGGTGACCTTGTGGGCGAGGGTGCAAACGTCAACCTGGTATTCGTTGCGCGAGTGCTGTTCCTGATGAGCCAATGCCATCACGCTTTCGCCGCTGGCAATCAGTTCCAGCAGGCGCAAGCGTTTTTGCGTTTGGCCGACGCCGCTCAGGATACTGGCGCACAGCACAGCGGTATCGACCAAGGGTTCAACCACTAAACCATGACCCAGCGGCTCCATTAACAAGGCAAGATCGAGGCTGCTTCCACTCAATCCTCCGTTCTCTTCGGCAATATCCAGGGCCAACCAGCCCATTTCGGCGAATTGGCGCCACTGTTTGCGCGAGAAACCATCGGCCCTTGCGGTGGCTTGCCGACGTTCCTCGAACGGGTAGCGTTCGCGGATATACCGCTCGGCGCTGTCCGCCAATTGTTTCTGTTCATCGGTGAGGTCGAAATTCATGGTCAAAACCCGAATGCCAGTTTGGCGATGATGTTCTTTTGCACTTCCATGGCACCGCCAAATATGGTGCAAGCACGCAAGTACATGAGGTCGGCGGTGACACCCGGCACATGGGCAGGCCAGAGCGGGTCATCGCTGGATGCGGCGTAGGCTTCGTCCCGGCTATAAACCCGCAGGCTGCGCTGGCCCATGGTGCTGACCATCAGTTCGGTGAGTTTTTGTTGCAGGCTTGAGCCGCGTACTTTCAATACCGAAGCGCAGGCCGCAATCGGGTGACGGCTGGGGGCTTCGTGAAGCACGCGCAACACTGACCATTCAAGCGCCTCCACTTCTAGCCGCAGCCCGGTGAAACGGCAAATGAAGGCCGGGTCATCCAGCAGCGGTTTGCCGTGTTTGTATTCTTTGCTGGCGATGAGGCGGATACGCTCCAGATCGGCGCGGGCTTTATGAATGTCGGCGCTAGACGTGCGCTCGTTGGAGAGTAGGAATTTGGCCTGGGACCAAGCATTCCCGACTTCCCCTAAAATGTTGTCGCAAGGCACCCGAACGTTGTCGAGAAATACCTCGCAGGTCGAGCCGTCGCCATTGATCATCGGAATCTGGCGCACGGTAATGCCCGGCGACTTCATGTCGATGATCATCATCGAGATGCCTTTCTGCGGTCGATCACAATTTTCGGTGCGCACCAGAAAGAAGCCTTGTTCGCAATATTGGCCTTCCGTGGTCCAGAGCTTCTGGCCATTGACCACGTAGTGATCGCCGTCCAGCACGGCCTTTGTTTTAAGCGCCGCCAAATCAGACCCAGCCCCAGGCTCAGAGAAGCCCTGTGCCCACATTTCATCGCCGCGCAGAATCGCCGGCAGATAGCGTTCCTTCTGTTGCGCGCTGCCATAGGTGTAGAGCACAGGCGCCAGCAGACGCAGCCCCTGCCAACGCAACTCGGGTGCGCCCGCCAGCTTGCATTCGTACTCGAAAATGTGGGTGTGTAAGTGACTCCATCCGGTGCCGCCGTACTCAATCGGCCAATGAGGCGCCGACCATCCTTTGTCAGCCAATACCCGGTTCCACCAGCGACGATCGTCTTCGTTCGGTGGGTGCATGCCAGTAAGGCTGCGGCGAATGACCTCAGCGTGCAGCGAACTTTTGAGAAATGCGCGGACCTCCTCGCGAAAGGCCAGGTCCGAAGGGGACAGGGTCAGGTGCATGATGTTTTCCTTTAGCAAATCCTGTTCAGTTAAAGCCGGTGTTGGCGTTATCAGCACGCCAGCGGCTGTAAAGGCGTCTCGGTTGCACACAGCCCGAGCACCGCATGGTAAGCGTCATGCACCGCGTCGCCAATTCGACCACCCCGGCGCGCATCGCCAATAGTCGTGACCGGCAGGTGTGCCTCCAGCAGCTGGTTCAACAAGGTTTCGTCCGGACTTCTGCCTTGGGCAATCAGCACGCCCAGGGTCTGGAGTTCGGTACGTTCGCCGGCGGTGTGCTGAAGCTCCACTCGGCCATCTTCGTGAATTCGCACGATGCTGCTGTTATCCAGAATGCGGATAGACGTGTTGCTGAACAGGCGTTGCTTCAGCACTCCGCGATAAATCATTTCGGCGGAGCGGGCCAGTTGCGACCGGGGCGAGCGGCTGACCAGCACCACTAAGTAACCTAGGTCACTTAACAGCTCTGCGGTTTCGCAACCGGTTTCGCCGCCGCCGTACACCAGTATTGGCAAGTTCGGGTCGGGCGCCGGAAGGCTAGCGATGTCCCCCATCAATAGTTCGTACGCATCCAGCACTGGTCGGGTATCGATGCCGTCAATGGCAAGGCGCAACGCCCGACCGCCGATGGCAAGCAAGACAATCGCTGGCTGAGCCGGTCCGCCCAGCGTTGCCAGATCGATATGACTATTGAGGTAGACCTCAACCGCACTCTTGTCGAGTTGACGTATCAGATAACTGAGGTACCAATTCAGTTTGTCTTTGAAAGGCGGCGCTGCTGAAGCAATCAAACCTCCACCGAGGTCGCTGCGACTTTCGTGCAACTCAGTGGCAAAACCGGCCTGCTGCAACATCAACGCTGCGGCCATACCGCCAGGGCCACCTCCCACGACCACTGCGCGCTGACCACGACGAGCACCCGCGTCCGGGAGGCGGTCCAGTTCATGACCACTGCGTGGATTCTCGGCACAGCCGATGGTGCCGTGGGGGCCGGAGCTGATGGCGACACAATAGTTACAGGACGTGCAGGGTCTGATGTCCAGTGCCGCGCCGCGTCGTGCCTTGTTTGCCCATTCGGGATCGGCCAGCAACGGCCTGCCCAGCGCGATCATGTCGGCATCACCTTCACGAATGGCGCGTTCGGCGGTTTCTGGCCAGCGAATCTGTCCGACACTGATCACCGGCACGTCCACCGCTTCACGGATCCGCCGCGAGTAGGGCAGGCGCCAGCCTTCAGGTGCAGACATAGGCTCGATGACTTTGTCAAAGCTGGTCCAGCCCAGTCCGATAGACACATGCAACGCGTCTACGCCCGCAGACACTAGTTTCGGTGCGATGCGTACCATGTCGTCAATGCTCAGCCCCTGAGGGGTAAATTCGTCGGCCGAGAGCCGGTAGATCAGCGGGCGATCACCGATACTTTGGCGCACCCGCTCAATGACCCGGCGCGGGAAGTTCAGGCGTTTTTCCTCGTCTCCTCCCCACGCGTCGTTACGATGATTGCTGTAGGGAGACAGGAAAGCGGTCAACAGATAGCCATGGGCGCCATGTAACTCGAATGCCTGATAACCGGCCAGTACGCCCAGCTCTGCGCTTGCGCCAAAACATTCAATCAGGTACTCGATTTGCTCTGGCGTCATGGCGCTCGCCACCAGGCGGTCGGGGGAAGAGCGTGAACTGACATCGCTGGGTGCCCAAGGCATTCCATCCACAACCAGTTCGCGCTTGGCGCCCTGGCCGCCGTGCTGCAATTGCAGGCAGGCCACGGCGCCCGTCGAGGTTATGGCTTCGACCAAACGCTGATGGCCAGCGATATGGGAGGGGGACTCAAGGGTCAGCTGGCGATGTTCGGACCGGCCGCTGGCAGAGTCAACGCAACAGAACTCCACGACAATCATGCCGGTTCCACCTTTGGCACGCTCTCTATAGAAGGCGATTTGTTCCGGTGTCACGCGTCCATCCAGTCCACCCAGATTTGTCGACATCGGCGCCATGACTGTCCGGTTAGGGATAATCAGATTACGCAATCGAATGGGTTCAAAGAGACGCGGGTAGGGGTTGTTAGGCATGGAGTGACTCCTGATTGTTCGCCCTCGTTGAGCACTGACCCGGCACTGAAGTACGGGGCAAAAACGGCAGCGTTGGATTTGTTGTGATGTTCTATAGCTGACGATATATCAGTTATTTAGGCATTGCCAGTGAAGAATGTGAATCTGCCTGACTGGGCCGGGGCTGACAGGCGTTTAGCCAGAAGGTTAGAGTGGCCTGTCGACGCATCGGCTAGCTTGAAAAGCATTGGTGGTTTGCGGCGCCATAGCTGGTCAAGGTTTAGCTGCTGGTTTTTGATACCTGAGGACGTAGTCCAAATATTATTCTTAAGGACCGCATAACGTCTTGAATAGAAAGAAAATATGTACCCGACAAGAAAAACTTTTCAGAAAGCCTATTGCGAATAGCTGACGGTATGTTAGCTTGGCGTCGGAGGTTCTGAAGGGCTGCTATCAACGGCTGAATGATCTGATGTTGTGGTTTAGGATCTTCCTTGCGATAGTGTTTTCTGTTCTTCATGCCCAGCGTCTAGCCCCTGTTTTCAGGGGTGAGCCGAAAATAACAAACCGATTTGAATCGGAGAGGCAGGCCAGTGAAAACAACAACAATAAGTAACGCTAGCAGTCGATACGTCAGTTTTAAAAAGCCGTTATGTATGCCGTGCTCTGTTGCATTCCTACTGGGCGTGGTCGGCAGCAATTGTGTGCAGGCAATAGAAGTCGATACCGGTATTCCCGATGTCAGCGTGCGTTGGGACAACACCTTTCGCTACAACCTCGGAATGCGAATGGAAGGGCAGAACAGCGACTTTTCCAAATCGCCGTTTTATGACGATACCGAGCATAAATTCGGGCGTGGCGATGTTGTCACCAACCGGGTCGATATCATCAGTGAGCTCGATGTGGCCTGGAAGCAAGCGAATGGCTTTCGATTGAGCGCGGCGGGATGGTATGACGACGCCTACAAAGGCAGCGACTCGCCGAATCCAGACCTGACCGGTAGCAGCAACTACATCAATAACCACTACAACAGTTACGCCAGCCGTTACATCGCCGGTCCGTCGGGTGAGATTCTCGATGCGTTCGTTTTTACCGGCTTCCAACTGGGTAATGTGGGCGTCAATATCAAAGCGGGTCAGCACAATGTCTATTGGGGTGAATCGCTTTACTCCATCGGCAACAGTATCGCCTACTCCCAAGGTCCGGTTGACACCATCAAGGCAGCAACCAGTCCGGGCGCGGAGGCCAAGGAACTGTTCTTGCCGCTGAAGCAGATCTCGACAACGGTTCAGCTCACTGATGAATTGTCATTCGCTGCGCAATATCTGTTGGACTGGAAACCTTTCCGCCTGGTGCCTGGCGGTACGTACTTCTCGTCGGCCGATGGGGCCCGTTCGGATCTGGGCGCACCGGCAGATATTTTCCAGATTCCAAACGGTCGTGATATCGAACCGGATAGCCATGGTGACTATGGCTTGAACCTACGGTGGAGCCCTTGGTGGCTGGGCGGCACGGCGGGTGTCTATTACCGCAAGTTTGCTGAAAAACTGCCGTGGAGCTTTACCCAGGTCGGTGTTCAGCAAGTGGCGCCGGGTGTATTTGCCGGGATTCCAAACGCGATTCGCTTCAACTATGCCCGTGATACCGAGCTGTACGGCTTGAGCCTGACTAAAACCCTGGGCACCGTGAGCGTTGCGAGCGAAGTGTCTTATCGGCGTAATACAGCGCTGAACTCGGTGGCGGGCTTTACCGTGATCTCAAGCGGCGATGCCGGATATGCGCAAGCCGAAGGTGCCCGAGGTGACAGCCTTCATGCGCTGGTCAACGGTATCTATCTGTTGCCCAAAACGCCCATCTGGGACGGTGGTACATTTCAGGCGGAGTTGGCTTACAACAAGCTGGAAAACATTACTGAGAACGCTGATCGATTCAATGGTCGCGGTCACGGTTGCGTGACGGCGTATAGCAAGAACTGTGCAGATGACCATTCATTAGGCATGCAGATGGGCTTCACTCCGCAGTGGCCGCAGGCCTTTCCGGGTTGGGACATGTCGATGCCGTTCTCTCTGGCATACGGTATAGATGGCAACAGCCCTACGTTGGGTGGTACTAACGAAGGCGCGTACAACTATTCGGTGGGCATCAATGGTGTCTGGAAGAACCAACACAACTTTACGTTGGCCTGGATAGACTCGCACGCCGATTATAAAGTCAACCCGGCCAGCGGCTATGTCACCAGCGATTATACAAATGGCTCGGCTGTACAGAATAACCATGGCTGGCTGTCGTTTACCTACAAGACCACTTATTAAAGCTGCACCCGTTAGCCTGCCAAACGTGAGGGTTAGTCCATGAATAATAAAAACATCGTAATGTGGGGCGCTGTCAGCCTGCTGTTCGCAAGCCAGGTCATGGCGGCGCCTACGGACGAAGAGATTAAACAGCTAGGCACTACACTGACACCGCTGGGTGCCGTTAAAGCTGGTAACGCAGACGGCTCGATCCCGCCGTGGACCGGGGGCATGTGCACCATTCCGCCAGGCTACAAACCCATCATGGGCGACAAAGGTGGTTCGCCTTATGTCGATCCATTTGCCAATGAAAAACCCTTGTTTAGCATCACAGCGGCCAACATGGCGCAGTACAAGGACAAGATCGACGATGGCACGCAAGAATTATTCAAGCGTTACCCTGAAAGCTTTCGCGTTGATGTTTACCCCTCCCATCGGACGGCTTGCTTCCCGCAGTGGGTCTATGACAATACGATTAGTCGAGTGAAAAACCCACAAGTGGTTGGTGCTGCGCCAAGTTTGGCCAATGCCCACGCACAATATCCCTTCCCGATTCCCAAAACCGGGTATGAGGCGATGTGGAACTCGAACGTCAAGTATGAGCTGCCCTATAGCGAAGGCACTCAGGCAGCCTATTTGATTGATACCTCGGGCGGCGTCACGCTGACCGGTGTGCAGAAAATCGAAAACCGAAACTTGTTCTGGGATAACTCCATGGACAAAATCCCGGACAACCAACCGTATTGGGCATTGATTGCCAGTACCACTGCGCCTGCACAAGCTGTGGGCGTCAAGCAACTGCGCCATTCGTTTCTGGAAGCTCAGGATCGCGAGAACATGGCATGGTCCTATATCCCGGGACAGCGCCGGGTCCGACTGGCGCCTGAGTTCAAATACGACACCGTCAGTACCACCAGCGG
The DNA here is from genome assembly GCF_028293835.1 of Pseudomonas sp. Lineage (GTDB taxonomy): Bacteria > Pseudomonadota > Gammaproteobacteria > Pseudomonadales > Pseudomonadaceae > Aquipseudomonas. Next base: position 57,062 of record NZ_JAQGNX010000179.1, read on the forward strand.
TGGTGTATTACTGTTCGACGAGATCAACGGTTTTGACGGCAAGATGGACAAGTTCGACTTCAAACTCGTCGGTCGGCGCGAAATGTATGTGCCTTACAACGACTATAAGACCTGGGATGCCGATCCGGTCGCAATCAACACGCCCAAGCACCTGAACCCGGACTACCTCCGTTGGGAATTGCACCGGGTGTGGGTGGTGGAAGCGACGCTCAAGCCAGGTGAACGGCATGTACAGAAGGTCAAGCGTTTCTATCTGGACGAGGACAGCTGGAGCATCCTGACCTACGTTTCGTTTGATCAGGCTGGCAAGGTCCACCATTTGATGTACCAGCCTTCGATCCAACAGTATGAAAAACCGGCTTACCGCAATGGGCAGTACGTGCTCTATGACTTGACCAAGGGTGTTTACTCCAATGGCTCGCTCATGGCTGCGCCGAAAATGACCGGCTTCTACAAGGTCGATGCCTACCCGGGCAGCTACTTCTCGCCGGGCTCGCTGGCCGGTTCCGGAGTACGTTGACCCCTAAGTCATTGAGCATTTGGGGGGTGTGATGCCCCCTGTTTCACGCTCACTGCGTCGAACTCCCATGAACCGTACTGCTGAGAGGATGAAATGACGACTGTGGGTTGTAGGTTACTGTTGGCCGCGCTCTGTGCCATGGCCCTGTCGGCTCGGGCTGATGCGCAAACGGGTTTCATGGACCCTCTGGATCGCCCCGCATCGTCTATCAGTCAGTTGACGAGGGCGCACCTGAACAGTGTGACCACGGCAGGCAAGCGGCTGGTCGCAGTGGGTGCCAGAGGCTTGATCATGTTCTCCGATGATGCGGGGGCCAACTGGTCCCAGGCGCCTTCTCCCGTTTCGTCGGACTTGCTCGGCGTAAATTTTCCGACACCGGAACAAGGTTGGGCTGTGGGTCACGAAGGCGTGATCCTGCACACCGCCGATGGCGGCCTAAGCTGGAGCAAACAACTGGATGGTCACGCCGCGAGCGCGTTGCTGACCGAACATTTTGACGCATTGGCGGCGGCCGGTGATCCCACCGCCGCAGTGTTCCAGGAGGCGGTCAAGCTCAATTATCAAGACGGCCCTGAACAAGCCCTGATGGATGTCTGGTTCTCCGATGAGAACAATGGGGTGGCGGTGGGCACCTTCGGTACGCTGTTCGCGACCCACGATGGCGGCCGGCATTGGGAGTCCTGGATGGAGCGGGCGGACAACCCGGATCTTCTGCATTACATGGCAATTTCCGGCAGCGGCAGTGAGATGTACATCGCCGCAGAGCGCGGTGTGGTGTTCAAACTTGATCCCCGCACCCAGCGCTTCATACGACTGGAAACTGGCTACCTGGGTAGTTTTTTCAGCATCAAGGCCACTTCACGGATGATTGTTGCCGCTGGCTTGCGGGGCAGCGCCTACAAATCCTCGGATGGGGGCGTCACTTGGCAAACCTTGCCTACCGGCATCAACGTCGCGATCAGTGATGTCCAGAGCTTGCCCGATGGTCGGTTTTTACTGGCGGGCGTCGATGGCAAGGTGGTGATCAGCGATGCCGCTGTACGCGGCTTCTCCCCCATGGCGGTTTCTCGCTTTGGACGATTTACCAGTCTGGTATGGCTCAATGACGGCAAAGCCGTCAGCGTCGGATTCTCCGGGGTGCGAGAAGTCTCTGCGCAATAGCTACCGGACGCTCCCGTCATTTTCAGAGGCAACTATGGTTTTATTGAAAGCGCTCGACATGCCGGTCATTGCGGACCCTGCCGACTTTGACAAAAACAGCGGCAACTGGCTCGAAAGGCTAGTGTTCAATCACCGCATCAGTGTGATCTTGCTCTGTGGGGTGTTGACGTTATTCTTCGGCTGGAACGCACTGAAGTTACCGGTCAATACCAGCTTCGAGAAAATGATTCCGCAGTCCCATCCCTATATAAAAAATTACCTCGAACACCGTGATGCGCTCCGTGGCATGGGTAACGCAACGCGAGTCGTGGTGGAAAATACTAAGGGTGACATCTTCGATAAAGACTATTTGCTGACGCTGCAAAAGGTCAACGACGCCGTTTACCTGCTACCCGGCATAGACCAGGGTTGGATGCGCGGGCTGTGGACCAGCAGCTTGCGTTGGACCGAAGTCACCGAGGAAGGTTATCGGGGCGGCCCCGTCATCCCGGATCGCTGGGACGGTAGCCCAACCTCCATGGACCGCCTGCGTGAAAACATCAATCGAGCAGGCATCGTTGGCAGTTACGTGGCCAACAATCTGAAGTCGTCGATGATTTTTGTGCCATTGCTCGATCTTAATCCTGAGACCAGGAAGCCACTGGATTACGCGGTTTTTTCGAGGCAATTAGAGGACAAGGTGCGGTCGCTGGAGACCGACACCATCAAGATCCACATCATTGGGTTTGCCAAGATCGTTGGCGATTTGATTGATGGCATGTATTCGGTGATGGCGTATTTCGGTTTCTCGGTGCTAATCGCCACTGCGCTGGTGCTGGCCTACACCCGCTGCCTGCGCAGTACGCTATTGCTGGTGTTCTGCGCCTTACTCGGCGTGGTCTGGTTGCTGGGCTTGCTCAGTGTGCTCGGCTACGTGCTTGATCCGTATTCAATCCTGGTACCTTTTCTGATTTTCGCCATCGGTCTGTCCCACGGTGCGCAGAAGATGAACGGGATCATGCAAGACGTGGGGCGAGGCACCCATAAATACGTGGCTGCTCGCTACACCTTCCGCCGATTGTTCATGGCGGGGCTGACTGCGCTGCTGGTGAATATCGTTGGTTTTGCAGTGCTGATGATCATTGATATCCCTGTGATTCGCGACATGGCCCTGACCACCAGCCTGGGCGTCGCTATCCTGATTTTCACCAAGCTGTTTTTGATACCGGTGCTGCTGTCCTATTTCGGCGTGAGCGCTGACGCGGCGCGGCGCAGTGTGCAAACGACGAATCAGATAACGGCCGGACGGAGTCCGATGCAGGCCATCCGCAGTGGCCTGATCCGACTTACTGAACGGCGTCGTGCCACGATTACCGTTGCGCTCGCCGCCGTGCTGGCCTGCGCAGGGCTTCTGATCGGTCACCACGTGCAGTTTGGGGACCTTAATCCGGGCGCGCCGGAGTTGCGGCCGGAATCGCGCTATAACCGCGACGTAGCCTTCGTGACCCAGAATTACGGGCTGTCAACGGACCAGTTTGTGGTCATGCTCAAAACACCGGCTGGGGAATGCACCCAGTTCTCATCGCTGACCGAAGCGGACCGTTTGAGTGCCCGCCTGCGCGAATTGCCCGGTGTACAGACCACCTTTTCGCCCGCGGACGGCATTCGTCTAGCCACATCGGGGATGTTTGAGGGCAACCCCAAATGGATGACAATCCCGGTCAATACCAGCACCCGCACCCAAGCCTTCAACATGTTCGCCACGGACCGGCCGGAACTGGTCGATAGGTTCTGCGTCATCACACCGGTGATTGCTTATCTGGCAGACCACAAGGCGGCGACGCTGGACCGCGTAGTGAAAGAGGTCGAAGCCTATGGTGCGGAGTTCAACACCGAATCACGCACGTTCCTGTTGGCCGCCGGCAGCGCTGGTATTGAAGCGACCACCAATATTGTGGTCAAACGCAGCTTCTGGACCTTGCATCTGGTGCTCTATGGCGCAGTGGCGTTGCTGTGTTTCATTACCTTCCGCAGCTGGCGTGCGGTGGTGGTAGCGATTATTCCGTTAATCATCACCTCGATCCTGTGTGAGGCGCTAATGGTGATGCTGAACATCGGGATTAAGGTCGCCACGTTGCCAGTCATCGCGGTGGGTGTTGGTGTCGGTGTCGATTACGCGCTGTATTTGCTCAGCGTGCAGTTAGGCATGCAGCGGCACGGCATGACCCTGGCCAAGTCTTATGAAGGCTCGCTTGATTTTGTCGGCCGAATCGTCGGTCTGGTCGGATTGACCATGGCCGCAGGGGTTATTCCGTGGATATGGTCACCCATCAAATTCCAGGCGGACATGGGCATTCTGCTGAGCTTCATGTTCCTGTGGAACATGGTCGGTGCGTTGGTACTAATCCCTGCGCTGTCTTACTTTCTGCTGCGTACACCGGCCGATGATGCACCGCCTGAGCAGCGGGACATGGACGCAACCTCAGCGACGAGCCCATCTGAGGAGCCGTTGGGCGAACCTGGCAAAGAAACCATCAAGCAACGAATTACTGCCTGAGGTCCTTGACGCCCGAGACAGAGAATTCTGTCTTGTGGCTTTCTGCACTCGTTTATTAACCTGACGCCGGAGACATCGTGTGGATAAGCGTGGAATTCTGGACGGACTGACGATCATTGACTTGGGCACCGGACACGCCGGTTGCGTAGCCGCACTGCTGCTTGCTGAGGCCGGTGCCGATGTGCTGCGTATTCAACCTCGGCAATGGCAGTGCCCTTTACAACCCGGCCAAGCGGCGCTGTGGAATCGTTCGAAGCGTTTGCTGGAATTGGATCTGGACCAGATTGAAGGGCGCGATCAGCTGAATAAACAGCTGGACAATGCACACCTGCTGATCAGCGATCTGTTACCCCTTCAAGCCAGCCAGCTTGGCCTGAGCAACGAATACCTGCGTCGGGGCCGCGAGCAGTTGGTGCTAGTAAACATCTGCGGAGCACCCGGATCGGACCTGCCGGTGGATGATCTTTTAGTGATGGCCCACGCCGGCATCCTTGATGAGCAAGCGGCCGTGGGCCGCGAGGGGCCGGTGTATTTACGTTTCCCACTGGGCAGTTGGCACGCGGCATTTCTCGCCGCCATAGGTGGGTTGTTGCGCCTGCGCCAGGGTCACGGCGGGGTGGTCCAGACCAGCTTGTTACAGGGGGCGTTGATCCCGCTGATGATGCATTGGCACGAGACTGAAAACACCTCGCCTGCCTTGCAACTGGGGATGCCAAAATCCGTGCCTCCAACCTTGTTTCAATGCGCTGACGGAAAATGGCTGCACGTCATGCCTGACCCTAATCGGGCTCCGGAAGTTCGCCAGGCACTGGATGCCCTTGACCCCCAACAGCGCAGTGCTGCAAACGCTGAATTTGCCCATCAGCCCATTACCTGGTTTAAGGATCGCGGCGCGATGGCGCTGGTATTTCGCACACGGCCACGGGATGAATGGTTGGCGTTGTTGCAAGTCGCCGACGTACCGGCGGACAAAGTGGCGGCCATGGGTGAGTTGTACCTGGATGAACAGGCCTGTGCCAATGGCTACGTAAAGGAAATCGATACTGCCCATGGTTTGACCTTGCAGCCAGCGATTCCGTTAGTGGCTGAAGCGTTGGACGCCATCTCGCGGTGGCATCCGCCAGCGAGGAGTGCACACCAGGACTTCTCGAAGCCGTTGCTCGGATTGAACGTGGTGGATTTAGGGGCGTTTGTTGCCGGACCACTGGCGCCAATGTTGCTGGCTGATCTTGGCGCTGAGGTCATTAAGGTTGAACCGCTCAATGGCGATCCGATGCGAGTGGCGGAGTGGCCGTTTAATGCCTGCCAGCGCGGTAAGCGCTCATTGGCATTGAACCTCAAGTCTCCCTCTGCACAGGTCATCACGCAGCGTTTGGTGGAATGGGCAGATGTCATTCATCACAATCAACGCATGCCGGCTATAGAACGCCTGGGCTTGGGGGGCGAGGCACTTCTGGCCTGCAAGCCGGACCTGATTTACTGCCATGTCAGTGCGTACGGCGCCAAAGGGCCACGGCGTGATTGGCCAGGTTACGATCAGCTGTTCCAGGCCGCCTCCGGTTGGGAAAGCGAGAGCGCAGGGCAGGGCAACGAACCGACCTGGCTGCGTTTTGGCATGATGGATCACCTGGCGGGGCTCGCTTCTGTTCTCGCAGTGACGCTGGCGCTGTTTGAACGCGACCGTTGCGGCAAGGGCCAAGCCGTGTCCAGCTCACTGCTTGCGGCCAGTCTGTTTACCATGGAAAGTCCCGCCGACCCCGAGGGGCGTTTGCAGGACTTCGCTCATCTGGACTCGGGTCAGTTAGGTGTGGCGCCCTTGCGTCGACTCTACCCGTGTCGGCACGGTTGGATTGCGGTGGCCCAGCGGCCTGGCGATGAACACGGATTGGCAAGGGTATTGACCCTCGCGGGTGTGAGCAACGTCCAGCAATTGACCGCCACAATGGCCGGCTTATCAGTACCTGAGGCCCTGTTGCTGTTCGACGATGCCGACGTTCCAGCGGTAGAAGCGCGGACCGATCAGAAGCAAGCGTTTCTCGATAATCCGGGCAATCGCCGAAGCGGTCTGGTGGTGGACTTCCCACACTCACGCTATGGCCGACTGACCCTGCCAGGGGGCTTCTGGCATTTCGATGACCAACCGTCGACCGTCGGGCCATTGCCACCGCCTCTTTTGGGGGAGCACTCACGGATTATTTTGGAAGAACTAGGGTTTGACGAATTGCAGATAAATCAGTGGGTCGCGCAAGCGTTAGTTTACGACCCCGGCTCGTTAGGTTCAGCGGAGTTAAACCGATGAATCTGGGATTGACTGGCAAAGTCGCCTTGGTCTCAGGTGGCAGTAAAGGTATCGGTCGTAGCTGTTGCGAATTACTGGCCGATGAAGGCTGCAAGGTCATGGTAGTTGCGCGCGGGGCCGATGCCGTAGAGCAGACCGTGGCCGAGCTGCGTGCGGCGGGCGGCATTGCCAGCGGTGTGTGTGCCGACCTGACTCAGCCTGCCGAGGTGCAACGCGCCGTTTCAGCGACCTGCCAGCTTTATGGATCGCCCGACATCGTGATCACCAATGTCCACGGCGGTGAGCCCAGTGACTTTTTCACAGGCGATACCGACGTGTTTTTACATGCATTCCAGGCGCAGGTGATGAGTGTGGTGCACTTGGCCAGAGCGACGGTGCCGCACATGCGCGAACGGCGTTGGGGGCGCCTGCTGACCATCGGCACTGCGGCGGCGAAGGAGCCAGTTTCTGGCCTGAAGTTGATGGCCGCAACCACCGCCCGCGCGGCAGTGGTGACCTTGAACAAGTCACTGGCGGATGAGTTTGCCAGCGACGGAATCACCGTCAACACCTTGGCGACGGGCTGGATAGCCACGGCAACCATGCTTGAAGAAGTAGCGCGCATGGGCGCTGCCCGTGGCCTGTCTGCTGAGGCAATGATGCAGCGATTGACTAAGGCAATTCCCGTGGGACATGCGGGCGATCCGCAGCAAATCGCATCAATGGCGGTCTACCTATGCTCTGATTTAGCCGGGTATATCACGGGCTGCTTGATTCCGGTCGATGGCGGCGCCCATCGCAGTGCCTGGTAATCGCCTGGGGTGGAAATGACGCACGCACTGATAAAAGCGACGACGCTCTGGCAACTGTTGTTACGTCGGGCTCTCCTGACGCCGACCGCGATCATGGTGATAGAAGGCCGAACACAGATGCGGATAACCTTTGCCCAGGCGCTGGACATCGCCGAACGCTTGGCTGCCGGATTCTACGAGCGTGGTATCAGGTCCGGAACGACGGTGACCTGGATGTTGCCCACCGGCTTGCGGGCTGTCATTACGTCGCTGGCCCTGGCGCGCCTCGGCGCACTGCAGAATCCGATTATCTCCTTGTATGGCGAGCGTGAAGTTCGGGCCATTCTGGAACGCAACCGGTCTGCTTATCTATTGATCGCCGACAATGACGGCCGTGATTATTCGGGCATGGCGAGGCTTCTCTGTGAGCAGTTGGCGCATCCCCCCCACGTGATCGTCATGGGCGAGGACCTGCCTCAGGGTCGGCCTTCCAGCTTGCCGCCGCCGCCCGTTGAAGGACAATCAGTGCGTTGGGTCTATTACACCTCCGGCACTACCTCGGAACCCAAGGGCGCGTGTCATACCGATGAAACCTTAATGATCGGTGGACGTAATCTCGCACGGGCCATGGGCGGCTGCGCTGCAGATATTGGCAGCATCGCGTTCCCTATCGCGCACATTGGCGGGGCCATGTACACCTGCATGGTGTTGGCCTCTGGCATGAGTATGGTCTTGCTTGATCGTTTTCAAGCCCAGGAGGCTGCCACGGTCTTTCGCCGTTATAACGTCACTTTGACCGGCGGAAGCACTGCGCACTATCAGGCACTGTTGGCCGAGCAACGCCGTTGCCCGCATAAGTCTCTGTTGCCAGCGCTACGCCTGCTTAGCGGCGGGGGGGCGCCAAAACCCCCAGAGCTCTATTACCAGATCCGTCGCGAAATGGGCTGCAGCCTGACCCACAATTACGGGATGACCGAGGTGCCGCTGATTTGTGCCGGGGTAGTTACTGACACCGACGAGCAGTTAGCGAACACCGAAGGCGTCCCCGTCGATGACGTCGAGTTGCGTATTGTGGGCGCTGATGGCCGTCTGGCCGGGGACGACGAATCGGGTGAGGTGCGCCTACGTGGCAAGGGCGTCTTCAAGGGCTATACCGACCCGGCCCTGACGACCGCCGCGTTCGATAACGAAGGATTTTTTCGCACCGGGGATTTGGCGTTGCGTCGCCCGGATGGCCGCATCGTGATCACCGGACGGCTCAAAGATGTGATTATTCGCAAAGGAGAGAATATTTCTGCAAAGGAAATAGAAGACCTGCTGTTCACCCATCCCAAAGTGGCCGGTGTTGCGGTCATCGGCTTGCCCGATGAGTTTCGCGGCGAACGCGTCTGTGCGGTGATTGAACTCAAGCGCGGGGTGTCTGCATTGCCGTTCGAAGAAATGGTTGCCTTCTTCGAGACAGCGCAGGTCATGCGACAAAAAATTCCGGAGCAACTGGAGATTGTCGAACAACTGCCGCGTAACGACACCCTGAACAAAGTTCTCAAACATGTGCTGCGTGAACGTTTCAGTCGTTGAGTGCTGCGATCACTGAGTCGCTGTCGCTCAACGTGCTGTAGAGCGGCAGCAGGTTAGTCACGATGAAGTCATGACTTTGCGCGGTAGCGCCAGCGATGCAGTCTTCGGGCACCACCACCTGATAGCCAAGGTCGGAGCCGCACAACGCCAGACCAGAAATTGCCACGTTGGTCGAGACGCCGACGGGCACGAGCGTATGGACGCCCATATGACGCAATAGCGTATCCAGGTCAGTGCCATGAAAACCCACCAGACTAAAGGTGCGGGCATGCACGATGTCCTGGCCCTGTGGCGCTACTTCAGGCACCGACAGAACCTCGTCAGAACCGGCAATCATTCGGTTTTCTTTGGTCGAGCGGGCAATGATTACGCTGGTCCGAGGCAGGTCGACATAACCGGGTCTATGTGCGACGTGCAGGTGCAACACCGGCAATCCAGCCTGGCGAAAGGCCGTTGCCAGACGGGCAATGCGTACCAGGATGTCCCGTCGGCCCACCTGCTCCGCGAGACCTGGAAAGCCCGATAACTCGGGATCGATCACGCCCCGTTGGCACTCACTGATCAGCAGTGCCGGACGTTGTCCCTTTTCGAATCCTCTCAGCATAAATCCTCCCGCATAGGTTCGCCGTGATACGGCATCGTTTAAATAGAGGTTGACGGGCGGCAGTATAAATTGAAAACTGACATATAGTTAGTTAATTTAATAAAAACTGCCTGGAGGGTTCGATGGGGGAAAATGCTGATGAGTCGCTATCGGTCATGCTTCGCAAGTCAGTCAATGATTTTCTGACAGGAACACACAGTCCCTCTCGATTGCGCGGTTGGATCGGTCAACCCCGTCCAGTGGATGCCTCTTTGTGGCGCGATATTGCTGCGCTGGGCTGGACAGGGTTGCTGCTCCCCGAGTCATTGGGAGGCAGCGGGCTGACGTTGGGCGAGGCCACGGTAATCTGCGAGGTTATGGGCGAACGTTTGTTTAGCGAACCCTTTGTGGCGTGTTGTGTCATGCCCTCCGTGTTGCTGGCCGCCGCTGAAAATAGCCCTGCCGTCGAACAGTTGGCCAACTGGCTCAGCAGCGGTGAGCGGCTACTGGCCGTGGCTTCTCAGGAACACGCAGGACAGTTGGAGCCGGGCATATACGGTTGCACCGTGGTGAATGGTCGGCTCAGCGGGCGCAAGGTCTTCGTGGTCGGTTGCGAAAGCCGTTCAGTGTTGCTGGTGTCAGCACTGGAGCATGGTCAGCCGGTTATTGTAGCCGTTGAGGCAACTGCCCGGGGTGTACACGTTGAGTCGTTCAGCGCTGGCAATGGTGCTCAATACCATGTCGATTTTGACCAGGCACCGTTGCTGTTTGCCGAACCCATCCTGAGGGGCTCAGCCGCGCTGGACGCCCTGCATCGAAGCGTGGCGGCTGGCCGTATTGCCTTGGCGGCCGAGTTGGCAGGCCAGGCTGCCGGTTGCTTGCAACAGACCCTCGACTTTGTGACCCAGCGCATTCAGTTCGAACGGCCACTGGGTTCATTTCAAACTGTCCAGCATCGCTGTGTCGACCTCAGTATCGAGCAAACGCTGGCCCAGGCGAGTTGGCAACACGCCTTGGCCTGCTACGAGCAGCAACCGCTGGCGCAAGTCAGTCTGGCTGCGATCAGTGCGTCCAAAGCCCGGTGCGCCCAAGCAGCAGTCACTACAGCAAGGCAGGCGGTGCAGTTGCATGGGGCGATGGGTTTCGCCGAGGAAGTCGACATTGGGCTGTATTTGCGTGCGGCGATGTTTGGTGCTGCCTGGCTCGGATCGATCTGGGACCATCGTCGGCACTTCGCTGCGCTCGACACTGGCGATCGAGACAGCCGAGTAAGTGTGGCTATCGAAGGACTGGAATCGAGCGATCCGCGTGACTGGACGGATGAAGTCTTCAGAACACGTTTGCGCGAATGGTTGACCGAGCATTATCCCGCCGAGCTTCGCCAGAATGACCGGCGGCCATTTCTGAGGCTGCGCGGCAGTGATCTGACCCATTGGCTTAGATTGCTTAATGACCATGGTTGGCGAGCGCCTGCCTGGCCCCGCGAACACGGGGGCATGGGCGTATCGTTTCGCAAGCAATTGATCTACCAGGAGGAGATGGAGCGCGCCGGCGTAGGCCGAATCATTGATAACGGCGAAACCCAACTGGGCCCGACCCTGATCAAGTGGGGCAGTGACGAGCAACGCGCTCGATATCTCCCGAGAATACTTTCCTGTGAGGACCTGTGGTGTCAGGGCTATTCCGAGCCCGGCGCCGGTTCCGACCTTGCCAGCCTGCGTACCCGCGCCGATCTGGACGCAGATGTGTTTATCGTCAACGGTCAAAAAATATGGACCACCCATGCCGCCGAATGCACGCATATCTACGCACTGGTGCGCACCGGAAAATTTGACAAAAAACAGCAGGGCATCAGTTTTTTGCTCATTGACCTGAGCTTGCCGGGCGTAAGCATCCGCCCCATTGCCAACATCGCGGGGGAGGACGAGTTCTGCGAAGTGTTTTTTGAGAACGTGCGGGTGCCTGTCGAGAATCTGCTCGGCGAGCTGCATCAGGGCTGGACCCTGGCCAAGGCGTTGTTGGGGCATGAGCGTATCTGGCTCGGCAACGCAGCCATGGCTGGCAGCGCATTGGCGTTGGCCAAAAAACTGGTCGCTGAGCTGGAATTGACTGATGACCGTGGCGTGCTGGATCGGCTGGCGGTCCTGCAAGCGGACCTGCACGACTATCGATTGTTCTATGCGCAGATTTGCGACCGGATTGCTAAAGGCGATGGAGAGCCCGGTCCGCAGGTATCGATGCTGAAAGTCTACGTTTCTGAGTTGCTGCAACGGATCACTGAGTTCTGTACCGACATCGCGGGCGATCATGCCGGAGTGGTGGGCGATGTGCGTATTGGCGAGCTGCTTACCGACTTGCATTGGCCTTTGATGATGGCGCGGCCGGTGTCGATTTATGCCGGTGCCAACGAAGTTCAGCGCGACATCCTGGCGAAAGCTGTCCTGAAACTTCCCGGTGCACCACGCACCTGACGAGTGAACAAGTCTATGAACATCCGGAGAATCCTATGAGAGAAGCGGTCATCGTTTCCACCGCTCGCACCCCGATCGGGAAAGCCCATCGCGGCGCTCTGAACGCGATCAAGTCACCCACGCTCACCGCTCATGCGCTGTTGCATAGTGTGTTGCGCGCCGGCATTGAACCGGCCGAGGTCGAAGACGTGATTATTGGCGCCGCGATGGGCGCCGGAACTGCAGGACGAAACCTTGCGCGGGCAGCCGCCTTGCGAGCGGGCTTTGGCGTTGGGGTGGCGGGCTCTACCGTAGATCGACAATGTGCTTCCGGCCTGATGGCGATTTCTATTGCGGCCAAACAAATCATTGTCGACGGCATGGACATTGTGATTGGCGGTGGGTCGGAAAACGTCAGTGCGTTGGCACCCGGTTATCTTGAATGGGCGGTCCGTGACAAGGACCCGGCGCTGGTCGAGCGCGTACCTGGCGCTTATATGCCGATGATCGAAACGGCGGAGTACGTCGCCAGGCACTACGGGATCTCTCGCCAGGCTCAGGATGACTACGCATTGTTGGCCATGCAGCGAGCGGTCGCGGCGCAGTCTCGAGGCGTGTTCGCTGAGGAAATAGCGCCGTTGGATGTGTCACAGAAAATCGTCGACAAACACACTGACAAGATCAGTTACAAGAACTACCTGTTTTCTGAAGACGAATGTTTGCGCGCCGGCACCACCGCCGAGGGGTTGGCTGCGCTCAAGCCCGTTATGGAGGGCGGTAGTATTACGGCGGGTAACGCCAGCCAGTTATCCGACGGAGCTTCGGCGTGCGTACTGATGGAGGCCAGGGCTGCAGAGCGACGCGGATTACAACCCTTGGGCGTATACCGGGGGTTTATTACCACGGGATGTGCCCCTGAGGAGATGGGCATAGGTCCGCTGTCAGCCGTACCGAAATTACTCGGTAAACACGGGCTGACCATTGATGATGTTGGCCTCTGGGAGCTGAATGAAGCCTTTGCCTGTCAGGCATTGTATTGTCGCGATCAGTTGGGCATTGACCCTGATCGATTCAACGTCAACGGTGGCGGCATTGGACTTGGCCACCCTTTTGGAATGACCGGCTCACGACTGGTAGGCAGTGCCTTGCTGGAAGGGAAGAGGCGCGGTGTACGGTACGTCGTGGTCACCATGTGTATTGGTGGCGGGATGGGCGCGGCGGGGTTGTTCGAGGTTTACGTGTGAAACTTCTTTGAGCAGCGAGCCCGGCAAAGACCGGGCTCAATCCTTTAACGCTGGCGGTTATGCAGCTCTTTCCGCGGCCGCCAGTTGTTCGTAGTGATGCATGCTGCTGCCTAATGCGACGTTGATCAATGTCATGCGTTTGAAGTAATGACCTATAACGTACTCCTCAGTGACGCCAATCCCGCCGTGCAACTGAATGGCTTGCCCGCAGACAAACTGTCCGCTTCTGCCGATATGCGCTTTGACCGCAGACAGCGCATGGTCACGCTCAGCCTCTCCCAGTTCAAGACTGGCCAGCCCCAGATGCAACAGGCTGCGGGACAGTTCCAGTTCAATCAACATTTCGCTCATGCGGTGTTGCAAACTCTGAAAGCTGCCCAGAACCTGACCAAATTGTTTACGAATCTTGAGGTAGTCCCGGGTAATCCACAGTGATTGCTCCATGATGCCGACCGCCTCTGCCACCAATCCCACAAGCGCGTGGGCATTGCCTTGGCTAAGGGCTGCAAACCCGTTGCCTACCACGCCCAAAACGTGCGTTGCGGTCACTTCAACATTGCACAGGGTCAAGTGGCTGCCCCAACGATTGTCGATCAGACGAACGTTACGCTTGCCGACTCCGTGGGTCTTGGCGTCGATAAGAAACAGCGTAATACCTTCGCGATCACTGGCCTCGCCAGAGGTACGTGCCGAAACGATGAATAACTCGGCGACGTTGCCGCCGACCACGGCGATTTTTTCCCCATTCAACCGCCAGCGGTTTTCTCCTGTCGACACGGCTGAAGTGCGGACCGACGCCAGATCTCCTCGGGCAGTGGCTTCGTCGTGGGCGAGTATGGGCAGTAACAAGCCTTCACCCAGCGATTGCAAAACCGTGCGCGCTTTGGGGTCATTGATAGCCAGTAGCGTTTGTGCTGCCAGCACCGCAACGGCCCAGTACGGCTCGACGCACAACACGCGGCCTATCTCTTCCATCACCAAAGCGCTCTCGACAGCCGAGCAATTCATTCCGCCCAGTTCTTCGGGTAACCCCAAGGCGAGCAACCCCAGTTCTGCCATGTGTTGCCAGTGGCCTGTGTCGAACGCGCCGTTATCAACGGTGGCGCCGCGCCGCTCGAAGGGACAGGTCTCTTGCATAAACCGACGGACACTGTCTTTGAGCATGGTTTGCTCTTCGTTTAATTGAAAATCCATGCTCAAAGCTCCAGAAACGAACGGGCAATAATGGTGCGTTGTACTTCGTTGGCTCCGCCGTAAATTGTCGTGGCCCGACGGTAGAAATAATCGGCCATGATCCCAGGTGCGGTGGCGGGGCCTGGCGGCCAATCCTGTTGCCGCCGAACGTTTCCCAGGGGATCGGTGAAGACGTAACAGGCATGGCTGCCAAGTGCTTCGACTTGTAATTCGCCTATTTTTTGTAATAACTCGGAACCACGGATCTTCAGCACGGACCCCACCGGCAGGCGCGATTGGCCGCCGGCTTTTTCATGCAAAGCGCGCAGGCTTAGCCAGCGCAAGGCCAGTAAATCGGTATCCAGTGTCGCGAGGCGGCTCGCAAAACCCGGTTGGTCAATCAGTCGTCGGCCATCGCTCTGCACTTTATTGAGCAATGTGCGCAGACGTGAAAGATGAGCGTTGTTACGCGGCCATTCGGCACTGAAGGCGCGCTCGTTTTCCAACAAGAATTTAGCGTAGGTCCAGCCCATGCCTTCCTCGCCAACCAGGTTAGAGACCGGCACCCGTACATTGTCGAAAAACACCTCATTGAGGCTGTGGCTTTCGCCAATGTCATAAATCGGGCGGATGGTGACGCCTGGTGCCTGACGGTCCACCAGAATCATCGATATACCGCGCTGGCGCGCTTGTGGGTCGGTTTTGGCGAGGATAAAAATCATGTCCGCGGTTTCGACGAATGAGGTCCATATCTTCTGCCCGTTGATTACATAGTCATCACCGTCGCGCTCGGCACGGGTGCTCAGTGAACCCAGGTCCGAGCCCGCATTTGGTTCGGAAAAACCCTGCCCCCAGAAAACGTCACCGCTGAGAATCCGCGGGCCGTACTGACGCTTCATGGTTTCACTGGCGAACGTCATGATCACCGGGCCGATCATCTTGAAACCCGCCGTGTCCACTGCTGGAGCACCCGCCAGAAATGTCTCTTCGTCGAAAATAAACTGGCGCACCGGCGACCATCCAGTACCGCCCCAGGACGCAGGCCAATTGGCGCCCGACCAGCCTTGGCTGTGAAGTATTTTGGTCCATTGACGGGTGTCTTCGCGCAAGGGATGGTAGCCGCGCCGGTTACGCTCAGCCAAGTCTTGTGGAAGTTTCGCCTTGAGAAAAGCACGGACTTCCTCACGGAAGTGCTCGTCCTCCTGATCGGGTTTGAAATGCATGAACGAGGTCCTTCGGTGATAAGTGGAGTCGGGCAGGGCCGCAGGGTTGATTAATTAGGTGGCGTATTGAAAGGTTGGCCCTTGTCCGGTCGATAGTCCTGAGGCAGCCCCAACACCCTCTCAGCCAGTGTGTTGAGAAGTAGCTCATCGGTGCCCCCCGC
The DNA here is from genome assembly GCF_028293835.1 of Pseudomonas sp. Taxonomy (GTDB): domain Bacteria; phylum Pseudomonadota; class Gammaproteobacteria; order Pseudomonadales; family Pseudomonadaceae; genus Aquipseudomonas. Next base: position 72,760 of record NZ_JAQGNX010000179.1, read on the forward strand.
AATGCGCAAACTGGGGTCCAGCCACGCGCTGGCGAAGTCGCTTCTGGGGTGGGCGTCCGGCCCCAGGATTGCACCGCTGGCCCCCAACAAATTCAGAGCAGTCCGACTCAAGGACTGGCGCGTCCGGCCCAATAACAGTTTCCGAATCGCGCCCTCCGGGCCTGGCGCCTGGCCGTTGGCAAAGGCATCCAGCGCACGACGGTGTATCGCCCGAAGGCCTTGGCGTTCCACGAAAATATCGGCGATGGTGGCGCGAATTTCGCCGTCCTCCAGGGCCGAATGACCGTTAATGTTGGTGTGGGCTGCCAGCTCGACGAAACGCTCCAGCGTGGGTCCATAGCCTGATTCATCGGTTACCGCGTAACGCTCGATCATCAGCGTCTCAACGGCAACCTTGAAACCGCCGTTGACTTGCCCAAGGCGCTGGTCATCGGGGACAAAGACATCATCAAAAAAGACTTCATTGAGGTCTTTTTCCCCACCCAGTCGGCGGATCGGCACGACCGAAACGCCCGGCGACTTCATGTCGAGGAAGAAATAGGTCAAGCCGGCATGCTTGGGCAGGTTGGGATCGGTTCGCGCGACAATCACGCCCCAGTCGGCAATTTGCGCCCAACTGGTCCAGACTTTTTGTCCGCTCAGGCGCCAGCCGCCTTCAGTCGGAACAGCCTTTAGGCGCAACGACGCCAGGTCAGAACCCGCCGACGGCTCCGAGAACAATTGGCACCAGATCAACTCACCGCGAACGGTGGGACGGGCCAGACGCTCTGTCCAAAGCGGCGAGGCGTAGCGCAGAAAAATTGGCAATGGGTTGTTCAGGCTGATACTGAAATAGGCCAGCGGCAGGTCGTAGTGCATCTCCTCTTCACTGAAGACCACTTTTTCCAATTCACTGCCTCCGGCGCCTCCGACTTCGGTGGGCAAAGTAATGCAGGCATAGCCGTGATCGGCCTTAAGGGCTTGCCAGGCGCGGCCAAGGGCCAAATCGGCTTCCAAGCTCAACTGCTGCCGTGCTGTACCCGAGTACGGCGGTGCGTTTTCAGCCAGCCAGCATCTGGCGCACTCACGGTATTCTTTGAGAGCGTCGTTCATTATTGATCCGCCATTATTGTGAGTGTGCCGTTTTCAATCCGATGTCGCTTAACAGGCGCTCGCGCCAATAGGGAAGGCTGCCCAATTCCAGGGCCAGCGTCCGCGAGCGACGGTAATGGTGGTGAGGCATGGCCTCCCAGGTCACACCCATCCCGCCATGGATGTGCAGGCATTCTTGTGCGGCGTAGTCATAGGCTTTGGTTGCCGCGATCCGCGCTGCGGATGCCAGTTGTCGTTTTTCCGGCAGGTCTTGGTCCCAGGCATCCAAGGCATCGCTGACGCAACCTCGGGCAACCTCAAGCAGGCAATAGATCTCCGCGAGTTTGTGCTTGATCCCCTGGAAGCTGCCGATCAACTGGCCGAACGCGCGGCGTTCGCGAGCGTATTTGCACGCCAGATCAAGACTGGCCTGGGCGCCGCCGACCTGTTCGCAGGCGCATGCCAGGGCGGCGAGGCTGGTGACATTCAAGACCTCATTGACGCTGCCAAGCAGCCTCCCGGGGACGTGTTTAAAGCACAGCACTGCTGCCGCCCGGGCGTTATCGAAACTGTTGTGCGGCATACGCTGAACCCCCGGTTGGTGCAGATCGACCAGAAAGAGGGCAATACCCTGTTCGCTGTGAGCTTGAACCAGTGCCACATCAGCAACGTCGGCAAACGCCGCCAATGCTTTTTCGCCGTCTAGAAACCCGTGGGTACTGACCAGCGATGGGCTGGTGGACAGGCCTGAGTCAGTAGGGTCAGCAAGCGCCAGGCAGGCAATCTTGCTGCCAAGGGTGAGCGCTTCTATCAGCGGCAGCCATTGTTCTGTGGCGCTCTGTTGCAACGCATCCGCGACCACCGCGTTAGCCATCAGCGGCAAGGAAGCGGTGACACGCCCGGTTTCTTCGCAGAGCACCCCGAGGCCGCTCCACCCCAGACCCAAACCGCCGGCCTGTTCAGTCATGCCCACGCTGGGCCAGCCCTGCTCGACGGCATGTCCCCATAAAACATGATCAAAGCTGGCGGGCGCTTCAAGCAACGACTTCAGGTGCTCAGGCGTGGCTTGATCGTTAAGCAGGCGTTTGGCCTGATCACGAATCGAAGCAAGGATTTCGGCATGCTCTTCTTGCATTCAGGAGTTCTCAGGCAGGCGTGAATAGGGGGAGGTAGATCTCTTCAATCGCTTCGAACACCACACGAACTCGCTGTCCGATGTGAGTTGAATCGATCGGACAACCAACGATATTGGTGGTCAGGTGTAGGCCTTGTTGTTCATCGAGCGACACGACGGCAATGGCGTAAGGCACGGGCTGACCTGGCGCCCATGGCTGGTGATTAATGGTCAGTGCTTCGATGGTGCCCCGGCCCGAAACCACCTGTGGTGCAATATTTCGGCTCAGGCATTTCGGGCAAATGATCCCCGGCGGATGCAACCAGTGCTGGCAATCGGAGCACTGCAAAATCCGCAGTTGTCCGTCATGGCCACTGGTCCAGAAAAATGTGTTGAGGTCGTCCAGTGCAGGTAAAGCGCGTTGAAAATCGGTGCTCATAGGGGTCTCCAGCGATGACGGGCGTAACGAGCATGATGCTTCAGCTCATGAAGTGTGTTCCATCATTGTTCGTGCTCGGCAAATAACTAACATGTTGTTATTTTTAGAGCATCCTTGAGCAAGATGCAATACCCCTGTGTCGAGTTGACGTGAGGATTAACTTCAGCCAGTCATGGACGGTTGTCGATGTAGGTCATTTTGCTGTATAAGCTGACACAAGGTCAGTTATTAACCGCTATACAGGAGAATGTCGATGTCGAACTCACTGGTCGTTGTCACGGGGGCCGCTGGCGCGCTGGGTCGTGTCGTTGCTCAGGCTTTCTTGCAGCAGGGGCGCCCGGTTTTGTTAATCGATTGCAGTGAGCAGGCCCTGCATTCGGTTTATGAGGGGATTGCAGGCGATACGCATTTTCTGGCTGTCGATTTGACGGACGCGGCGGCGACGCAGGCTTCGCTGGCCAACGTATTTCAGGTTAAAGGGCCGGCAGGTGTGCTGTGCAACATCGCCGGTGGCTTTGCCATGGGCAGCGAGGTGCACGACCCCGATGGTTCGGTCTGGCAGCAAATGATGGACCTGAACGTGGCGACGGTCCTAAACACCTGCCGCGCCACGGTGCCGGGGATGTTGGCTGCGGGCACCGGTAAAATTATCAATGTTTCGGCCGCCTCGGCTATCAGTGGCAAGGGGACCATGGGCGCCTATTGCGCTTCGAAAAGTGCTGTGGCGCGACTCACTGAATCCATGGCTCAGGAGTTGCGAGGCCGCGGCATCAATGTCAATGCAGTAGCCCCTAGCATTATCGACAGCCCGGCAAATCGGGCAGCCATGCCTGAGGTGGATCCGGCACTCTGGGTCTCGCCTCAGCAACTGGCCGACGTCATCGGCTTCCTGGCCAGCGATGCGGCCAGCGCGTTGCAGGGTGCAGTTATTCCGGTGGTGGGGTTGTCCTGACATAGGTCCAGTCCCGTCAGGGCGCTTGGTAAAGCGCCCTGACCTCGGCGTTGAGCTTTCAATGTGGACCTGGAGCGATTATCGTCCTTTCCACTCCGGGGTACGCTTTTCTTGAAAGGCCCGTAGCCCAATGATTATGTCTTCTGAGGTCGCAAGGCGCTGACAGGCGACGTCTGTGGCCATGCGTAAATCATCCTCTCCCAACGCCAATGCCTGGCGGGCGATCAACAGGGTTTCCTGGACGGCAAGCGGTGCGTTAGCGGCGATCTGTCTGGCCAGTTGCAGCGCTGACGCCAGCACTTCGTCATCCTCTACTTGCCGATTGATCAGCCCCAGCGCCGCTGCACGTTCCGCATCTAGTCCGTTGCCAGTCAACAACAACTCCATGGCCAGGGCCGGAGATATCCGGCGCATCAGCCGATAGACACCGCCTGCACCGGCGATCAGCCCCCGCTTCACCTCGGGCAAGGTGAAGCGGGCGTTCTTCCCTGCGATGATCATGTCGCAGGCGAGCGCCAATTCGGTACCCCCTCCATGCGCAGCTCCACGTACCGCTGCGATCCAGGGTTTACGACGGCGGGCATGGATCAGCCCACCCATGCCAGCGCCATTGACCATGAGTTGTTCGCCGGCACCGGCCGCGATGTCATCCAAATCAGCCCCGGCACAGAAGGCTACCGGGCCTTCCCCCGTCAAAATCACGACGCGTATGTCGCGAGTCGCCTCGGTGCGTTCGACCAGCATGGCCAGCGTTCGTGACGCGCTCACATTGATGGCATTGCGTTTATCCGGCCGGTTCAAGGTAATCACGGCGATGCCGGGCTCTGGTTCCTGGTAAAGCACATCCTCGGTCATATCTACCTTCCGCGTTCAAGTCTGAATAACTGATGCTATGACAGTTACTGCATCCTTGGACAGCGATAGCTCGCCCGCTCCGACAGAGTAACAATGAATTTCAGGAAGGCTCTGCTCTGTAAAGCTTTGGCATCACCGACAGTCGGGTATTGGCGGACGTCACGAGCCCGTTGTTAAAAAGCGACGAGGTTTTGCTGGATGTACATGCGGCAGGCGCAGGCATGTCAGAAAGGGTAATTGGGTCATGGTCCTGACGGACTGGGGCGGTTTGCCGGCCGGGACTCTCAACGCGCTGAGAGTTGATGGTGCTCAAACCATCAGCAGAAGTTTGCCCGTGGTCGCCCGACTCTCCAAATCCGAATGCATGGAGCATTTGCCGATCCGATTTCCGGTGGTCGCGGACGTGTTCGCGAATGAAGCGATGCGGTACCCAGACAAACCGCAAATGAGTGGCAAAGAAGGTTGAGTCGTAGTTCTTAAACGCTACTGTTGACTCGCTCGGTCGCGACACGCTCTGGATGTTTTGCAAGTCACCTTTTCGGCGTCAGCCGAATAAGCCGTGCCTTACCCGCGTCTTCAATGAGCCAAAGGGCTCCATCCGGCGCGAGAGCGACATCGCGGATACGCTGCCCCATGTCCCAGCGATCTGCTTCACGTGCGTTTCCATTGGCGTCGATAACCACACGCACAAGTGCTTGTGATCGTAAGCTGCCGATAAACGCTGAACCTTTCCAGTCGGGAAAGAGTTTCCCGGTATAAAAGGTCAAACCTGCAGGTGCTATCACAGGTGTCCAATAAAGGACCGGAGGTTCAAATTCAGGGTGCGTGTCGTGGCGTGGGATTGGCGTGCCGTCATAGTTGTCGCCATTTGATACGACTGGCCAACCATAATTACGGCCAGGCTTCAGAAGATTGAGTTCATCTCCTCCCATTGGTCCCATTTCATCCAACCAAAGCTTTCCGTCCGGGGCGAACGCCAGTCCATAGGGATTGCGGTGTCCTGTCGTCCATGTTTGGGCTCTTACTCCGCCTTGACTCGCCATCGGATTGTCGTTGGGCGTCGTGCCATCGAGATTAAGCCGAAGTACCTTGCCGAGAGCCTGATCAGGATCCTGTGCGGTCTCGGGGCGCATTCTGTCTCCTGAGGTGAGAAACAGATGCTTACCGTCTGGCGAAAAAGCAACAATGCCCCCCGGTTGGCCACCGTGGCCTTTGGGCATCTGCCGCCAAATGACGTGCAGATTGCCAAGCGTCAGGTGGTTTTCAGTTCCGCTCAGTTGAGCGCGTGCCAATGCCAGACTGCTGCCGTTTGGACCGGGTTCGGAGTAGGTCAGGTAGATCGAATGATCACGGTCAAAGTGAGGCGAGATGGCGACGTCAAGCAAACCGTTTTGTCCGCTGTATTCGACTTTAGGCACACCGCCGATCTGCTGTTTGTTGCCGTCCTGAGTCACCAGAAACAGGCGGCCGGCCTTTTCGGTAACCAGCATTCTGCCGTCCTGGAAAAAAGCGAGCGCCCACGGAACGTCGAACGTGGTTACTGTGGTTTCCTGAAATGGCTTTGAGGGATTTGGTGTATTTAAACCTGCATTCACCTGCGCAGTTGCAGGCAGCACGATGCCGAGGCTCAGGAAAACGGCTAGAGCCAGTGCAGATATTCGGCGACTAAGAAAAAAGGGCGAACGCATGGTAATCCCCACGCTATTTAGGTTTTCCTATCATGCTGTCCATGCCCTTACATTGGCCAGCGCAAAATTACTGTACAGCCCGTACGTCATAAATCCTGTAGCACTCCAGCCAGGTGTTCCGATTCTCACTCCTGAAATTGCTCCGGGTAAGGAATACCTCGGTTTTTTTATCGACGTGGAGTTGCGGGATACGTCACCTCGGGAGCCTATTGCCCCTCCGGTAGTGCTGCATCGCAACCAGCCACTTGAGGGAGAAAATTCGAACTCAAGGGATTTTCATTGACCTGCTCATCCAGGGCTTGCTCCTGCCGCAGCTTGAGTCAGCCGTATGCTGGCCCAGTTCTGGCGTGGTGAAGTCAGGCCGGCTGGGGTCACGCAGGAAGCGGATCGGGCTGTGCAGGTGCTTGCCGCCTTCGGTATCGGTGCCAATCAGGCCGCGACTGGCAGTATGTGGATGGGCCAGGGCTTCAGCGTAGTTGAGCACGGGGGCGACGCCGCCTGCCAGTCCCAACCGATGCATCCAATCGGCCAGCGACGCCTCGGCAAAAATCGACGTCAGCGTGGCGGATAACGCAGCCTGTGCTGGTGGATCGGCGTCGAGCGCGCCAGGTAGCAGGTCCGGCCGCGACAAGGCTTCCAGTAATGTTGTGGCGGCGCGACGGTCGCGAGCATCCACACGCAGCCAGCGACCTTCAGCGGTACGGTAGCTGGCGTTCAATGCATAAACGGCTGGGCCGGCGAAGTGGCTCGGCGTTTCCAGCGTGGCCAGCGCCGCTGCGGTAGCGCCGCCGCGCACGGCCAGTGCGGCATCATGCATGGAGATGTCGATATGATCGCCGCCCTGGCCGGCGCGTGCCGCGAGCAGCGCCATAAGGGTCGCCGACAGCGCGAAGTGTGCGGCAGCAACGCCGGCCAGGGACACGGTTGGTTCCACCGGCCGCCCATCGGCGTCGATCGCGAGCGCGCCGGCCAGTGCTTGCACCATCGTGTCGTGGGCGGCGACGTCTTTCAGCAGGCCGATTTGCCCGAATGCCGAAATCGAGCAGTAGACAATGTTCGGGTTGAGGGCGTTGGCATCGGCGTAGCCAATGCCCAGCCGGTCGGCCACGCCGGGACGGAAGGATTCAAGCACCACATCGGCATCGCGGATCAAGGCGCGTGCGGTTTCTAGATGGGTGGGTTCTTTGAGATCGAGGACGAGGCTGTGCTTGCCTCGATTGAGCACGCGAAAAGTGTCACCGTCGTTTTGGCCGGCAAGGCTACGTGGGCCCTGTCGAGTGGGGTCGCCTTGGGGGGGCTCGACTTTGATGACGTTGGCGCCGTGGTCGGCCATGATCGCCGAGACCATCGGTCCGGTCATGAACTGAGTAAAATCCAGGACAGTGATGCCGGTGAGTTTCATGGGGAAGACCTGCGAATAAGAAATCTGGAATTAGAAAGAAGAAAGGAGAGCTTAGAAACAAGAGCGGCGGGCCGCTGAAGCCTGAGACGTGGCGCTCATAAAAAAAGCCTCCCTGACAGGTCTGTCGGGGAGGGCGTCGGTCGGTATTAATGCCCGGTGAAGTTTGGCTTGCGCTTCTCTAAAAACGATTTCACACCTTCGGTAGAATCGCTTGAGCCAACGAGCGAGGACTGAGCCAGACGCTCGAACACGCGTCCGGTTTCGGTGTCCATGTTCTGGCAGGCATTGGTGACGTGCTTGCCGATACCCACTGCCAGCGGCGCTCCCTTCATCAGCAGGCGCGCGTAGTCCATTACGTCGTTCATCAACTGGTCAGGCTCGCTGACTTTGCGCACGAAGCGCATGTCGCGGATTTCCTGGGCATCGACGGTGCGCCCGGTCATTACTAGATCCTTGACGTTCTCGATGCCGATCATCTGAATCATGCGCGAGCAGGCACCGGATGCCGGGATTACGCCGATGAAGATTTCCGGCAGCAGGAAGGTGGCGGTGCTAGAGGCGAAGCGGAAGTCGCAGGACGCTGCCAGCTCGATGCCACCGCCAGCGCAGATCCCGTTGACCGCAGCGATGACCGGCTTTTCGATGGACTCCAAGTCATTGAGCATGTCGTGGTTGGCGCGCACATAAGCGCGGTACTGTGGCAGCGGCATGCCGCGCTCGCCACGCAGTTCCTCGACGTCGCGACCGGCACAGAAGCCACGGCCAGTACCGGTGATCACGATCACTCGCACGCTGTCGTCGAAGCTCATTCGCCACATCGCGGCACGGATCTCACCGATCATTTCGGTGTTGAACGCGTTGAGCTTCTGTGGCCGATTCAGCGTAATGAGCGCCACGCCGTCTTCGGGCATGGTGATGTCCAGGGTCTTGAATCCATCAGGCTCAACCATGTATCCACGTGGCCCTTTCTTGTTATCGGGTATCCACTGCTGCATAAGTAACCTCTTTCCTGGCGTTTTTATCGAATGCTTCGTTTTATTCGAGCAATAAGGCGACAGCGATCAGGCCGTAGCCGGGGCGAAGCGTTTGCGCAGTTCGCGCTTGAGAATCTTGCCTGCGGCGTTCATCGGGAAGCTGTCGATGAACTTGATCGCTTTAGGTGTTTTGTAGCTGGCCAGGCGTAGGCGTGCGAAGCCGATCAGTTCAGCCTCGGCGACGGTGGCGCCGTCGCGCAGGACCACGGCGGCGGTAACCGCTTCACCCCAATCGTCGTCGGGCAGGCCGAAGACAGCGGCGAACTCAACTGCGGGGTGTTCTATCAGCACTGATTCCACTTCAGCGGAGGAGACGTTCATTCCCCCCGTGATCACCATGTCCTTGACCCGGTCGATCACGTGCAACAGGCCTTCCTCATCGATAAAACCGACGTCGCCGGTGTAGACCCACTCCCCGCGCAAGGTGTGTGCGGTTTCTTCTGGCAGGTTGTGATAACCGGCAAAATTGCTGGGCGAACGCACGCTGATTTCACCCGCCTCGCCGGTCGGTAGCGGGGTGCCGTCTTGCAGGCTACGGATGACCAGTTCGGCGTACTTGGCCGGTCGACCTGCAGTGCGCAGCCGTTCGTCAAGGCCATCGCCGGCGGTACTGCCACGGGGATGGTCTTCGGGTTTCAGATACGACACCAACCCGCCCATCTCGCCGCCGCCGAAGCCCTGATAGAAATCCCACGGCAGCAATGCCAACGCTTTGCGGATCATCGCTGCCGGCATTGGCGAGCCGGTGTAACCGAACAGCTTCAGCGAACTTATGTCGTATTTGGCTGGATCGTATTCCTCGCACATCCTGCTGAGCATGGTCGGCACGCCACACGCATGACCCACACCGTGTTCTGCAATAGCCTGCAAGGCATCGGCGGGCTTGAACGTTTCCGGTACGACATTGGCCACGCCATGATAGGCGGCGGCAAACGCCATCCAGATGCCAGCACCGGAAAAGAGCGGCAGCAGTTGCAGAAACGGAGCGTCAGTGGGTACGTCGAGTTCGCGGAAAAAGTTCTCGATACTCGACAGAATCTGTCGATGTGTTCCCAGGCAGCCTTTCGGTGCGGCGGTGGTGCCGCTGGTGTAGCGGATGGTGCGGATATCGTCGGGCGAGACTGCTGCCTCATCGAACGCTACGGCGGCAGTCTTGATTGCATCGTAATCATGCCAGCCGCTGTTCAACGTCGCGCCGCCATGCACGACAACGATGGCACCGGCCTGTTCGATCTGGGCACGGAAGGGCTCGACGAAATCGGCATCGGTCAGGATTGCCTTCGGTTCGGAGTCCTGAAAGATCACCTCAACCTCTGCAGCGGTCAGGCCGTAGTTGATTGGCACGCCTACAAACCCCGCACGGGCAAGGGCAAACAGCGCTTCGATTGCGTCTGGGCCGTTGCGCACGATGGTTGCGATGCGGTCGCCTCGTGTCAGGCCAAGGCTGGTCAATCCACCGGCCAGCGCGAGGGTGTGGGTGTCCAGTTCAGCCCAGGTATGGGTGAGTCCCTGTGGTCCGATCAAGGCCGGTGCAAGCGGTCTGGAGGCGACGTTGTGGGCCAACAGGTCACCTATCCGCAGCCTGCGGTTGTTATTGCTGGGATCAATAGACATCTGCGCTCTCTCCTGTTTTCTTGTTGTTGGGCGGTGCCGGAGCGGCAGACCGCATTGATTTCTCTTGCATCATGACGTAGATGCCTGGAGGCAGACCCTTGCCGGCGCGGTTCGGTTATGGGATCCGAACACGCTGGCAAGAGGATCATCAGTCCAGTAGCAGTCCCTTGCGGCGACTCCAGTCGATCACGGTGTCGATACAACGCGCCAGCAGTTCCGGCTGGCCCAAATAGTAATGGGTGGCGCCATGCAGGCTGACGAATTCCTTATCCGGCGTGGCCAATGCGGCATGGATCAACGGATTGTGCGTAGCCGGTACGGCATCGTCGGCCTGGTTTTCGATTTGCAGCACCGGTGTGGTGTGGATGCGCGCGGCGTTGGCCGGACCCTTGGCGTTGGACAGGTCATAGGACCATTGCGACAGCCACGAGCGCAGCGTAGAGAAGCGCGCGAGTCCTACTGGACCGACGTTTACCGTGCGCGGATTCCCCATGTAACACCAGTCCGGCTTACGTCCGCTCGGGTCGATACTCGGGTCCAGCCAACGTACATCGCACATGGTGCGGTGGGTGACGAAAGCCCGCTCGACTTCACCGTCGCTGCGGGTGCGCAGTTTTTCCAGCAGTTCCTGGGCCCATGCGGTGATACGACGGTTGCGCGCGCGCTGTTCCTCACGGAAGGCCAGCACGAAGTCGGCGGAGAACGGCGCCTGGTTGGGGCAGCGCGGATCGTAAATATCAAATTCGCGGTTGCGCTGGTCCGGGTCCAGTTCGTTGACGACTGATGGGTCCAGCCATTCAGTCAACGTTTCGGCGCGGCTTAGGTGAGCGGCAATGAACACCACGCCATCGGCGCGACTGAGTTTGGCTGCGGTCAGGTCGTAAGGGTCGCCGGCCGGAGTATGGGTGATCGTCGGGTTCTCGGCCTGAGCCTGATAGAAGAGCGACAGCGAACCACCGCCGGACCATCCCACCAGAACCACCTTTTCATAACCCAGCACTTCACGGGCGTGACGGATATAGGCACCCAGGTCGTAGACGACCTTCTCCATGATCAGCGCGCTGTCGTTACGCGCATAACGGCTGCCGGCGCATAACACGTGCATGCCGGCTTCGGCCATTGCCGCAGGCATTGGCAGCAGTTGCAGCGTCGAGGTCGGGTGCATGAACAGGAACACCGTGTTCGACGGTCGCCCGCGAGGCACCAGGCGTTGGCCTTCCAGGGACGTGATGCCCTGGCTGCCGTTGAAGCCATAGGTTTCGGTCAGCGCCAGGGATTCGGAAAACTGCAGCACGACCGGGATACGGTCCCATTCGGCTTTGGTAAAAGTAGTCAATGTGGTTTCCATCAAACGGTGACTCCGGTCAGTTGGTGCTTGCGCCGCGTCCACTCGGCCAAGGCGGCGTGCGCCTCGCGTTCGGCCTCCTCAATGAAACCGGGCGCTTCGGTGCGTGTGGTGATCTCCAGGCGCAGGCCGTTGGGATCGAAAAAATAAATTGATTTGATGAAGTCATGGTCGACGATACCGCGCACTTCCACGCCAGCGGCCTCCAGGCGCGCTTTGTGTGCAAGGACCTGGTCGATACTCCCCACCTCCATTGCGAAGTGCTGGACCCAGTCGGGGGTGTTGGGCGAGGGCAATGGTGCTTCGTTATTACCCAAATCGAAAAAGGCGATGTAGGAGTTGTCGCCCATGCGAAAGAACACATGGGCATACGGGCCTTTGCTGCCAGAGCTGGGCACCGCGTCGGCGGTCATGCAATGCACCAGCGGCAGACCCAGCAGATCTTCGTAAAACGCGCGAGTTTGCTCGGCGTCCCGGCAGGGGAAGGCGAAATGGTAGAGACCATTCACAGCGGATGGAACGGGCATCTTTGCGCTCCTTCAGGTGAGGGATAACACGGGAAGTGACGGTGCGACAGGCGCCCGACTGTTTGAGAATTCAATAAGGCAACGGTTCATGTCAGCTCTGCCTCTAGCGGAACGCGTGTGGCGTCGTAGCGGAACAACCAGTCGTAGCGCTCTTCGACACGACGCTCCTGCCACTCGGTCGTTACGTAGATTTCAGCTTCTTCGGCGTTGGAAAGCACGTTGCTGTGGAAGCGTCGGCCGTTCTCCGCCGAGCCATGCACTACGCGGCTGGTGCGTTCTATGCGGGCGGCTTCATAGCGTCTGAGCGCGGTGGGCACGTTATCGGCGTAGGTTTCCAGGCAGCGCGCAAGCACGTAGCCGTCCTCGATTGCCATGCCCGCCCCCTGAGCCAGGAACGGCAGGGTCGGATGGCAGGCGTCGCCCAATAGAGTGGCGCGTCCGATCGACCAACGCTGCATGGGTTCACGGCCCAGCAGTGCCCATTTGTATGGCGAATCCAGTTTGCTGATCATGCTTTGCACGTCTTCGTGCCAGCCAGCGAAGTCAGCGGCGCATTCTTTTGCCGAACCGCGCTCGGTCCACGATTCCACTTTCCAGTCACTGCGCTCGACGACTGCCACAAAGTTAAAAATCTCTCCGCGACGCAGGAAATAGTGAACGATATGGCCACCGGGGCCGACCCAGTTAGTCCCGACCGGATTGAGCAGATGCTCGGGCAGCTCTCGTGCCGGAACCAGTCCACGCCACGCCACGCAGCCGGTAAAGACCGGGACACTGGCGCCAAATAGGGCCTGACGCAATGCTGAATGCACGCCATCCGCGCCGACCAGCGCATCGCCCTGGGCGCTACTGCCGTCGGCGAAGCGCAGCGTCGCGCAATGCTCGTCCTGTTCGCAGCCTACCGCGCGTTTGCCCAAATGGATTGCATCGGGCTTCAGCGCGCGTATTGCGTCAACCAGAATCTGATGGATGTCGGCGCGATGGATCATGAAATAAGGAAAGCCGTAGCGCTCGACTGAGGTTTCGCCCAAGTCAAACAGTTTCCAGGTCTGTCCGGTGTTCCACAGCCGTACTTCCTTACCCGACGGAATCGAGTAGACCTCACGCAGTTTTGGCTCCAGGCCCAACGCGAACAATACCCGCGCACCATTGGCGCCGATCTGGAAGCCTGCGCCGATCTCGCCCAGTTCGGTGGATTGTTCGTAAACGTCCACATCAATTCCGCGCTGGAGAAGGCTGAGCGCAGCAGTCAGGCCGCCGATGCCGCCGCCGGCGATGAGTACGTGCAAGGGTTTCGCCATGAGTTGGTCGCTCCTCTGGGGTGATGCTTATGGTCGTACGTCTTGCCCGTGGCAACCGTCGGCCGTTTGTGTTTATGGTGTTATTTCTAAATAGTTGACTTAAGTTTGTCAATAACGAATTTGATTTTACGAAAATAAGACGGTTTTAGCGTCTGCTTGTTGTGTTGGATTTGCTTATTTCCGCTGACGAGGTATAGGTTTCGCTATTCAGAGCGCATCACCGGAAAGGAAAAACCATGGCAAGAAAAATAAGTGCCCAGGACATTGTTCAGGAAGAAGAGGGCACACCGGCACGCGAGGATTCGCAACGGTCGATACAATCAGTGGAACTCGGCTTTCGTCTGATCCGTTGCCTGGAAGAGGCGTCGGGCCCGTTAACGCTGAAGGAGCTCTCGGCGCGCGCGAGCATGACTGCGAGCAAGGCGCACCTCTATCTGGTCAGTTTTCGTCGCGTCGGGCTGGTGCAGCAGGAGGCTGACTCTGGCCGCTACACGCTAGGGACGTATGCGTTACTCCTGGGTCTGTCGGCTCTGCGCAAGCTTGACGTAGCGCGACTGGCCCGCGAGCCGCTGCGGCAGTTGAGCGAGGAGACCGGTGAGAGTGCGTACCTGGCGGTCTGGGGCAATCGCGGCCCGTGCATTGTTTTGTGCGTCAACGGTCCACGACCGATGCCGATGTCGCTGCAGGTCGGTTACGTCCTACCGACGATCACCTCGGCAACCGGGCGTATCTTTTTTTCCTACCTGCCCCGCGCGGATACCGCCGAGATCGTCAAGCTGGAGCAAGTCGAGTACCTGGCACGAGATGCCGATTACGGCGAGCCGGCACTGTTGCGTATTGCGGAGGAAACTCGCGCACGTTCGCTGTCGCGTACCGATAGTCTGCTCAACATTGGCTTCACTGCATTGTCGGCGCCGGTGTTCGCTTACGACGGCTCGCTGGCGGCCGCAATCACGGTGATCGGTCCAAGCTCAGGTATCGACGCTTCGCTGAGCGGGCGCGCGGCCAAGCGCCTGCTGGCCATTGCCCGGGGACTCAGCACGCAGATGGGTTGGAGTACCCCGGAGTGAATGTCAGCCCTAAGTCCATTGACAAGGTTAAAAAATGAGGCTAAAAATTAAATCGAATTTAACAATAACAAAATAAGGCCGCCAAGCGGCCAGTTCCCTGGAGGAAGTAATGGTCGCAGTTAGTGCTGCCCATGCGTGCAATGTCGAAGCCTACCGGCTTGGGCATTTCATTGATTCATTGGGTCCGGATGAGGTTGAAATCGTCGAGGAGCCGGTTGACCTGGCCGATATCGCGGCACGTCTGGAGGGTAATCCACGGGCCGTGCTGTTTCGCCAGGTCGGACCTGAGCGTGTGCCTCTGGTGGGTAACCTCACTGGCAGTCGGGCACGTCTGGCACGGGCATTCGATGTAGACCCGGCGCAGTTGCTGCCTGAGCTACTGAAGCGGCTGTCACGGCCGCCGCGGAGTGTCGAGCTGAGCCGCGAGGCAGCGCCCGTACAACAAGTGGTGCTGACAGGTGAAGACGCAGACTTCACTGCACTGCCAGTGCATTTGCAACACGGTCTGGATGGCGGTCCCTATCTTTCAGCTTCTATCGATTATGTACGGGATGCGCGTACCGGCCATACCAACGTGGGTGTGCGCCGGTTGATGCTGCGTGGTCGTCGCGAGGCGGGGATCGACCTGATTTCGCCCAGTGACCTGCGGGCCATTTATGAAGGTGCGTTGGCGCGCGGCGAACGCTTGCCGGTGAGTTTCGTGGTCGGTTGCCATCCGCTTGATCATGTTGCTGCGACGATGAGGCTGCCGGTCGATGAGCTTGGTCTGGTCGCTTCGCTGCGTAACGAGCCGCTGCCAGTTGTCAAGTGCATCACCAATGACATCATGGTGCCGGCCGACGCCGAATACGTGCTTGAAGGCTATCTGGACGAGCGTGGTTACAGCGAGGCAGAAGGTCCATACGGCGAGTTTCTTGGCTATTACGGCGGGGTCAAGCGCAACCCGGTATTTCATTTGACGGCCGTCACCCATCGCCGCGACCCGATATTCCAGACCATGACTATCAGTGGTCCGACAATGGGCTACACGGACAGCTCGCCGCTGATCGCGTTGCGTACCGAGGCGATGCTGTGGCGCGCGCTGCAAGGGGCGGTGCGTGAGCCGGTCGCGGTCTATGCGACGGGGGCCAGCGGCGGCATGTTCAACGTGCGTATCGCGATTCGTCAGCGTGTGCCGGGCGAGGCACGCAATGCAATTGCTGCGGCCTTCGCCAGCCTGGCCAACGTGAAGAACGTGTTCGTTGTCGATCCGGATGTGGATATCTTCTCCGATCAACAGATGGACTGGGCGCTGGCAACGCGCTTCCAGGCCGCGCGTGATCTGGTGATTGCCGAGGGGATGCGCGCATTGCCGCTGGATCCTTCGTTGGGGCCGGATCGACTGGGATCCAAGGCAGGTTTCGACTTGACCTGGCCATTTGGTACCGGCAACGCATTTGATCGTCAGGTGCCGGCACCGCCGCGACATGACGGCGCGCGCTTCGATTCGGTCGAGGCGGCGCTTGAGCATGGGCCGAAATACTTCGTTGAGCTGATGGATGCTGTCGGTAGCCGCGACGGCCGGGAAATTGTCCGCACGCTTGAAGCGCTGCGCGCTAACCCGGGGCTGGAACGCGATAACGACGGTCGCTATCTGTTTTCAGATCGCTGACGCCAGCCAGCAATGCCCGCCCAACAGCCATAGGCGCCTGTTGCAGGTTTTTAAAGGTGATCGAGCGACGGAATGAGTCCGTCTGTTCGTTCGTCCGCGGCGCGGTGCGCCGCTTTCAGTTAAACGGGATACTCATTTCATGAAAGGTGAATTCATCGATCTGACCATGATCGACGGGCAAACCCTCCACGCCTATCGCGCGTTGCCCCCGTCGGGCCACGGTCCTGCGGTTGTGGTGTTGCAGGAGATTTTCGGGGTCAACGAGGCGATGCGCTCGGTGGCGGATGATCTGGCCGAGCAGGGCTATGTTGCGCTGGTACCGGATGTGTTCTGGCGTTTGCAACCAGGCGTGGAGCTTGGTTACGGCGAAGAAGACAGTCGCACGGCGTTCGGGTTGTGGCAGCGTTTCGACCTGGCCCAGGGTGTGGATGATGTGGTGAAAGTGATTCAAGCCGTGCGCGCACGCGATGAGGTCCAAGGTGGGGTCGGGCTGCTCGGCTTTTGTTTGGGGGGCCAACTGACGGTCAAAGTCGCAGCGAAGGTCAAGGTGGACGCCGCGGTTTGTTTCTACGGCACCCGACTTGGGGATTCGCTGGAGGAGATTGCCGCCATTGATGCGCCGACGCTGTTCCATTTCGGCAGTGCCGATCCTCACGTACCGGCAGAAGTGCGTGAAGCTGTCTCCCGTGTCGCGCAGACACAGCCGCATATGCGGGTAAACGTATACCCGCAAGCGGTGCATGGTTTCTTCAATGCGTTCCGCGAATCTTCGTTCCATGTGGAAGCGCACCGGCAGGCATGGCTGGATAGTTTGAACTTGCTGCGCGAAGCGCTGTTCGATTTTCCGCAGACATCTGCTGTCGGCCACTAGCCGGCTCCGTTTTCGCATACCTGACGACGAGCCTGTAAGGGCTGAATCAACAAAGGGTGAACGTCATGCATACCAAGAACAAGAAAGTGCTGGATGTGACGAAATTGATTGAAGATCCGCGCATGGGAGCAAGGCGCTGGGGGTTGGTTGTTTTGTGTCTGATTGTCGTCATCTTTGACGGCTTTGATGCACAAGTCATCGGCTATGCCGCACCAGCGTTGATCCGTAGCTGGCATGTGGGCCGTGACGTGCTTGGGCCGGTTATCAGTGCCGGGCTGTTTGGCTTGATGCTGGGTGCGCTGGTATTGGGGACGTTAGGTGATCGCATCGGGCGCAAGTCGATCATATTGATTTCGGTAACGGTGTTTGGGATTGGCTCGTTGCTGACCGTGTTCGCCGAGAACGCCCAACAGATGATGATACTGCGCTTCCTTACAGGCATTGGCCTGGGTGGAGCAATGCCAGGTGCAATTGCGCTGGTGTCCGAATACGTACCCACTCGGCTACGTGTCAGCCTGGTGACAATAACCGTGTGTGGCTTTGCCATCGGCCCGGCGCTCGGCGGATTCGTTGCCGGGCCTCTGATTAATCTCTACGGGTGGCCGTCGCTCTTCGTGCTGGGCAGTGTCCTGCCATTGCTGCTGTTGCCGGTCTTGTGGCGGATGCTGCCGGAATCCTCGCGTTTTCTGATTGCTCGTGGGGATTCGCCGGAAAAGATTACTCGTAACCTCCAGCGGCTGTTCCCGGAGCATCGGTTGTCTGCAGACGAGGAATATGGACAGCCCGAAGGACGAGTGCCAAGGGCGTCGGTGCGTGAGGTTTTTGCCGAGGGCAGGGGGTTGGGCACGGTACTTCTTTGGAGCGCTATTTTCTTCAATCTGATTGGCATCAACCTGCAAACCAGCTGGCTGCCGACGATGATCAGTGAGCTTGGCTATCCCATCGAGCAGGCCGTCACCGCGACCGCAATGCTGCATGTCGGCGGTGCGCTCGGTGGGCTGGTATTGAGTCGACTGCTTGACCGCGTCGATCCTTTGCGTGCGGTGGCAGTCATTGGCATGATTTCGGGCCTGTTTGTGATATTGATTGGCTTCAGCGGCGGGTCATTAATGATGCTGCGCTTTTCGATATTCTTCGCCGGCTTGTTCGTGGTGGGGGGGCAGTCGGCACTGAATGCAATGAGCGGCATGTTCTACCCGAGCCACATTCGTTCGACCGGTGCCGGCTGGGCGCTGGGTATAGGGCGTCTGGGAGCCGCGGCAGGACCTATAGTCGGCTCTGCGCTTGCCGCCTTGCACATGGATATCCGCATGCTCTATTACGTGGAAGCTGTGCCGTTCTTTCTGATGGGCGCTGCGGTCTTCGGTATCGGCCTTACCCGTCGTCGGGGTCTGCGTTCCCAGGCCGTTGACACTGAAGAGGTCGGGTCAGCGTTACCGATGACGGCAATGGGAGGCTTTGCCGGGCGACCCGATGCCGGCAGCGCAGCGGAAGAGCAGCGATGAGCGTTGCGCGACGTATGGTGGTCGGCATCTCCGGTGCCTCCGGGGCCATATACGGTGTGCGGGCACTGATATTGCTGCGCTATGCGGGGGTGGAAACACATCTGGTGATGAGTCGGGCTGCCAAGCTTACCCTGACCTATGAGACTGACATGAAGGTTGCCGAGGTGGAGGCGCTTGCTGATGTTGTGCATCGCGCCGACAACATCGGCGCTTCAATCTCCAGCGGCTCGTTCTCTAATCTGGGCATGCTGATTGCGCCTTGTTCGATCCGTACCTTGTCCGAGATCGCCAGTGGTGTAACCAGCAGCTTGATGTCGCGTGCCGCCGACGTCGCACTGAAGGAGCGTCGACGTGTGGTGCTGATGGTGCGTGAGGCGCCATTACATGCCGGACATCTGCGCAGCATGCTGGCGGTCACCGAGATGGGGGCGATAGTTTCGCCGCCGGTCCCGGCATTCTATGCACGTCCGACTTCCATCGAAGCGTTGGTCGATCACAGCGTCGGGCGGGCACTGGACCTGTTTGGCCTGGACGTAGGTGTCGAGCAGCGTTGGGACGGGATCGGCTGATACGGTCTTCGTCTTGCCGATCCCTCATGTTCTGCGCGCTCAGAAGACGAGAACACCAAACCCGCCTCCGAGGCGGGTTTGGTGTTTGTTAACGCGCGGTGATGATTGCCGGAATTTGCCGGACGCGGGGCTAAAACAACACCCCGTAGCGCGACATGCGTACCACGGGGTGGTTGCTTAGTTACGTCCCGGTAGTTCGGACGGCAATCCGAACATGTCGCCCAGATTGAGCGACAGGCGTAAGCCAACTATCCATGAGTCATCCGGAGCGAAAGTGGCATCGGGGCGCTGGCTGGTATCAGGATGAATGATGTATTCAATATTCGGTGAGAGCGTGACGCCCGGCCACAATTGATAACCATAGTTTGCCTCGATCATGTCGCTGCGGTTGTCTACAAAGGAGGTACTGCCATTCTTGGCCAGTAACTGATTCATGTAACTGGTTTGTTTCTGACTGAACACTGCGTGGGTCTCCATCAGGCCAACGCTGTCGTTCGGCCGACTGGCAAACGGGCCGCTGAAGACTACGCCCAGCGTGCTCTGGGAATCGAAAATCTGGTTGTCGTCGTGCGGCGCTGCCCAGGACGCAAACACGGCGAGATTGCGCTTTGTCTCATCGGGCCGATACACCACTTGGTCGAATAGGGCGTAGACACCGGTGTGGTTGCCGTCATGGCTCAGTGGAGGGCCTGGAACCAGCGCGCGTGACTGACCGTTGGCATTGAGTTGAGGATCAATTTGGGGGGCGTCGTTGCGCCACCAGCCGATTTTATAGTGTCTCGGATATTTGTCATTGCTGAAGTTGGTTTCATATCCTGCTTCGACGGGGACCACATTGCCGGTACTTTCATGGAAGCTCATATTGAGGCCGTGGTTCAAACGCCGGTTTGGGTCGACCTGATAGATACCTGCTTGCATATAGAGTTTTGGGGTGGGATTGACCTTGATACGGCCTCCCCAGGTGACGTACGGGAAACCGCTGAAGCCGCCAGTAAACAGGGGCAGATAGTACGGACACTGCGAGCCGCTGATGAACTTGCAACCATAGGTCGGTCTTGCAAATGCCGCCGTTGCGTTGGTGCGTCCGGCGTAGATATTGACCTTGCCGTCAGCCAGCACCTGCTCCCAGGCAAATTGCGCCAGCTGGGTGGTCTGGTAAGGGTAGTACCAGCCCTGTGACTTGATGTAGTTACCAACCTTGTTCTGCACCGTTTCGCCATAGTTCTTGGCAAACAGTACATGCAGCTGTCCGCCTGGTACCCCGAGTAGCTTTTCGAAATTGAAATCGGCTCCCAGCGTCGTGGTGCCAGCATTTGCGCTGCCCCGTTCGAGGCCGCCGCTGACATTGCTTTGAAAGTCATTGTTCAGCGTTGCCCGTACCAGAACCCCCTCGTCATATAGCTGTTGAAGCACATTTTTCAATGCAGGGTCTACGGTTTGCTCCGCCTTGGCTGAGTTCAGCCAAGACATGCCGGTCAGCAAGGTCAATCCGGCTACGATCGTCGCACTCGAATAGAGTCGTGCCATATCCTTCTCCTCTCTTATTGTTGACGGCAACAGATGCGCCATCTTTATTGTTTGACACTATACAATAGCATTTTACATTGATGGTCAATCCCAAGGTTCGAATCTATAGCAACATTCATGAAATCGTTCTTGGCGAGAGGGGACGGGGCAGGGCAGGACCGGACCGGAACACCGCAATGGGCGCCAGCGATGGGGTTGTCTTGGAGACGTGTCTGGGTTGCGTCGATATGGTTTTTACAGTGGAAGCCGCTGCTATTCGCCCTGACCGGCGGGGTATGGTTCCTCTGGCTGCCGGGATTCAACCTCTCGGTCGCTACCGGAGTAGGCTTTATGGCACTGGCTGACCCTACCAACCGTAAAGGAAAGTCGTATGAAAATGACCTCTATTGCAGTTGCTCCCACCGCTCCTGCGTTGGGCCTTTCTGTCCGCGCAAAGGCGGGCGCAGCAGCAATGGTAGAGTGCAACCCTTCAGGTTTTGAGGAATACCCATGCCCCTTATAAAACTACCGTGTCTGGCGCTTGCCTTTGCCCTACCGTTTATGGCCTTGGTCGCGCCTTTCGCGCAGGCCGCGAGTTATGGCCAAGAGCTTCAAGGCTTCCGATACCCTTACCCCGTGCAGCTGTTCGAACTCGAATCCCAAGGGCAGACCTTGAAGATGGGCTATATGGACGTCGCACCCACAGGTGTCGCCAACGGTCGCACCGCCGTGCTGATGCACGGCAAGAATTTTTGCGGCGCGACGTGGGAGGACAGTATCAAGGCCCTCAGCGCTTCCGGTTATCGGGTTGTAGTACCGGACCAGATCGGTTTTTGCACCTCGACCAAGCCTGAGCACTACCAATACAGCTTTCAGCAATTATCGGCCAACACCCACGCACTGTTGGCCAGTCTCGATGTAACCAAAGCCACCGTCATTGGCCACTCCACGGGCGGCATGCTGGGTACTCGGTATGCTTTGTTGTATCCGGAGCAAACCGAGCAGTTGGTGCTGGTCAATCCGATTGGCCTGGAAGACTGGAAAGCCTTGGGCGTGCCGTGGCGCAGTGTCGATCAATGGTATGAACGAGAGCTTAAGCTAAGCGCGGAAGGCACTCGCCAGTACGAGCAAAGCACTTATTACGCTGGGCACTGGAAGCCCGAGTACGATCGTTGGGTGGACATGTTGGCCGGCCTGAACAGCGGACCAGGGCACAAGGTGGTGGCTTGGAACTCAGCATTGATTTACGACATGATTTTCACCCAGCCGGTATTTTACGAACTACCGAATCTCAAGGTGCCGACCTTGTTGATGATCGGTGACGCCGACACCACGGCCATCGGCAGTGACATTGCATCGCCGCAGGTGAAGGCCAGGATCGGCCATTACGATGTCCTCGGCAAGCAGGCCGCCAAGCTGATTCCGGGGGCCAGGCTGATCGAATTTCCCGGCAAAGGCCATGCGCCGCAGATGGAAGACCCTGCCGGGTTCAATAAGATACTGGTTGAAGCGTTGAGCCGGGGCTGAACGACCTGGCCATTTAATCGCCGTCTTTGGCAACGCCAGCACCAATGATGTGATGGCGTGCCAGAGATGCCGCGACGAACCCCGAGGTTTTCATCTCTTCCACAAAGCTCGACAGGTAGGCCGCAACCGCCTCGCCTTTGGCCTTCGGAACGCCCATTGCTTGGCGGATAACCATGAAGTGCGGCTCCACAATCCTCAGGCCGCCGACCCTTGTGGCGTCTTTTTCAAGTTGCTGGCGGATTCCGGAAGCCACGTCCAGGTGCTGATCCAGAAAGCCCTGAACGACCCCCTGAGAGGTGGCCACGCGCACGATCGTCGCGTTGTGCAGTTCACGGGTCAGGAACAAATCATAAGCACTGCCTTTGCTTGTTGCCACGGTAATGCCGGGCTGGTCGACCTGTTCCAGGGTGTTGATCGGTGAATCGGCCCGTACCGCATAAACACCTTCAATCAACACGTAGGGTTTGGTGAACTGGATGGCCTGTCCACGTTTGGGGTCGATAGCAAAAAACCCGACGTCGGCCTTGTCCTGCTCAACATTTTCGACTGATAGATTGGCAGAGGGGACCACCACCAGTTGTAAACCAACGCCGAGCCGTTTTGCCAATTCTGTCGCAAGGTCAATGGAGACACCCACTGGCTTGCCGGTTTCCGGGTCCTGATTGGCCAGAATAGCGTTACCCAGATTGATTGATACGCGGAGCGTCCCGCTCGGGGCGAAGGTTGATGCGAGGGCGG
Source organism: Pseudomonas sp. (assembly GCF_028293835.1). GTDB lineage: Bacteria > Pseudomonadota > Gammaproteobacteria > Pseudomonadales > Pseudomonadaceae > Aquipseudomonas. The sequence continues at coordinate 95,539 of NZ_JAQGNX010000179.1, forward strand.
GCGACAGCTGATTAGACGCCGAGCCAGCCCCATGACTGGCATCGGCTGCAATGAACGTTGCGGCAGTGAGGAACACGCGGAGTAACCGGTTGCGGTTGAGCATGTGATGGGCCTTTTGCTGGGACGTAGACGGGGTTTCGCAGCATAACCGCGAAACACCGCGTTGCGGCACCGGATCGATTCCGTAAATCGCACAACCCACTGCGTAGAGCCGGCCCCAAGCGTGACTGATTATGCCAGACATATCTTGAGGCATTTCATCACATGTGAGCGATTGCGTCGTCCAGCACTCAAGCGTAGGGTGCTGACTTGTCACATGTGATGTCTCGGAGGGCACTCAATGGCTCGCAAAACTTCAACCGACTATATGCGTGAAATGCGCGCACGGCTGACGGCTGCGGGGTACGTCAAAAGGGAGCTTTACGTGCTTCCTGAAAACGCTGAGGCCTTGAGAAGTATCGAAAAATGTTTACGCCAGCCCTACTTGGGTAACCGAATAAAACTGGAGGAATTCATGACCGAAAATATCAATTGGACGATCGATTCGCTGCACTCGGCGTTGGTGGAACTGGACGCGGTGAAAAGCAGTGAAATCGAGTTGAGCCTTGTCCAGGGTACCGAGCAGAGCTTGAGTCTGGTGATGAATAACTTCGGCGGCTTGCCGATCATCATCGCTATTGCCGGTGACCAGATTTTGGTGGATTCCGTGCTGGTCTATGCGTCTCAGGTAAAGGACGTCGCAGGGTTCAACGATACGGTTCTGCGCAGCCGGGACATTTTCCCGCTGTCATCGATCGGTATCGAAACGTTGCCTAACGGCGAAACCGTTTACAACATGTTCGGCGCACTGAGCGCTGCCTCTTCGCTGACGGTCATCGTCCATGAAGTATTGACCTTGGCAGATAACGTGATTCGCGCCGCTGATGCCTACGAAGACTTTCTAACCGCTGATCCACAGTAACCGGGAGACACATTAATGAGCCTTTGGAAGAAAATGGTGACCGCTCTACGTGGTGGTGCCTCCGAGGTTGGCGAAGCAATCGTCGACGCTCAAGCATTACGAATTCTGGATCAGGAAATCCGTGACGCCGATGCCTCGATGCTCGCCGCGCGTAACCAGCTGATACAAATCAAGGCCAAGCACAAGTTGTCCGTTCAGCGTGTGGACGAGCACAACAAGAACATCGCCAACTGGGAACAAAAAGCAGTCGCCGCGATGAATAAAGGTGAGGAAGGCCTTGCGCTGGAATGTGCTGAAAAGGTTTCAGAACTCACAGCGTTGCGCGATCAGGAGAAGGCCGCTGCGGACCAGTTCGGCGCTCAGGTCACCAAGTTGACGGCTCAGGTTACTAAAGCCGAAAGTCAGATCAAAGGCCTGCGCCAGCAAGCGGACATGGCCAAAGCCCGTGACAGCGTGCAGCGAGCGCAGATCAACGCTGCTGCAGCGACTGGCGGCGCCAATGGTCGTCTGGAAACCGCTGTGGGTTCATTGGCGCGTATCAAGCAGCGTCAGGATGAGCAGGACGCCAAGCTTGAAGCCGCCGAAGAATTAGCCGATGCAGCCAACGGCGGCGATCTTGAACGTCGCCTGCAAGACGCGGGCATTGGTGCTAAAACCGGCGGGGCCGCTGACGTTCTTGCCAGATTGAAAGCGCAAAGCCAAGCGGGCAACTCGGGTCAATAAGCTGCGTCAGAAAGCGGCAGACGAGTTGCTCGTTCGCCGCTTTTTTTGCCCGGCTTCGATGGTGCAGACATGATCGCCGGAAATGGACTACGAATAATCCTTGGGCTGGCTGGGTTGATGGTCGTGGCACAGGTAATTAACTCGCTGACTGCCAACAGCCTGCTGCACTTGGGGTTGGTCCCCAGGACGTTGTACGGGCTGCAAGGCATTGTGTTTGCACCCTTCCTGCACGGCTCTGTCCGGCATTTGTTGGCCAACCTGCTGCCTTTTATCGTGTTGAGCTGGTTAGTGGCAACCGAAGGTGTTCAGCGTTACGCCCGGGTTGCGACGTTGGTGGCTTTGCTGGGTGGGCTGATGGTCTGGGTCATCGGTCGGCCTGTGATACACGTGGGAGCGAGCGGGGTAATCTTTGGTCTGTGGGCTTATCTTCTGGCCCGCGCCTGGTATCAACGCAGTCTGCCAAGTTTTGCAATCGCCTTGATCACGTTGCTGGGCTACAGCGGATTGATCTTCGGTTTCATTCCGGTGCCCGGGGTCTCGATTGAGTCACACCTCAGTGGCGCGCTTGCCGGTATCGTTGTGGCCTGGCTGATGCACTCCAGGCGGCTGGTGGAAAAAAGCAGTGGTTAGGCATTTGTCAGCGCAGCCTTTTCGAAAGGTTCGGCTGGAGAGGTATCGGCATGTTGTTGTGCGTACACTTTGCCCTGTCGTACGCAATGCTTGAGCTGGTAAAGGCGCCACGCAATACCGACATACCCTGCATCACGATTTAAATACAACCTGCGGCGAGCTGTATGTACGGTTACGACAAGCGTTCAGCGCAACCCTCATTGGATATTGCATTCCAGGTGCCGTCGGTTTTGAAATAAATCTGGCTAACACCACGCCGGTGAAGGGCGGCGATATTTTCTACATTGCTTCGGCACGGCTTGAAGGAACAGCATTATGAGTTGGATCAAACGGGCTTTAGGCCTGGCGCCGCCGAAGCCAGCGCCAGGGTCAACAGCGATCAATGCAGCGGGGTTGCCGGGGCCTTTTGGTTTAGCAACCGGCCGAATGATGGACCTTGATGACTCGCTCACGCTGTTGCTGGAGGGTCATTCTGAATTGATCGTCCCCAACGAAGAGGTGGTGTGGTCAGTGGGCCGGATCGACCTGGGGCAATCCATGCGGCTGGTGCGTTTTTACTTCGAAGACGAAGACTACTGGATGCAGGCCACCATGAACGGCCCGGCGGCGGAAGATGTTCAGGACATCATTCTGTTCGGCTACAGCAGTGTGGTGACCATTAACAGTGAAGCGGAATTGAAGCGCTTGGTGGGTCCCGACTCGAAAATCGGTTTGCCGGTGTTCGAACATGACGGCTGGGAATATGAGCGTCAATGGGGTACGGAACAAGGCCAGACCGAGCTGACGCCGATGACCGAACAGATCGCTAATCCCGACGGGGCCTACCGCATCGAGCACTTGAGCATGTTATACGCCCGGGATACCGGCTTGATAGACCGCCGCGAATTCCTGCTTCTTTCCGTCGAGGAAGACGAGCAGGGCGTTGTTTCCCTGAGTACCTCTCTCGGCGTAACGCTGCAATCCACTGACTTCACGGTCATCTAAAAGGAATTAAAATGCTCGACGCCCTAAGCACGTCCCTCAACGGTCAGTCGGTACTGGGTTTTCTGATCTACATCGCGGTGGCCGCAATCTTGTTCGGCCTGTTTCAGTTGGCCTACACGCGTCTGACGCCGCATAAGGAGTTTGCCCTCATCCGCGACGGTAACGTCGCCGCTGCTGTCGCACTGGGCGGTGCACTGATCGGTTTTGCATTGCCTGCCAGTAACGTCATCGCCTACAGCGTGAACGTGCTGGATGCCGTGGTCTGGGCCGTGATCGCCGCAGCCGTGCAATTGCTCGCGTTTACCGTGACCAGTCTGGTCTTGAAAGATTTGTCCGCACGCATCAGCCGAGGCGAGCTCGCCGCTGCCATCTACGCCGCCAGTGTCTCCATCAGTGTCGGTTTTCTTAACTCGGCCTGCATGACGCCCTCGACCTGATTGGCCTGTCTCGAAAGGAGTATTCGATGAGACGTAGTTCCCTGAAACTGGTCCTGGCCAGCACGCTTCCTCTTGCCATCAGCGCGTGCAGCAAAACCGAGGAAGTCACGGCGCGGCAGACTTACCCTACGGTCCAGGCCTGTGTCGATCAAAAGGTCCCGGTAGATGTTTGCTCGGACGCCTACATCAAAGCGTTGGCTGATTATCGCCGGACCGCGCCTACCTACGATAATGCGGCTGCTTGCGAAGCGGATTTCGTGCCCGATTATTGCCAGCAGAATTCCGATGGCAAGTTCATGCCCAAGCTGGGCGGTTTCGAACTAGCGCTTTCAGGTAACGTGCCCACGTCTCAGCTCGAGGCTGCCAAAGCCCAGGCGACTCAGTCTGGCGGCGATAGTGCCGGAGGCTTTAATGGCAGTGGGCTGCTCATGGGGATGCTGATCGGCAATATGCTGAGCGGCAACGGTGGGGGCGGTCGCTATTATTCGCAGCCGGTTTACCAGTCCCGTGATTCCCGTGGTGCTTATCAAACCTCGACGCTGTCCAGGCAAATTGAGCAGGGCAAGACCTTCGGTAATTCTACCCAGGCCCGTTCCAGTTCCACCGGCAGCTACACCCAAAGTACGTTGGGCCGCAGCCTGGGTAATTCCTCAGTCTCGTCTTCTGTGTCCCGTGGTGGTTTTGGTAGCCAGGCGACCGCGCGAAGCGGTTGGGGTGGGAAAAGCAGCGGTTCGAGCTTTGGCGGTTAACCGGGACGGTATCCATGAAAAAAATCAGTATCGACGAACGTCCTGATTGGCGCCAAACGGCCGAGCGCGAGGGTTTCGACTTTCACACCATTGACGGCGAGCGCTACTGGGACGAGCGCGCCTACTACCAATTCACCGAAGAACAGATCACCCGCGACATCGAAGCGCCGACCCAGGAGCTTCATGCAATGTGTCTGGATGTTGTGGAGCGGGTCGTGGAAAGCGAAGAACTGTTGACCCGGCTCGCCATCCCTCCACCATTTTTTGATCTGGTCCGCACCTCTTGGAAAGAAGGCCATCCGCATCTGTATGGACGCTTTGACTTCAGCTACGACGGCGTCAATCCGGCTAAATTGCTGGAAGGCAACATGGACACGCCGACCTCGGCTTACGAGGCTGGCGCTTTTCAACTGATCTGGCTGGAAGAGCAAGTCGCCTGCGGCGTCCTGCCAAGGCAGGCCAGCCAGTTCAATTCCCTGGCCGAGGACCTGGTTCGAGCGTTTACCGCCATCAAGCAAGGCGGGCCGTTTTACTTCTCCGCCATGTCGGGCTCCAGCGAAGACCGCGGTACCACCGACTTCCTCCGAAAAATGGCCGAGCACGCCGGCATCGAAACCCGGCACATCGACATCGAAGACATTGGACTTGATTCTCACGGAAGATTCGTCGACCTGGAGGGACGCTGGATTGAACGAATTTTCAAGCTGCATGCCTGGGAACATGTATTCCATGAGCCCCACGGGCAGGCGATTCCGGCGTGCGATACCCAGTTCATCGAACCGGCCTGGAAATCGATTATCTCCAACAAAGGTATTCTGCCGCTGTTATGGGAATACCACCAAGGCCACCCAAACCTACTGCCATCCTTCGTCGATCAAGACCCGCGAGCGCCGGTGCCCAAGGGCTGGGTGCGCAAACCCTACTTCTCCCGGGAAGGCGCCAACATAGAAATTCGGACCCCTGGCGATCAAGTCATTTTCGAAGATGGCCCCTACAACGACGCCCCCTACATCCTGCAAAAGTTCGCCCCACTGCCTCGATTTGGTGACAGCTACACCCTGATTGGTTCATGGGTAGTGGGGGACACCGCCTCAGGCATTGGCATTCGTGAAGATGACAGTTTGATCACCAAGGACAGCAGCCGGTTTTTGCCGCATGTGGTGATCGATTAAGGTTTACCCACACATGCCCATCGGGGGCAAAAAACCATTTGATAACAGCGCGATCAGTCCGCTAAAAGTTAGATGTATCAAGAAGTTACGATGCGGGACATTACAATCTACCTCGTTTATTCTCAGCGCCCGATAATTTCACCCGATAAGTGTCACCCAAGCAGCTGAAGCCAATGACTAACAAAAAGTCAGCGCAGGAGGGACATACATGTGAGGCCGATGACGTTAGTTGGCTTTGTATGGCATCTACCCAGGTATTAACTGCATGTTGAAGAAAGCAAATACGGCCCTGTTGGGCCTGGCCCTGTCCTTGGGGCTTATGACTGTCCAGACGGCTGAAGCAAAAACGGTTGATGTGCTGCTCATCGGTGGCGGCATCATGAGTGCAACCTTGGGCGTTTGGCTCAACGAACTTGAACCCGACTGGTCCATGGAGATGGTCGAGCGCCTTGACGGTGTCGCCGAAGAAAGCTCAAACGGCTGGAATAACGCCGGTACCGGTCACTCGGCTTTGGCGGAGTTGAACTACACGCCAGAAGACAAATATGGCAAGGTCGAGATCCCCAAGGCCATCGAGATCAATGAGGCGTTCCAGATCTCGCGTCAGTTCTGGTCGTGGCAGGTCAAAAATGGTGTCTTGAACAATCCTCGCTCCTTTATCAACTCCACGCCGCACATGAGTTTTGTGTGGGGCGATGACAACATCAAGTTCTTGAAGAAGCGCTACGAAGCGCTGCAGGCAAGCCCGCTGTTCAGTGGCATGCAGTACTCGGAAGACCCGGTACAGATCAAGAAATGGGTTCCATTGATGATGGAAGGACGTGATCCGAATCAAAAGATCGCGGCCACTTGGACGCCACTGGGTACCGACGTCAACTTTGGCGAGATCACCCGCCAGTTCGTCAGCAATCTACAAACCAAGCCCAATTTCGACCTGAAGCTGTCGAGCGAAGTGCGGGACATCGCGCGCAATGCGGATGGCACGTGGCGTGTTTCTTACAAGAATTTGAAAGACGGCACTGAAACTCAGACCGACGCCAAGTTCGTATTTATCGGCGCGGGCGGTGGTGCTTTACGCCTGCTACAGAAGTCCGGTATTCCAGAAGCCAAGGAATATGCAGGCTTCCCGGTGGGTGGCTCGTTCCTGGTGACCGAAAACCCGGCGATCACCGAACAGCATCTGGCCAAGGCCTATGGCAAAGCATCGGTCGGCGCACCACCGATGTCGGTTCCGCACCTGGATACCCGTGTGCTGGATGGCAAGCGCGTAATCCTGTTCGGTCCGTTCGCGACCTTCTCGACGAAGTTCCTGAAGCAAGGTTCTTACTTCGACCTGCTCAGCAGCACCACCACACACAACGTCTGGCCGATGGCCAAAGTCGGTGTCGAGCAGTACCCGCTGGTTGAATACCTGGCTGGTCAGTTGATGCTGTCAGACGATGACCGCATGAATGCGCTGAAAGAATACTTTCCTAACGCCAGGAAAGAAGACTGGCGCCTGTGGCAAGCCGGTCAGCGAGTACAAATCATCAAGCGCGATGACGAGAAGGGCGGCGTTCTGAAATTGGGCACCGAAGTCGTCAGCTCCAAAGACAACAGCATTGCCGGGCTGCTCGGCGCATCGCCTGGCGCCTCCACTGCCGCGCCGATCATGCTCAGCGTGCTTGAGAAGGTTTTCAAAGACAAAGTCGCGACCCCGGCCTGGCAAAAAAAGCTGCACCAGATTGTTCCGAGCTACGGCACCAAACTCAACGATGACCCGGCGCGGGCGTATCAAGAATGGACGTATACCGCGGGCGTGCTTCAGCTGGATACGCCGCCAGTGATTGACCAGGCCGTAACTCCACAAAGCACGGCTCCGACGCAAGCAAAGCCAGGGAAAAAGAGCAATCCTGAGGCCGATATAGCGCTGTAGAGCGACACAGCTTTCGCCAGGCAGTGGGTTCAGATTTGGGCCTGACCCTGACCCGGCCCTGGCTATGTGGCAATCGGGAATTCAGCAGGAACGAAGTTAATCCCGAAGAAAGCAGGCGCGGTGTTCCAGTAGACCGCGCCGACCGCTCCTTGAACACGTTCGCTTCCACAAGACCCTCGGCAAAGCGTCGAATTTGAATCAGCACAGCGGATTTCTATCCACGCCCGTCGCCCCCCAAGCTTTTTTGCAGGTTTCTCGTCGATCCCCCGTGCCGCTATCAAACGGCGCAGGCGCACGGCCAGCGGGTTGGTGCAAGGGTAAAAGCGCTTTATGATGGCGAACTTCGCGGTCTGGATTTAGGCAACTACATGAAGTGCGTGGTAACCGTTTTATCCGTACTCGCTATGGCAGTCGGGCTCAGTGGCTGTATCAGCGCTCCGATCGAAATGACCCCACAAACCGCACAGCGCTTGCAATCGCTGCCTCCGATTCGTTTTCTGCTGACCTTTGACGACGGCCCAAACGCCTCGAGCTTTTTTAACCCATCGCTGCAGGTCCTTGACGCTCTTGCCGTCAACCCGATTGAACCGGGCATCAAGGCAGTATTTTTCGTACAAACCCGCGCTCCGCGGGCGGGGGGCAGTGAGGTTGGCAAAACGGTGATGCGCCGTGAACATGCCGAAGGCCATATTTTGGGGTTCCATACCGCGACGCCTTGGCATAGCAACCATCGTTCGCTGAACGCGCAGGAATTGGAGCAGACGCTCGCCAACGGCAGTGCGGACATCGCTGCGATCACCGGAACCCCGCCGAATCTGGTTCGTCCGCCGTTCTGGAATTACGACAAGCGCACCTTCGCCGCGTATCAGCAGCACGGCATGCATGTAGTGCTGACCGACCTCAGCGCCAATGACGGCAAGATCTGGGGCTACAACCTCAGCCTGCGTCGACGTTCGCATATGGTCAGGGAATTATCAGTGCTGCGCGAGAAGATCGCCGCCGGTGAACTGCCAGCCGTTGAGGGCGCGATTCCGGTGGTGGTGACCTTTCATGACATCAACCGTTACACCGCTCGGCATGCTCAGGAATACCTGCAGATCCTGATCGACAGCGCACGCGAGACGGGCATGACCACTGCCGCCAAGCCGTTTTACGACGATCAGGCCGAGTTGCAGCGCGCGGTAATGGCTCGCACCGTCACCACTAGTTCGGAACCGGTGAATTTGCCAGGCTTCTGGAATTGGTGGTGGGACGGAGATTCACATTGATCTGGTGCGGCTACCGACAACCCGCTCCTGCTCTGATAAGCAATTTCAAGTGAGCGCCATACCAACGCAGTAGCACCACTCACTTGCCCATCACCGCCAAATGAATCTCCTGCAATGGCAGAATCCGCTTGGCGGCGCCGAGCTTGATCGCCTCCTTGGGCATGCCAAACACCACGCAGCTGGCTTCGTCCTGAGCCACGGTGGCAGCACCCGCGTCGAGCATCTCCTTCAGGCCACGGGCGCCATCGTCGCCCATGCCGGTCATGATAATCCCGCTGGCGTTCTTGCCAGCGAACTTGGCCACCGAGCGGAACAACACGTCCACCGACGGTCGATGCCGGTTGACCTGCGGTCCATCGACCACCTGAACGTGGTAATACGCACCGCTGCGGGTCAATAACATGTGCCTGCCGCCGGGGGCAATCAGCGCAAGGCCTGGCAATACGCGGTCGTTGTGGCGGGCTTCACGTACTTCAATCTGCGAGATGCTGTTGAGGCGCTCGGCAAATGCCGCGGTGAACTTTTCCGGCATGTGCTGGACGATGACAATGCCGGGGCAGACACGGGGCAAGGCGGTCAGAACGGCTTCCAGCGCTTGAGTGCCGCCGGTGGAGGTGCCTATTGCAACGATGCGCTCGGTGGTCTGCGGCATAGCGTGACCGTTGGCGGCAGGCAGGATCGCGTCGGCGTTTAGTTTGCCGGGCGGCTCAATACGTGGCGCAGCGACGCGTTTGCCAAGGTTCTTCACGTTAGCATTGGCCGCAGCGCGAATCGCTCCAATCAATTCAGCGGAGGACTCAAGCAAAAAGTTCTTTAGCCCGATTTTCGGTTTGGTGATGATCTCAACCGCGCCTGCCGCAAGGGCCTGCAAGGTGGTTTCGGCGCCTTTTTCGGTCAGCGATGAACAGATAACTACCGGCGTAGGCCGTTCAGCCATTATTTTTTTCAGAAACGTGATGCCGTCCATACGTGGCATTTCCACGTCCAGCACGATGACGTCGGGCCATTCCCGGGCGAGCTTGTCCATGGCAAAAATCGGGTCCGAAGCAGCGGCCATCAGTTGAATGTCTGGCGTGCTCTCAAGAATGGCCTGCAACACCTGCCGCACCACGGCAGAGTCATCAACGACCAGTACCCTTATCTTTCTCATCGTTGGTTTCAGCCGTTTTCAAAGAAGTGTGCCTAACCCAGACGTGACCGCTCCAGGTGTCGAAAATGATGTTGCGATGGCCGCTGCCGCCCACGTCCTGGCCGCTGACGACTAACCGCGACTGCACGGCAAATTGTTGCGCGGCGACGACGTTCATGCGCGCTACGTTGCCTCCCATGAGGTCGCGGCGTTGCTCGGTAAACATCGAACCACCGCCGAACAGTTTGAGCTGATACCCGTCAATGGAGCTATGGCGAGCCGATGCTTGCTGTTTGAACAGCGCCAACGCCTCGTCGATGTATCGACCGTCGGGCGCGGTGCCTCGGCGCTCCCTAGTTGGCAGCATGCAATGACACATGCCGCCCATCTTGCGCGTAGGGTGCCACAGCACAATCGCAATGCAGGAACCGAGCAACGTGCGCATCCGCGTTGGCTGGTCGCTGAAGTGAAATTCGCCTGGGGCCAGATACAGGTCAACGGCGTTGGCTGGCGCTTTCATGGTTTCCGATAAATAGACGGTGCGACCATCTTCAACGCATCGCTGACACCGTTGAGGCTTTCCGAGTGACTGATAATGAAATGCCCGCCGGGTTTAAGCAGTGGCAGCAGTCGGGCGACCACTTTGCGCTTAGTCTCTTGATCAAAATAAATCATTACGTTGCGCAAGAAGATCACATCGAACTCGCCCAGCGGCGGCAACGTGTCGTTGAGATTGACCTGAATGAAAGTAACCCGGCTGCGCAGGGCTTTTTCGATCAGGAACGTACCGGCCTGATTGCCGGTGCCTTTCAGGCAATATTTCACCAGCAGTGGCTGGGGCAGGGTGCGGGCACGCTCCATTGGATAGTGGCCGGTACGCGCCTTGGTCAATACCTGAGTGCTGATGTCAGAGCCAATGATTTCCCACGGTGTGGTACTTAGACCTTCGGCCAGGACCATGGCCAAGCTGTACGGTTCTTCGCCGGATGAACTGGCGGCGCTCCACACCCGAAAAAGTTTTCCGGGCAGTGCCTGGGGCAGCACCTGTTGCCGCAGAAAATCGAAATGCTTGGGCTCACGAAAGAAATACGTTTCGTTGGTGGTCAACAAGTCCAGAGCGAGTTGCAGTTCTCCAGCGCTTTCGTGGCCCATGATCAGCTTGAAATATTCGCCGTAGCTGTCCAGTTGGTAATGCTTGAGACGTTTGAACAACCGGCCCGCCACCAGCGCTTTTTTTGCCGGCGACAGGTTGATGCCCGCCGTGCGGTAGAGCCAGGATTGAAACTGATCGAACTCGCGATCATTCAGGTTAGCGGTGGTCAGCATGACAATCCTTGTCGGGCGCTCATTGGACGTCGCTGTACAGGCCGGTGCCTTCACCCGCGAGCCTGGACATCTCGTCGATGGACAGCACGTTATCCACCTCAAGCACGATCACAAACTTGCCCTCAACCTTGGCCATGCCGCTAATGAAGTCCGCACGTACTCGCGCGCCGAAGTCCGGTGGCGGTTCGATCTCAGACGCAGGAATCTCCAGCACTGCGCATACCGTGTCCACCAGCAGGCCGATATCCTGGGCATGGCCGTCGTCGGTGTTCGCTTCAATAATTACCACGCAACTGCGCCGAGTGGTGCCTGAGTTCTGCCGTCCGAAACGCGCCGAGAGATCGACCACCGGCACCACCGCGCCGCGCAGATTGATCACCCCGCGTACAAAGGCTGGCATCATCGGCACGACGGTGAGGTTGCCGTATTCGATGATTTCCTTGATGCCGAGAATGCCGATGGCAAACATCTCACCACCGAGCATGAAGGTCAGATACTGCGCCTCCTCTGCAAGGACAGCGGAGGATTGCCGAGTGGTTACGATTGAGCCCATGCCTTATCTCCAAAAAATCGAACCCGTCAGAACCGGGTGAATTCGGTTTCGTCAGGGCCGGCGGTTTGCTGGGCAAACGAGCGGCTGAGCTGGGCGGGACGAGGCTGTTTGCGGCTCGCGTTGGGATTGTTGTGGGCGGGCTTGCTGATCCCGTGAACCGGTTTGGCTGCATGGGTTGCGGCATCAAGAGTGAAAAAACTCATCGCTTGTTGCAGTTGCTCGGCCTGACTACTCATTTCTTCGGCGGTGGCCGCCAATTCTTCACTGCTTGAGGCATTTTGCTGGGTGACTTGATTGAGTTGAGTCATGGCAGTATTGATCTGCGCCACACCAGCAGCCTGTTCTTCTGAAGCCGCACTGATCTCTTGAACCAGGTCCGAAGTCTTGTTGATCGACGGGACCATTTCGTCCAACAGCTTGCCCGCGCGCTCCGCCAACTCGACACTGCTGCCGGATAACTCGCCAATTTCCTGTGCCGCCACTTGGCTACGCTCGGCCAGTTTTCGCACTTCTGCCGCCACTACCGCGAAGCCTTTGCCATGCTCGCCAGCCCGTGCCGCTTCGATAGCAGCGTTCAGCGCCAACAAGTTGGTTTGATAGGCAATGTCATCAATAATGCTGATGCGCTGAGCGATTTTTTTCATCGCTACAACGGTCTGTTGAACCGATTGCCCGCCGTCCGTAGCTTCCTTGGCCGCCTTGCTGGCCATGCCGTCAGTGACCTTGGCGTTTTCGGTGTTCTGATTGATGCTCGCGCTCATCTGTTCGATGGATGCACTGGTTTCTTCGACACTGGCGGCTTGTTCGCTGGTGGCCTGGCTCATGGATTGGGCCGTTGCGCTGACCTGCTCCGACGCGCTGGCCAGATTGTCGGCGGCGTTGCGTACTTCGCCGATAATGTGCGACAGCTTGCCAACCATGGTGTGCATGGCATTGAGCACCATGCCGGTTTCATCTTTCGAGCCGGGCTCAATGTGCACGCTGAGATTGCCGTCGGCCAATTGGTTGGCAATGGTAGCGGCCAGTTTCAATGGGCGGGAGATGATGCGTGAGATGAGCAGGGCGAGCAACAAGCCAACCACCAGCGCGGCAATCAATGCGGCGATGATGGACAGCCTCGAGCTGATATACAGATCACCGCCGCGCTGGCTGGCAGCCGCCGCGCCGGTATCATTCAAGGCCACCAGCTTTTCGAGGTCAACTATGACTTGGTCGAAAGCACGTTTGGACTCGCCGTTGAATAATGCTTTTGCATCGCCATCGACCGTTTCCCGTGAGGCGTGCAGCAGTTTTTTACTGATTTCGAGATAAGTCGCCCAGTCCGCAACAAATACGTCGAACAAACCACGCTCTTCCGGGTTTGAAATCAGCGGCTCATAGCTGGATTTGCGCGATTCCACCTCTTTTCTTGAATCCGCAGCTTCTTGCTCCAACTGAGCTTTCTCGGCGGCAGAATCGGCCAGAATGTATCGCGTCTCCTTGATCCGGTGGTTGGCAACGAAGAAACTCATGCTCGAGGCCGCTCGGATTGACGGCATCCAGTCATCACGCATCTCGACCGAGCTGCTGTTGACCTCGCCCAGCTGGAGGATTGAAAACACACCGATCAATGCAGTAAGCGCGAGCACTACGAGGAACGAGGCGATTAATTTGGTCGCTATCCTGAGATCGTAAAACCATGTCATTGGATGATTCCTCCATGCGCAGTGCGGGTGCCTGCTTGGCGAGTAAGGGCAAGATGTTGTGGGGGTGTTGAGGTCTGTCGGGTTTCAAGCTGGACGATGTGCGCCAGCAGCGCGGGCACGTCTAGAATCAATGCGACGGCTCCGCTGCCGAGAATGGTCGAGCCGCTGATACCCCGCAGTGCGCTGAAGAGTTTGCCGAGGGGCTTGATGACCGTCTGGAATTCACCCAGCAAGTCATCCACTACCAGTCCAGCCTTGTGTTCGGCACAGCGGACCACCACGACGTTTTCGCGGCGCACCGGTTGGCCGTCGTGGTTGAAATGATCGCGCAAATAAACCAGCGGCAGCACTTCACCGCGCAGGTCCAGGTAACTGCTTTCTCGGGCCTGCTGGCGTTTGTCTTCGCTGAGTTCTATGCATTCCTGGACCATGTCCAGCGGGATCACATAGCTTGCCGGACCGATACCGACCAAAAAGCCGTTGATGATTGCCAGGGTCAACGGCAGGCGAATTCTGATCAGCGTGCCTTGACCCGGCTGGCTGTCCAGGTCAACCGTGCCCCGCAGCAGGGTGATGTTACGCTTGACCACGTCCATGCCAACGCCGCGCCCCGACAGGTTGGTCACGGCCTCTGCGGTGGAAAATCCCGGCTCGAAAATCAGGTTGTAGATTTCATTATCTGTAGGCGTTGCCGAGGCCGCTACCAGGCCCCGCTCCTGAGCCTTTTGTAAGATCCGGTCGCGATTAAGCCCGGCGCCGTCGTCGGCAATTTCCAAAACAATGCTGCCCGAGTCGTGATAAGCATTCAGGTGCAGACGACCCTTGGCCGGCTTGCCCGCTGTCAGCCGCACCTCAGGTGATTCTATGCCGTGGTCCATGGCGTTACGCAGCAAGTGCATCAACGGGTCGCCGATTTTCTCAACCACGGTTTTATCCAATTCAGTGTCCGCACCGCTGATAACCAGATCGATGTCCTTGCCTAATTCCTGGCTGACATCACGTACCACCCGTCGAAACCGGTTGAAGGTGTCACCGATGGGAATCATCCGCAGGCGTAGCGCGCCATCGAGAATTTCTTCGACCAGTCCCGAGACCACCGAAGTGGATTCCTGCAACGGACTGCTATGGCTGCTGCGCGCAAGCAGGCTCGCCCCGGCGCTGGCAATGACCAGCTCACCGACCAGATTGATCAGTTCGTCGAGCTTGTCGGCGTTGACCCGGACGAAGTTACCTTCCTTGCCCTTGGTCTCTTGCAGCGCCGTTTGTTTGTCCGCAGGTGGCTGCACGATGACGGGCTCGACCGCGCAAGGTTCGCTGGAAATCTCAGATGGCGGCAACACGGTGTCGTGGGGGTGCGGGGCAAGGATATGGATCACACAATCGTCACGCACGAAGTCGAAAGCTTCGGTAATGGTGGTCAGGGTGGCGTCGGAGCGGAAGTCAATTTCGAAGCCCAGGTAGCAGCTCTCGGGGTCGAACGCTTCCAGGCTGGGAAACGTGTCAGTCAGGGTGCTGATGTAGACGATTTCACCCAAAGTATTGAGGTAGCGCAGGAACGACAGCGGGTCCATGCCGTTACGGAAAACGTCGTTGCCGAAGCGCAGGGAAATGTGCCAGAGCGCTGACCCGCCCGTGGCTTGGGTTTGGTCAGCCGATGTATCGACCGCAACTGCGCTCGATGCGCTGATTTGCGGGGATGCCTGGTACGCCTGCAGGCCCCCGCGTAGGAGGGCTTCACGGTCATTTGCAGCCTGGCTTAACGTGCCGCCTTGTCCTGCGACCACCTCAACCAACTCCAGCATATGGTCGGCACTTTTCAACATCAGAGCGATTAGCGTTGCGTCGGCAGTCACCGCGCCATCGCGCAGGCGGTCCAGCACGTCTTCGACGATATGGGTAAACCCGACAATTGGCATCAGGCCGAATAAACCGGCCGAGCCCTTAATGGTATGCGCCGCGCGGAAAATCGCGCCCAGGGTGTCGCTGTCGTCAGGCTGGTTTTCAAGACGCAGTAATGACGTTTCCATGTCCTGAAGCAGTTCGCGGGCTTCAACGATGAACGTTTGCTGCGCTTGATCGAGGTTAATCGTCACGATGAAGTCCTTTTTACTCCGAGCTTTCGGATTTACTGCTGAGGTGCCAAGCCGTTCAGTGACTGGTGGTAGACCGCACCGGTAGATCACCGAAATAACCTGATAGGTCACACAACTCAAAGGTTTCAAGCACGGCCTGACTGTGCTCGACCAAGCGCATGGGGCAGCCCGACTGCTGGGCTTCGCGCTTGGCGAGCATCAGCAGTTGCACGCCAGAACTGTCTATTTCAGTCACTTGCGACAGGTCGATTTCCAACTCGCTGGACGGTGCCAGGAACGGCATTAATTGGGTGGCCAGTTCGGCGGCGGTGTAGATGGTCATCTCACCTTCAATACGCAAATGCGCAATGCCAGCGTAGATGTCGCAAATGATCGGCATGGCCACTATTCCTTAGGGCATGATCAGTTTGGCGACAGCCGCCAGCATCTGCGCGGGCTGGAAAGGCTTGACCACCCAGGCACGTGCACCAGCGGCCTGGCCTTCGGCTTTCTTAGATTCCTGGGATTCGGTAGTCAGCATGATGATCGGCGTAAATTTATAGTGGGCCAGCTTCTTCACTTCTTTGACGAAGGTGATGCCGTCCATGTTTGGCATGTTCACGTCGCTGATAATCAAGTGAACTTTTTGTCCGGTGAGTTTGCTCAATGCATCCTTACCGTCGCTGGCCTCAGTCACGTCGTAGCCCGCGCTTTTCAACGTGATGCTGACGACTTGGCGGACGCTGCTGGAGTCGTCCACGACCATTATGTTTTTAGCCACGATTGAGTTCCTAGAAAAAAGTGATTTCAGCGCTCGCCGAAGCGTGCGTACCGATCGACGTATTACTGCCACGGTGGTTCTGGCGCTGTTCGTCGGTAGCGTAAGTGAGTTCCATCTCGGCCAACCAGGCGTCGGCGTCGATCTCCATCGGTTGGCCGGGATTCCTGCGTGAAGCCTGGAGCCGACCGTGCAGCGCCTGCATGTTATTGCGCACATGAGCCAGGATCTGACTGACCCGGTCCTGGAATTGCAAGCTGACCAGAACCTCAGTCACCTCGTTGTGGATACCGACGCTTTCCTGCTGGAGCAAAGCTGCCGAGTCTGACAGGCGCCCGGTGATGTTTTTGAAGCGTTCAAGCACCCGCTGGATGCTGACTTGGGAACTGGCGACAGAGTCGTTGTCATCGTCAGAGCTGCTGGAGGCGGCCTGCACCAGTTGGGTAATCGCGCCATTGATGATGTCGACCTTGGCCGACATTTTTTGCCCGGTCTCGCTGGACTGGCTCGACAGCGTACGGACCGCATCAGCTACCACCGCGAAGCCACGTCCCGCTTCCCCGGCACGCGCCGCCTCGATGGCGGCGTTCAGTGCCAGCAAGTTGGTTTGTTGCGCGATTGCCGCAACTTCAGCGGCCATGGTCCGCAATTCGCCAGTGTAGGCGGTGAGGTTGTGGACCTGAGCCAGCATTTGATCGCGGCTATATTGGCTGGCTTTCAGGGAATCGATAACCTTCACCAGTTCGCTGTCGCTCTGCGCCAACACTTCAAGGGCGCTGCCCTCGGATTTGCCAGACAAATTACCGGCCGCCGACTGCGAGGCGTTGACGGTTTCCTGCAACCGATTGGAAATAGCGTAGAAGCGGCTGCTTAACTCGACAATCGCGGTCTCGGTTTGCTGGCGTGAGCTTTCAACTTGCTTGGCCCAGATCGGCACCGCTTCCAGGCATACCGCTTCAAGGCCGCCGACCGCAGCAGTGGAATGCTGCAACTGCAAGGCGGCATGGTCAGCCCTCAATGCGTGAGCCACCGCTCGGGAAAGAAGCAGGCTTTGGCGATTGGCGCTCCAGAAACCTGCGATGATTCCAACCAGTAGCAGTCCAGCAGTCCATAGCAATGCCGACATCTGCAGGCCCGCCAGGGTTAACAGTCCCCCGCAGCCGATAATCGAGATCACTGAAGGCAGCCAGAAAAAGGCCGCGGAGCGGGGAGGGGTGGAATCGGACTCGCCGTACGATGGATGAGTGGGCATCTCTTTTCCCTAATCGTTGGGGTTAGCGCTTGATGGCTATCAGCTATATCTGCTGACTTGATCACAACTTTAGGCGTTTGTCAGACGAGTGGCGCCATTTTTTGCTAAGTCGCGTGAACTATAGGTAATCGGGTGAGTCTCTTTGCGGCAACCGGCTCGGTTGGGTCAACAGCGGAGTTATCGAGTCGGCATGAGCGCTGCCAATGGCCTGATACCGGTATCCGGAATTATTTCCCCTCGGTTCTTGACATGCCCGGCGAACAAGTCCAAAATTGCGTCCATTCCTGATGTGGGAATGCAGAAAAACCTATAGATTTCAAAGGGTTGAGAGACAGATTAACGTCTCTCGTTCAACTCGAAGTTGTATGCGTTTAGTGTCAGCGATTTTGGCATTGGACGTTTGGGGCCGAGTAGCAAAATGGTTATGCTGCGGATTGCAAATCCGCCTACGCCGGTTCGATTCCGACCTCGGCCTCCATCATAAACAAGCTCCGTAGATCCATGATTTACGGAGCTT
>NZ_JAQGNX010000008.1 GCF_028293835.1 Pseudomonas sp.
AAAAACGATCAGCTACGAGGTCGGCTATGACGATGCCAGCTTCTTCGCGCGCTTGTTTCGCCAGCATACGGAACTGTCACCGAATCAATACCGCCAGCAGTTTTTGCAGGGGGCTTGACGATGCCCCTGATGCGATGAAGCGATGAAGCGATGAAGCGATGAAGCGATGAAGCGAGGCTAGATGGGCTACCCAATAACTTGGGAAAGAGACTACACCTTCGAATATCACCCGTGCTCTTCTGCGGTGAAGGTTCTCCATACTCCATGTTTGCCTTCACCCGCATCACGGATCCTGACGCGGGTATTAGCTTTCATAGACACAGGCAATGTCACAAGGTGGAAAAAGGCTGCTGCAGAAATTTCATCATTGGCCTCCCACTGATCTCTACCTGTAATTCGGCAGGCGAAGGAAATAACCAGATCGTTCTTGAAGGGCGCTGCGTACAGTCCAATAAGCCGCTCGACCTTAACGTGATACCCCGTCTCCTCTAATACCTCACGAACAACAGCGACCTCCGGCGCCTCTCCATCTTCTAACTTACCGCCAGGCGTAGTCCATCCGAAGGGAGGGTAATTGCGCTGGACGCATAAAATCTCTCCCGCGTCGTTGAAGATCGACGCAAAGACTCCAATCGTAGTCATTAGTTTTGCTCCCGCTTCAGGTTAATACCAAGCCGTTGATGCGACTTAATATCTAACCCCTTCGACAGGAAGACAAATTCAAAAAAAGTCTAAACTCAGACATCGTCCATCTGAATGGATCTCGATCTGCCCGAGGCTGGC
The DNA here is from genome assembly GCF_028293835.1 of Pseudomonas sp. Classification (GTDB taxonomy): domain Bacteria; phylum Pseudomonadota; class Gammaproteobacteria; order Pseudomonadales; family Pseudomonadaceae; genus Aquipseudomonas. Next base: position 784 of record NZ_JAQGNX010000008.1, read on the forward strand.
CATGACGAGGCCAGCTCCGATCAAACAACGCATAACTTATTGAATTAAAAGATATCTGTAGGAGCTGCCGAAGGCTGCGATTCGACCGGGAACCGGTCGCCCTCGTGATACCGCTGAAGGTCGTGCGACCCTATCGCAGCCTTCGGCAGCTCCTACCGGTTTTGTGTTTGTTGAGCGACAGCGCGGCGTCGGAGACGTGAAGGAACCTCCTACAGATAAGGCAGGCAATCCTCCACGGAAACGCAACGCTACTCGCTAGGGTTTATGCGCCCGCGACAGGAATTCGTGGGATTGCATTTCCAACAGGCGACTGAGGGTGCGCTGGAACTCGAAGTTCAGGCGGCCACCGGTGTACAAATCCTTGAGCTCAACTTCGGCCGAAATGATCAGCTTGACGTTGCGGTCGTAGAATTCATCGACCATGTTGATGAAGCGCCGGGCGATGTCGTCGGTTTTGACGCTCATTTGCTCCACGCCGCTAATCAATACCGCATGGAATATCTTGCCCAGTTCGATGTAATCATTCTGGCTGCGCGGGCCGTCACACAGTTCGCGGAAGTTAAACCAGGCCACGTCATCGCAAGTGAGCATGGCGCGAATTTCGCGGTTCTCGATCATCAGCACATCGTCTTTGATCGCCTGAGTGCACTCCGGCGTCAGCGCTCGAAAGCTTTTGCGCAGGCTTTCTTCGGCGGCTTCGTCCAGCGGGAAGTGAAACAACTCCGCCTGCTCCAGGTGACGCAGACGATAATCCACGCCGCTGTCGACGTTGACGATATCGGTGTTAAGTTTGATCAAAGCAATTGCGGGCAGGAAGCGCGCACGTTGCAGGCCGTCTTTGTACAAACCGTCCGGAACGATGTTCGATGTCGCAACCAGAGTCACTCCGTTCTTGAACAACTCTTCCATCAAAGTGCCAAGGATCATGGCGTCGGTGATGTCCGAAACGAAAAACTCGTCGAAACAGATCACTCGCGCTTCATCAGAAAAACGCTTGGCAATGATCACCAGCGGGTTTTTCTCGCCGTTAAGGGTCTTCATCTCTTCGTGCACACGCTTCATGAAGCGGTGGAAGTGAGTCCGGACCTTTTCCTTGAACGGCAAGGCTTCGAAGAAGGTGTCTACCAGGTAGGTCTTGCCACGGCCGACACCGCCCCAAAAATACAAACCTTTGACGGGCGCCTGGGGCTTCTTGCCAAACAGCTTACCGAGCAGACCCGGCTTGCCGTGCTGCGCGGCGACCAGGTCGTCGTACAGACGTTGCAAATGGCGCACAGCAGTTTCCTGCGCGGCATCGTGGAAGAAGTCGGGGCGCTTCAGATCAGCCTGGTATCGTTCTAGGGGGGTCATATAGGTTAGCAAGGTGACAAAAACGGGTCGCCACTGTAGCGACGACCCCTGAAAATGGCAATCAGACCTATTGCGGGGTCAATGCCAGCTTCAGATTGTCGATGGCCGCATCCCGCGCTGCGCTGTCGGCAAACTCAGGGCTGTCTGCGACACAGGCATCGTCGATCCACACCGTGAAGCGATCCTCTTCACTGCGCAGATCCAACTCGCCACCTTGCTGCAATTGCTTACTGACGGCCCCTGCAGCCTTGCCATCGGCAAAATGGCGCGACAACAAGAGCTGCTCCCCATCAGCAGCCAGCAAGCGGAAACGGAAGCGTCCATCGTCTTCACGGAAGCTGACGAAGCGCGCGCCTTTGCTGGTTTTTTTCTTGCCGCTGCCGGCGCTTTGCACCGCACTGCGGAAAGACCGCAGCCCCACTGCTTCACGCAGTTCCCCGAGGAACGGCGTCGCGACACGGCGGGCCTTTTCGGCGCCGGCGAGCAAAATATCTTCCAGATCATCCGGACGCGCCATGAAACCGTGGTAGCTGTCACGGGCCTCGCTCAGCTCCGTATCAAGCAGCGCAAACAGCCGCTGCTTGGCCTCGCCCCAACTCAAGCCCTGCAACAGCTCAGAACGGAACTCAGCGCCTTGCTCAGGCGTAGCGAAGGCTTGGTAGAGGGTGTACAGGTGCGAGTTGTCCGGATCTTTGGCTTCGCCCGGCAAGCGCGAGTCAGTGACAATCTGCGAAATCGCCGCTTTCATATCTTTAGCGCTGCTGAACAACGGGATGGTGTTGTCGTAGCTCTTCGACATCTTGCGTCCATCCAGCCCTGGCAACGTAGCGACGCTTTCTTCAATCAGCGCTTCGGGCATGACAAAAAACTCTTTGCCTTGGCCGAACAAGTGATTGAAGCGCTGGCCGATGTCACGGGCCATTTCCACGTGCTGGATCTGATCACGACCCACAGGTACTTTGTGGGCGTTGAACATCAGGATGTCAGCGGCCATCAACACCGGGTAGCTGTACAAGCCCATGGTGATCCCGGCGTCCGGGTCTTCGCCGGTTTCGACGTTTTTATCCACCGAGGCCTTGTAAGCATGGGCACGATTGAGCAAACCCTTGGCCGCCACACAGGTCAACAACCAGGTCAGCTCAGGGATTTCCGGGATGTCGGACTGGCGATAGAACGTCACCCGATCGACATCCAGGCCCGCAGCCAGCCACGTCGCAGCGATTTCCAGACGCGAGCGCTGAATGCGCAGCGGGTCATCGCACTTGATGAGGGCGTGGTAGTCAGCCAGAAAGTAGAACGAATCGGCATCGCTCTGGCGGCTGGCAATGATCGCCGGGCGAATGGCACCGGCATAATTACCGAGGTGCGGCGTACCGGAAGTGGTAATGCCGGTCAGGATACGAGTGGTCATGGCTAATCGCTGCTTATTAGAGTGGGGCGGGTTGGGCGCCCGCAGGTTCAGGCGCTTCTGGCTGCAATCAATTGCAAAGACGCGGCAGGACCAGATCTTTTAATTCGGTCAGCTTGCCGTGAAAAAAATGTCCGCATTCTGCCACTTTCAGCAGCTCATGGGGACGTTCGTAAGCGTCGGACCAGTCGTAGACAACTTGTGGCTCGATGACCTCATCTGTTTCCGGTTGTATCAGGGTAAGCGGGCAATTCTGCGGCAGCGGATGCTCGGGGGTCAGACGCATGACCGCCGGCGCAATCATGAACAGCGCTTTGAGGTTTTCACCTTTGGCTTCCAGGCGTCCGCCGAGGCTGGCCGCGACAAACCCGCCAAATGAAAAGCCCAGCAAAGTAATGGGCAGGTCAGGGTGTTTATTGCGCAACCATTGCGCAACGGCTTGGGCGTCATCGACTTCGCCAGAGGCCATATCGGACGCGCCAGCGCTGGCGCCGACCCCCCGATAGTTGAAGCGCAGGGTAATCAAACCGGCGTCGCGCGCGGTGCGCTGTAACGTCGACACCACTTTATTCAGCATGGTCCCACCCTGCACCGGGTTAGGATGGCAGACCAGCGCCAGACCGCGAGCGTCTTCGAGATCCAGGTACAGGGCTTCGATTTGGCCCACTGGGCCATCAATCAATACAGGGGTTTCGCGCATGAGCAAAAATGAACTCCGTGACCTCGATTTGGGTCGACTCGTCTAGCTGATTGTCTGCGTCTGGCATAATCCGTGAGCGTGTCGCGGTATACAGAGCAGGTTCGAGCCGTTAACGTAAAGCAAAGCCGTTTATAGAGGAAGGACTCGTGGAACACTCGCTATTAGTTTGGTTGTTGCCGACTCTCGCCCTGGTTGCAGGTGTCGTCATTGGTTTCCTGGTCGCTCGTCTGCTGCCCAACGCCGCACCCAGCAGCACTCAGCGCCAGCTGGATGATGTTCAGGAGCGCTTCAACAGTTATCAAAACGAGGTGGTTACACACTTCAACAGCACGGCTAGCCTGGTGAACAAGCTTGCGCAGAGCCATCAGGACGTACAGGAACATCTCGCTGACGGCGCCAGCCGCCTGGCGCTGGATGAGCAGACGCGTCAGCGGTTACTGGCCAGTCTGCATGCCGATACCACTCAAGCGCCTCGCGATCGCCTGACGCCGCCACGCAACTCGGAAGCGCCAAAGGACTATGCGCCCAAAACCCCGAATGCACCCGGCATGCTCGATGAGCATTACGGTTTGAAAAAATGATGTGAGTTTTACGCATCAACAGAAAGCCCGTCGTTCAGAATGAACGGCGGGCTTTTTTATGACCATTACGTTCTGAGGTTGCCCGTCGACGCCGTTTCATCTGGCATCTGTAGGAGGTTCCGCCACGTCTCCGACGCCCCCGCTGACGCGCAGCAAACACGAATCTGTAGGAGCAAAGCTGCTCCCACAAAAAATCGCGATC
>NZ_JAQGNX010000066.1 GCF_028293835.1 Pseudomonas sp.
CGGATAACTTCTGGGGAATTGCCGCTGCGGTACTCTTGGTGACCGGGGCAATGCGCGCATTTGGCGGCTTTGAAAAAGGAACTTTTTATTACCTGCATCAACCGCTGTTTCATTTGAAAATGGCCGCATTCGTGGCGATTTTGATACTTGAAGTCGCGCCGATGGTTGCACTGATCAAATGGCGCAACGCGTTTAAAGTGGGTGCACCGATCGATACCCATCGCGCGTTACTGTATTCGAGAATCAGCCATATTCAGGTCGGGTTGATTATCGTCATCCTTGTCGCGGCCTCCGGTATGGCCCGTGGAATTTTTATCAGTTAGCCTTCGGCCGCAAAAGAGACGAAAATAACCGCCACTCTTTTTGCGCGGTCTTCACATGAAAATTTGTGGCATCGAAATCAAGGGCAGCGAAGCAATCTTCGCTGTCGCTACCCTGCGTAACAACGCCCTCGAACACATGCCTGTGTCGACCAAAAAAATTGCCCTTGAGGACGATGACGAGTCAGGCAACGTTAAAGCGTTCGCAGCCCTGGTCATGGCGTTTGTCCGGGACAATGGCATCGAACAACTGGCCATCAAAAAGCGCAGTAAAAAAGGCGAGTTTGCCGGTGGGCCAACGACGTTCAAGATCGAAGGTATTCTGCAGTTACTCAATGATTGCAACGTGATTCTGGTCTCGCCGCAGACCGTCAGCGCTCAGCATAAAAAACACGACTTTGCGCTGGCTACATCCTTGAACAAATACCAGCATGAAGCCTACAAAACCGCCTGTTCGGCACTGATGAAAGCATCGTAACCCTCACCTCAGCCATGACTTTCATGGGCTTGGGAAAGCGGTCGGGCTACCGACTCCAATGATTGACGCTCGGCGGCCACGCCCCAAATTGCCTGAACAATGGTCGCCATCAGCATCAGCCCGGCGCCTAACAAGTAACCGATAAAGACGTTACTGCGACTGTGGGTTTCGATCAGGTGGCCAAACAACGTCGGCCCGACAATTCCACCCAGCCCTGTGCCGAAGGCGTAAAACACTGCGATGGCCAACGCGCGAATTTCCAGGGGAAATGTTTCGGCAATGGTCAGGTACGCAGAACTCGCCGCTGCCGAGGCGAAAAAGAAGATGACCATCCAGGCGATTGCTTGCTGCATCACGCTCAGCAGCCCCTGCTGAAAAAGATAACCGCTGATGGCCAGCAATACACCGGATACCCCATACGTCAGGCTGATCATCACTCGACGGCCGACCACGTCAAACAGCCGCCCCAGCAACAATGGACCGCAGAAATTACCCAGTGCCAGCGGCAGCACATACCAACCAATACGCTCATACGGCACGCCATAAAAATCGGTCAGCACCAAGGCGTAGGTGAAAAAAATCGCGTTGTAGAAAAACGCTTGGGCGGTGAGCAACGTCAGCCCCACCAGGGCGCGACGGCGATAGGTCACGAACAAGGTATCGAAGACCTCACGCAACGGCGTGTGATCCCGGGAAAGCAGGCGTAAAGGCGGCTCGGTTGTCGGTTGCAACGTATGCCCCTGCTGACGAAATTGACCTTCGATGTTCTCGACGATTCGTTTCGCTTCTTCCGGCTGATTGTGTATCAGCAACCAACGCGGGCTCTCGGGTACCCAAAGGCGCATAAACAGGATCACCAATCCCAGTACCGCGCCGATACCAAAACACAAGCGCCAGCCCAGATCGCCGCCGACAGTTTGCGGATTGAGCAGGATGATTGAACCGCCTGCCCCCAACGCAGCACCTAACCAGAACGTACCGTTGATGGTCAGGTCAACCCAGCCACGAAACCGCGCCGGGGTGAACTCTTGGATGGTCGAATTAATGGCAGTGTATTCGCCGCCGATGCCCATTCCGGTCAAAAAGCGGAACAGCACGAAGCTCCACATACTGAAAGAAAACGCCGTCGCGGCGGTCGCACTGACATAGATGAATAGCGTGATGAAAAACAGCTTACGCCGTCCCAAACGGTCGGTCAGCCAGCCGAAAAACAGCGCACCCAGCACAGCGCCGGTCAGATAAGCGCCGCCCGCCAAGCCAATGTCGCTGTTGGATAAATGCAGCACCGGGCTGTTTTTCAGTGCCCCCGACACCGAACCCGCCAGCGTCACTTCCAGCCCATCGAGTAGCCACGTAATGCCGAGCGCAATCACCAGCAGCGTATGAAACCGCCCCCACGGCAGCCGGTCCAGCCGCGCCGGCAAGTCGGTTTCAAATACTCTGGCTTTCTGAGTGTGCTCGCTCATCGTCATGCAATCACTCCAAACACCTAACCAAATGATAGATAACAGATTGAATATAATCCGTATGAGCCCAGTTGTTGGCGAAGAGGTATCTCAGACACACCGCATGAGCCCTTCGCCAACAAGTTGGTTCTTACAGAAGTGTGAGTACCAACGGTCTGACGGAGTTCATCCCTCTGCAAAAAGCGCCCTGCCCCACTAATCGGTATAAGCTCAGCCCTCAAGAAAACTACACGTCAATCGCAAAGGAAATCACCTGCATGAAGTCTATTTTCGGCACACGCCTGCGCAATGGAGTAATGGCCTCGACACTTGTCGCGGCGACGCTCATGACCGTTGTTTCCGTCCACGCTGAAGACACTGCGCCCGCGCCACGGATTGGCGTGCGTGGCGCCATCACTGCCCTCGACGGCGACGCTCTGAAAGTCCACACCAACCGTGGCGAAGATTTGCTTATTAACCTGACCAAAGACACCCAGGTACGCGGCGTGACCCTGGCCCAAATATCCGACATCAAGCCCGGCAGCTATGTCGGCACCGCCGCTGTTCCGTTGCCAGACGGCACGTTGAAAGCGCTGGAAGTGCATGTGTTCCCGCCCGCCATGGCTGGCACCGGCGATGGCCATCGCGCCTTCGACCTGGCCAAGGACAGCACTATGACCAACGGTAGCGTGGGAGATTTGGTGACCAGCAACGGCCGGACCATGACCGTCAAATACAAAGGCGGTGAAAAAACCGTGGTCGTACCGGACGATGTACCCATCGTCAACTTGGTGCCGGGTGATCGCAACCTGCTAAAACCAGGGGTTAAAATTGTGATGTTCGCGCAGAAAGCGGCTGATAACAGCCTGAATGCGCTGTCCATTTCCGCGGGCGAAAATGGTATTACGCCGCCGATGTAAAAGGCTTTGGGTAATTGACTGCCATGTAGACGGCGAGCGCTTTGAATTTCGTTTGTGACGTTTTCATGAAAAGCTCCGTGAACAAAAGCAAAAGAGCTGCGAGAATCCCGCCAATCTTTTTGTCGTCCACGGTGGGTTCATGCTCAAGCGCGTCAGTTCTACACGGCTAGTCATCCTGTTTTCATTGGCTTTGGTGGTGTTTTACAACCTCGCTACGTGGAAGGCGCTGGTCGGGCTCACGCAACTGCAGGGCATCAAGGCGTTGTTGTTTGAACTGTCATTCGGGTTTTTCCTCTGGGCGGCCTTTACCCTGCTGCTGCTGCCGTTCTCGTTCAGGCCGACCCTCAAGCCCATCCTCAGCCTGTTTGCCCTGTGTTCGGCGTCTGCTGCCTATTTCATGAACGAATATGGCATCTCCATCGACACGGTGATGATTCAGAACGTGGTAGAAACCAACCCGGCCGAAGCCACTGCGTTGGTCAGCGCCAAACTGTTCGTGTACCTGGCCGTGCTGGGTTTATTGCCGATCATTGTGATCTGGCGGACGCCGGTTATGTACCGAAAGGTGCTGCCGGGGCTGCTAAACAAGATCCTCGCCATGATCGCTTGCGTCATCGTGATTGCCGTGTCGGTGGGCGCTTTCTATTCGACCTACGCGCCGATCTTCCGTAAGCAGGACGAACTGACCCACTTTATCAACCCCACCAACTATGTGTACGCGGTGGGTAAATTGACCAAAGACCGCTTCTCGATCAAACAGAACGTAAAAATTCAGACCGTGGGTGACGACGCGACATTAAGCACCGCCAGCCAACTGCGCAGTAAAAAGAGCCTGATGATTTTTGTGGTGGGTGAAACCGCCCGTGCCGACCACTTCTCACTGAATGGCTACGCACGTGAGACCAACCCGGAACTGGCGAAGCTGGACGTCCTCAATTTCACCCAGGTGAGCTCCTGCGGCACTTCGACGGCCGTGTCTGTGCCTTGCATGTTCTCGATGTTTCCGCGCAAGGAGTACAGCGATAAAAAAGGCAAAACCTACGAAGGCCTGCTGGACATCTTGCAGCGCGCTGGCGTCCAGGTGCTGTGGCTGGAGAACAACAGTGACTGCAAAGGAACTTGCCTGCGGGTACCGAACAAAGACATTCCGAAAAACCAGCCAAGTCCATTTTGCGATGGCAGCACCTGCCTCGACGAGTCCCTGTTGGTGGGCCTTCAGGATTACATCGACAACCTCAAGGACAACGCCATCATCGTGCTCCACTCAGATGGCAGCCACGGCCCGGAATACTACGAACGCTACCCGAAGAATATGGAGCGTTTTACGCCGGTTTGCCATACCAACCAATTAGGCAGTTGCAGCTCGGATGAACTGCTCAACGTGTACGACAATACAATCCTGTACACCGACCATTTCCTGGCCAAAGTGGTGGAACTGCTGCGTAAAAATCAGGAAAAGTACGACACGTCGATGATCTATGTATCAGACCACGGCGAATCCCTTGGCGAAAACGGCGTTTACCTGCACGCCGCCCCATACGCCATCGCCCCGGTCGCGCAAACCCACGTGCCCATGGTCATGTGGTTCGGCAGCAGCACCCTCACTGACGCCGCCGTCGACCGCAAATGCCTGGAAGGCAAACGCGACAACACTGACCTGAGCCACGATTACATGTTCAGCTCAGTGTTGGGCATGTTCGGCGTACAGACCGGCGTTTATCAACCGACACTGGATATATTCCACAGCTGCCGGCAAGGCCAGTAACTAAGAGCGAAGCGTCCTTGCGGTGAGCCGGGACCGCTTCGCGATCCATCGCGACCAAGCCCGCCTTCAATTGAATTCATGGGAATCAGAGAGTTATGCGTTATCGAGGTTTTTTGGCGCTAAGTTCCTCAGACCACCGGTAGGGCATCCACCGCTCTGCCCCTTGAGTGCTGCCCAGCGACCTTGTACTGTATATAAAACCAGTGCGCGAGCGTCCCATGCAACTCATCGAAAAGCTGAGCATCCTCGCTGACGCGGCCAAGTACGACGCTTCCTGCGCCAGCAGCGGCGCGCCCAAGCGCAGTTCTCAAGGCAAGACCGGGCTCGGCGCCACCGATGGCATGGGCATCTGCCACAGCTATACGCCAGACGGCCGTTGCGTCTCGCTGCTGAAAATACTTCTGACCAACTTCTGTTTGTACGACTGCCAATATTGCGTCAATCGGCGCTCCAGCGATGTCCCTCGTGCGCGCTTCACGCCAGAAGAAGTGGTGACCTTGACGCTGGATTTCTATCGACGCAATTGCGTCAGCGGTCTGTTCCTCAGTTCCGGCATCATTCGATCAGCCGACTACACCATGGAGCAGATAATCCGGGTAGCGAAGCTGCTGCGCGAAGAACATGAGTTCCGCGGCTACATCCACCTGAAGACAATTCCCGATGCCGACCCATTATTGATCGAAGAGGCCGGGCGCTATGCCGATCGGTTAAGCGTCAATATTGAATTGCCCACCGACCTCGGCCTCAAGACCCTGGCCCCGGAAAAGGACGTCGGCTCGATCAAGCGCGCCATGCAGACCATATTTACCGGCGAGCAAACCGTGCGTAACGAACCGCGTGCGCCACGCTTCGCCCCTGCCGGGCAGAGCACGCAAATGATCGTGGGCGCCGATGACACGGACGACAGCACGATTTTGCACAGCGCAGAATCACTGTACGGCAATTTCCGCCTGCGGCGGGTGTACTACTCAGCGTTTAGCCCGATCCCCAACAGCCCCAAAAGCGTACCGTTAGCCGCCCCGCCATTGATGCGCGAACATCGCTTGTATCAGGCTGATTTCTTGTTGCGCGCTTACGGTTTTAAAGCCGGGGAGCTGTTTCAAGGGCCCGGCGATCTGGCGCTGGATATTGACCCAAAGCTGGCATGGGCATTAGAGAACCGTGACCTGTTTCCGCTGGACCTTAACCGTGCCGAGCCAGCGATGATTGCACGCATCCCCGGCATTGGCATCCGCACCACCAAACGCCTGGTGGAACTGCGACGTCAGCGGCGCATTCGCTACGAAGACCTGACGCGGTTACGCTGCGTATTAACTAAAGCCAAACCGTTTTTCATCACGTGCGATTACCATCCCCGGCAGGCGGAGAACAGCAGCCATTCCCTGCGCCAGCAGTTGCAGGACCGGCCGCAGCCCGTACAGATGGGATTATGGGGATGATCAGCCTCGATTGTGATGAGCTATTCAGCACTTGGCGACAACAGGCGCGCTGGCTGCTCAGCCATCAGATCGACCCGGCGCGCGTCAGTTGGTCGCTGCAACGGTCGGCGGACATGTTTGCTACTGACGAGGCGATTTCCGAGCATCAAGGGCCATTCCAGGCGCGTATTCCTCTGGCGTTAATCGCGCTGCTGGAAAATGCTTCGCGCTACCGTGGCGAGCAACGCTGGAGCCTGTTGTACGAAGTACTGTGGCGAGTCAGTCACGGTGATCGCACAGCAATGCTGGCGGGGGACAAGCTCGGCAGTGAGCTGCATCGTCGAATCAAGTCGGTCCAGCGTGAAGCGCACCACCTGCATGCGTTCGTGCGCTTTGTAGCAGTCCCGCAGCTTATTGCTCACGATGAAAAGTCCGAAAACCCGCAGCATGTGCAGTCAGCCGAGCTGCCGCAATACGTCGCCTGGCATGAACCGGCCCATGACATTTTGCACAGCGCCAGCGAGCATTTCATCGGCCGAATGGGCCAACAGCGCTGGATGATCGCGACGCCACAAGACGGTGTTTATTACGACGGTGAGCAGCTCATTCATCAGCGCATCTGCCCGGCAAGCTGGAAACATCTGGCACAAAATATCGATGACCCGTGCGGCGATTTGTGGCTGACCTATTACAGCCACATCTTCAATCCCGCTCGCTTGAACCCTAAAGTGATGCAAGGGCACCTACCGGCGCGCTTCTGGAAAAACCTGCCCGAAGGCATGCTGATTCCGGCATTGATCAGCCAAGCCCGCACCGGTAAGCAGCGGGACGGCCAAGCCAGCAAAATTGCCAACAAACCGGGCAAGCGAATTACCCTTGCGCTGGATAAACCCTGCCTTCAAGACCGATAACAACGTTAAGCGCCATCCAGCATCTTGCGCACTTTATTCAACAGTTCGCTGAGCTGGAACGGCTTGATAATCATGTCCATTTTTTCGCCTAGAAAGCTCTGTCGATTAACGGCATTCTCGGCGTAACCGGTCATGAACAACACCGGCAGACTGGCGCGCCAGCCACGGGCGATATCAGCCAGCTCTCGACCATTCATATGCGGCAGACCCACATCAGTTAACAGAAGCTCAATGGAACTGTCGTTTTCCAGCATCGACAGTGCAGTCCTTATGTCGGCTGCCTGAGTACAGCGGTAACCGATATCAACTAACACTTCGTTGACAAACATCCGCACCGAGGCAGTGTCTTCGACGATCAGAATATGTTCGCCAGCACCGCGCGCTCGCTCGGTAGTGACCTCCGCGGGCGCCACGGCCATGTTGGCTGACGCCGGGATCATCAGGGTCACTTCGGTGCCGCGCCCGGCGATGCTGCGAATATTCGCATCGCCACCGGACTGCCGGGCAAAGCCGTAAATGGTCGACAGGCCTAACCCGGTCCCCTCCCCAATCGGCTTGGTGGTGAAAAACGGATCGAACACCTTATCGATTACGCTGTGGTCGATACCCACTCCGTCATCCTTGACGGTTAACGCCACGTAGGACCCATCGGCCAACTTTGGATCACCCTGAAAATGCGCGGCGAACGTGGTGACGCTAATATTGCCGCCCATGGGTAGAGCATCCCGAGCATTAATGACCAGGTTCAGCAAGGCACTTTCCAACTGACTGGCATCGGCCAGGGCGACTGCGGATTTCGCCGTGAGCTCCAAGGTCAGAGTGATGCGCTTGCCGATAGTCCGTCGCAGCAAGTCCTCAAGTGAGCGCACATGCTCATTGATATCGATGGGGCGCGTGTCCAATGGCTGCTGTCGTGCGAACGCGAGCAGGCGATGGGTCAACGCTGCAGCGCTCATCGCCGAGGTCAAGGCGGCATCGGCATAGCGCAACACCTTGTCCGGCTTGCTTTGCTCGGTGCGACTCTTGATCAGTTCCAGGCCAGTAATGATGCCAGTGAGCAGGTTATTGAAGTCATGGGCAATCCCCCCGGTCAGCTTACCGATGGCGTCCATTTTCTGTACTTGCAGCAACTGCGCTTCGGTACGTGCGCGCTCGGCAACTTCGTGAGCCAACTGAGAGTTGACCGTATCCAATTGCGCGAGGTGCGACTGTTCGCGCTGACGATGCTCGGTAACGTCTTCGACAAACACCAGACTCAGGCCCGGGGTGCGGTACGGCGAAATCTGCCACTCCGTTTCACGCACCTCGCCCTTGACCCGCATAGCCAGCGTACCCTTCCAGCGTTCGCCAGCGGCAAGGCCTTCACGAAGCTCCTGAATGATCGCGATCTGATCATCAACGAAGCATTCTAAAATGTCTTTTTTGGTCACGCTCTGCTGGATAAGTTGTGCGAACGCATGGTTGCATTCGTACACTTTCAGCTGTGCATCCAGCACCGCAATAGGCGCTGAAACATTAATGAAAATCTCACGAAAACGCGCTTCGCTTTCACGTAACGCATATTCGGTGTCACGCACCCGCAGCAAGGTTCTAACCGTCGCCAACAAGACATCCGGATCGATCGGGTGAATCAGATAGGCATCGGCGCCCGCCTCGAGGCCGGTAATGATATCGCCGGTCTGAACCGATGCCGCCGACACATGCACCACCGGCAACAGCGCGGTACGAGGCTCGGAGCGCAACTGGCGGACTATATCGAAGCCGCTCATGTCCGGCAGATTGACGTCGAGAATCAATGCATCCGGCGCCTCTGAAGCGATCAGTGCCAGTCCTTCAGTACCCGTCCCCGCCTCAAGTACCAGATAATCATGACGCTCCATGCGCCTGCGCAAGGCGTAACGGGTGGCCGCGTTATCGTCGACAATCAGCAGCTTGACTTCACGCTTCATCGCTTGGCTCCAAGGCGATCGCCAACGGGATGATCACGAAAAATGTAGAGCCGATTCCCGGCTGGCTTTCTACGCCTACCCGACCGCCCAGCAGACCAGCGAAGCGTTTGCACAGTGACAGCCCAAGCCCAGTGCCGCGCAGACGCTTCTGTAACGGTGAATCAACCTGAGAAAAATCCTCGAACAATGCGCCATGTAGTTCAGCGGGAATACCGATACCGGTATCCGTCACGGAAAACCGGATCTCTGTTGCGTTCTCCATTCGCGCCAATATCCGGACCTCACCCCGTTTGGTGAATTTGAGCGCGTTGGAGATGAAATTGCGCAAGATTTGAGCGAGCTTTTTGTCGTCGGTGTACAGCTGCGGAATGCCGACCGGCGCTTCGAAAATCATATCTACCGAGGTCATGTCGACGATGGGCCGGAACATGCCCCGCAACGCGGCGAACAAGTCGAGCATGTCGAACCACGCAGGGGAAATAGTGATACGCCCCGCTTCGATTTTAGCCAAGTCCAGCAAATCGTCGACCATGTCGCTTAGTTCACGAGCCGCCGCGCTGATAAACGCCACTTGTTTGTGTTGCTCCGGGGCGAGTGGCCCGTCGAACTCATCTGCGAGCAAGCCGGTAATGCTGAGGATCGAGCCCAGCGGCGTCCTGAATTCATGGCTCATATAAGACAGGAAGCGACTTTTGAGGTCTGACGCCTGACGCAGGTCTTCGGCCTGCACGTCCAACTCCGCATACAGCGCAAGGACCCCCTGATTGGTTTCATTCAGCTCGGAACTGAGCGCCGCCATTTCATCGCGTAACCGCAGAACCTCAAGCTGTGCTTCATTGGCGTCGACCGGCGTCGTTTCAGGCATGAGAAGTCTCCAAAGCAACTACCAATACAGTGACGTCGTCGCGGCCTCGGCTGTAATCGCGGTGCAGTAACGCCGCAATGACTGCTGGGTGACGAAGCATCAGTCCGGGATAATCCCGGAGATTCCAGCGCGACTGCAAGCCATCGCTGTACATAATCAGCAATTGCCCCTTCACGTCAGGGTATTCAAATACCTGCGCCTTACGGTATTGCAGGCCTACGATACCGGGGTGCGAGGCGAGCCCGCGAGACTTTTCCGCATCGATTATGCAGGCACCGATGTTGCCGATGCCTACGAAGCGCAATACATCGTTACCACCATCGAAATGCGCCAGGGCTAGCGCGCCGCCGCGAGTGCCTTTCATGGCGTAGTGCATGTCTTCGAGCAATAGCGTCGGCGTAGCAAAGGGGTCGAGATAGAACGCTGAAGCACCAGCCAATCCGGCACGCTCGGCGTCTTCGCCGTGGCCGAGACCATCAATGATCAACGCACTGATCCGTTGATCCTTGACCGATAACCCCCACACATCACCGCACGCCGGATCGTTATGCAGTGAATGTTGGCTAACGCCAAAGCGCTGATCCCTGGCGGTATCTGAACGCTGAAAGAAACGCACCAGAATCACCGTTCCGCGTGAGTCTGAGTAAACGTCGAATACTTGCGCCTGGCGGTACACCGCGCCCAACCCGATACCCTGAGTGCCACGGGTAGAAAAACCATCGGGCAGGCACGCATGCAGGTCGAAACCTTTGCCACGGTCCACCGCCAGCACTTCTATAGCCTGGAACTCGCCCCTTGGCAGCGTTCGTAAATGCAGCTCGCCGCGACCGGCATGCTTGAGTAGATTGCTTGCCAACTCAGTGACTACCAACGCAACTCGCCCGGCATCCGTGGCATCGAAACCAATGCGTTCAGCGAGTTTTTGCGCGACGCGGCGAGCATATCCGATTTGACTTACGTCCTCGATTAACAGAACTTCGGTCAAACTACTGCGCAGGTTCAAGTCCATCGCGTGATCGTTACCCGAGTGCCAACACCCGGTGTGGTTTCCAGGTCAAACTCTTCAACAAGGCGTTTGGCGCCTGTCAAACCCAATCCCAGGCCGCTGCCCGAGGTCCAGCCATCGGTCATCGCCAGCTTGAGGTCGGGAATTCCCGGACCGTCGTCACGAAACGTCACCCGCAGGCCAGTACGCATTCCTTCCTCGATAATTTGCCAGTCCATGTGCCCGCCGCCTCCGTAAACCATGGTGTTTCGTGCTAACTCGCTCACTGCGGTGACCATTTTGGTCAAGTCGATCAAGCGCATGCCGCATTCCTGAGCCAACTTGCGTGCCAACTGCCGCGCAACCACTATGTCCTGCTCGATAGTGATTGGCTGAGTGCCACTGGTGCGTACGGTCATTAGGCGAGCACTCGTTCACGCAGCAGTTTCATGCCGCGCTCGACGTTAAGCGCGGTGCTCACGCCGGGCAGAGTCATGCCCAGTTCAACCAGGGTAATCGCCACTGCTGGTTGCATCCCCACCAACACGGTTTCGGCGTCCATAATCCGTGACAGCCCGGAGATCGTGCCGATCATTCGGCCGATAAACGAGTCGACCATGTCCAGCGCCGAAATATCGATCAACACGCCCCTGGCCGAGGTGCGGCTGATGCGTTCGGACAGGTCGTCTTGCAACGTCAGCGCGAGCTGGTCGTGCATGTCCACTTGAATGGTGACTAGCAGGAAGTCACCCATTTGAAGAATTGGAATCCGCTCCATGGCTTATACCGCCTTGGTGACGGTCACGCCCAAACGCCGTAGCGCAAGTGCCAGCGCGTCAGCCAGATTGGCTTTGGTCACCACTCCTTGAAGATCAAGGCCCAAATGAACAATGGTCTGGGCGATTTGCGGGCGCACGCCACTGATGATGCAGTCGGCACCCATCAAGCGGATCGCGGTCACGGTTTTCAAGAGGTGTTGAGCAACCAACGTATCAACGGTTGGCACGCCAGTGATGTCGATAATGGCGATTTCCGAGCCGGTATCAACGATCCGTTGCAGTAACGACTCCATTACCACTTGGGTGCGCTGCGAATCCAGCGTGCCGATCATTGGCAACGCCAGCACGCCGTCCCACAATTTGACTACAGGCGTTGAAAGCTCCAGCAATTCTTCTTGTTGCCGCTTGATGACTGCTTCGCGTGATTTCTGGAAGGTGCGGATGGTGTGCATGCCCAACGCGTCCAGCAACTCGGAGATTTGCCACAGCTGATCCGCCAACATGGCCGGGTCGTCTTTGAATTCGCTCTGCAATACCCCGAATAGGGCACCTTTCAAAGAAAAAATGAAACTGGCGGTTTGCTGGGAATCCTGCCCGAGCAATGCCCGGCTATGGGAAAGCTTTTCAAGAAACTGACGGGTTTCATCCCAGTCGCTGCCCGCAAGGCTCTGTGTGCTGCCTTTTTCCCAAACGGCCATGTTCAAGCGCAAAAATTCGGCGACTTGTTGTTTGAGGTCGTCCTCTTTCAAGTTGCGCGTGGCGCCGCTGGCTTCCAGACCTGCAAGCCACGTGGCGGATAATTGCGATTGAGATTTTTTCATCGCATCGACGGTGCGCTGTTGCAGTGCTGCCATGTGTTTTAACTCCTGATAGAAGGCCATTGGCCGTTCCAACGACATCGGTTACAGCCGCAGTCGCGCAGCCGTTTTTTGGACAACAGGTTACGCTGGCAATTCAGAATCAAATTAAACCGGGATTTTGACTTCAATCGATAGAGGCAATCAAGGGGAGTTCAATGCTCCCCTTGATGCCCAACAGCGTTAGAGAATAGGTTTACCGCCCGTCACGCCGACTCGCGAACCGGAGATATAGCTTGATTCGTCCGAGGCCAGTAACACGTACAGTGGCGCCAGTTCTGCGGGCTGACCAGGACGGCCCAACGGAGTTTGCGAGCCAAACGAGCTGATCTCGTCGGCGGTCATGGTCGAAACGATCAGCGGTGTCCAAACGGGTCCAGGCGCCACGCTGTTGGCGCGAATACCCTTCTCGCCAAGCAGCTCAGCCAATCCGGCGGTGAAGTTGGCGATAGCACCCTTAGTCGCGGCATACGCAAGTAATGTTGGCTTGGGCATGTCCGAGTTAACTGAGCTGGTGTTGATGATCGAACTGCCTTCAGGCATGTGCTTGAGCGCCGCCTGAGTGATCCTGAACATGGCAGTAATGTTCACATCGAACGTGCGCACCCACTCCTCGTCAGGAATGTCTTCCAGACTTTGGTAGGTCATCTGAAAAGCCGCGTTATTGACCAGGATGTCGATGCGGCCGAAGCGCTCGACGGTCTGCTCGACGATGCTCAGGCATTGCGACCGTTGCGCCAGATCGCCCGGCATCAATAAGCATTGACGACCGGCCTGCTCAACCCACTGCGCGGTGGCTTTGGCGTCTTCATGTTCATCAAGATAGGAAATCGCGACATCGGCACCTTCACGGGCAAACGCGATGGCCACCGCGCGCCCAATGCCACTATCGGCACCGGTAATCAGCGCGACCTTGTTGGCCAAACGCCCGGAACCCTTGTAGCTCTCTTCGCCACAATCAGGTACTGGATTCATGTGCTTCTGTTCACCGGGAACACTTTGCTTCTGCTCGGGGAATGGCGGACGTGGGTAATTCTTCATGTATGACTCTCCGGATCGATAAGAAATCGCGTCGAGCCGAAACGTCAATTCACTGCAGGACGCTTCCGGTCGGCGTACTTATTTTGCGACCGGGCCAGTTTGTGCAGGTTCAACGCAATCGCTTATCGGTCCTGTTCGCCCGCACCGGAATTCCGGATCTATCCAAATCCGACGTCGTCCGTGGCTTGTTACAGGCGATCCGGGGCCGGTTGGCGATCCCGCGGGACTGAATTCCTGTAGGGACCGACTTGTTGGCGGAATGTACCTGTAATACCGCGGTGCTTGCTTCGCGAACAAGTTCGCTCCCACCGGGACCTCTGGATTGCCCCAGGTTTGATGCCATCCCAAAATCCGGTGGGACCGAATTTAATCGGGAATGGGACCCAGCAGCTTGGTCTACCTGACTTCAGGTGCTAATGGAATCGAGCATCACAACGGCTCTTTACCTGGCATTAGGTACTTCCTTGGAACGACGTACTAAAAGCATTTATCTGCGCGTCATCAACCGATTCACGTCACCAAAGCTGACGGCGGTGTCGGCAAAACTAAAGGTGCCGTTGTTTTTTATCTCCTCAGCGGCGCGGATGAACTCTCCTAGGGCAGCGCGTGCGAGGGAACTGCCGAGACTTATCCTTTGCACGCCTGCCTGAACAAGTTGATCGACGGTAAATTTACAACCGCTCAAACCCATTACCACGTTGACCGGTTTGTCCAAGGCGTTACAAACAAGCTGAATGGTTTCCAGGTCAGGTAAGCCAGGGGCGAATAGAACATCGGCACCGGCGTTCTGAAAGGCGATGAGCCGGCGAAGCGTGTCGTCCAGGTCAGGTCGACCATTGATGAAGTTTTCAGCGCGTGCCACAAAGGTAAACGGAAACGCCAGGCTTCGCGCGGCCTCAACACCGGCTGCTATTCGTTCTACGGCGTGATTGAAATCATAGACAGGATGCGCCAGCTTGCCGGTGGCATCCTCAATCGAACCACCCACCAGCCCGACTTTCGCAGCGGCATGGATAGTTTTTGCAACGTCTTCGGGCGAATCTCCAAAGCCGTTTTCCAAATCTGCGCTCACCGGCAAATCTGTCGCCTCAGCGATCCTTCGGGCGTTTTCGAGCACCTCGTCACGTGATAGACCACCTTCTGCATCTCGCTTGCCTAAACTAAAGGCTAAACCTGCGCTGGTTGTAGCCAACGCCTCAAACCCCAGCGCCGCAAGTATCTTGGCGCTACCTGCATCCCAAGGGTTGGGAAGAATCAACGGCTGCTTTCGGCTGTGATAACGCTGGAATATGAGTGCTTTTTCAGTAGTAGACATAGGTCACCTGACTTTGTCAGTTCTGCAACGGTCGGCTGACCATGGGTTACGCGACAATGAAAAGCAAGGGAGATCAAAGATGTTGCCCGCAGCGCACGACGTTACCGTGACATTACCACCACTGACCGATGCGATCCTTGCCTCGGTCAACGGTCCAGGCGCGTGTACGTTAGTTATTGACGAGGTGACGGCTCTGGATGGAATTGACAGTTGTCACGCCCAATAGCCCCATGTCGCGGCTTACTTCGGTCGTAATCAATTTCAAAGCATGGGCCACGCCGGCTTTACCGGCCACGGCAGCGGCATAGTTAAACGGACGCCCTATAAACGCCGCTTTAGCACCTAACGCCAAGGCCTTGAGTACGTCAGTACCGCGCCGAATTCCGCTGTCTAGCATGACGACCATATCGCCTGCGGCATCGACTATTTCAGGCAGCACGATCAATGGCGCGACACTGCCGTCCAGTTGCCTTCCGCCATGGTTTGAGACGATCACGCCGTCAATCCCCAAGCCCTGGGCACGGAGCACATCGGCCACATTCAACACACCTTTGATGACCATAACGCCTTGCCATCTGCGCCTGATTGAAGCGATATGCTCCCATGTCAAATGACCGCGATCAGAATAGTTCCTGTCCGCGCTTGAGGACAGAATCGGGGCACCACGGTCGGCATAATTATTTTCAAAATGCGGCATACCGTGCTTCAACAGCGTTTTGAAGAAGGTGCCGAACAACCAGCGCGGGTGGATGATGCCCTGATAGGCCAACGACACGCTGGGCCGCAACGGTGTAGAAAAACCGGCCCGTACATTGTTCTCTCGATTACCGGCCACCGGCGTGTCGACGGTGATGACCAGAACCTGCACTTTTGCCCTTGCTACCCGATCAATCAATCCGTCGATTTGCTCTTGTTTGCCTGGCAGATACGCCTGAAACCAAGTACCCGGTGCAGCTTCAATTACTTCTTCAAGGCGGATCAATGAAGAGCCGCTCATAATGCACGGCACATTGGCTTCAGCGGCCGCCTGGGCCATTACCAAGTCACTGCGATAGCCCGTCATCGCCGCGATCCCCATGGGTGCAATACCCACCGGGGCGCTGTACTGATGGCCGAAAAGACGCTGGCCCGTGTCGCGTTTGGAGACATCGACCAGCACATCGGGTTTAAAACCGTAACGCGTAAAGGAAGTGCGGTTGGCCGCCGCCGAGTAACCCTCCTCAACCGCCCCGGAGACATAAGCGAACAACGGCCTGGGCAGGATTTTCCTGGCCTGGGCCTCGAAGTCATGGAGCGACAGGTAATGGCGCAAGGGATCAAACACGACGGTGCTCCTGATGGGGCTTGTTATTCAAACATGGTCGTACACTGGCGACCGCGTGCCCGCACTCTACGTGGGTTTACGCGTTAATTGCAGCGTTTTCATTGACCTGATCACAACATTCCCGACGCGAACAGCGGTCTGCGGTTGATGGTTTTTCCAGCCACAACAAACACACCGTCTCCCGTGTAGTGGAGGGCTTCCGGGTGCCTGGGAGTTGGCGCGACATGGGCTTTGAGCGCTTCTGAAAACCGACTTGCGGTCTCGATGAGTTAACCCTTTCCCGTTTCTCATCTACGCTGGAACTGGTGTTAACGGCACACGCGCATTGCCTTTCAGGAGAATACCCATGGCTGACAAACCCTTTATGGCACCCAAAGGGGGCAGTGAACTGCTGGAGGTATTGATACGCGCAGGCCTGATCGTCGTGTTGGCAACGACCTGCTATGAAATCTTTCACCCTTTCCTGAACTTGATGCTTTGGTCAGTAATCTTGGCAGTCACGCTGTACCCGCTAAACCAATTACTGGCTGCGAAGTTGGGTGGACGTCCGGGCTGGGCCGCTATTATCGTGGTCGTTCTAGGCCTGGCGTGTTTGATGGTGCCGTTGAGTCTGTTGGGTGCTTCGATAGTTGAGTCAGTCCACGGCAGCATGCAGTCTTTCGAATCAGGGCGATTCGAAATACCGGCACCGCCTGCGAGTGTCGAAGCGTGGCCATTGATAGGCCCTCCCATTTACCAAGTATGGTCACACGCGTCTGAAAACCTCAGCTGGGCGTTTCAGCAACTGATGCCGCACCTCAAAGTCTGGTCCAGGGTTGTTTTGCATCAAGCAGCAGGTATAGGCGCTGGAATTGTAGTCTTCGTCTTGGCGTTGCTTGTCGCGGGCGTAGTCATGACCCATGGTGCCAGCGGCCAACGCACTGCGGTGGCGATTGCTACGCGCCTCTTCAGTCCACGTCGGGGTCCGCAAATCGCGCACCTATGCACGACCACAATTCGCGCCGTGGCGCAGGGCGTGGTCGGTATAGCGTTTATCCAAATGCTCCTGATCGGCGTCGGCCTGGTGGTCATGGGTATTCCCGCTGCGGGGGTCATTGCGTTATTGGTGCTGCTGTTGGGCATCATGCAATTGCCCGTGCTATTGGTAGCGGTGCCCGTCGTTATCTACGCGTTCGCGCACTACGGCACCGGCCCCAGCACCATCATCTTCACGGTCTGGACCCTGCTCGCCGGCGTTGCCGAACACGTACTCAAACCGCTGCTTTTAGGCCGCGGAGTGGCCGTGCCGATGCCGGTAATACTAATAGGCGCCTTGGGTGGCATGGTCACCAGCGGCATTATCGGTCTCTTTATCGGCCCGGTAATATTAGCGGTCGGTTACGAATTGTTCATGGGTTGGGTTCGTCACCCAGTGCCCGAGCCTGAGGCGCCTGTGGTGGCTGAACTGCTTCCGGCTGATTGATGAGCGCGACCATGGGCCCATTGCGGGCTTGATCGACGCTCTAGATAAAATGTCGCTGTTCCCGCAGAAGCGTTTCCAACTCATCAAGCGGCAGCGGGCGACTGAATAGATAGCCTTGCCCTTGATCACAGCCATTGGCGATCAGGAATGCCAATTGTTCCGGGGTTTCTATGCCTTCGGCGATCACTTGCAAGCTCAGGCCCCGAGCGAGCTCGATGATCGTCCGGGCGATGGCTGCATCCTGTGGGTTGCTGGTGACTTCTCGGATAAAAGCGATGTCGATCTTCAGTTTATCGATAGGAAACCGACGCAAATACGCCAGGCTCGAGTACCCCGTGCCAAAGTCGTCGATGGAAATCTTGACCCCGATAGCGCGCAATTTTTGCAGACTGGCAATGGTCAGCGCGGTGTTTTCCATCAGCGAGCCTTCCGTCAGTTCAACCTCGAGCCAGAAGGGTTCGATTCCGCTGTCACGGATCGCCTGTTGAATATCAGCGATCAAATCGCCCTCCATGATTTGCCGACCCGACACATTCACCGCCACTTGCAATGGCGCAACACCCGAGCGCTGCCAGCGCGCAATCTGGGCGCATACGTTATCAATTACCCATTTGCCCACGTCGGAGATAAGTCCGAGGTTTTCCAGAATCGGAACAAAGATTGCCGGAGGAACATTGGCATACCCTGTCCGATGCCAACGTATCAGCGCCTCCAACCCACAGACACGGCCGTCACTGAGGCTGATTTTAGGCTGATAAAACAGCTCAAACGCCTGGGTTCGCACCGCTTCACGCAGAGCCGTTTCTATCTCGAGGCGCGCCAACGCCTCGATGTTCATTTGCGAGGTATAAAAACGAAAGGTGTCCCTGCCGACCTGTTTGGCGCGATTCATCGCTGTGTTGGCATGCTTGATCAAATCATGTGCTTGCTCGCCGTCACCCGGATAAAGAGCAATGCCCATACTGGCGCTCATCAGCACGTCATGACCGTCAAGCTGGCACGGCGCGCGCAATACTTGCCGAATGTTGTCGACCAGGCGCTGGATGTCTGCCTGCCCCTCACGGATCATCAAAATCAGGGCAAATTCGTCACCGTCCATACGCCCTAGCGTGTCAGTGACATTAAGGCAGCTGGATAAACGCTGGCCGAGCTCCACCAGC
This sequence comes from Pseudomonas sp., assembly GCF_028293835.1. GTDB lineage: Bacteria > Pseudomonadota > Gammaproteobacteria > Pseudomonadales > Pseudomonadaceae > Aquipseudomonas. The sequence continues at coordinate 18,995 of NZ_JAQGNX010000066.1, forward strand.
ATTTGATCACTGATCAAATGGCCCCAGGTTTCGTTAACCAGTTTGAAATCGTCCAGACTGACAGTCACCACCGCCAGTTGCCAACCGCTGTACACCGCTTCGGTCAGGCCCACCTGCAACGAGGTGTAAAACAAATTGCGGTTGGGCAACCCTGTCAGTGTGTCGTAGCGGGCCATCTTCAGCAGACGCAACTCCGAGTCCTTGCTGTGGGTTATGTCCCGCGCGATGCAGACAATGATCCAGTCATCACCGGTTTTGTAAGCGCGACGATGGACTTCGACGGGAACATGGCTGCCGTTCTTGCACCGGACTCGGGCTTCGATAGGCTCACGGGGGCCATCGCCGGCAATAATCAGGTCGTAGAGCTCTTCCAATTGCTCAATCGAGGAATCGCCCAATTCGGCGAGGCCTACGTGAAGCAGTTCGTCAGGGGTGTAGCCCAGCACCATACAGGCGCTCAGGTTGAACTCGATCAAGCTCATGCTACTGCGACTGATCAAAAATACCGCATCGGCCGAGGCATCCATGGCCGAACGAAACCGCTCTAAATCTAGGGTGCGTTGCAGTAATAGCTTCTCAAGCATCATGTTGTGACTTTTCAGGTAATCGCCTGACGCCTTAAGCCTCAGAAGGTTACGCACCCGCAACCATAACTCGGCGCTTTCCACCGGTTTGCTGAGGTATTCTTCCGCGCCCGCTTCCAGGCCCGTAAGCCGCGCACTGCGTTCGTCGAGGGCCGAGAGCATGATGATTGGGATGTCTGAAGTCGCTTTGTCGGTCTTCAGCGTACTGGCTACTTCGTAGCCATCCATTCCTGGCATCATGATGTCGAGCAGGATCAGATCGGGCGATTGTTGCTCGACGATGGCCAGGGCTTCCTCGCCGGAACTGGCGGTCAGTGTCCGATACCCTTGATTTTGCAACAACACCTGCAGCAGTTTGCGGACCTGAGCTTCATCATCAACGATCAATAAAGTTGCGGGTACTGTGGGCATGACAACGCTCAAATAAGTGGCTGTTGCGGCGGGTTGTTTTCCAGCAGCGTGTCGATTACCCGATAGAGCTCTTTGTAGCGCAGGGGTTTTATGATGTACGCATTGCAGCCGGCCAGGCGAGTTTTTTCCTCGTCTTCTTTCATGGCCATGGCGGTCAGGGCGATCACTGGGATAGCGGCCGTTAGCGCGTCCTGCTTGAGCAGCGAAGTCGCTGCCAAGCCGTCCATTCCCGGTAACTGAATGTCCATCAAAATCAGTTCGGGCTGGCGTTCCCGGGCCATGGTCAGGCCAGTTTCTGCATCAGCCGCACACAGCACGCTGTGGCCGGCATTGATCAACAACAAGCACGCCAGGCGCATATTGGCGTCGTTGTCTTCGACGATCAGGATATTGGCCACAGCGCCTCCTCCGAATCAGATCGACGGATGGGCAACCAGGCCACGAAGCGCGCACCAGAGCCCTTGAGACTGGCCACTGCGACACTTCCACCGTGCAATTCGGTCAATTGTTTGACCATCGCCAGACCCAGCCCCGTGCCTTCAAACTTGCGCGCCAGACTGCTGTCGATCTGGCTGAAGGCTTTGAACAACTTGCTCATGTTGTCCTGGTCAATGCCAATGCCGGTATCGCTGACACTCAGCTCCAGAAACTGCCGGTAGTCGCTGGCTGGAATCGGAAACCCATAGACCGGCCAGTCGCCTTCAATGCGCCCGACCTGGTCATGGGATACCTGACGCACGGCCATGGTCACTGAGCCTTCCCGCTGACTGAACTTCACTGCATTGGACAGCAAGTTATAGACGATTTGCTTGGTCTTGCGCAGGTCGAGTTCGAGGCTGCCGAAGTCAGTTTCGGTTTCCAGTTTTAACTGGATACGCTGCAGCGCCGCTTTCTCCCGGACAATCAGCAAGCTGTTGCTCAACAAGCTCGCCAGTTCCACAGACTCCAGCTCCAGTTCCATCATCCCGGCTTCAACTTTGGACAGATCAAGAATGTCGTTGATCAGCGAGAGCAAGTGCTGGCCGCTGGTAAAAATATCGCTGATGTATTCGCGCTGCGTCTCAGTCATATCGCCCACCATCCCGTCCTTGAGGGCCTCGGAGAAGCCGATCACGGCGTTAAGCGGGGTGCGCAGTTCATGGGACATCGTGGCAAGAAATTCGGACTTCATGTGGCTGGCATGTTCCAGCTCTATGTTTTTCTCTTCCAGGGTGCGCTCGAAGCGTTTGCGCTCGGTGACATCCCGGGCAGCGGCAAACACCCCTTGCAACTTTCGGTCACGGTCGTGAAAGGTCGCAGCGTTGTAGGAAACAACGGTTTCGGTGCCGTTATAGGCCCGCACAGTGAGTTCATAGTCACTGACTTTGTTTTCACTGAGCACTCGTTTGATCGCCGCCTCGGCACGGGCCGGGTCGGTGAAAAAGTTTTTGCACGGCGCGCCGATCAGCTCGTCCCGGGTGCGGCCGGTGAGCGCCATCATCTGTTTGTTAACGTCGGAAATGATGCCTTGGGGGTCTGTCATCATCAGCGCATCGATGTTCGATTCGATCAACGAGCGCGTATAAAACTGTTGATCCCGCAGGCGCTGATCAAGCAAAGCCTGGGTCGCTTCCTCCTGCTTGCGGGCGGTGTTGTCGGTACCAATCAGCAAGTAACCGATAATGGTCTCGGCGCTGTCTCGCAGGGATGTAACCGACACCATGGCCGACAGGCGACTGCCATCCTTGCGGATATAGGTCAGTTCATAAATATCTTCGATGCCCCGGGAAGCCTTGAATACCAGCGCTTCGAAACCCGGCGTGATAGGCGTATTCAGCTCCAGGCTCAGGGCTGCGGCCCGGGTGATCAGCTCGGTAGGGTCGGAAATATCCGCTGGGGTAATCCGGTTGACCACGTCTGCGGACTGGTAACCGAGCATGCGCTCAGCACCGACGTTGAAGATCTGGATGACCCCTTTCTCATCGGTCGCAATACTGGAGAAGTAGGCGCTGTTAAAAATCGCGTCTTGCAGCGCGCCGGTCTTGAGCAACGTCTTCTGTCGGCGAAACTCGACGATCTTTTCCGCGCGAGACTGGGGTTCGGTGGATGGACTGTCTTCTAAATGCTTGTCCATCATATTCCCGTTAACTCGCGAACCTGTGATGAGGATGCCGTGACGCACTTTCAGGGACTGTTGTATCAAGAGAACTTGTGATGGCTAGACCCTAGCAGACTCTGGTGGACTACCTGCGAATAAACTAACCCGCCAACTCAATTAACTGTTGGCGTTGTGCATCATTTAGTATCGGACCGAATCCAGCACCGGCATTTTCCGCCATGTAACGTGGATTTCCCGTGCCGGGAATAACGCAGGTCACTGCCGGATGAGCCAGTAGAAACTTCAGCGCCAGTTGCGCCCAACTGCTGGCCTCTACGTCAGCGGCCCATGCAGGCAGCGGTTTATCTTTCAACCGGGCCAGAAGACCGCCACCGCCGAAGGGCCGGTTACAGATTACCGCCACGCCGCGCTCACGACACAATGGCAGGATGCGTCTCTCGACGTCTCGGTCATCCAATGCATAGTTGATCTGTAAGAAATCCATCGGCTCGGCCTTAAGCACCCCCTCTACCTCGGCATACGCCGACGGCGTGTAATGAGTGATGCCGATGTAACGGATGCGTCCTTGTTCTTTCCACTGTCGCAGTGTCGGCAGATGGGTTTTCCAGTCCAGCAAGTTATGAATCTGCATCAGATCGATGCGCTGGGTTTGCAGTAATTTGAAGGACGCCTCCATTTGCGCGATGCCTTCCTCGCGACCACGGGTCCAGACTTTGGTGGCGAGGAAGGCAGGCCATTGAGGCTGATGAGCAGACAATAATTCCCCGGTGGTTTGTTCTGCGCGACCGTACATGGGGGAGCTGTCAATTACGCTCCCACCCTTTTCGAACAATGCAGTGAGTACGCCGGGCAGTTCTTGATAAGCGGGGCTTGAAGGCGAGACATCAAAGCCGCGATAAGTGCCCAGCCCAACCATGGGCAACGGCTCGGAGCTGGAAGGAATGGCACGAGTGAGCATTTTTTTGCCTCCTGTTTTTAGCGTCGCGGGTGGCAGCAGTGTGGATCCTGCAATGGCTGAATCCAGGGTCAAGGCTGCCGCTACACCGGCTGCCAAGGTGAGAACTTTCCTTCGGGTGAAGCCATCAGATTGAGTCATGAAATGTCCCTCACAGGGTGTTCATGTCCGCTGGCATCTGTCGTCTGGGTCTGGGTCTGGGTCTGGCGTCTGGCCAGCCACAGGCATAACCAGGCCCACAGTCCGGCAAAGGGCACGATAACCACCGCCACAAGTCCGAAGCCCGCACCCAACGCCGTCAAACCTGCCGAAAGCCAGCCGCTGGCAGCGTCTCCGCCACGATAGACCAGGGTTTCGATCACGTTCTTGGCCTTATACTTTTCTTCGCGGCTCACCACCGTCCAAAGCACTTCTCGCGCCGGACGCACGATGGCAAACTCCACAGCACGCCGCAGCCCTTGAGCCAGGGCGACGGTGGTGGGAACGGGCGCCAGCACCATGGCGGCGAATGCCACCACCGTTGCCAGCGGCAGCGTCACAAGCGCGCCACCGACACCGATCATGCGGATCAGCGGCGCGGTCAGTATGAGCTGAAAAATCAAGGTCAGCGCTGACACGATCAGATCGACCACCGCAAAAAATTGCGTCCGACTGCCCACGTCAGCGTAGCTGTTGGCGACAACCCTGGCCTGCTCGAAATAGAGCAAGGTCGCGGCACTGGTGTGCAGCAGCATGATCGACGCCAATCCCAGTAGATACCTTGATCGGAAGATCAACGTTAGCCCTGCCAGTATGCTGCCGCCCATTTTCCGGTCTTCCTGTGCAGGGCCGCCAGAACGCAGCCGGGTTCGGGGTTGAGTGCGCGTCAGCAACGCTCGGTAGCAGCGAACCGCCCCCTCCAACAACACTGCGGCCGCGAGGGTCAGTGCTACCGGACCAAGGGTCTTAGCCATGGTTGCGGCCAACAAGGGGCCGATAAACGTGCCAAGGGTTCCCCCCGCCGCGATGAAGCCAAACAGCCGTTGGCCCTGCTCGCTGGAGAACCGATCCACCAGCACGCTCCAAAAGATCGAGACGATGAACAGGTTATAGATGCTGACCCAAACGAAAAAAACTCGCCCAACGGTCACTGGCGCAATGTGATTGGCGATCAACACACCAAATGCCAGCATCGACACCGAGATCAAGCGATAGATGAACGGCACAAAACGCCTGGCAGGCAACCGCGAAACCAGCGCACCGAACAGCGGAACCATCAACAGCATCACGACGAAGGTTGCCGTGAATAGCCACTGTAATTTATCGGCTCCGCCCTCCAGACCGAGACTGTCTCGCAGCGGCCTTACCAAGTAGTAACTGGCCAACACACAGAAATGAAACGCAAAACCCAGCAACAGCGCCGCTCGCTCCGACGGCAGAGCGTTGTGCATGAACACGCGGCGGACGATCGGCATGGGCGGCCTTCTCCGGAACTGAAATAACCCCAATAACTGAAGGAAGGCTGCGATAAATCGCCAGACTGCCGAAACACTGGACACGATTTTATCGCGAGAATTCAGCCGGCAGTTGGGGTGACGGCCCTGATCGCGAGCAAGCCCGCTCCTTCAGTTTCGGTGTGTGTGCCCCCCCGGCCGCTTCATATACAAAATCGCTCTAATCAAAAAACGCCCAACTCATTGAATCGGGGTTCGTTTAAATGTATTTCCAGACGGAGGCGTTAGCCGGTTAAGGTTGCTGGGCAAGCCGCTGGCGTGATGGCTAAGTCGTGAGTCATTGCGCCGCTGCATTAGGCCCAATCGAAACGGTGTCGACCATGAGATCAACGCGTCTGTTTGTGCTTGTCGCCTGCGCTATTGTCAGTACGGTCAACGCGGGTGATCTCAAAGTACTGACGGCCGGCGCGTTCAAGCCGATTCTGCTAGAGATGGCACCCTCGCTGAAAAAGTCAGCAGGGATCGATTTGATCATCTCTAACGGAACGGCAGGCGAACTGGATAAACGCATTGCCTCTGGGGAGCCGTTTGACGTCGCGGTCGTCACGGATACATTAGCGGCGAAGCTGGAAAGTTCCGGCAAGCTGGCGCAGGGTTCCATCAAGAACGTAGCCAAGGTCGGGATTGGTGTGGCGGTGCCGCTAGGCGCGCCGAAGCCGGATATATCGACCGTCAATAGGTTTAAGCAAACCCTGCTTTCGCAGCAAAGCGTCGCTTACATCAGCCCGTCTTCCGGGGGCTCGTCGGGTGTCTATCTTGATTCATTATTTAAAAGGCTTGGGATTGCCGATGATGTCGCAAAGAAAGCGGTATTGGTTAACGGCGGTCTGGTCGGCAGCAAGCTGGTGGATGGCGAAGCGAGCATTGCCATCCACCAAATCAGCGAACTGCTCGCCGTGAAGGACACCCAATATATAGGGCCATTGCCTGCGCAGATTCAGCGTTATACGACGTACTCGGCAGGGATCGCGAAAAACTCCGGCAGCACCAAGGATGCAGCGGCTTTATTGAAAGCCTTTGCTGATCAGAAGACGTTGAAACTGCTTCAAGACAAAGGGATGGAGTCAGCTACGCCACGGTAAATCGGTTGCCATAAAATCGCAGGAGCTGCCGAAGGCTGCGATAAGGGCCGTAACAGCGCATCGCCAGCGGTGCAGCCAGCCAGGCCAGCAATGCCTCCAAACCAAGCCGTTCAATCCACCCGTTGCAGCAATTCTTGAACCACCGCGTCCAGGCTCGTTACGCCTTTTTCCGGAGTGCCCTCAAATTCAATCCAGCCCTCGTTGAACCCGTCGAGCATCTGAATACGCGGGACCGGGTTGCTCATGCCTTGGGCTACGAATGACGACTCCCAGCCCTCACGCGCAATGGCCTGGGCTTGCACGGGACGTCCCAGCAGTCGAGTAAATGCCCCTGCGACCTGCACCGGGCTGTAGCGCAGCGGCCCCTCGAGTTCGACGACTCGACTGCCACTCCAGGATTGCTGTAACAGCTCGGCGGCCAGTCGGCCAATATCTGCCGTAGCAACCATGGGAATAGTTCGATCAAGCGGCTGCAGATGGCTGGCAATCACGCCGTCGTTCCGGGCGCTGGCAACGTCCCATAGGTAATTTTCCATGAACCAGGCGGCCCGTAAAAAAGCCGAAGGCACCGGCAGTTCGCTCAGGGTGCGCTCCATCAGGCCAAGGGCGCTGAGCAGGTTAGGCTTGGCAGATTGCGCACCGATGGTGGACAGACACACCACTTTGCGTGGGCGACTCGCTTCCAATGCTTGATGCAGGGCGTTGATCGAGGCACGTGCCTCGGCCATGTCGGGCGAAGGGTCGAACACCGGCGGCAACAACACGAACACGGCCTCGGCACCGGTGAAAGCTTCAGCCAGCGCTGCGGCATCGTTCATCTCGGCCACCGCGACTGCGCAGCCCTGACGCGCCCACACCTGACCTTTTTGCGCATCGCGAACTACCGCCCGCACGTTCAGTTGCCGGGCAAGCAACTGACGTGCAACCACCCCGCCGACTTGCCCGGTGATACCGGTGACTACATACATGGAGATTTTCCTTGATTGAAAGCGATGAGTTATCGCCATGAGCCCAGTATGTTGTCGGCGTATTGGTTAATCGATAACATCAAACACAATTCATAGATGACAAAATGGCACTAATATGGCGTTCGACGAAAAGATGCTTAACGGCATGGGCGTATTTACAACCATTGTCGATACCGGCACTTTCGCTGCGGCGGCCGAAGCGCTGGACATGTCACCGCCTGGCGTCAGCCGCTCAATCTCACGGCTGGAGCGTCGCCTGGGTATTCGCCTGTTTGATCGTACTACGCGCTCGGTGACATTGACCGATGAAGGCAGACGTTTTCATCATCAGGTGATGCCCTTGCTGGCAGCACTTGAAGAAGCGTCGACCTCCGCATCGCTGGGGGGAAAAGCGGTACGCGGCCGTTTGCGGGTCAATGTCGACCCACTGTTTTCCAGCATCTTGTTGGGTCCCAGGCTGGACAGTTTTTTAACCGAGCATCCGGAGCTTGAGCTGGATCTGGTCACCCGGGACCGCCTGGGAGACATGGTCGCCGACGGTTTCGACTTGGCGATACGCTTCGGTGAACCACGCCTGGGTAGCCTGGTGGCTCGGACACTTTTTGAGACACGCATCGTTACCGTGGCCTCCCCCACCTACCTCAAACGCCAGGGTTTCCCAACAACTCCCCAGGACCTGCAACACCACGCCTGCATTCAATTTCGCGACCCTGAAACCGGCAAACCGTTCGACTGGCTGTTCCATCAAGGCCAAACGGTGGTGAAGGTTCCTACACGCGGTCAATTGACGGTCAATGATGTACGCACGATGCATGAGGTGTGTCTGAGCGGCTACGGCATTGCCCAGATCATGGCGTTCGGCTCCGAAAGCCTGCTTGCCCACGGGCAACTGGTGGAACTCTTCCCCGACTGGCCGGACGAACGTTTTACGCTGCACGCGTTGTATCCATCGCGCATCCATCCCTCCGCCAAGACCCGGCGATTTCTGGAGTTTATCCAGTCGTTGAGCGAGGCCAGCCAAGAGCGCAGCTTCGGCGGCAACTGAACGACTACTTCGCTTTACCATCACGGGGTTTGTAGAACAGGAATGTGTCAGTTTCGGTGGTCTTGATGTATTCCTTCGCCCAACTCGGGTTGACCTTTTTGTCGTGGAAATACATTGCGCCCCCGGTTCGGTCTTTGATCTGCTGGTTAAGTGCTTTTCGCGCTATATCCTTGGCGATGGTATAGCGGTCGTCTTCCTGCACTTGATCAGAACGCCCATCACACCACCATGAGAACTGACAGGCCTTCTTCTCAGCCCCTTGTTTGACCACTTCGCAGATGGTGCCGGGGAAGCCTTCATGACCGATTCGGTTCAAGATGACGTTGGCAACATCCTCCATGTCTGCCGTGGTCCCGCCTTTGGCTTCCCAGTAAATCGTGCGCGAAAGACAGGTGATCGCATCGTCCACCGGCGCGGCACCGACGGGATCGACCGCCTGCACTTCAGCCTTGGTGATCGTCGCGCTCGGGGGTAAAGGCGCCACGCTTTCCTTGTCGGCCGCTTTTTGTTCCAACACCTGCGCCTTGTCGATGGCGACTTTGGGGGTATCAGCTGCGGTCGCGTGGCCCACGAGCAGCATGGTTGTGAAGCAGACGCTTATCCAAATCCTATTGAGGTGCATGATCGGCCCTGATGACTGAAGCAGAATGTGATTCTACGTCCGCACTGCTGAAGAACTTTTCTTTCCTTTTGTCCGTTTTTTCACTGGCAGCCATCCTCCAATGCACAGAGGACTTGATGCGCCAAGCGGACCCGGGCCTCGTTGGGATAGTTCTTGTTAGCCAATATCACAATGCCGAGCTTTTTCGAGGGAATGAAAGCTACATACGCTCCAAAGCCATTGGTTGTGCCGGTCTTGTTGACCCAAACCGCTTGTTGCGGCGACAGGGGCGGGGTGAGTGCCGCGGCGGCCGTGCTTTCAGAGGTCAGTTTTCCGGCATTACCCTCAATTAACGTATCCAGGCGCACCGGGTAGCTGTACTGCTCCCAAATCAGATCCTGAGTCATTGGCCCGAGCTTGAAGTAGCCGATGTGAGTGTCATTGATCGCTCGCGCAAGTGTGGCGTCGGTCTTGACCAGATTCATGTTCACCTCGATGAAGTGAATCAGGTCTGCTGCACTGGTTTTGACTCCGTAAGCCTCGGCGGCTAACACCCCAGGATTTACTCGGGCGGGAACGTCCTGTTTGGTATAGCCCTGTGCATAGAGCGCCATCTTGCTCGAAGGCACGGTTATATAGCTGTTGTGCATGCCAAGTTTTGCAAAGAGCTGCGCCTCCATGGCTTCATCGAAAGGAGCGTCCAGACTCTTGGCAGCGATCATCCCGAGCAGCCCGACGCTGGGGTTGGCGTAAGTCCTGTAAGTGCCGGGTGCAAATTGCGGCTGCCAGGCCTTGAAATAGCCCATCAATTGCGGGGTGTTCTGCACATTGTCTGGCACCTGAAGAGGGAAGCCCCCTGCGGTGTGGGTTCCCAGGTTGATCAGCGTCACCTCATCGAGCTTGCTGCCCTGAAGCTCAGGGAAGTACTTGCCGGGATGATCAGTCAGTAAAAGTCGACCGCTGGCCTGGGCATAGGTGGCTAGCGTTGCAGTGAACGTCTTGCTGATCGAGCCGATCTCGAACAGGGTATCGCTACGCACCTTTTGTTGGGTGTCCTTCGAGGCCACGCCGTAGCTGTAGAATTTTCGCTGCCCATTCTTGGTAACGGCGATAGCCAGACCGGGAATATTGTATTGCTGCATCAGCGACTGAGCGGCGGCGGGCAGCATTCTGTCGACATCTGGCTGTGCATTGGCCATTGCGAGCGTGCCAACCAGTGTCGTACAGGTCAACAACATCCACTGGATCCAGCGGGTTTGGTTTGAACGCATAGAGACAGTCCATTGACGGTAGAATCGACACGTCAGATCCGAATCACCCAACCTCCGCCCACGGTTGAGCGTCAGATCGGCTTGACGGAAATCACCTCGAAATAGCGGAATTTTTTCTTTTTGGCCTCATTCTTTGCCTCTTGCTCGGCGACGAACGTGCTCAAGGTGTTCGCATCATAAATGAACACCTCTTCCTTGCCTTCGAACTCGGCAGTCACGTGCAACGTCACCCGAAGCTTCGGCGAAAGCGGTTTCGACACAGAGCGGGCTTTGGGCTTGGCTTTAGGCACGGGCAGTTCTATGACGATCTCTGGCTCGGGTATTTCCGCTGGTGGCTCTGGATCGGGCTGGCTCGAAGGGCCGAATAGCGCTTCGCGCATCTCTTCCTCACTCAGTTCTGCGCTCATATACGTTTCGTTCCTCAAATAAGACGCGAATCTTCAACACGTCGGGGCGAGATTACAAGCCCTCATGGTTAGGAAATGTGAAGCTGACACCATGAATTCTAGCTAATCCTTCGCTACCCGGTTGTGGCATAGTCGCCTGAAATGCCTGCAAATGAGCGCAGCGTTGCGACCTGTTGCCAATTGCTCCGGTGAACCTTATCGCCAGATACCCGGTCGATAAATGCAACTAGCTGGTTTTGCCGGTAACCGCTTAGACGGTGGTAACTTGCACGCTTCACTTCTGGAGAACGTCCCCGTGATATCCACTGTACACATCGCCAGGCTCAAAGCCTGGGGCGCCCACGGCTTTACGGCGACGGGCGTGGTCACTGCCTTTTTAGCGACTATCGCGCTATTCGACGGGCAACCACAGGCCTGTCTGTTGTGGTTGGGCGTCGCCCTGATAGTCGATGGGCTGGACGGGGCATTGGCGCGCAAGGTCAATGTTCAATCGGTTCTGCCCAATTTCGATGGGTCTACGTTGGATCTGGTTATTGATTATCTAACCTATGTATTTATTCCGGCGTTGTTCATGTACCGCTACGTGCCGTTGCCCGAGTACACGATGCTGTTAACTGTCTCGCTGATTCTGGTGTCGTCACTGTTTTGTTTCTGCAACGTGAACATGAAGAGCAAGGACAATTATTTCCAAGGATTTCCTGCTGCGTGGAATATCGTCGCGCTGTGCATTTATATCATTTCGCCACCACCTTGGTTGACCTTAGTCACGGTGATCGGATTCGCACTATTGACCGTGAGCCGGATGAAATTCCTGCACCCTTTCCGGGTGCGTCAGTTTATGCCGATCAACATCGCGGTGACATCCGTTTGGCTGCTGTGCAGCCTGTCCCTGGTGGTCAACCATCCGCACATCAACCCGATGGTGATGGGGTTGTGGCTGTTGATGTCAGCATACTTTTTGGGCATCTGCGTGTGGCGCACGCTGGCAGATTGGCTTGATCGCTCGCGGGTGTGATGGACGATGGCAAATACAAAACCTGTCGATGCCAACGTGTTGGCCAAGCGGCTTCATGCGTTGTGTCAGGTTTATTGCCTCGCCAACGCGTTGATATCTACAGATGCGGCATACGTTGGGGCTGTCCCTGTTGATATTCCCGAGGGGTACAGCCGAATTCGCGTTTGAACACCGTATGCAGGTATTGGGCGGACTTGAAGCCGCAGTCATGAGCGATGTCGGCTATGCCGCTCGTGCTTTTATCCAGGCTGGTTGCAGCGGCCGTCAGCTTGAATCGTAGAATTTCATCATGGACGCTGCGGCCCAGTTCACTGCGAAAGTGCGCTTCAAGGGACGAACGCGACACGCCAACATAATTGGCGACCTGGGCGGTCTTGATGCCTTGGCAGGCGTACTGGCGAATAAAATGCAGGGCTTGCATGACATATGGGTGCCCCAACGGCTGATGCAGGCTCGAGGTCTGTACGTTGATCGCTTCTGGCGGCACCAAAATCTGACTACCCGCCGAGGGCATGCCGTGCAGCATCTGATGCAGCAAGCGTGCGGCGGTGCGGCCCATGCTTTCGGTGCCCTGAATCACCGAACTGAGCGGCACCCTAGTCAACGTGCGGGTCAGTGGGTCATTGTCGATACCGATCAACGCAACCTGTTCCGGTACCGGAATACCGGCGGTCAGGCAGGCTTGCAGCAATTGCCGGGCGCGGGCATCGCTGACGGCGATGATGCCGACTGGCTTGGGCAAACTGTGCAGCCAGGCAATCTGCTGCTCGACAGCCGTGTCCCACAGCGGAGCACTGGTCTCCAGGCCACGATATATCTCAACCGGCACGTCATCTCGCTGCAGCAGTCGGCGAAACGCTTTTTCGCGCTCCTGAGCCCAACGATTGGTCTGGGCCTCGGGCAAGCTGAAACAGGCAAAACGAGTCAGTCCGGCTTCGATGAGGTGCTCATACGCCAGTTTGATCAGGGCGAAATTGTCGGTGGCCACGTACGGAATGCGCTTCGGATAAGCCTGCTGGTCTTCATATGAGCCGCCAACCGCCACCACCGGAACATCAATTGCGGACAACGCCTCGCCCATGGTCGGGTCGTCGAAGTCAGCGATGATGCCATCGCCATGCCAGCGTTCAATGCCTTTCAAACGGCAAAGAAAATCCTCTTCAAGGAACAAGTCCCAGGACGCCCTGGTACTGCTCAAGTAATTGCCGATCCCGCTGATAATGCCGCGGTCGTAAATTTTGCTGCCATTGAACAGCAACGCAATGCGGTGTACGGGCGGGACGGTTTTCAAAGTGTTTGCTCCGAGCCAATCGCTACAGACTATGCGCGCATACGCTCGGCCTCAATAGCTAAAATCGAACTCGGGTTTGGTGATTTTCATAATCATCAGGCACAGGGGCATTGCTACTATGAAAACAAGGCTTCTTCCTCTAAAAACAACAAGGAAATCGCAATGCCTTATTTTCCCGCTGTCGAAAAAATTCTTTATGAAGGTCCAAATAGCGACGCGCCCCTAGCCTTTCGTCATTACGATGCCAACAAAATCGTCCTCGGCAAACCCATGCGCGAACACCTGAGAATGGCCGCGTGCTACTGGCACAGCTTCGTCTGGCCGGGCAGCGACATGTTCGGCGTCGGCACCTTCAAACGGCCATGGCAGAAGCCTGCGGACCCGATGGAGATGGCCCGCAGCAAATCCGAAGCGGCGTTCGAGTTTTTCTCCAAGTTGGGCATCGACTACTACAGCTTCCACGACACCGATGTCGCCCCTGAAGGTGCGAGCCTTAAAGAGTACCGCGAGAACTTCGCGCAAATGGTCGATCAGCTCGAACGCCATCAGGAAGAGACCGGTATCCAGCTGTTGTGGGGCACCGCCAATTGCTTCAGCAACCCACGCTTTGCGGCCGGCGCAGCGAGTAACCCGAACCCGGAGGTGTTTGCCTACGCGGCGGCGCAAGTGTTCAGTGCCATGAACGCCACGCTACGCCTCAAAGGTGCCAATTACGTGTTATGGGGCGGTCGCGAAGGCTACGAGACGCTGCTTAACACTGACCTTAAACGGGAGCGCGAACAACTGGGCCGGTTTATGCGGATGGTGGTCGAACATAAATACAAAATCGGCTTCACCGGCGACTTGCTGATTGAACCCAAACCTCAAGAGCCGACCAAGCACCAATACGATTACGACAGTGCCACGGTCTTTGGCTTCCTTCATGAGTTCGGTCTGGAAAAGGAAATAAAGGTCAACATCGAGGCCAACCACGCGACCTTGGCCGGCCACAGCTTTCAGCATGAAATCGCCACCGCGGCGTCTCTTGGTATCTTTGGCAGCATCGACGCCAACCGCGGCGACCCGCAGAACGGCTGGGACACGGACCAATTTCCGAATAGCGTTGAAGAGATGACCCTGGCCACCTATGAAATTCTCAAGGCGGGCGGTTTCACTAACGGCGGCTTCAACTTCGACTCAAAGCTGCGCCGACAGAGTCTGGAGGAAATTGACCTGTTTCATGGTCACGTGGCAGCAATGGATGTACTGGCACTAGCGTTAGAGCGCGCAGCGTCTATGATCCAGAACGACTTGATCGGGCAATTCAAAACACAACGCTACGCTGGCTGGAGTCAGTCCTTCGGGCGCGCTGTACTGGCAGGTGATTTCAGTCTGGAGTCGCTGGCTCAACATGCCTTTAGCAATGGACTCGATCCGCAGCCGGTTAGCGGCCGCCAAGAGATGCTTGAAGGCCTGGTGAATCGATTTACTTATCCATGAATCAGCAGCAATAAAAGGACACCGTTTCCGATCTCGAAGTGCGTCTAAACAACAATAAGAGGACACACCATGAAAAATTTCAAAACTGTCGTGCTCGCCAGTGTTCTGGCATTGCTAGCCAACTCGGCCATGGCCGACGCGGCGCATCCCAAAATCGGTTTCTCCATCGACGACCTGCGCCTTGAGCGATGGGCTCGGGACCGTGATTACTTCACTGCGGCGGCCAAGGATTTGGGGGCAACCGTCTACGTCCAGTCGGCGGATGCCAACGAGCAACGGCAAATTTCGCAGATTGAAAACCTGATTTCCCGTGGCGTTGATGTGATCGTTATCGTGCCGTTCAACGCGACGGTACTCAATAACGTGGTCGCCGAAGCCAAGAAAGCCGGGGTCAAAGTGTTGTCCTACGACCGATTGATCCTGAATGCCGATATCGACGCCTATATTTCCTTCGATAATGAGAAAGTTGGAGAAATGCAGGCCAGTGGCGTGCTGAATGCCCAACCCAAGGGCAACTATTTCCTTCTGGGCGGCGCACCTACCGATAACAACGCGAAAATCCTCCGGGAAGGTCAGATGAAAATTCTGCAACCGGCCATCGACAAAGGCGACATCAAGATTGTCGGGCAGCAATGGGTGAAAGAATGGAACCCTACTGAAGCGCTGAGCATCATCGAAAACGCCTTGACTGCTAACAACAACAAAATCGACGGTATTGTTGCGTCCAACGACGCCACCGCCGGCGGCGCAATCCAGGCCCTGGCCGCGCAAAAACTGGACGGCAAGGTGCCAATCTCCGGCCAGGACGCCGACTTGGCTGCAATCAAACGGGTAGTCGCGGGCACCCAGACCATGACCGTCTACAAGCCGCTAAAACTACTCGCCTCGGAAGCTGCCAAGCTTTCGGTGCAATTGGTGCGCAACGAAAAACCCCAATACAACTCGCAATACGATAACGGCAGCAAAAAGGTCGACAGCATCCTGCTCAAGCCGACCCCGCTGACCAAAGACAACATCAACGTACTGATAGACGACGGGTTCTATACCAAAGCGCAGATCGCCGGAAGTTAAGCAATTCCCTCCGATCAGATCGCATTTTTTCTGTAGGAGCCAACTTGTCGGCGAAAGGTCTGACGTGGGGTTCAGATAATCCCGCTCGCCAACAAGTCGGCTCCTACAGGTTTTGTGTGGATTCACGCTTAGGAACGAACTTCCGTATGTCCAACTATCTGCTGGAAATGAATGGCATCGTTAAAGCCTTCGGTGGCGTCCGGGCGTTGAACGGGATCGACATCAAGGTCAAACCCGGCGAATGTGTGGGGCTGTGCGGCGAAAACGGGGCGGGTAAATCGACCCTGATGAAAGTGCTTTCAGCGGTCTATCCCTATGGCACGTGGGAAGGCGAAATCATTTGGGATGGCAAGCCGCTCACGGCCCACTCTATCGCTGAAACCGAAGCCGCCGGGATCGTCATTATCCACCAGGAGCTGACCCTGGTTCCTGACCTGTCTGTCGCCGAAAACATCTTTATGGGCCACGAATTGACCCTACCGGGCGGGCGCATGAACTACCCGGCGATGATGCACCGCGCCGAAGCCTTGATGCGCGAACTAAAAGTTCCGGACATAAACGTCGCCCTACCCGTCTCGCAATACGGCGGCGGCTATCAGCAACTGATAGAGATCGCCAAGGCGCTGAACAAAAAGGCCCGTTTGCTGATCCTCGACGAACCCTCTTCCTCGTTGACCCGCTCGGAAATCGATGTGCTGTTGGAGATCATCCGCGGGCTCAAAGCCAAGGGCGTCGCCTGCGTCTACATTTCCCACAAGCTTGATGAAGTGTCGGCGATTTGCGACACGGTTTCGGTGATCCGTGATGGCAAACACATCGCCACTACCGCCATGGCCGATATGGATGTCACGCGGATCATCACGCAAATGGTCGGCCGCGAAATCAGCAACCTGTACCCCACCGAAACCCATAGTGTCGGCGAGGTAGTGTTTGAAGCGCGACACTTCACCTGCTATGACGTCGATAACCCCAGACGCAAACGGGTTGACGACATTTCGTTTACCTTGCGGCGCGGCGAAATCCTCGGGATTGCCGGGCTGGTGGGCGCAGGCCGTACCGAACTGGTCTCCGCGTTATTCGGTTCCTATCCCGGTCCATTTGCCGGGGAGGTCTGGCTGGACGGCAAGCAGATCGACACCCGCACCCCGCAAAAATCCATCAAGGCGGGCCTGTGCATGGTCCCGGAAGATCGCAAACGACAGGGCATCGTGCCGGACTTGGCTGTCGGGCAAAACATTACGTTGGCGGTGCTGAATACGTTTTCCCGTCTGACCCGCATCGACGCCGAAGCCGAGTTGGGCAGCGTCCATCGGGAAATCACACGCATGCACTTGAAAACCGCAAATCCATTTCTGCCGATTACCAGCCTGTCCGGGGGCAACCAGCAGAAAGCGGTGTTGGCCAAAATGCTCCTGACCAAGCCCCGGGTGTTAATCCTCGACGAGCCTACGCGCGGGGTCGACGTGGGCGCCAAATATGAAATCTACAAATTGATGGGGGTGCTGGCCGCGCAAGGCGTGTCGATCATCATGGTCTCGTCGGAACTGGCCGAAGTGCTGGGCGTCTCTGACCGCGTGCTGGTGATCGGCGACGGTCAATTGCGCGGCGACTTCATCAATCAGCAATTGACCCAGGAACGGGTGCTCGCCGCCGCGCTCAGCCAGCCGATCGGGCATGACACTATTGATCGGAAATCCGTCTAAATGAACCAGCTCAAACAGCTGTTTACTCGCTACAAAATGCTCGCCCTGTTGATCGCCGTAGTAATTATCTGGCTATTCTTCAGTTGGCAAACCGAAGGCGGTTTCATTACGCCACGCAACCTGTCTAACCTGCTCCGGCAGATGTCCATCACCGGAATTCTCGCCTGCGGCATGGTGCTGGTGATCATCAGTGGCGAAATCGATTTGTCGGTTGGCTCGTTGCTGGGGCTGCTCGGCGGCATAGCGGCGATTCTCGACGTCGTCTACCACCTGCCGCTACCGCTCAACCTCGCCATCGTCGCGCTCTGCGGGCTGCTGATCGGCCTCTGTAATGGCTACATGACCGCGTACTTGCGCATTCCCTCGTTCATCGTCGGCCTCGGCGGCATGCTGGCGTTTCGCGGCGTACTGCTGGGCATTACAGGCGGCACTACGATTGCGCCGGTCTCGGCCGATCTGGTGTACGTCGGCCAAGGTTATTTGCCGCCGCTGGTGGGGGTGATTCTCGGCGTGTTGCTGTTCGGCCTGACCTTGTTCCTGACCTGGCGCCAACGCCACAACCGCGCCCTGCACGGGTTGTCCGTGCCCTCAATGCTGCGCGATACCCTGCGCGTGGTGCTGATCGGCGCGGTGCTGGCAGGCTTCGTCTATACCCTCAATAGCTACGATGGCATTCCCGTCCCCGTATTGCTTCTGCTGACCCTGTTGGGGGTGTTCAGCTACGTCACTAGCCAAACCGTGTTCGGTCGGCGGATTTACTCCGTCGGCAGCAACATGGAAGCCACGCGGCTGTCGGGTATCAATGTACAAGCCATCAAACTGTGGATCTTCGGAATCATGGGCGTGATGTGCGCCCTCGCCGGCCTGGTAAACACCGCCCGACTGGCCGCAGGCTCACCGTCGGCGGGTAACATGGGGGAACTGGACGCCATCGCTGCCTGCTTCATCGGTGGCACCTCCATGCGCGGCGGCTCGGGCACGGTCTACGGCGCCCTCCTCGGCGCCCTGGTGATCACCAGCCTCGATAACGGCATGTCGATGCTCGACGTCGACAGCTACTGGCAAATGATCGTCAAAGGCAGCATTTTGGTGCTGGCGGTATGGGTCGATGTGAGTACGCGGGGTAGCCGACGGTGAGGTGATACCCATCTGTAGGAGCCAACTTGTGGCGAGGGTCCCGCGCGGTGCGTTTGATACACTGCCTCGCCAACACGTTGTCTCCTACAGTGAACTATTCAACCCCTCGGTAAAACCCATTACACCCGGCAAAGCAAAATCGCGCATCATGACGGCAGTCAGCTAGAGGGAAACTTTCATGCGCGTCGTACCGTCCGTTGTCCATGTTGCCGTGTTGTCGCTGGGGTTGTTGTTTGCCGCCGCTGCTGTGGCGAGTGAAGAAACACAGTTGGTCGAGTCGATCAACGCTTACCGGAGTCAGTTGCAGCGCTGTGCCGGTGGGGTCTCCCATGAGCTACCACCGCTGGCGTCTGATCCGCGCCTGATCCTTCCCGCCACCGGGACAGGGGACTTGCAGCAAGCGATGGCGCGTGCGGCCTATCCAATGGTCAATGTGCAGGCCATCAGTTTGAACGGGCCGCGGGATGCGCAGTCGGCCATGCAGACGGTGCAGGAGAGCTTCTGCAAGGTCGTGCTGGACCCGCAATTTGTAGATATCGGCGTAAGCCGCGAAGGACGCGATTGGCGCATCGTGCTGGCGCGTCCGCTGCTAGCGGCAAAACTGGGCACGTCCCAGGCCGAAGGGCAAAAGCTGCTCGAATGGGTAAACGCTGCCCGCGCCCAACCACGCCAATGCGGCCCGCAGTCGTTTGCAGCCACCACGCCGCTGACCTGGAACGCCATACTGGCAACGGCGTCTGACGCTCACAGCCGAGACATGGCCAACAACAACTATTTTGATCACAAAGATCGCGACGACCACACGCCGGGTGACCGGGCTGAACTGGCGGGTTACATCGGTCGCGATATCGGTGAAAACATCGCCGCAGGGCAAGACACTGGACGCAAAGTCGTGGACGGATGGCTCGCCAGTCCAGGGCACTGCGCTAACCTGATGAACCCGCAGTTTCGAGAACTTGGCGCGGCGTACGCAGCCGATCCAAAAAGCGATGCGGGAATTTATTGGACCGCGATGTTTGGCACACCGTGAGGGGCAACTAGCGTGAGTACAACCGACCTTTCCACACTCTACAGAGGCTATATCGCTTGCCTGAATGAACAGAATTGGCCAACGCTGGGGACTTTTGTTCATGAAGATGTGCATTACAACGACAAGAGAATCGGGCTGTCCGGTTACCGCGAGATGCTGGAAAGAGACTTCCGTCAGATCCCGGACCTGCACTTCAACATTCAGCTTCTGGTGGCTGGCTCGCACCTTATAGCCAGCCGTTTGAACTTTGATTGCACACCTCAGGGTACGTTCCTGGACCTTCCTGTGAACGGCAAGAAGGTTCGTTTCACCGAGAATGTGTTTTATCAATGGCGAGACGGCAAGATAGAACAGGTATGGTCGGTGATAGATAAGGCGGCTGTCGAGGCTCAGCTATAGCCGCTCCATCGGACACAAAATTTCGCGCACCGGATCGCCCATTCGCCGTTGTTCATTCCGTGAATTTACGCGAGCTATGGCTTTGTTGGCTCCGTACCGCGAAAAGCATCCAACCCTTTGACCGGCGCCAGTTCTACAGCCCTGCCGGTGCGTGCCGACTCATAAATTGCCTCCATAATGCGCTGGTCCTGCAGCCCCTCCTCGCCTGGCGTCCAAGGTTGTTTGCCCCCCGCGACGCATTCGGCAAAGTGGTCCATTTCCAGTGCGAACTGATTTTTCTCTTGAGGCGTGATTTGTTCGATGCCGGGAGCCATAAACTCATCGGTGTCCTCGGCCATACGACTGCGCTTGAGTTGCAGGCCGTTGTAGCCGAACGCCGGGTCCATGTTTGCCCAGCCCTTTTCACCCAACACGCGGTACTGCCTGGAAGTGAATCCGGCGTAGCTGGCCGTACACTGCGCGCGGACACCGCCGGGAAAGCGCATCTGCCACAGTATCGCCTCCTCGACTTCAGCAAAGCGCGCGTCGCCTTCAGTGCTGTACTGAGTGGCCAACACCTCGATCGGTTCCTCGCCGAGTAAAAAGCGAGCGGTGTTCAGGCAATAAAGGCCGATGTCCGGCAGCGCCCCGCCGCCAGCCAGCGCTTTGATGTGGCGCCACTGGCGGATATTTTCCTTCGATTGGTTTTGACAGTTGGCCATGGTAATGAGCTTGATTTTGCCCAACACCGAACCCCCGCGAGCCCAGTCTTTGACCTGACGGTTTAGCGGCTCGTACTGGATGCGGTAGGCGATCATCAACAATCGCCCAGCCGCCTTGCAGGCATCAATCATCACCTGGCAATCAGCCACCGACGTGGCCATGGGTTTCTCACACAGCACATGCTTGCCGGCTTTGGCCGCCCGTTCGGTGAACGCCTTGTGCAATGCGTTGGGCAATACGATGTATACCGCCTGTACGTCAGGGTTATTGCGTATCTGGTCAAAGGTTTGGTAGTCATAGAGGCTGGTTTCGGGCACGTCATACATCGCTGCCACTTGCCGCGCTTTGGCTGGATCACCGCTGACCAACGCGGTAACCCGGCAGCGCTTGCTGTTCGCCAGCGCGGGCAGAATTTCCTCAAGACTCAACCGGCCAAGGCCAACGATGGCCAGCCCAAGGCGGCTATCCTTGCCCAGCTGCACCGGCATCCGTGACTTTTCGCTCTTGTCCTCCTGCATGGGCGGCAGGCTAATCGCCGCGGGCAAGTCCTTGGCAGGCGCAACATGGCTGTCACCCGCCGCTGGCGTCGCCCCCGCCTGAGCCCACGCCGACTGGCCGCCTAATCCGAGAATCCCGGCGGTGGCCACGGCCGAACCCGTCAGGCGCAAAAAGCGGCGGCGGTCTGGGGAGGAAGCGTCGGTGTGCATGTCCATCTAAAGCCCTCCGGGGCGAGAAGTACTTCTTAGGAAGCGCTGCGCACGGGGGGGTTCAGTGTAATTTACTAGGCGGAAGGTTCTTTAACGGGTAGGCAGGTTATTGCGCAGCTTTAAATCCATTACAGCCGCTGACCACGCCAATGCGCTCACCGTCCATTGCTGAACGGCGGCATGCACTTTTGCACTCAGCTTAGGTCCGCTGCCTGATGCCGCTCCGGCACTTGGCTCGCCTCATCGCCCCAGGTCCGGTTGACTCGCTGCCCACGGGCCACCGCAGGCCGGTTGGCAACCTCCTCTGCCCAGCGCTGTACGTGGGCATATCCTTGCACGGCGAGGAACTCCGCGGCCGAGTACAGGTTGCCCCGCACCAGTTGGCCGTACCATGGCCAGACTGCGATGTCGGCGATGGTGTAGCTGTCGCCCGCCAAATAGCGGCTCTCCCCCAGGCGACGGTCAAGGACATCCAACTGACGTTTAGCTTCCATGGTGAAGCGGTTGATCGGGTACTCGAGCTTGTCAGGCGCATAGGCGTAGAAATGCCCAAAGCCACCGCCCAGATACGGCGCCGCCCCCATTTGCCAGAACAGCCAGTTCAGGGTTTCCGTACGCCCAGCCGGATCGGTCGGCAGGAAGCGACCGAACTTCTCGGCCAGGTAAAGCAGGATCGAGCCCGACTCAAACACCCGGATAGCCGGCACCACGCTGCGGTCTAGCAGAGCGGGGATTTTCGAGTTGGGGTTGACCTCGACAAAGCCGCTGGAGAACTGATCGCCTTCGTTAATGCGGATCAGCCATGCATCGTACTCGGCGTCGGTGTGCCCCAGCGCCAGCAACTCCTCAAGCAAGATAGTGACCTTCACACCATTGGGCGTCGCCAATGAGTAGAGTTGCAGCGGGTGTTTGCCTACCGGAAGGACCTTGTCGTGGGTCGGTCCGGCGGTGGGCCGGTTGATGCTGGCGAATTGGCCACCAGACGGCGCTTCGTACTGCCAGACCGTGGGGGGAACGTAGGATGCTTCGCTCATTGGACAAGCCTCTTAATTGATCGCTGCGATCACGCGGACCGCTAAAGGACAATGCTTTCGGGTCACCATGATGAGACTGACCATCTGGGAAGGCAGTTTAGGCAACTCGCTATTCGAACTCAACGACGCAAATTGGATAGATTCTGATGCCGGCATCGCCTGGGTTGAAAGGCTGCTGCGGCTTCAATGACGCCTCTCGCGATTGAAGAAGCGCTGGACGGTGTAAACGTGGTGCGGACGGAAAAGGCGACCCTATGAACCCCCGCCCGAACTGCCCGAGCCTTTGCTTTTGTTGCCATTGGCGGTGCCATTGCTCATGGAGCCGCTGCTCGCTGCGCTGTCGGGATTCGTCGCCGTGCCGCTGACGCTAGAGTCATCGGGCACGCCCTGGCGGCCGGGATCGCTGCCTTGGGTTCTGGGGTCCGCACCATTCTGCGGTTGGGCGCTGTTTAAACTCGGACCAGCACTGGGTGTTGCAGGGTTGCTGTCTGGAGCTGTCGCCCCGGCAAAGGTCGCGAGCGACGCACCCCATAGCATTCCGGCGAGAACGAACCTGATTAATGTCGTTTTCATCGAGGATATCTCCATGATAAAAAAAGCTGCACGTCAACTTGGTCTGCTGAAGCGGCCCTGAGGTGCCCAGCGGACGACAAGCGGCGCGAAGCATTCGTATAGCTCAGGGCCACAACCTGTAACACCACCGAACCGCTCTGGTTTCAGCGAACCTGTCTCGTAACCATTGGCGTTGAACTTCCCGATTAAAGAGCCGGAATAAACCCCTTGTCTCCAAGCCCCTTCAACGCGTCAATCATCATCTTTTCGTTGTTAACGACCTCGGTGAACCCGGCCCGCCGGATCTTGTTCATGTCAGAAATCATGTCGAATTCTGTGTTGAAGATAAAATCGCCGAACGGCCAGCCAACCAGTTGTTCAAAGGGCAACGTATTCAAGTAGTGTGCAGCGGCCAGTTTTTCCCAATCTTTAGCTTTTCCGGGCATATGCCTGGCCAGTGAAAACGGCTGTGGGGAGGCGACCTGCATATCCAGCGCTTCGGCGACCTTGCTCCAGATACGCTCCCAACGGAAAGGCTCGCCTACCAGATTAAACGCCTCGTTTCGCGCATTAGGGGCCAGTGCCGCCCACAGGCTTGCCCGTGCGAGCCAATGGGCATCCGTCAGTTGAGCGACCACTTCGCGATAGGTACACATGGAACCCGGGAACCGAAGAGGTACACCCGCCTGTTTGCTCAAAGCGGCGAAAACACCAATGACCATCGCGATGTTCATGGGATTACCGGCAATGTCACCAACCACTACGTCAGGCCGCAGGATGCTCCAATCGAGGCCGTCGCTGGCTTGGCGTTCCCGGAGCAAATCCTCCTGGGCATAGTAAAAGTTTGGCGCCACGTGACGAGGGTCATTCTCGTAAAACGGCGCTACGCCAGCACCCAGATGGACGCCATACACCTTGGCGCCCTGGTAATGGACAACCCGTTGCAGGGGTGCGCCGGCGGCCTTCAAACCGTCCAGAACGTTGCGCAACATGTCGGTGTTGATCTCTGACTCACGCGCCAGATCAGGGTCAGTTTTCAGCGCGGCGTAGAAGACATGGGTGGTATCCCTGGCAGCCATGAGGCCGGCCTTGGTTGCCTCAGCGTCAAGCAAATCGCAGTCGATGGTCTCAACGCCCACCACTGATGCTTTGCGTAAAGCCCGAACTGTCCAGTCCGGCGCTGCGAACAGTGTCTCTACCAATGCGCTGCCGATAATCCCGCTGGACCCGACGACGAGTGCTACATAGTTGTGGCTCACGAATAAATCCTCGAATTAGTTGAATGAACCAAGCTCAGGCAATGCCACCGCCACCCTCTACATGAAGGACCGTATAAGAAGGAGCCTATATGAGGGACCGTAGCGTTGATGAACCCGTTCCCCATCAACGACAGCGCCGTACCAGCCAGTGGGTCGTACGCAAGGCGCCACGCTGATGGAAAGTTACGATGCGGTAATGATCCGGGCCCAAAATCAAAGCCACTTGTCGACCGGAAAGACTTTTTGCAGCTAGCTCCTGTCACTGCTCAATGTTGAGTTGGAGGGAAAGAGGCATGTCTTTAGATGCTCATGAATACGCCGATCTGTTTGATCAGCCTGAATCAGCCTCCGTTGAGGCGGGACATGTCGATCTCGATTGCCTCGTTATCGGCGCTGGCCCGGCCGGGCTGACCTCCGCTATTTATCTAAGCCGCTTCCATCGCAAGGTGCTGGTGGCGGACGGCGGACGGAGCCGCGCCAGCTTGATTCCGCTCTCCCATAATTATCCAGGCTTTCCCCCCGGCGTATCCGGTAATGACTTGCTCGCCCGGTTGCGTGAGCAAGCCCGGCGTTACGGCGCGTTGATCGAATCCGGGCGCGTCGAGGAGCTGACGACCGATCACATGGGCTTCGTAGCGCAACTCAACGGCCGGGCAGTGCGTGCCCGTCGTGTGGTTCTGGCCACCGGCATCATAGACATCCTCCCCCGGATGAACGGCGCTTACGATGCGGTTGCGCAAACCATGGTCCGCTTATGCGCGATATGCGATGGCTACGAGGTTAACGGCGATAACGTTGCGGTATACGGGGAAGCGCACTGTGCTATCAATCACGCGTTGTTTTTGCGCAGTTTCACTGATCGGGTAACCGTGCTGGTGCATGGAGACGGCCAAGCCTGTGAGGAGGCGGTTACGGTGGCACGGCATGCGGGGATAACCCTCATCAGTGACCGAGTCGAGCATATTGAAATCAGCAACGGCCAAGTGAAGTTAACAACGTGCGAAAGTGAGACTCATTGCTTCGACATTGTTTACCCTTCGTTGGGCTCGCAAGTTTGTTCTGAGATGGCGGTGGCCCTAGGCGCCGAAACGACTGAGCAAGGCGCCCTTATCGTCGACGCCCACCAAAGCACGTCTATTCCAGGCTTGTATGCGGTAGGTGATGTTGTGGATTCGCTCAAGCAAATCAGCGTTGCCACGGGGCAAGCCGCAATCTGCGCGACGGCCGTGCACAACAGCCTTGAAGTGCGGCTTTGGGAGCGTGAGCGGGATGAGGTAGCGACCTGAAAGGTGGCGCTTGCTGCCATGATTTCGTGGAACAATCAGGTCGTCCCTGGTAGCTTTTCGGCTTTAAAGATGGGTGCGATTGGCTTGAAAGATAAGACTTGGCGGTTGTCCCGCGACGTCATCCAAGGTGTCGATACGCTGCATGCCGATCTTTTCCAAAACGCGGATGGAAGCTAAATGGTTTGGCCTGACCACGGCGAAGATCTCTGGAATTTCCAGCTCTACGAAACCGAAATCCAGCGCGGCCTCGCTTAACTCAGTCGCATAACCGCGCCCCCAAGCCGGGGCAGCAAACCGGTAACCAAGGTTAAGGCGATCAACGTCGAGATACTTACGAGTATCTATTCCGCCAAAGCCGATCACGATCTCGGGGGCATCACGGGTCCTGATCGTCCATTGCCCATAACCCTTTGTAATCCAGTGTTTCATCCACGCCTCAAGTAGAGACTGGGCTTGGTTGATATCCGTCAGCGGGCCGGAAGGATTGAATTGATTTGTTGCGGGATCGCCGTAGATGGAAAAAAGGCTGACCAAGTCCTCCGATGTCGGCCGCCTTAGAATCAATCGAGTGGTCGTTCGATGCATAATTTTCTAACTTCCTGGCTGGAGACTACATGCGCATTTGGCCCAAACTATAGCGGTTTGGTGGTAATACGCTTTACGACTTCGACGCGATACGCGACAGGTCCGCCGCCAGAGTATCCAGAGTCGGCCTTGTGACCAAGGCGGCCGGGGCACCTTCTGGGGCAGCCAAGCCAATCCGGTTATGCCAGATCGTTGGCAGGCCCACCTTCTGCGTCCCGAACAGGTCGTAGGCAGAACCCGCCACAAACACCGCATTTGCCGGTGCAACGCCCAGGGTTTCCAAGGCGAGACGATAAGGCGCAGGGTCCGGCTTGTAGAACCCGGCCTTCTCTGACGTGATAACCACATCGAATGGTACCCCCATCAGGTCTGCAGCACGGCGGCCAAGCTTCTCCGAGCAGTTAGTGACAATGCCCAATTTATAGTGCGGTTTCAGTGCGGCTAGCACCGCCTTGGCTTCAACCCAAGGTTGCAGTTCGTCCCAGCGTCGTTCCAGTTCGGCAGCGGCCTGACTGCCCAGCCCTACCTCGATGGCCGCTTCTTCGACCAAGGTTTCATAAGGCCGATACGTGCCACAGCCATAGGTCGCCTTGAGGTACGCCATGCGCCATGTACGCCCCATCCGCTCAGAACCGGCCACTGAATTCCACAGCGTCCAGGAGTCCAGCAAGGCCGTCAGCAGATCGAATAGCACAAGCTCCACAGGGGCCGAAGGTTGAGTATGGAGCGGGCTTGCAGGGTTAGTTGAAGTCATTGCTGTTGGTCCTGTTCAGGGTTGTGGAATTTCAGCTACGGCCGTGATTTCCACCAATGCTCCATGGTGGAGTTCACCACAGGGAATGATCGCCCGCGACGGTCTATGCCCGCCCATCAACGCCGCGTACAGGGCGTTGACGGTCGGCCAGTGCTGAACGTCATTAATGAATATCTGCACGTTAACCACGTTTGCCAAGGACGTATGGGCGGCCTGAAGAACTGCCTCGACATTGGCCATGGCCTGAATGAACTGGGCCTCTATGCCTTCGGGAAAAGTGCTCGAAGTCAGGCTGAACGGCAACTGGCCAGACACGAACAACAAGGGCCCCGAGGCCATGCCATGGGAATAATGACCGCCCGGCGCAGGCAGTTTGTTTGAAGTGATGATTTCCATTGATGCCTTCCATTTAACGATTGGAATAGAGTTGGCCCCACATGCTTCATGACTGCGCAACAGTCTCTACAGCGTGAACGGCGTCAACATCGGTATGACCTTCCCACTGCGAGACCGAGGCCGTCGCACTGTGCGATAGATAGGCGGCAGTCATAAAAGCAATGATGTTTACCAGCCCGCAATGCGTGACCAGTAACCGAGGTGGCGTCCCTCGGTCAGGACGTGATAACCGGCATGTTGTGCCGAAGTGGCGCAAGCATGGTTGGGCAGGATGCGCAATTGAGTGCCCACGGGCAGTTCGCTGGCCGGCTCAAGATTTCCGGAGCGCGAGGAAATGATCCCGTGTTCCTGGTTGGCCGCCGTGACGATCAGGTCGCCAATAGGTTGCCCGGCCAGATCACAGACGATGCCATAGCCCTGGTCCTCGCTCTGCTTTGCGGTGCCCCGGTCCCGGGAAAGGGCCATCCAGCCGGCGTCGACAATGGTCCAGCCTTTTTCCCGCTGGTGGCCGATAACGGTAGTCAGCACCGAGACGGCAATGTCCTGCACCTGGCAAACGCCCAACCCCGCCATCACCAGATCGAAGAAGGCGAACACCCCGGCCCGGACTTCCGTAATACCAGACAAGTCCTGGGTAAACAGCGCCGTGGGCGTCGAGCCGATACTGATGATTGCCAGTTCGA
Organism: Pseudomonas sp.; assembly: GCF_028293835.1. Taxonomy (GTDB): domain Bacteria; phylum Pseudomonadota; class Gammaproteobacteria; order Pseudomonadales; family Pseudomonadaceae; genus Aquipseudomonas. The sequence goes on from NZ_JAQGNX010000066.1 coordinate 46,993, forward strand.
ACCCTGCCCCTTCAAGCAACTGCGCGGCATCGACCACGGCGGCACGTTCCTGCCGGGCATAGGCTTCGATTTCAGCGATGGAGCGGCTGTCGTAGGAGTTGCCGGCGTGGGTCATGACGCCGCTGACCGTCACACCGCTGGCACGCAGCAACCGAGCAATGTCTAGCAGCAGCGGCGACCGGGCAGGGATACCTGAACGATGACCATCACAATCGACCTCCAGCAATACCTCGAAGGTCTGCTCATGGGTGCGAGCGAAGTCGGCCAGCAACCGGGCACTTTCCAGGTTGTCCAGTACCAGCTTCAAGGCCGCGCCCTGTTCGATCAGTAGTGCGGCGTGGGCAAACTTGTTGGGGGCGATGCTGACGCCATACAGAATGTCAGTGAAGCCGGCGGCCAAAAAGAAGTCCGCTTCACGCAAAGTCGACACTGTGATCGGACCGCGCCCACCTACAAACAAGCGTTCGGTCACTTCCAGAGATTTGTTGGTTTTGACGTGGGGCCGCAATACCACATCAAACGGTGCCAGCTTGTTACGCATGCGCAGGATGTTCGCGTCCAGACGATCAATGTCCAGTAACAGCGTGGGGGTTTCGACTAGTTCTGCCATTTGTGCTCTCCAGTAATGACGCTATTCTAAGGCATCAAAACCGGCGTGAACTTTAATCTCCCTAACTCATAGATTCAGTAAAAATTAATGAACGATGCATTCGATATTCGCTTTCTACTGGTCATTCGTGAGAGCACCAGCCTGTTGGAGGCGTCGCGCAAGCTCGGCCTCACACCCTCGGCGGTCACTCAGCGATTGCAGCAGATGGAAAAGAAACTGGGCATCCGCCTGCTGGATCGATCCGCTCGGCAATTGCGCTTTACCGACGAAGGCGAGTTGCTGTGCCTGCGCGGAAGCGAGCTGGTCCAGCAATTCGACGCGCTACTGGAGGACCTCCATGAGCGGCGTAGCGGCTTCGTCGGCAAGCTGAAAATTAACGCGCCCTTCGGTTTCGGTAGGCGGTATGTGGCGCCAGCGGCCGCCGCCTTTCAACGCCAGCATCCAGAGGTCGAGATTGCCCTGACCCTGTCCGATCAACCCATGGTCGAGGTCAGCGACCGCTTTGATGTAGTGGTCCATATCGGCGAGCTGCGCGCCTCCAATCTGGTGTGCCATGCCATTGCACCCAATCGTCGTTTTATCTGCGCCTCACCGGCTTTTATCGAACGGCACGGCCTGCCCGACAGCCCCGAACACCTGGCTGCGCTGCCTTGTATCGCACTGCGCGAGAACAATGAAGACGTGACGCTGTGGCACTTCACCCGCGCGCGTAAAACCCATAGTGTGCGCATTCACCCGAGCCTGAGTTGCAATGACGGCAGCGTGATCCGGCACTGGGGCTGCGAGGGGCAAGGCATCATCCTGCGCTCCGAATGGGACGTCGCCGACGCCTTGGGCGACGGGACCCTGGTGCGGCTGCTGCCTGCCTGGAAGCTGCCAGATGCCGATGTCGTAGCCTTGACCCACCACCGTGAAGGGCTGCCTGCACGGACTCGCAATTTCATGGGATTTTTGCAGGAATCATTCCGGCCTGTGCCGCCCTGGCGCGTTTGAACCGACGGCTGTTCAGCACCTGACGGCCCCTGCTGGCCGGCGCTTGCCAACTATCTGTAACAGACGCCGGATAAAAGGGCACAGCATTTTCAGCCTACACACGCAGAAACAGCCCTGCCTGCCGCCACCCCCCTCGCGAGTGGCTATCGAAGACCGCTTTCGTGCCAACTCGTATCGGCTCAGCCGATTCAAACCCGCGATTTATCGATTTGAGCTACGGTCGATGGACAGTGAATATGGGGACACTTCCAACAATAAGAACAAGAGGCCCATCATGACTGTCCGATTTCATAACCCAGTTGATACCCGATTTGGCTGGGGCAGCCTTCAAGAGCTTGCTGCTATTACCGACAACCAGAAGGTTGCCTTGGTGACCTTTCCCGAAGCTCGTGGGCTCGGACTGGTTGATCGAATTAAGGATTTGCTGGGCGATCGTCTGGTTTATTTGATAGAGGATGTCCAACCCAATCCTGACGTGGCTCAATTGCGCAATACCTATGAGCGCTTTTGGCAAGAGGCCGGAGATTGCCACACGGTAATCGCTGTGGGCGGTGGCAGTGCGATTGATACGGCCAAGGCGCTGATCGTGGGCACCGAGTCTGGCAGCTTCGATGAGCTGCTGGCCTTACTGGCAACCGGTAAACCTTTCGTCCCGGCGCGCAGCAAATTACTGATTGCTGCGCCGACCACTGCAGGAACGGGGAGCGAAGTTACCCCTTGGGCTACCATTTGGGACACTGCGAACCATAAGAAATACTCCCTGCATCTGGACTGCACCTGGCCAACGGTCGCCATCGTCGATCCGGAGTTGATGCTGACGGTTCCGGCCGGTGTCACCGTCTCAACGGGTCTGGATGCCTTGTCTCATGCCCTGGAATCGATCTGGAACATCAATGCCAACCCGATTTCGGACACCTTCGCTATCTCAGCCATAGAGGACATTCTGGAATGCCTGCCGTTGCTGCGACGCGATTTGTCCAACAAAGAACTGCGTTCCCGGATGGCCTTGGCCGCACTCAAAGCTGGACTGGCTTTCTCCAATACCAAAACGGCGCTCGCCCACTCCATTTCCTACGAGATGACCCTGCGCCACGGCCTACCCCATGGCATCGCTTGCTCCTTTACCCTGCCACTGGTCCTGGGCCTGGCCTGGGGTCATGACGAAACGCGCGACCGGACACTGCAACGAATTTTCGGCAATGACGTGCACAAGGCCCAGGCTCAGTTGCGCGAATTCCTGCATAGCCTGGAAGTGAAGACCGAGTTTGCTGACTATGGCGTGACGGCAATAGAGGCCGAGGCGATGATCAGTTTCGCCATGCAAGGCGCCCGAGGTAAGAACTTCATTGGCTCGCAAGCCGCCTAGGGCGCCCCTGCCCTGCTAACCCGCCGTGCCAGTTTCCTGCTGCACCCTCAAAGAGTGCACCTCTACGACCCCGGTCGGAGGGGAACGAACAATAATAAGGAAAACATCATGAATCGTGCCGAAACGCTGTCCGGTCTTGCAGCCCACACTTCATCGTTCCGAGTGGCCCAGTGGCGTATGCTTCTGGCCGCCATGTTCTGTTATTTGTTCTTCTATACCGGTCGGCAGACGTTCGGATTCGCGATTCCGGGCATCCAGGCTGAGTTTGGCTTGAGCAAGGAAACCCTCGGCTGGGCATCAGCAGCCATGCTCTGGTCCTATGCCATTGGCCAAGCCATCAACGGTAACCTGGCCGACAAATTCGGTGGCCGCCGCATCATGACCCTTGGCGCCGTTCTGTCCTGTGCCGCCAACTGGGTGACGAGTTTCTCCGGCGGCTTTACCAGCCTGATCCTGCCATGGGGTATCAACGGTTACTTCCAGGCGTTGGGATGGGCACCCGGTAGCCGATTAATTTCCAATTGGTGGAGCGCTGGCGAGCGCGGCAAGGTCTACGGCTTTTACGTGTTCGCCGCAGGTTGCGCGTCTGTACTTTCTTACGTCACCTCAATCGTTGTGCTTGAAGTACTGCACCTGGAGTGGCGCTGGATCTTCCGGTTGCCAGTGTTACTGATGTTGGCGGGGGGCATTATTTTCTATCTGGTAGCCCGTGACCGCCCGCAAGACCTCGGCTTTGAGCCCCTGGGGGACACCGGCGTGGCCCACGTCGATGACAAAGACAAGGAAGTGGCACACGGTCAGATCGAAACGTCGGCGCAACGCTACAAAGCGGTACTGAAGAACGTTCGCCTGATCATCGCAGCCGTGTCACTGGGTTTTCAGAACGCCGCGCGCTACGGCCTGATTGTCTGGGTACCGGTGCACTTTCTGGGAGCCAATTGGACGAAAGGTGACAGCATGGTCGATCCGAAATGGATCACCGTTGCCCTCCCGGTTGGCATGGCAATCGGCGCCCTCAGCAACGGTTGGGTATCGGACAAACTGTTCGGCTCCAAACGCTACCTGGCCATCATGCTCTACATGGTCCTCGGCGCAGCAACCAGCCTGTGGATGTGGAGCCTTCCTCCTCACAGCACCATCGGCCTTCTGGCGTTGTTCCTCTGCGGCTTCTTTGTTTACGGCCCTGCCACCAGCTTCTGGGCACTGTGTCCCGACCTGGTCGGCTCCAAGCGTGCCGGCACGGCAACCGGTGTGATGAACTTCTCGTCCTACCTGTTCGCAGGCCTGGCCGAACCCCTGATCGGCAACTTGCTTGACACCACCGGGAATACGTCTCTCATCTTTATTGTGGTGACAACGGCTTGTCTGTCCAGCGCTGTGGTTGCGCTGTTCATCAAGCGTTGAGTGCCAGGAGCAGAGGCTTGCATTGAACGCGACGACTCAGCAATAGGATCTTTATGTACCAGTACCACAAATGGCTACGTTCCTTTCACGCGGTGGCGAAAACCGGAAGCTTCACCCTTGCCGCCGATTACCTGAGTGTCGGCCAGCCCACTGTCAGCGAGCAGGTCAGCGCGCTAGAGAAAAAGTTTTCCGTAGAACTTTTTCATCGTCGAGGCCGCTTCATCGAAATGAGTTCTGCTGGACAAAAGCTCTATGCGATCACCCAGGGTTTATTCGGCCAAGAGGACGAAGCCTTGCAACTTCTTCACAGTTTCAAACAGCGCAAAACGGGCATGTTGCGATTAGGCGCGGTCTCTCCTCCCGTGGCGATGAACCTGACGTATCAGCTGATGCAGCGCCATCCCGACATCGAACTGGAAACGTCGTTCTCCTCTGAAAGAGAAACCCTGGAGCGACTGTTCAACTTCGATATTGATGTGGCCATTCTTGCCCTCTCCGAATTCGACCAGCGTTTCGAGACTCAACTTTACCAACGCTACCCCATTATTGGCGTCGTCCGCGAAGACCACCCTTGGGCACGGCAGAAAGAGGTACAGGTTGAGGAAATCAGTGCAGAGAAATGGGTGCTTCGTGAACAAAGCTCACGAACCCGTCAGTTGGTGGAAGAAAGCTGTAAGCGCCTCGACGTCGCTCTGAACTGCGTGATGCAGTTGAACAGTCGTGAAGCCATCGTCCATGCCATTACCAAAGGCATAGGACTCGGTTTCGTGTCTGGCGTCGAATACGCTGAGACGCCAGGGACCACACCCATCACGTTTGTCGATCACCCGTTCTTTATCGACTATCACCTGTGCTGCCTCGGTATTCGCAGAAACCGGCCGATGATTGCGGAGTTGTTCGACGTAAGTCCAATCCCGACAACCTGATTACGCTACGCCTGAAAACAACAGACTGGCTTGCTTCTTCCTTACGAGGAGGACGGCCTGCCGACAACTTGAAAATGGAGATTTAGCTATGTACTACAAACAACCCACTCAACTGCAAGCTGTGATTCTGGACTGGGCAGGCACCGTCGTCGATTTCGGCTCCTTCGCGCCGACCCAGATTTTTGTCGAGGCGTTCGCCGAGTTCGACGTGCAAGTCTCCATTGAGGAAGCGCGGGGGCCAATGGGCATGGGCAAGTGGGATCACATCCGAACCTTATGCAACCTCCCCGCCGTCAGCGAGCGTTATAAAAAAGCCTTCGGCCGCACCCCCACCGACGATGACGTCACCGCTATCTACAACCGCTTCATGCCCCTGCAGATCGAAAAAATCGCCGCCCACTCGGCCCTCATTCCGGGAGCGTTATCCACCATCAATGGGTTGCGCGACAACGGTTTGAAGATTGGCTCCTGCTCCGGCTACCCGGCAGTGGTCATGGCAAAGGTCGTCGAGCTGGCCGAACAAAATGGCTACGTCGCCGACCACGTAGTGGCTACTGACGAGGTGCCGAATGGTCGCCCATACCCGGCCCAGGCGTTAGCCAATGTGATCGCCCTAGGGATCAGCGATGTGGCGAGTTGCGTCAAGGTCGACGATACGGTGCCGGGCATTCTCGAAGGTCGCAGCGCCGGTATGTGGACCGTTGCACTGGTGTGTTCTGGCAATGCGCTCGGCCTTACCTACGAAGAGTATCAAGCCTTGAGCCAGGAAAATCTGGCCAGTGAGCGCACACGCATCCATGCCTTGTTTGCAGGGTCCCGCCCCCACTACCTGATCGACACCATCAACGACTTGCCGTCCGTCATCGCCGACATTGACCGCCGCCTGGCAGCTGGAGAAGTACCTCAGGCGTCATGATCCAACCGGTAATGCGTCGGAACATAGAAGCGCCTGATGAGTGATCATCAGGTGCTTGATTGCGTAAATTGCCCAGTCTCCCTCGAACGGGTTGGGCTTCCATGGGAATTCGACTTCAGACTTATCGCTCCGATTTTCCAATGCCCGGCAAGGTTGCATAGGAAGTCGTGGGTATGCCACCATCCGGTATAGGTAAGGGGGGTATACCATGGGTCATATTGCTTTAAACAAAGACAACCTGATCAAGCGCGTGAAGCGTATCGCTGGGCTGATTCAGGCCATTGAAAAAGCGTTGGAGTCAGACCACGACTGCGACAAGACCCTGCATTTGGTTGCTGGAGCGCGTGGGGCCATCAACGGGTTGATGGAGGAGATAATCGAGGACCATGCCAGGGAGCACGTGGCGAATCCCGCACTTACCGAGCAAGAGCGCAACAAGGGCGTCGAAGAGCTTTTAGAAGCCATCCGCCGCTACTCCAAATGACCACGCAGGCATCCGCTCATGAATATCAGTAACAGCCAGCCACACGATCACGTGTTCCTTGGATCGGCCCATGAAGAAAACGCGAAACGCACCCTGTGGGTAGTAATGCTCACGGTCGTGATGATGATTGGGGAAATTGCGGCTGGTTATATTACAGGCTCCATGGCCCTGCTCGCCGACGGTTTTCATATGGCGACCCATGCGGGCGCGCTAAGCATCGCAGCCGCCGCCTATTCATATGCCAGGCGCAACGCTACCAATCCCCGTTATAGCTTCGGTACCGGCAAAGTTGGAGATCTGGGCGGGTTTGCCTCGGCTCTTATCCTGGGGCTGGTTTCGCTGGGCATCGGCGTAGAGTCGGTAATACGCTTACTTCAGCCTGCCCAGGTGCAATTTGGTACGGCCACACTTATCGCCTGTGTCGGATTGTTGGTTAACATCGTGAGCGCGCTGTTGCTTGGGCACGGGCATAGCCACGAGCACGACCACGACCATGGTCATGACCACAGCCATCATGGAAACGATAACAACCTGAGATCCGCTTATGTTCACGTCATCGCCGATGCCCTGACGTCTGTTCTTGCCATAGCAGCACTGCTAGCGGGACGGTATCTGGGTTGGGTCTGGCTGGATCCGGCCATGGGTATTGTAGGAGCCATCGTTATCGCTCGTTGGTCCTGGAGTTTGATGAGAGCGACCGCAAGCGTCCTGCTGGATCAGACTGATGAGCACGTCGCTGAGGAAATACGTGATCTGGTTGAACAACCCGGCGATGCCACTATCACAGACCTGCACGTTTGGCGGGTAGGCCCTGAGGCGCATGCGGCCATTGTCAGTGTCTTAGGCAACTCAACCTTGGATGGAGATACCATTCGTGAGCGCCTGAAACCTGTCCATGAAGTGAGCCATCTCACCGTAGAGTTTCGTCGTGTCACGTCGGCTATCGCCCTCCAGTAAGTAGGTCACTCGCTTATTGACGGCGTTTCGGTCCTTCTCAGAATCTTCCGATAAAGGAGCTAACATGACCAACGAGTACGCAACCGAAGATAAGCCTGGCGGCGAATTCTTGAGGTCAATCTTTGGGGTGTAATTAATGGCGTCCACGCCTTTGCTCAGGCCATGTTGGAGCAAGGCTCACCGGGCGCGATTATCAACACCGGTTCGAAACAAGGAATCACCAACCCGCCAGGCGTTCCCGCCTACGGGACAGCCAAGGCGGCTGTAAAGACGATGACCGAACAGCTTGCCCACGGCTTGCGCGAAGAAAAAGCCCAAGTCACGGCGCATCTTTTGGTCCCCGGTTGGACCTTTACGGGGATGTCCAATGCTCCGGATGGGCAGCAGCCCAAAGGCGGTTGGCTTCCTGAGCAGGTAGTTGAGCGGATGATCAACAGCGTGGATGACGGCGACTTCTATATCATTTGTCCTGATGATGCGGTTTCGCCGGAGTTGGATGCTGCCCGCATCCAATGGAGTGCAGGTGACATCATAGAGAATAGGCCAGCCTTGTCGCGGTGGGATGCGGCGTGGACGGAACGCTTCGAAGCATTCATTAAAGGTAACAATTCATAATTTCGCTTCGCCTTTATCGGCAATGGAAGTTTGGATGCGCCCGCTGTTCACTCGCGTAGCAAGCCTGCAAAACGCTTGGACTGCTACGCGGTAGTAACGACCAGGAGCGGCGTACCTTTCAATCCATCACTGACAAGCTGCTATCGGGCCAGAGCCGCCGCTACCCAATGACTGCCTATGTATGCACGATTTATCCAGTATTCCTCACTAAACTTTCCCTTGCCAAGTGCCTCAACGACCAATGCAATTGCTGCCTTCGCAGCTCCCAAGGTATCAGCCCATCTCGGGTTGGCAGGCGAAGAAACCTGAGTCTCAGATGGCTCGCAATGGCTACCTTAGTTTCCGTGCCGTCATGTTTGCATTCCTAAAGTGACAACGAACCAAGCCGGTGGCTTTGGTAACGTGAGTCATCGAAATAAAGTTTATAAAAACGGAAGGCAGGCATATGCAAATCAGTAATTCTTTTCGCCTCGGAAGCCCGGAAGTATTTCCGCCAGCAGAGCGTCATATCTACCTTGATGCGGCGTCGGTCGGGCTTAGTCATAAGGGCGGAGCCGAAGCGATTTCGAAATGGCAAAACGCACTCGCCGAAGAGGGCACGATTGCGTTTGACGAACAGGCGGAAGTCGATTGCCTCGATAATCTCAATGAGGCGTCTGCCCGACTCTTCAACGCAACCGTAAATGATATTGCGATTGCATCCAGCGAAACAGTTCTGATGCAATCATTAGCTTGGGCGGTGATGCCAGCCAAAGGCAGCAAGATAGTCGCAACTGGAATTACACACCCGTCCACGATTTATCCCTGGATGCGGGTGTGTGAGCATACCGGCGCTCAGATGCATTGGGTGCGAGCCGATGAACGTCAGGTGATCGATCCCGATGAGCTCGAGGCCAGCATCGATGACAACACGTCTGTCGTCTGCTTAAGCCACGTCGAGTACGGCACGGGACAGCGATATGATCTGCGGCGACTTGCTGACAAGGCTCACAAGCACGGGGCAATTCTGGTCGTCGACGCCACTCAATCAGCCGGTCAGATTGAAATCGACGTGAGCTGCGGCGTCGATGCGGTCGCTACTTCTACCTACAAATGGCTGTGTGGGCCATTTGGTACGGGCGTAATGTATGTCTCGCCGAAGCTACAGACGCTTAACCCCGGTATCGTCGGTTGGCGCAGTCATATAAACATGTGGGATTTCCAGGCTGATCGAATGGAGCTAGCGCCTAACGCGAAACGTTACGAATTTGGGACCATGGCGTACGGCACAGCCTACGGTGCCACAGAGGCGGTCCGCCACATTCTTGATACCGGTATTGACCAAATAGAAGCGCATAACCGCCGCATATCGAAGCGTTTGATTGCTGGTCTCCAAGACCTCGGGGCTGAGGTGCTGGGCCCGCAGGCGGATAATCATCGCTCCGCCACCGTAGCAGCGCGCTTCCCTGGCAAAGACAGCGGAGACTTTGCCAAAACGCTTAAATCAGCCAATGTCATCGCCTCCCTGCGTCGAGATTTCATCCGCTTTTCACCCCACTATTACAACAACATCGACGATATCGATCAGGGACTAAAT
>NZ_JAQGNX010000076.1 GCF_028293835.1 Pseudomonas sp.
GCCGACGTTGCTGTCGATGTAGCTGCAGGCGCCGAAATAGGCGCGTCGCGCGTCGCGAATCTTATCCACAGGCATGGGCTTGTCCCAGAGGTCATAGACCTTGAGCAAGCGTTTCGAATGCGGATCCAGCGCGTCCTGATCGGCGTGGGCCGGTGGCAGTGGGATGTCCTGGTCGGCGTACAAGTCCCAGAACGGTTTTGGAATGGTGTACGGGTCGTGCGGGTGAGTCATGGACACCGTGAGACAGAACGGCGCGTCGCCGTCTTCGCGAACATAATCGAATAAGTACTGCTGAGCCTTGAACACCACCTCCTCGTCGAAATCCAGCTGGTTGGTGCGCACGCACGGCCCGGCTTGCAGCACCGACGACATGTTGTGGTACCAGCTTGGGCGCACGTCCGGTTCATCCCAATTTACGGCCCAACCGTAGTCAGCTGGGTAGATGTCACTGGTCAGGCGTTCTTCGTAGCCATGCAGCTGGTCCGGGCCGCAGAAGTGCATTTTTCCGGACAACGCAGTCTTGTAGCCGAGACGGCGCAGGTAGTGGGCGTAAGTCGGTACGTCGGCGGGGAAATCAGCCGCGTTGTCGTAGGCGCCAATCTTGCTCGGGAGCTGACCGCTGACCAGGGTAAAACGCGACGGAGCACACAGCGGGCTGTTGCAATAAGCAGCGTCAAACACCACGCCTTCAGCGGCGAGGCGACTCAAATTGGGCATCTTGATGGCAGAGGGAGCGTAGAAAGGCAGCATCGGCGCGGCCATCTGATCGGCCATGATGAAAAGAATGTTCTTGCGCTTCATGTATTCGCGGCATTCCATTGTGAAAATTTATGCGAGAGTGCTGTGCTTGAGGATGGGACCCACGGGGATGTGGGTAAAGCCCATGTGAAACAATACCTAGGATAAGCCCAGCTTATGTATGAAGCCCTTGGTGGGATGTCGTTGGACATATTGCGAGCGTTTGAAGCGGCCGCCCGACACCGCAGCTTCACCGCTGCTGCCGTTGAACTGGGCACCACTCAGCCTGCCGTCAGCCAGCAGATCAAACGTCTTGAAGAGCAACTGGCGACGCGATTGTTCGACCGGATCTACCGCGGTATTGAATTGACGGATGCCGGTGAAGTGCTGTTCAGCTATGTGCAGTCGGGCATGCAGTCAATCGACGGTGGCTTGAATGCGGTCACTGCCCAGCGCCAGCATGAGGTGTTGCAGGTGGCCACCGACTTTGCATTCGCAGCGTACTGGCTGATGCCGCGCCTGCATCGTTTTCACAAAGCCAACCCGGACGTGGACGTTAGCTTGGTCACCAGCGAGCGCAGCCATAACATGCTGCGGGCTGATGTGGACGTTGCGGTGCTGTTCGGTGATGGGCGTTTCAAGCAGGGTGAAAGCCGCTGGTTGTTCAGCGAAGAAGTGTTCCCGGTGTGCAGCCCGCAATTGGTCGCGGGCAGGACATTGCCGCTACCTAGCGACGTTTTGCTGGACCTTCCGCTGCTGCATTTGCGCGGCGAGGGCAGCAGCAATTGGTTCGACTGGAGCGGGGTCTTCCGTGAGCTCAATCTGCGCCAGGCCCCGGCGCCTGGTCAGCTGCGCTTCGATAACTACACGTTGCTGATCCAGGCCGCAATCGCCGGCCAAGGCGTGGCCATTGGCTGGCGGCATTTGGTGGATGCGTTGTTGGAGCAAAATCTACTCTGTCGCCCCATCGCCGACACCGCCCTCTCGGCCTGCGGTTATTACGTCGTCCTGCCGCAACGCAAACGCCGAGTACAGTTGGTGCAGCAGTTTGTCGATTGGTTGGCGACCGAACAGGCACAGAGCGGCGATTTATTGGCCGGACGGCCGTTGCCGTCGATTGCGGTTTAAAAGCTGGATGCACTCCAGTGTTTAATAGTTAGCTTGGTATTAGGTGAATATAAAAAATCACGTCAGAAGCTGTATTTAAGCTCTGCATCTTACAGTTACAAATTTTTCCACCGGCAACGATTCAGCGAACCAGCCTTTGGCCGATAGCGCTAAGCGAACAGATTTTGCTGGTGTAACAAAAATAATCCTCCAGCCAACTGATTAAGAAATACAAGTCCCGGGAGGATATGATGAACAAATGGTTTGCGAATATCAGCGTCAACATGAAGTTGGTGCTGGGGTTTGGTTTAGTGCTCGCTCTGACTGCCGTCCTGGCTCTGACTAGTTGGAGCAGCTTGGGTAAGCTGATTGATCGTGGCAACTGGACGGGTGAGATCATGGCGATCAACAACCAGTTGACCAAAGTTCGCGTGACTCGCCTGCAATATATGGTGGCTGATGGCGACGACGCCGTGGCGCAGACCGTTCAGGTCGCCGTCGATGAATTTAAACGTCTGCAGAGTTCCGTACTGGATCATTTCAAAAGTCCTGAAAACGTGAAGCTGCTCAAGCAGTTGCGTGACGTGACGAGCGACTATGAACGCTCGCTAAACAAGATGCGCAGCGGCTACCGGACCAGCATTGCATTGCGCGCCGAGATGGAAGTGAATGCAGAAAAGGCCGTTGGGCTGATCGCCGCAATCAACGACCAGGTGCAGCAGGCCGACCCCAGTAGCGAACAGCGTTTTGCCCAATCCCAATCCATCGCCAAGGCCAAAGAAGACCTGATGATGGTGCGTTACGAAATGCGTGGTTATACCGCCAATCCCACGGCAGATACCGAAAAGACCGCCCTGCGTCAGATCGAGACGGCCATCAGCGGTCTTGAGTCGCTCAAGGCCTCGTTCGGCGAAAGCCAAGCCGACCGACTCAAGCAGCTGGAAACAGCACTGCTGAACTACCGCAACTCTGTTGTGGGTTACAAGGCAGCCATTAGCGACCTTATTGGTTCACGAAAGGAAATGACGGAGCAGGGCCAAGCCATCGTCAAGCTGACCGATGGTCTTTACACCATTCAAATCACTCGGCGTGATGCCGAAAGTGCCCAAGCCAGCACTTTGCAAATCGTCTGTACGCTGCTCGCTTTGATTTTCGGGGCGCTGGCGGCAATGGTCATTACGCGCCAGATCACCCGGCCCTTGCAGCAAACGATGGAAGTGGTTGAGCGAATAGCGTCCGGCGACCTGTCGCATAACATGGTCATCACCCGTCGCGACGAGTTAGGTGTGTTGCAGCAGGGTATTCAGCGCATGGGTGCTACCTTGCGCGACCTGATTGGCGGGATCCGTGAGGGCGTCACGCAGATTTCCGGTGCCGCAAAAGAGTTGTCGGCGGTTACCGAGCAGACCAGCGCCGGGGTCAACAGCCAGAAGGTTGAAACCGACCAGGTAGCCACCGCGATGCATGAGATGTCGGCCACGGTCCACGAAGTTGCGCGCAATGCCGAGCAGGCCTCGCAAGCGGCGACTAACGCGGATAATGAAGCCCGCGCGGGTGACAAAGTGGTGGGAGAGGCGATTGCCCAGATCGAGAAACTGGCCATCGAAGTGGTGCGTTCGGCAGATGCCATGAGTGTTCTCGAGCAAGACAGCGGCAAAATCGGCAAGGTTATGGACGTCATCAAAGCGGTGGCCGAGCAGACCAACTTGTTGGCCCTCAACGCTGCCATCGAAGCCGCTCGTGCGGGTGATGCTGGACGCGGGTTTGCAGTGGTCGCTGATGAGGTTCGCGGCCTGGCGCAGCGAACTCAGAAATCCACCGAGGAAATCGAAACGTTGATCGGCGCGTTGCAAAACGGCACACGCCAGGTGTCGGCCATTATGCTCAGCAGTCGCGAACTAACCGACAACAGCGTGGCGCTGACGCGCAAGGCAGGGACGTCACTGGGAAGCATCACTCGAACGGTGTCCGGTATCCAGTCCATGAATCTACAAATCGCCGCTGCGGCCGAGCAGCAAAGCGCGGTGGCCGATGAAATCAGTCGCAGTATTCTCAACGTGCGCGACGTTTCGGAACAAACCGCTGCCGCCAGTGAAGAAACGGCTGCTTCCAGTGTCGAACTCGCCCGCTTAGGCAATCAGCTACAGATGATGGTCAGTCATTTCCGCCTGTAACCGATACTGCCTCGGGTCAGGCCTGCCAGGCGAATATCCTTAAACCCGCGCTGATGCGTAAAGCTTCTGACGATAATCTGTAGGAGCTGCGCGACGGGCGACCCCTACAGTGGATTTTTGTCAGCAGATCAGTTCAGTACGCCGCTAAGAATGGTGTAGACAACACCAGTGGTAACCGCGACGAGTACCGCGTCTGGCCCTACACGACGCCATTCATAGCCGTCATAACGCGGCAATTGTTGAAGGGCGCGTGGGTCCATTTCATCGCCGTAGCCGCGTGGCAGAGGACGGCCGCGCACCAGGTGCATATTCGACGGCAGTGGACGGCCACGGGTGAAATACTCGTGGTGGTCGTGAAAGGTCTGGCGCTCATGGTCGAAGTTCTGCGGCGGATGACCGCCTGGTCCACGATTATCGTGATGATCGTCTTGATGATTGTCTTGATGATTGTCGCCTCCACGTCCTTGATCGTGCTGATCGCGATCATCGGCGTGCAACAGCGGACTGGCGCTAATGATCATCATGATCCCCAGACCTGCAAGTAAACGGGTTGGCAATTTCATTTCTACTTCCTCAGAATGCGGTCAACAAAAAAGGGTTCACAGCCTCGGCCATGAACCCCTTTTGCTTGTAACTTAGTGTGTCAGCTTCGATATAAATTCCGCGTCAGCGCAATCTTTACTCTTTATTGACACGGGCGCCGCGCACGCCTTCCGCCAACGCCGAACACAGGCTCAATACATCGTCGATGGCTTCGCTTGGCGAAGCGGCGGTTACGATTTTGTCCACCAGTGCCGAACCGACTACGACGCCGTCTGCCAGCCGGGCGATGGCCGCCGCTTGTTCCGGGGTGCGGATACCGAAGCCAACGCTGATCGGCAAATCGGTATGTCGGCGCAAGCGCTCAATCGCGTGTTTGACCTGGTCCGAGGTGGCCGAACCGGCACCGGTCACACCGGCCACCGATACGTAATAAACGAAGCCTGAGCTGCGCTCCAGGACTGTTGGCAGGCGCGCGTCATCAGTGGTTGGTGTGGTCAGGCGAATGAAGTCGATACCGGCGGCCTGTGCAGGTGTCGCCAACTCGGCGTCGTGCTCGGGCGGCAAGTCAACGATGATCAAGCCATCCACGCCGACCTGCTGTGCCTGGGCAACAAAAGCCTCGACGCCAAAACGATGGATCGGGTTGTAGTAACCCATCAGTACAATTGGCGTGGTTTGGTTATCGACACGGAATTCGCGAACCATGTTCAGAGTTTTCGCCAAGGTTTGCCCGGCGTCCAATGCGCGCAACGTCGCCAACTGAATGGCCACACCGTCCGCCATTGGATCAGTAAAGGGCATACCCAACTCAATGACGTCTGCCCCGGCTGCCGGCAGGCCCTTGAGGATGGCCAGCGAGGTGTCATAGCCTGGATCGCCCGCAGTAATAAAGGTCACCAAAGCAGCGCGGCCTTCGGTTTTCAGCTCGGCGAAACGTTGTTCGAGGCGGCTCATACCAATTGCTCCTGAGTCTTGTCTGCGGCGGCCATGTGGCTCATCACGGTTTGCATGTCTTTATCACCGCGTCCCGAAAGGCAAACCACCATCAGATGATCATCGCGCAAATTGGTGGCGCGCTTCATGGCTTCGGCCAAGGCGTGAGCGGTTTCCAGCGCCGGGATGATGCCTTCCAGCAGGCAGCAATGATGGAACGCTTCGAGGGCTTCTTCATCGGTGATGCTGACGTATTCGACGCGCTTCATTTCGTGCAGGTAAGCGTGCTCCGGGCCGATGCCTGGGTAGTCGAGACCGGCAGAAATGGAGTGGGCGTCGGTGATCTGACCGTCCGCGTCTTGCAGCAGATACGTGCGGTTGCCGTGGAGGACGCCAGGAACGCCGCCGTTCAGGCTGGCGGCATGCTTGTCGGTATGAACCCCGTGACCGCCCGCTTCAACGCCGATGATCTCAACGCTGGCGTCATCCAGGAACGGATGGAACAAGCCCATGGCGTTGGAGCCGCCGCCGACACAAGCAATCAGGCTGTCGGGCAGACGGCCTTCTTTTTCTTGCAGCTGCTCTTTGGTTTCTTTACCGATGATTGATTGGAAATCGCGGACCATGGACGGATACGGGTGCGGGCCAGCCACGGTACCGATCAAGTAGAACGTGTCGTCGACGTTGGTGACCCAATCGCGCAGGGCTTCGTTCATTGCGTCTTTCAGGGTGCCAGTGCCGGATGTCACGGGGACAATTTCAGCACCCAGCAGCTTCATGCGGAACACGTTGGCCTGTTGGCGCTCGATGTCGGTAGCGCCCATGTAGATCACGCATGGCAAACCGAAACGAGCCGCGACAGTCGCGGTCGCCACGCCGTGCATTCCGGCGCCGGTTTCGGCGATCAGGCGTTTTTTGCCCATGCGCTTAGCGAGCAATACCTGGCCGATGCAGTTGTTGATTTTGTGCGCGCCGGTGTGGTTCAGCTCTTCGCGTTTGAAATATATCTTCGCGCCGCCGCAATATTCGGTCAGGCGTTCGGCGAAATACAGTGGGTTTGGACGGCCCACATAGTCACGCTGGAAATAGGCCAGTTGCTCGATGAATTCAGGATCAATCTTGGCGGCTTCGTATTCGCGATCCAGGTCGAGCACCAGCGGCATCAGGGTTTCGGCGACGTAGCGGCCGCCGAATGAGCCGAACAGGCCGTTGGCATCAGCGCCTTTGCGGAAATTGGTCTGGGTCATGGGACCTCCGAGTGATGTGCAGAAAAGGGTTAGCCGTTTTGGCAATGAGCCCACTTTAACCAGCGCCAACGCCGATGAAAACCGATAAGATCGGCACAACCTGTCAGAAAAACTCACAGATACCATGAGCCGCGATCTTCCTCCTCTCAATGCCTTGCGCGCCTTCGAAGCGGCCGCCCGCTTGAACAGCGTTAGTCAGGCTGCCGAACAGCTGCACGTTACTCACGGTGCCGTGAGTCGCCAGCTTAAAGTCCTTGAAGAACATTTGGGGCTGGCGCTGTTCGTCAAGGACGGACGCGGCGTTAAACTCACAGATGCTGGGGTGCGCTTGCGTGATGCCAGCGGCGAAGCCTTCGAACGGTTGCGCAACGTCTGTGCTGAGTTAACCCAAAGTAGCGCAGACGCGCCGTTCGTACTGGGCTGTTCAGGAAGCTTGCTGGCGCGCTGGTTTATTCCGCGTCTCGGACGGTTGAATGCTGAATTACCGGATTTGCGCCTGCATCTATCGGCTGGCGAAGGCGATCTTGACCCTCGTCGTCCCGGCCTCGATGCCTTATTGATTTTCGCTGAGCCGCCTTGGCCAGCTGACATGCACGTCTATGAGCTGGCCAGCGAACGGATTGGCCCGGTTCTCAGTCCACGCTTCGCCCATTTCGAACAGTTGCGCCAAGCGCCTGCGCAGGCCTTGATCGGGGAGGCCCTGTTGCAGACCACCTCAAGGTTGCAAGCCTGGCCCATCTGGGCGCGACAAAATGGTATCGAGCCAGATTCGCTGCGGTACGGACAGGGGTTCGAGCATTTGTATTATTTACTGGAGGCTGCAGTTGCCGGATTGGGCATCGCGATTGCGCCGGAGCCCTTGGTGGCGGACGACCTACGCGCCGGACGCCTGGCCGCGCCGTGGGGTTTCAGCGAAACTCCGGCGCGGCTGGCGCTGTGGGTCCCGAAACGCGCCGCAGATGGACGCGCACAGCAATTGGCGCAATGGTTGAAGGCCGAGCTGGAGCGGGGAGTAAAGAACTGAATCAGTCGCGCTTGAACAACAGGTAGGCGGCCAAAATGCCCATCGCACCCACCGCAACGCCGGCGGTGGTCCAAGGATGTTCTTGTGCGTAATCCCGAGTCGCAAGACCGGTTTCGCGGGTTTTATCTTTGACGTCTGCGTACACGTCGCTGAGCAGGCTGCGGGAATGACTCAGCGCGCTTTCAGCGTTGGCTTTGAGATTCTTCAGGGTTTTGCGCGACTCGTCCGAGGTATCGGACTTAAGACTCTCAAGGGATTTGAGAAGGCTTTCGATCTCGGCTTCCATGCTTTGCAACGAGGCTTTACGTAGGGAAGTGCTAGCCATGGTGGCTCTCCTGCATTGATGAGTGGCGTGTGTTGTTTCCGACTGCGGGGTTTCAGGAAAGTGCAGTGGTGCCTGAACTTTTCAAAAGTTTTTGCCCACACAGTAAGGAGCAAATCTGCTGCTACGCTCTTACGACACCTTTGGAGAACTGCCATGACTGATCACCATACGTATAAAAAGGTCGAGCTGGTTGGCTCGTCATCCACGACGATTGAAGATGCGATCAATAACGCTATAACTGAGGCTGGCAAAACCATCAAGCACCTCGAATGGTTCGAAGTCCTTGAGACCCGCGGCCATATTGAGGGTGGCAAGGTTGCCCACTACCAGGTCACGTTGAATGTAGGCTTCCGCATCGCCAACAGCTGATCATGCTGAACTTTTGCACTGGCCGACTGCCATAATTTCCGCTACACACAGTGAACCCGCTATCGCGTAATCGTTGGCGTGGTTAATGACCTGGGTTGCGTTCCAGCATGGTTAACCTAACGAAGGAGTGTGACCGATGAAGAAGTTTGTGTTGGCGATAGCGCTGTTGAGCATTGCGGGTACCGCGATGGCTGCTGGCAAGTCCTGCGATGATTTGAAGTCGGAAATCGACGCGAAAATCAAAGCTAAAGGCGCCAGCGGTTACAGCTTGGATGTCGTTGAAAAAGGCAGTGCGGCCGGGGCGAAAGTTGTCGGCACCTGTGATGCGGGAAGCAAAGAGATTGTCTATAAGCGCGGCTGACGCTTAGGGCTTAAAAAAACCGACGCACATGGCGTCGGTTTTTTTTATGCAGGATTAATCAACATCAGCCCAACACCGTCTGCGCTAGAAGCTCGTACGAGCGCAATCGGTCTGCATGTTCGTACATGTCGCAGGTGAAAATCAGTTCATCTGCCTGAGTCTGCTCCACCAGCACCTCAAGCTTGGCGCGGATTTTCAGCGGGCTGCCGACCATTGCCAGGCCCAGGAAGTCCGCAACAGCTTCGCGTTCGTGGGGCAGCCACAGGCCGTCCATGGTTTTCACCGGTGGTTTCTGAACCAGGCTTTGGCCGCGCATCAACGACAGAATCCGTTGATAGAGCGACGTCGCCAGGAAGTCAGCATGCTCATCGGTGTCCGCAGCTACCAGCGGCACGCCCAGCATCACGTAGGGCTCGTCCAAATAAATCGACGGTTCGAAATGATTGCGGTAAACCCGAATCGCCTCGTGCATGTAACGCGGCGCGAAATGCGAAGCGAAGGCATACGGAAGACCACGCATCCCCGCCAGTTGAGCGCTGAACAGGCTCGAACCTAACAACCAGACCGGAACATTGGTGCCCGTACCGGGAACAGCGATCACCTTTTGATCAGGTGTACGGGGGCCGAGGTAGCGCAGTAATTCTTCAACGTCGTCAGGGAAATCGTCGGCACTGCCCGAGCGCTCGCGGCGCAGTGCGCGGGCGGTCATCTGATCCGAACCCGGCGCGCGGCCAAGTCCCAGATCGATCCGCCCTGGATAAAGGCTGGCGAGGGTGCCGAATTGTTCTGCGATCACCAAAGGGGCGTGGTTCGGCAGCATGACGCCACCGGCTCCGACGCGAATCGTCGAGGTGCCGCCGGCCAGATACGCGAGTAACACTGATGTCGCCGAGCTGGCGATCCCGTCCATGTTGTGGTGTTCAGCCACCCAAAATCGGTTATAGCCGAGTCTCTCGACATGTTGCGCCAAATCCAGCGAATTTCGCAGGGATTGAGCCGGACCGGCATCCTGGCGCACAGGCACTAGATCAAGGGTGGATATTTTGACATCTGCTAAACGTTTCATAAGCCACTGATAGCCTCTGGAGTGTGTCGTGCAGGCCTGGCCCAAACATCCAACGATGACCGAAACCCACGAGAACTGTACTGAAAATATGGGCGTATTTCCGCGTTTCAATAGCAGAGCCAGAAATATCCTACTGAAATGGTCGGACTTCCCCTACGGTTGAACTTGTAACGAATACACGGCTCACTACTCTGTCATCGTGCGAACCCTCTTGCACGCATCATGAGGAGATACCATGAGCATCGTTAAAAAAGCGTCGGCCCATTGGGAAGGCGACCTGAAAAGCGGTATTGGCAGCATCTCCACCGAAACCCGCGTACTCGACAAAGCCCCGTACGGTTTCAAGGCGCGCTTTGAAGGTGGCAAAGGCACGAACCCGGAAGAATTGATTGGTGCGGCCCATGCAGGCTGCTTCTCCATGGCACTGTCGATGATTCTCGAAGGCGCTGGCCTGAAAGCGGACAGCATCGACACCGAAGCTGCTGTCACGTTGGAACAGTCGGCTGGCGGCTTTGATATTACCGCTGTCCACCTGACCTTGAAGGCGAAAATTCCTAACGCCACCCAAGAGCAATTCGACGACCTGACCAAAAAAGCCAAAGAAGGCTGCCCGGTTTCCAAGGTGTTGAACGCTAACATTACGCTGGACGCTACATTGCTTAGCTAATCGAGTGATGACACACCCGTGCGGCCATTGTTTGCGCGGGTTTTTTATCGTTTTGTTCTTGCCCAACCCGCTGTAGATCAGTGGATTTCGCAGTACTCTGTGCGCTCAATCGAAGGAATCGAGTATGAAACGCATCGTTTTAGCCGTTATCTGCACTGCATTTGCCGCAAGCGCCCTGGCGGCACCGAAACCTTGCGAAGAACTCAAGGATGAAATCGAAGCCCAAATCCAGGCAAAAAACGTGACGTCCTACACGCTGGAAATTGTTTCTAACGAGGAAGTACACGACCAGAATATGGTCGTCGGCACCTGTGAGAACGGCACCCGCAAAATTATTTATCAGCGTAACGATAAATAGCTAAATACAGGTTACTTCACGGTCTTGCGCCACCATCTGGTGTTGTGCGTTATACAAGCGGCCACTGATGGTGACGCCTGCGTTGCGTGCCTCGAGGCGATAATGTTGCCCCGGTGCGAAATTGTCGTAGTGCACGACGATGTAGCACGTGCGGTCGTTTACATCATCAAAACCAGTGAAACCGAGGCCGTTGGTGTCGTAGTCGAACCGCACCTGCAACTCATGGCTTCCCGGTTGCACCTGGAAATAACGGCCGTCGTCCCAGCGTTTGCCGTCGAGCTTGTCGGCCATAACCAGATTGCCGGTGTAGGTAAACATTTCGACCCACGCCTGCTGAGGGTCTACCGGCGGTATCGGTGGAATTGCGCACCCTGCAAGGATTAACAAAGCGGTGATCAACAGTGGCTGACGCATGGAGGGCTCCGAGATCGAACAGATGACGATGATAGTTGCGTCTGGGGGGCGGTGTCCGGCATAACGCAGCTTAAATTAAGACACTTAGGCCAAGGCATGATTCGACACGACCTCTTGTTTCTTCGCCCTTGTATGGCTTTGCTGGCGGTTCTACTGACCAGCGGCTGCTCCAGTCTTGATTACTACGGTCAGCTCGCCGGTGGCCAATTGCGGTTGTTACACGCTCGGAAGCCAGTAGCGACGATTATCGCCGACCCTACCAGTGACCCTCAGTTGCGTGATCACCTGGTCAAATCACAACAAGCCCGTGAGTTTGCCAGCAGCCATCTGCACTTGCCTGACAACCGCAGCTATCGCCTGTACGTGGATATCGACCGGCCATATGTGGTCTGGAATGTATTCGCCACCGATGAATTTTCTCTGGACGCGGTCAGTCAGTGCTTTCCCGTCGCCGGCTGCGTTGCCTATCGAGGCTATTACAACCCGAGCGATGCTCGTGGCGAGGCGGCGCTGCAGCGACTGTCCGGAAAAGATGTTTATCTAAGTGGCGTCGAAACCTATTCGACCCTGGGTTGGTTCGACGATCCGATTATCAGCTCAATGCTGCACTGGGGCGATGAGCGGCTGGCGGCATTGATCTTTCACGAACTGGCCCATCAGCTGTTTTATGTGAAGGACGATTCTGAATTCAACGAGTCCTACGCCAATTTCGTCGAGCAGGAAGGCGGCCGTCAATGGCGTGTCGCGCGCGGCTTGGCGCCCGAAAAAGAAGCGGATTCAAAACAGCGTAATCAATTTACCCAATTGGTGCTGGATGCTCGGGAACGCTTGAAAAAACTTTACGCGTTGCCGTTGCCCGCCGAAGAGATGCGCGAACGCAAGGCGGCGGAATTCGAGCGGCTGCGCAGCGATTATCGGCAATTGCGCGACAGCGAGTGGGCGGGCGATAAGCGCTACGACCCCTGGATTAACGCGCCGATGAACAACGCCAAGCTGTTGCCCTTTGGTCTCTACGACCAATGGGTCCCCGCCTTTGCTGCGTTGTATAAACAGGTCAACGGTGATTGGCCAGCGTTCTACGGAGAGGTGAAAAGATTGGGTGGGTTGCCCATAGAACAGCGCAAAGCGGCGTTGCGTATATTGATGAGCAACTGAAGGGCCATTCTGTAGGATCGATGGAATTGATGGTTTACTCAACCCATCAAAAACGCCCCATGCAACTCGGCCAACGTTGCAAAGTGGTATGTCGGCAACTCCGCAGCCAATTCTTCATAACTACCAAACCCATAACCCACCGCCGCCACATCCAGACCGTTGCGCTTGGCGCCAATCAGGTCGTGTTTGCGGTCGCCGATCATTAGTGTCTGCCTGGGGTCCAGGCCCTCTTCGCTCACCAGGTGTCGGATCAACTCCACTTTATCGGTCCGTGTGCCATCGAGTTCACTGCCGTAGATCACTTTGAAGTGCTTGGCGAAATCAAAATGCCGAGCAATTTCCCGGGCGAATTCCCACGGCTTTGAAGTGGCTATGTAAAGCTGCCGATCCTGACTGGCGAGGGTTTCCAGCAAATCGAAAACACCATCGAACACCAGGTTTTCATACAGCCCGGTGACCTTGAAGCGCTCGCGATAAAACCCCACCGCTTCCCAGGCTTTGGCTTCATCGAAGGCATAAAACTGCATGAACGCTTGCAGCAACGGTGGGCCGATAAAATGTTCAAGCTTGCTCAGGTCTGGCTCATTTATGCCTAAACGGCCCAAGGCAAACTGGATTGAGCGAGTAATACCCTCACGCGGGTCGGTCAAGGTGCCGTCGAGGTCGAACAAAATTGTTTTGTAATGCATGGGAATCCTACAAATTGCCGGTGGGAAGTATGATGCGGCACCCACTAGAGTCGCCATTGCACAATGGTGACATGCGTAAAGGGCCAAGTCAGCGTTACACAGCGCTGGATGTCAGTGAGCTGACATTGACGCCCAACTGGTTATAGAATGATCAATACGAGCAATCCCAGGAGATAGCTCTGTCTGATAAACCCCCAGCAGTTAGTAGCCCTCCGCGCCAGCCTTCGCATGCGAAGCTGGAGAGCGGATGCGCGATTTTGCTATAAAACTGAAATCTAATCGCGGCGAAGCAAAGGCTTTCGGTGAAAAAACAGGCGTTTATGATGAAGCCGGTGAACTCACGGCTGCTTACCGGTAGATGTATCGCGAGCTCCCGTCATTCGTTCTTGGCTTTCACGGCTGTGACCGAGAAGTGGGTGAGGCGGTGCTTGCAGGTGAGCACCTGGAACCAAGCCTCAATAATTGGGACTGGCTGGGTGGCGGCTCTACTTTTGGGAAAACAGCCCTCACAGAGCACTCAGCTATGCCGAGATGCTGATGAATCTCACCAAACAGACCAAGGGTACGATTAAAAACCCCTTCGTTGTTGGTGCTGTGATTCACCTCGGGCAGTGTCTGAACCCTCACCGATGAAGGGGCGTTATTCGAGCTGCGCGGCGCTTATGACATTCTGGCCGCTACGGTTGACAACCCAGCCATGTTGCCAAAAACGTTTCTGGTTATCCAAATGACGTTGATGAAATCAAGCGTCATCTTGACTGTGCGGTATTCGAGAACCTGCACGCTTGGCGTGAAAGCACCGGGGTCGAGGGATATGACTCGGTCAGATCACCATTTCAAGAGGGAAGGCTCCTCTACCCCGGCGGCGGTTTTCATGAGAAAACCCACATCCAGATCTGTGTGCGTGACCCGATTTGCATTAAAGGATTTTTCGGCCTCGCGATGAAAACGGCAATGTCTTCCAGAAGTAAGCCTCATATCTGGCCTTCAGCCAAATGCTGATCCTTTAGCTTCACGTAATTTCCAGCGGTGTAGCTAAAAAACGCACGCTCTTTATCCGTTAGGGCGCGCACTTGTTTGACCGGGCTGCCGACGTACAAAAAGCCACTCGCCAGGCGCTTACCCGGCGGCACCAGGCTGCCTGCGCCGATGATCACATCGTCTTCAACCACGGCGCCGTCCATGACGATGCTGCCCATGCCGATCAAAATGCGGTTGCCCACCGAACAACCGTGCAGCATGACTTTATGCGCGATGGTCACTTCGTCGCCAATCAGCAACGGAAAACCGTCCGGGTTGAATGGGCCGGCGTGGGTGATGTGCAGCACGCAGCCGTCCTGAACGCTGGTGCGGGCGCCGATACGGATGCGGTGCATGTCGCCGCGAATCACCGTTAACGGCCACACCGAACTGTCGGCACCGATCTCGACATCGCCGATCACTACAGCGGATCGGTCGACGAAAGCGCGCTCGGCAAGCAGCGGTGTATGGCCCTGAAACGGTCGAATAGTCACGATAGCGTGCCTCTTTAAGAATGATAGATGGGTCAGAGTGCTGCGGTCGGCGTCGATTGTAATTAAGATGAACCGGTGTTTCTTTCAGCCAAGGTGCTTAACCGTGAGCGCGAACAACCCTCTTTTACAAGCGTATGACCTGCCACCGTTCTCTGCGATTCGCGCCGAGCACGTTAAACCGGCCATTGAACAGATTCTTGCCGACAACCGTAACGCGATTGCCGAGATCCTCGTCACCCAAGGCAAACAGCCCACTTGGGCCGGGCTGATTCTAGCAATGGACGAGCTCAACGACCGCCTGGGCGCCGCCTGGAGCCCGGTGAGCCATTTGAACGCCGTGTGCAACAGCCCTGAATTGCGTGAGGCTTACGAGTCTTGCTTGCCAGCCTTGAGCGCCTATTCTACCGAGATGGGCCAGAACCGTGCGTTGTTCCAGGCCTTCGAAGCGTTGGCCAATGGCCCGGAAGCGGCGGGCTTCGACGTAGCGCAAAAAACTATTCTGGAACATTCGCTGCGTGACTTCCGTCTGTCGGGCATTGATTTACCGCCGGAGCAGCAAGTGCGCTATGCCGAAGTGCAGAGCAAGTTGTCCGAGCTAGGCAGCCACTTCTCGAATCAATTACTCGACGCGACCCAAGCCTGGACCAAGCACGTTACTGACGAAGCGGCGCTTGCCGGTTTGACCGATTCGGCCAAAGCGCAAATGGCTGCTGCGGCCAAGGCAAAGGACCTCGATGGCTACCTGATTACCTTGGAATTTCCGAGCTACTTTGCGGTGATGACTTACGCTGAAGACCGTGCCCTGCGTGAGGAGTTATATGCGGCGTATTGCACTCGTGCGTCAGACCAAGGCCCGAATGCCGGCAAGAACGACAACGGCCCGGTCATGGAACAGATTCTTGATTTGCGCCGTGAACTGGCCCAGTTGCTCGGTTTCGCCAGTTTCTCCGAACTGAGCCTGGCGACCAAAATGGCTGAGTCCAGCGACCAGGTCTTGAGTTTCCTTCGTGACCTGGCCAAGCGCAGTAAACCGTTTGCGGTCCAGGATCTGCAGCAGCTCAAGGCCTACGCGGCAGAACAAGGTTGCGACGACCTGCAAAGCTGGGACAGTGGTTTTTATGGCGAAAAACTTCGTGAGCAGCGTTACAGCGTTTCTCAAGAAGCTCTTCGGGCCTACTTTCCCATCGATAACGTGCTGAGCGGCCTGTTCGCCATCGTGCAGCGTCTCTACGGAATCGAAATCGCCGAGCAGAAAGGCTTCGACACCTGGCACCCGGACGTTCGTTTGTTCGAAATCAAAGAGAACGGCCAGCACGTCGGACGCTTCTTCTTCGACCTGTACGCTCGTGCCAATAAACGTGGCGGCGCCTGGATGGACGGTGCGCGTGATCGTCGCCGTACGGCCGAAGGTCAATTACAAAGCCCGGTGGCAAACCTGGTGTGCAACTTCACTCCCGCAGTCGGCGGCAAACCTGCGCTGCTGACCCACGACGAGGTGACCACGCTGTTTCATGAGTTCGGTCATGGTCTGCACCATTTATTGACCCGCGTTGAGCATGCAGGCGTGTCCGGCATAAACGGCGTGGCATGGGATGCGGTGGAGTTACCGAGCCAGTTCATGGAGAATTGGTGCTGGGAGCCCGAAGGTCTAGCGCTCATCTCCGCGCATTACGAGACCGGCGAAGCACTGCCCCAGGACTTGCTGGAAAAAATGCTCGCTGCGAAAAACTTCCAGTCCGGGCTAATGATGGTTCGTCAGCTGGAATTCTCGCTGTTCGACTTCGAGCTGCACGCGACCCACGGCGATGGCCGCACCGTCGCACAAGTGCTGGAGAACATTCGCGACGAAGTGTCGGTGATGCGTCCGCCCGCCTACAACCGCTTCCCCAACAGCTTCGCGCACATTTTTGCTGGTGGCTACGCCGCGGGTTACTACAGCTATAAGTGGGCTGAGGTGTTGTCTGCCGATGCGTTCTCGAAGTTCGAGGAAGACGGGGTGTTCAATGCCGAAACCGGCCGCGCATTCCGCAACGCCATCCTCGCACGTGGCGGTTCACAGGCGCCGATGGTGCTGTTCGTCGACTTCCGCGGACGTGAGCCTTCGATTGACGCACTGTTGCGCCATTCAGGCCTGAGTGAGGAAGCGGCAGCATGACCGATACACCCGTCACGATTACTAAAAGACGCTTTATCGCCGGGGCTGTTTGCCCGGCGTGCAGCGAGCCGGACAAGTTGATGATGTGGAATGAGAACGACGTGCCTCACCGCGAATGCGTGAGCTGTGGTTACTCCGATACACTCAACGAACAAGGCTTGTCCGTGCCTAAGGAATTGGGCACGCGGGTTAATACAGCTCCGGTTAAAGTGGCTGATCCAAAGGTGCAGGGTGTGCAGTTTTTCCCTAACCCCAAGCTGAAAAAACCGCTTAATCCGAGCTAGCTGGAACGTCCGCGTCACGCCTTTCCTCTTAGGGATCAATTCGCCCCACAGATGTTTTCAAATCTGTGGGGGATTTCCCGACCCTTCTGATCGCTCGTACCCTGAGCCAACGTGTCGGCGAAAGGATTGTTGCGACCTATCAGGTACACCGCCTCGCGAACTCGTTCGCTCCTACCGAGGGACCGGCGTAGTCGCGTTCATTTTTTGCGCCCATCAACAGTGAAACAAACGCTGATACCGGTTTCATTCGTCGAATTGATCTGTTTATTTGATGATGAATCGTTTTTTCTTAATGATAGCCTGCTAACCTTTGTAACTGATGTTTGCTGGCGTAATCAGTAATTGAGGCCATAACGCCTCGTCTGTGCGACCGGAACAGCCCCGAAGAAAAAGTTAAGCCGTTCTCGAGCGGCTCCTTAACCGTGCTCGCAAGATGAGGTCTTTCATGTCTGAACAAGACAACCCCCGGCGTGAGTTCCTGCGCAAAACCCTGACGTTGATTCCGGTCGTGACCGTCGCCAGCGCCGGATTTGGTTTAGGCAGCCGCGTGGTGATGGCGCAGCCTGCGGCCGTGTCCACGGCCACGCCACCACCGGTGGCTCCGCCGAGCAATGTGGTGTACGAACCCACCTATTTCACCGCCGAAGAGTGGGTTTTTATCAAGGCAGCAGTTGCCCGTTTGATCCCTGCGGACGAGCAAGGGCCCGGCGCTCTCGAAGCCGGCGCGCCGGAATACATTGACCGTCAGATGAGCACGCCCTACGCCAGCGGTGCGTTGTGGTTCATGCAAGGACCGTTCGTGGCCGACGCTGCGCCCGAAATGGGCTGGCAGAGCAAGTTAGTGCCTAAGGAAATCTACCGCTTGGGCATCGCCGCCTGCGACGCTTGGTGCAAGCAGCAGCAAGGCAAGACGTTCGCTGAACTAAGCACGGCGGCTCAGGATGAAACGCTCAGGCAGCTTGAAGCGGGCAAGGCGGCATTCGATACCGTACCGCCGAGCATGTTTTTCAACTTGCTGGTGCAAAACACCAAAGAAGGCTTTTTCTGCGACCCCATCCACGGCGGCAATAAAGGCCTGGTCGGTTGGACCATGGTCGGATTCCCCGGCGCCCGCGCCGACTTCATGGACTGGGTAGAGCGCAACGAGCCCTATCCCTTTCCAGCAGTATCCATTCGCGGCGAGAGAGCTTGAGCATGGCAACCGTAATGAAGAAGGTCGATGCAGTCATCATCGGCTTCGGCTGGACCGGCGCCATCATGGCCAAGGAACTCACCGAGGCGGGTCTCAATGTCGTGGCGCTGGAACGCGGGCCGATGCAGGACACCTATCCAGACGGCAATTACCCACAAGTGATCGACGAACTGACCTACAGCGTGCGCAAGAAGCTGTTTCAGGACATCTCCAAAGAAACCGTGACCATCCGCCACAGCGTCAATGATGTGGCCCTGCCTAATCGTCAGCTTGGCGCGTTCTTGCCGGGCAACGGGGTGGGCGGCGCGGGTTTGCACTGGTCGGGCGTGCATTTTCGGGTCGATCCGATTGAGTTGCGCATGCGCAGCCATTACGAAGAGCGCTATGGCAAAAGTTTTATCCCCAAGGACATGACCATTCAGGATTTCGGGGTCAGCTATGAAGAGCTGGAACCCCACTTCGACTTCGCCGAAAAAGTATTCGGCACGTCTGGGCAGGCGTTTACC
Organism: Pseudomonas sp.; assembly: GCF_028293835.1. Taxonomy (GTDB): domain Bacteria; phylum Pseudomonadota; class Gammaproteobacteria; order Pseudomonadales; family Pseudomonadaceae; genus Aquipseudomonas. Next base: position 18,822 of record NZ_JAQGNX010000076.1, read on the forward strand.
GTCAAGGGCCAGCATGTCGGGCCGGGCAATCCCTATGCGCCTGATCGCTCCGATCATTTCCCGCTGGTGCCACAGAAAAGAACCTACTCCGCGCAACTGTTTCATGCGGCTGCCGGCGCGGTTGGCTACAAACCATACGATTTGCCGTCAGCCAATACCTCCGGGCCTTATACCAACCCGTACGGCGCGCAGATGGGGCCGTGTAATTTTTGCGGATTTTGCAGCGGCTACGTCTGCTACATGTATTCCAAAGCGTCGCCCAACGTGAATATTCTACCGGCGCTCAAACAGGTGCCGACCTTCGAGCTCCGCGCTAATGCCCACGTGCTGCGGATCAACCTCGACAGCAGCAAGACCAAAGCCACCGGGGTGACTTATGTCGATGCCCAAGGCCGGGAGCTGGAGCAACCCGCGGACCTGGTTATTCTGGGCTCTTTCCAGTTCAACAACGTACGAATGTTGCTGTTGTCCGGTATTGGCAAGCCGTATAACCCGATAACGGGCGAAGGAGTAGTCGGCAAAAACTTCGCTTACCAGAACATGGCGACCATCAAGGCGTTCTTCGACAAGGACGTATACACCAACAACTTCATTGGTGCCGGTGGCGCAGGCGTGGCGATAGACGACTTTAACGCCGATAACTTCGACCATGGGCCCCATGGTTTCGTTGGCGGTTCACCGATGTGGGTCAACCAGGCCGGCAGCCGGCCGATTGCCGGTACGTCCAACCCACCGGGCACTCCAGCTTGGGGCAGTGCCTGGAAGCGTACCACTGCTGACTTTTACTCGCATCAAGTGTCGATGGACGCCCACGGCGCACATCAATCGTACCGAGGAAATTACCTCGATCTTGATCCGACGTATCGCGACTCTTACGGTCAGCCATTGTTACGCATGACCTTCGACTGGCAAGAGAACGACATCAAGATGAACCAGTTCATGGTCTCGAAGTTGACCAAAGTTGCCGAAGCCATGAACCCTAAAACCATTGCCCAGCTGGGCAAAAAGGTCGGTGATCACTTTAATACGGCGGCGTACCAGACGACTCACCTCAACGGCGGCGCGATCATGGGCACCGACCCGAAAACCAGTGTGATCAATCGCTATCTGCAGTGTTGGGACGTGCATAACGTGTTTGTGCCTGGCGCGTCCGCTTTCCCACAGGGCTTGGGCTACAACCCCACAGGTCTAGTCGCCGCCCTGACCTATTGGTCGGCCAAGGCCATCCGTGAACAGTACCTGAAGAACCCTGGCCCGCTGGTTCAGGCTTAAGGAGCGATGATCATGAAAAGTCTGTTTATCGCGACCTTGGTCGTGTGTTTCGGCACACCGGTTTTTGCTGCTGACGACTCAGATGCGGCGCTGATCAAACAAGGTGAATACCTGGCGCGCGCCGGTGACTGCGTGGCCTGCCACACGGCCAAGGGTGGCAAGCCGTTCGCCGGTGGCCTACCCATGGAAACACCCATCGGCACTATTTATTCGACCAATATCACTCCGGATAAAACCGGCATTGGCGAATACAGCTTTGCGGATTTCGACAAAGCGGTACGCCACGGGGTTTCAAAAGCGGGCAGCACGCTGTACCCAGCCATGCCCTACCCGTCCTATGCACGGGTAAAAGAAGACGATATGCATGCGCTTTACGCGTACTTCATGAGAGGCGTCGTACCGGTGGTGCAGGACAACAAAGAGGTGGATATTCCATGGCCGTTGAGCATGCGCTGGCCGTTGACCGGATGGCGCTGGATGTTCGCGCCGGCGGTCGAGGATTATCAGGCCCCTGCTGCACAGGATGCCGTGGTCAGTCGTGGCGCTTACTTGGTCGAAGGCCTTGGGCACTGCGGCGCATGCCACACCCCCCGCGCCATCAGCATGCAGGAGAAAGCCCTCCGCGCGAGTGAAGGTTCAGCGTACTTGTCTGGCAGCGCGCCGTTGGAAGGCTGGATTGCAAAAAGCCTGCGCGGCGACCACAAAGACGGCTTGGGCAGTTGGTCGGAAGGCCAGTTGGTGCAATTTCTCAAGACCGGTCGTAGTGATCACAGCGCCGTGTTTGGTGGCATGACCGACGTGGTCGTGCACAGCATGCAGTACATGAGCGACGAAGATCTGACGGCTATTGCTCGGTACTTGAAATCCCTGCCCGCGAACGATCCCAACGATAAACCACAGACGTCTGACGAAACGGTCGCCAAAGCCTTATGGAAAGGTGACGACAGCAAAGCGGGGGCTGCGGTGTATGTCGATAACTGCTCAGCGTGCCACCGTACCGACGGTCAGGGTTATACCCGAGTGTTCCCGGCGCTGGCCGGCAACCCGGTAGTGCAGTCTGAAGACGCGGCGTCGTTGATAAATCTCGTCCTTAAAGGCGGCACGTTGGCGGCCACCCACACGGCACCGTCAGACTTTACGATGCCCGCCTTTGCCTGGCGACTGTCCAACCAACAAGTGGCGGATGTAGTGAATTTTATTCGCACCAGTTGGGGCAATCAGGCTGGAATGGTAAAAGTGGGGGACATCGAAAAGCAGCGTAAGGATGATTTGAAAACGACGTCAAGCGATGACCTGGGGCAGGTCACGCAGCACAACTAGCATTGACGTTAAATGCGGCCCGAGCAGCGGGCCGCATTTTAAATGTTAGAAGCTAGCCACTCCGGCAGCATGCTGTTTTGACGAAAGGCCTTCATGGTGAACCTGAATGTGGGAAATTTTCCCATCGATACTGTTACCGCGGTGTTCCACACGAACGTATTCATTGGTGAACGACCTATCGAACGAATTGATCGGAACCGGGAAGTCAATATCCTTCAAAATCGTAATCTCAGTGACACCTTGGTTGTGACTTCCACTGGGGTTACCGGCGAACACCATTCTTGACCCTTTGGTTGCCTTGAAGATTTTCATCGACCTGACTTCGTCATTGCGGCAACCGTACTTGTGCGACTTCATGTTGAAACTGTCACGGGCGTTAAGGGGTACCGTACACACCCGATTCTGCGAAACATTATTACCTTCGTACATCATCATGACGGGAGGTAAATTCTCCGGAGCGGGTCCGTCAACGACGATTCTGGAGACTTTACCGTCCAGGCCATTGTTTCGGAAATTCACTACTTTATAGGTAGCGGTATTCCTATCGATTTCAAAAGAGGGAAGTACAACGCGTTCGTTGATGTCAATGTTCCGTTTAAGATGCACAACGGTGTAATCATCGTTGCGATCACCGTCGCGGCTGTCAAACACTGTGATTCGGGTGCCCTTGGCCATGCCCGACAGCGTCAGGGAGCGTGCTTCGTCATTTTCGCAGCCTCGAGCTGGAAGACTCAATGTGGTTTGGCCGCGAGGAACGACACACACAGCATCCTGTTTGGGATCCGCGTTGTTCCCTTCCCAGAAATAAATGCCGCCTTCGCTTAACGCTTTGGTATACGGCGTTGTGTCACCGTTTTGATAGTTGTTGATACCGATAAAATTGGGCGTCTTACCGCAGGTCTGAACACGGCGAGCGAGGTAGGTCAGGTTGTTGTCTTTAGCCGCCGAATCAGTAACGGTCGAAATGAAGCTGTGGAATTGGTTCATCAGGAACAGACGATTCCAAGAGTCCTTTTTTGTGTCTGGATTGACCTTTTCCGTGGTGACTGGCAAGTCTTGGTTTCGTGGGGGGCACGACCAATCATGGGTGAACACCGACGCACCCAGCGAATCCCATTTATTGGATACCACCCAATGACCTTCATCCAAAACAGTGATGGTTTTTCCGTTAACGATGTAGTCGCCACTGGTGTTGGCCCGGTTGGTAAAAAGAATAAGCCGATTGTTCTTTTCCGCCATTTCGCCGAGCGTAGGCCAATTGCTGCCGGAAAAATTTTTGGGGTTGAAGCTATAGTCGGCCAACTCTGGAATGGTTTCGAACACCGTCTGCAAGTGCTTTCGTTCTGCATAGGTTTCCAAAAAAATAGTGACCACTTCCGTCGGATTGCTCTTGAGGAAAGGGATAAACTCATTTTTAAGCTGATTCGACCATGGTCCATAACATGCAATGGTCTTATGGCACACCCTAAGAACTTCCGCTGGCCGTGGCGTGTCGTATGAATAAATGTCTAGCATAAAGCCCCGTACACCGTCTCGTAGTTGGCGGGGTATTTCGGCGAGGTTCTGGTTAATTTTTTCGTACGAGTTATGAGTGGTTACCCAGGAGTATTGATCAAATGATTTGTCTTTGGCCGCAAACGGAGCGTTCGCGTGAGCGGTCAATGCAATCGACATAAGTGAGCCGCCCAATAGGGCGCTGATGGTGGAGAGGTGATTCACGTTGAAATCCTTTTCAAAGTCTGAGGTATGGTTCTAAGAAAGCGATGAAAGAGCTGTGTCTTTTTCAACATCGCAAAAAAACAATAGATGAATTTATATCGCTTGTAGGATCTAGGTAGTTTCAATGTGTGACGTGAAATTAGTTACAAGCCTTACGGATAATTCCAAGAGCTGATGAAAGTTTTCTACTAATTTTATGGCTGCCGCCTATCAGGCCAGAGGTCTTTTCTGACAGACAGTTGGAGAAAGTCACGTTTCCGCTGTACTGTATGTATAAACAGTACAGGGAAAATCCTCATGTCTATCTCCCTTCCGCCCCGTGGTCGAGGCACCGCCAGCAACCCGCATAACCGCTTTGCGCCCAATCGCTCCGTGGCCGAGGACGATGGTTGGTACCAAGAGGTGCCGATGACTCAGGGCACTGAGGTCCGTAGCGAAACAGCAAAGACCATCATCACCCGCAACACCTCACCGGATATTCCCTTCGACCGCTCAATAAACCCATATCGAGGCTGTGAGCACGGTTGTATTTACTGCTATGCACGGCCCAGCCACGCCTATTGGGACATGTCACCAGGGCTGGATTTTGAAACCAAATTGATCGCCAAGACTAACGCGGCGGCGGTGCTGGAGCAGCAGTTGTCCAAGCCGGGCTATCGTTGCGCGCCGATTACCCTCGGCTCAAATACCGATCCCTATCAGCCGATTGAGCGCGAATACAAAATTACTCGGGCGACGCTTGAGGTGTTGCTGCGTTACCGGCATCCGGTGACGATCATCACCAAAGGCTCGTTGATTTTGCGTGATCTGGATCTGTTGGCTGAACTGGCCAAGCAGCGACTGGTGTCGGTATTCATCAGTCTGACGACCCTTGATGATGAGCTAAAGCGCATCCTTGAACCGCGTGCTGCGGCGCCCAAAGCACGGTTGAGAGCTATTCGGGTCATGCGCGAGGCGGGTGTTCCGGTCGGTGTGTTGTGCGCACCGATGATCCCGATGATCAATGACAGCGAACTGGAAAGCCTGCTGAGTGAGGCCAAGGCAGCTGGCGCCTTAAGCGCGAGTTACGTGATGCTGCGTTTGCCACTGGAGGTCGCGCCGCTGTTTGAGGAGTGGCTACAAGCGCACTACCCACAACGGGCTGCCCATGTCATGAGCTTGATCCGACAGGTTCGAGGTGGCGAAGTGTATGACAGTCGCTTCGGCGTTCGGATGCGCGGTGAAGGACCATTTGCCGATTTATTGGCGCAGCGTTACAGCAAGGCGGTGAAGCGCCTGGGCCTTAACAATCGCGAGAGTTTTATCCTGGATTGCGACGCGTTTTGCCCACCAGGTGGACAGATGTCTTTGTTGTAGTATTTATAGGAGAAGCCGAAGACCGGGGTGCGTCCGAAAACTATACCCGCCGAAGTTCTTGCCGGTTATTGCAGCCTGCGGCAGCTCCTATAAAAGATTACGTTTATGTTCGGATAGTCATGTTTCTCGCCAACGCATTAGCATTGGCGAATTAACGCGGGGTCATACAAATTTAATTTTCGAGAAAGCAGTAGCCAGGCTTATCATTATCTCGTCGTCTGCTTTGGTGTATCCCGCTTCGCCATCAATGTCAGTCTCGCCAGAGACTTTGTCGAGGACGCCGTCTTTCTTCGAGCTGGAAACCGACGCAACATACTCTAATTCATTTTTATCATAGAACTCGACCAGCACCTCTGGACTCATATCGTTTTCAAGGTCTTCAGTCGACAAGCGAACTTCGTAAATAGCCATCAAATTGCCTCATTATTCAGAATTAATAAATCGGTAGCGTTGCCTGATTATCAAACCCGCTTCCTGTTTAAACAGTAAGCGTCTCCGGCTCTCTTGTCTCTGTCAGAAATGATACAAACCGTGTGAAATTTCGCACCGTTGCATCGCACGGAGTGCATAACTAGTTTCAATTAAGTTTAATCAGCTATGATCCAATCGAGGTGGCCAGTCGGTCACGCTAGCATGGAGACGATGACTATGAGCGGCACTGATAAACAGCCGTTGGCTGCGCCGGCCAATGCCTTGCCAGAAGCGGAAAGCGCCGAGGCAGCGCTTCAACATATCGTTGACGGCTTCCTGCATTTTCGTCACGAAGTCTTTCCAAAGCAGGAAGCGCTTTTCAAAAGCCTGGCGACGGTCCAGCGCCCGCGTGCGATGTTTATTGCCTGCGCTGACTCGCGCATCGTGCCGGAGCTGATCACCCAAAGCTCGCCCGGCGATTTGTTCGTGACCCGCAACGTCGGCAACGTTGTTCCACCATATGGCCAAATGAACGGCGGTGTTTCCACCGCCATTGAATACGCGGTGATCGCGCTGGGTGTTCAGCACATCATTATTTGCGGGCATTCTGATTGCGGTGCCATGCGTGCCGTGCTTAATCCACAAACCCTTGAAAAAATGCCCACGGTCAAGGGCTGGCTGCGGCATGCCGAAGTAGCAAAGACCGTGGTCGAGGACAATTGCCATTGTGCTGATGAGCAGGAAAGTATGCACATCCTGACCCAGGAAAACGTGATCGCGCAGCTGCAACATTTGCGCACACACCCGTCCGTTGCCTCAAGAATGGCCAGCGGTCAGTTGTTTATTCACGGCTGGGTCTACAGCATCGAAACCAGCGACATTCTCGCTTACGACGCTGAGCAGGATTGCTTTCTGCCGCTCGACGGATTGCACCCGATCCCGGTTGCAACCCCGAAGTCGAGGTTCTAATCACGTAGTGGAAAACTGCGCACGACGTCGGCCCTGAGTCCTGCGCTTGGTGGGAGTTACTACAGGATTTACGGTTGGTTGAGATCAAGCCCGACGCCCAGTTGGCGCGACAGACTTGGCCAACGCTTCCATGCCGCTTCGGTCTCCGGGCTTTTCAGCTTCTCTCGATAGGCTTCGACGGACTCTAGCGCGAAACCCTCCTCATCGAGCATTTGGTCTACCGCGTGGTGCACGGCTTCGTCCAGCTGGTTGGCAAACGCTTCACCGATCAACTGGTGGGCAATGACGCTCGCCACGGTGGTGTTCGACGGAATCAGCGGTTGGCCAAAATGTTTGATGTAGAGATCGTTAACCTCTTCGACCAGGCGATGGGCCAGGTAGGCTTCGTCGAGCAAACCGTCAAGGCCTTGGTGGCCGGTCAAAATTGCTGGCGGTTGAAGAAAAAATTGCTCGGCAATTTTTAGCACTGGCTTGATCTGGTTTTCGATACCTGCTTCGATGGCCACTTCATTGGCGGCGTCGAGCAGATCAGGAACAAGCTCGATATAAGCTGCAACAAAACGTGTCAAAACGCCCTTCGCGTCCACTTCTGGAAGGTCAATGGCTGGGTGTAGGTGGGGCAACTGAGTTTCAAGCTGACGCGACAATTGGCCGGTCTCGGCCTCAAGGTGAAGCGCATGTTGAATCTGCTCGCGCAAAGCGGCGGTGTTCATGAAAACTCCTGAACGTAGTCAATTAAGGCAAAAAGCAAAACGAAGCCATACGGTAGCCTGCTTATAAAAATTCCTCAGACGCATTTGTCATAACAAATTCATATTTATGTGGATGACTTATATAAGCGGAGCCACAGCGGGACTAACTCGTGCGCCCGTCATAGTCCTTAATTGACAATTTAGCCAGCTAACGAGTTTTTACGTCCTCACATTGCGAGGTCCGAGGCGCTGTCTATACTCGGGTCTGAAGGAAGATTAGCTGGCAACGCCCGACTGCATTCGCAGCCCTGGCCCCGGTGGTCAAGCCCATTCTTGACAGCCGCTCCCTTGGCCGCAGGTGATCGTGAAAGCTGGCGGGATAACAAGAACGATAAGGGGAACCCGCAATGATGCGACATCCACATGTCTGGATGGGCCTCCTGTTGTGGTCAGTATTCAACCAGGCGCAGGCCGCCTGGACAATGAATATGGCGCCTGGAGCGACTGAAGTCAGCCACGAAATATTCGATCTGCACATGGCCATCTTGTGGATATGTGTGGTGATCGGCGTCGTGGTGTTTGGTGCAATGTTCTGGTCGATGATGCTTCACCGGCGCTCCACTGGCCAAGTGGCCGCCAAGTTTCATGAGAGCACTAAAATCGAGATTCTTTGGACGATTGTGCCGCTCTTGATTCTGATTGTGATGGTCATCCCGGCTACCCGGACCATGATCAGAATGTATGACACCGGTGCGTCGGATATTGATATCCAGATCACCGGCTACCAGTGGAAGTGGCATTACAAATATTTGGGACAAGACGTCGAGTTCTTCAGCAACTTGGCGACGCCTACCGAGCAGATCCACAACAAAGAAGCCAAAGGCGAAAATTACCTACTGGAAGTCGACCAGCCGCTGGTGATTCCGGTGGGCAAGAAAATTCGTTTTCTGGTGACCGCCGCTGACGTTATTCACTCATGGTGGGTACCCGCGTTTGCGGTGAAGCGTGACGCCATTCCAGGGTTCGTCAACGAGGCCTGGACCCGCGTCGACAAGCCCGGAACCTACCGCGGCCAGTGTTCGGAACTGTGCGGCAAAGACCACGGCTTCATGCCCATTGTGGTAGTGGCCAAAACCCAGGCGGACTTCGACACTTGGCTGGCGGAGCGCAAAGTCGAAAGCGCTAAGCTGAAAGAACTGACCAGTAAAGACTGGACGCTGGATGAACTGGTGGCGCGTGGCGATAAGGTTTATCACACCACTTGCGTGGCCTGTCACCAAGCCGAAGGTCAGGGCCTGCCGCCAATGTTCCCGGCGCTGAAAGGCTCGAAAACAGTCACCGGTACGAAAGAGGGCCACCTCAATACGGTGTTCCACGGTCGACCGGGCACGGCGATGGCCGCGTTCGGTAAACAGCTTTCAGAGGTCGACATCGCCGCAGTGGTTACTTACGAGCGCAATGCCTGGGGCAACAACAAGGGCGACATGGTCACGCCCAAAGACGTGTTGGCTTTGAAACAGGCGGACGCGAAATGACCTCGTCCATGGCGCGCTCACATCGTTTCGCAGACGGTTTCGCAGGAGACAGATCATGAGTGCAGTGATCGATGACCATGGCCATGTCGGCCATGCTGATGACCACGCCCACGGCCCCGCGAAGGGACTGATGCGTTGGGTACTGACGACCAACCACAAAGACATCGGCACGCTGTACCTATGGTTCAGCTTCTGCATGTTCTTGCTGGGCGGCTCGTTTGCCATGGTCATTCGCGCCGAATTGTTCCAGCCCGGTCTGCAAATTGTCGAGCCTGCCTTCTTTAACCAGATGACGACCATGCACGGCCTAGTGATGGTCTTTGGTGCGGTGATGCCAGCCTTTGTCGGCCTCGCCAACTGGATGATCCCGCTGATGATCGGCGCGCCAGACATGGCGTTGCCGAGGATGAACAACTTCAGTTTCTGGCTGCTACCAGCGGCGTTCCTGCTGTTGGTCTCGACGCTGTTCATGCCCGGTGGTGGCCCGAACTTCGGCTGGACGTTCTATGCGCCACTGTCGACGACGTATGCGCCGCAAAGCGTGACGTTTTTCATCTTTGCCATCCATATGATGGGTATCAGCTCGATCATGGGTGCGATCAACGTGATCGCGACTATTCTCAACCTGCGCGCGCCCGGCATGACCTTGATGAAAATGCCGCTGTTTGTCTGGACCTGGCTGATCACTGCGTTCCTGTTGATTGCGGTGATGCCGGTGCTGGCAGGTTGCGTAACCATGATGTTGATGGACATTCACTTTGGCACCAGCTTTTTCAGCGCGGCAGGTGGCGGCGACCCGGTGTTGTTCCAGCACGTGTTTTGGTTCTTCGGTCACCCCGAGGTGTACATCATGATCCTGCCAGCGTTTGGCGCGGTCAGTTCGATCATTCCAACGTTTTCCCGTAAGCCGTTATTCGGCTACACCTCGATGGTCTATGCGGTGGCGAGTATAGCCTTCCTCTCGTTCATCGTCTGGGCGCACCACATGTTTGTAGTCGGCATTCCGTTGGTGGGCGAGTTGTTCTTCATGTACGCCACCATGCTGATCGCCGTGCCCACCGGGGTAAAAGTGTTCAACTGGGTCAGCACCATGTGGCAGGGATCGCTGACATTTGAGACGCCGATGCTGTTCGCCGTGGCGTTTGTGATTCTGTTCAGCATCGGCGGATTTTCCGGGCTGATGCTGGCCATCGCACCGGCCGACTTTCAGTATCAGGACACCTACTTTGTAGTGGCGCACTTCCATTACGTGTTGGTGCCGGGTGCTATTTTCGGCATCTTCGCCTCGGCCTATTACTGGCTGCCGAAATGGACCGGCCATATGTATGACGAAACCCTGGGCAAGTTGCATTTCTGGCTGTCTTTCATCGGCATGAACGTCGCTTTTTTCCCCATGCACTTCCTTGGGCTGGCGGGTATGCCACGGCGAATTCCGGACTACAACCTGCAATTTGCCAACTTCAACATGGTCTCGTCGATTGGCGCGTTCACCTTTGGCGCCACACAGATCTTCTTCCTGTTTATCGTGATCAAGACCATTCGTGGCGGCGAGCCTGCGCCCGCCAAGCCGTGGGATGGTGCCGAGGGATTGGAATGGAGCATTCCGTCACCCGCGCCGTATCACACGTTCAGCACGCCGCCAGAAGTGGAATGAGATGAACGAACAGCGCTCTATCAGACGCCTGGTCATCCGCCTGTTGTTGTTGGTGGTGGCGATGTTTGCGTTTGGTTTTGCTCTGGTGCCGCTGTACGACGTGATGTGCAAAGCGCTGGGGATTAACGGCAAAACCGGCGACAGATACGAAGGTTCGCAAGTGGTTGACCTAAGCCGCCAAGTGCGGGTGCAGTTTCTATCGAGCAATAACGTGGACATGAGTTGGGATTTCTACCCCAAAAATGAAGTGCTGGACGTACACCCTGGGGCGGTCAACGAGATGTTGTTCGTGGCACATAACCCCACCGACCATGTGATGAAAGCGCAGGCGATTCCGAGTATTTCCCCGGGTGAAGTCGCGGTGTATTTCCACAAGACCGAGTGCTTCTGTTTTACCCAACAAACTTTGCAGCCGGGCGAGCGCATCGAGATGCCGGTGCGTTTCATCCTCGACCGGGCTTTGCCCAAAGACGTGAAACAACTAACGCTGGGTTACACGCTGTTCGACATCACCGCTCGCTCGCCACCGGTAGCTAAAGTAGCAAGCAATGGCGGCTAAGCCCTAAGCAGCTAGCACTTTGAGCAGTCCGGGCGCCCGATAAGGAGAACAATAAAATGGCAAGGCACGAGCATTACTACGTTCCCGCGCAAAGCAAGTGGCCGATAATTGCCACAGTGGGCATGTTCACCACCATGTTTGGCCTCGGTACGTGGTTCAACGACATGAAAGCAGCACACTCCGAATCCCACGGGCCGCTGATCTTTTCTGTCGGCGGACTGCTGCTGGCCTACATGCTGTTTGGTTGGTTCGGCACGGTAATCAAGGAAAGCCGCTCGGGGTTGTTCAGCGCGCAGATGGACCGCTCGTTCCGTTGGGGCATGAGCTGGTTCATCTTCTCGGAAGTGATGTTCTTCGTGGCCTTTTTTGGTGCCCTGTTCTACGTGCGTACCTGGGCGGGTCCATGGCTTGGCGGCGAAGGCTCAAAAGGTGTAGCGCACATGCTTTGGCCGAACTTTCATTACACTTGGCCGCTGTTGAATCCGCCCGATCCGAAGCTGTTTCCCGGCCCTAAAGAAGTGGTCAATCCGTGGCACCTGCCATTGATCAATACCATCTTGCTGGTCAGCTCCAGCGCCACAGTGACCATCGCTCACCACGCGTTGAAAAAGGGTCATCGTGGCGCGCTAAAAGTCTGGCTGGCGATCACTATTTTGCTGGGTTGGGGCTTTTTGACGTTGCAGGCCATGGAGTATCGAGAGGCGTATCACGAGCTTGGCCTGACCTTGGGTTCGGGCATCTACGGCGCGACGTTCTTCATGCTCACCGGGTTCCACGGCGCTCACGTCACCATCGGCACGATCATTCTGTTTGTAATGTTGATGCGAATAATGCGCGGGCATTTCGACGCTGAGCATCAGTTCGGCTTCGAGGCGGCCAGCTGGTATTGGCACTTTGTCGACGTGGTGTGGATTGGCTTGTTTGTCTTCGTTTATGTGCTGTAGGCACCGGAACTCTGCAAGAGCCAACGTGTTGGCGAGGGACCACTCGGTGCTGCTGGAGGACTTACCAATTCACATGGGACACCAGCTGCCCACTGTAGAAGCCCCAGGCTATCAGGATGACGGTGATTGCGGCCAGGCAGACACGAACGGTCAAGGCCTTTACCACCCGGTTGGAGCTGCTGTCGTCCTTCACAAGAAAAAACAGGCCGCTGAACAGGCTGATCATCGTGGCAATGAGCATTAGAACAATCGCCGCTTTGAGCATGATGCAACTCCACAGTGCGTCGGGGGGGACTGGATGCCGAACAGTATAGCTACTCGCCGATGCGTCGATTCGGAGGCGCCATGAAGCGTTTTCAACCGGGCGTGCTCCCTACCGTGGTGGTCTTGCTGCTGCTGCCGCTGCTGATATTTCTTGGCTTTTGGCAGCTCGATCGTGGCGAGGAAAAACGCGTATTGCTGGCCAATTACGCCGAGCGCCGCGCCGCTGAACCCATCGCCAGCACCCAGCTGGAACAAACCGCCGACCCCACTTATCGACGCGTACTACTGCGCGGTCAGTTTGACCCTGCACACAGCCTGATGCTGGACAACAGCACCCGTGGCGGCCGTGGCGGTATCGAGCTGATTCAACCCTTTCATGATCAGGCCAGCGGGCTGTGGCTGTGGGTCAACCGCGGCTGGCTGCCTTGGCCTGATCGACGCGTGCCGCCGGTGTTCACCACGCCCGAGCAAGTGCTGAGCCTGAATGCATGGGTGTATGTGCCGTCTGCGGCGACGTTTCAGTTGGGGGCCGATCCGGTGGGCGCGCCTTGGCCACGATTGGTCACCGCGATCGATCCGGAAAAATTGTGGACCGAACTCGGGCGCGAAGGGTTTGCCGATGAACTGCGACTGGAGCCAGGAGTCGCGGCGTATCAATTGGACTGGCCAGTGGTTGCCATGGGCCCGGAGAAGCACCTCGGTTATGCCGTCCAGTGGTTTGCCATGGCGGCGGCGCTGTTCGGACTGTTTCTGTACCTCGGATATCGCAACGCCAAGGAGAAAAACCATGGAACGAGCCATGAATCAACCCAACATGTCTGAAGCACGCCCGCTGCAATCGCGCCGTAAAGGACGCCTGCAGCTGCTTCTGGTGGCGCTTATCGCAGTCGGCCCGATGATCCTCGCGACCGGCATGTACAAGCTGCAGTTCTGGGTGCCGGACAGCCGCAGCTTTCACGGCGAAATGATCGGCAATGGTCAGAGCCGCGACGAACTTGGGGTGCAGGCAGACGAAAACCGCTGGCAGCTTTTGGTGAGTGCGCCCCAAGGCTGCGAGGCCGATTGCCAACATCTGGTGTACCTGGCTCGCCAGCTGAATATCGGTTTGGGTCAGGACGCTGCTCGGGCCAGCCACGGTCTGGCCACCGCTCGGCCGCTGGATGCGGCGTACACCGCCAAGTTGACCCGTGAATACCCCAAATTGCAGCGCTACCCGCTGGACTTGTCGCTGTACAACAAAGCCGCACCGGGCGTTGAAGCGCCACAACTATGGATCGTCGATCCCCACGGCAACCTTGTGCTGCGTTACGACGCCAAGGTCAACGGCAAGGACCTGCTCAACGATCTACGCCAATTGTTGAAACTGTCGAACATCGGATAGGGCATCGCCATGGCCAGACCTGGATTTCGCCTCGCTTTCCTTGCCACACTGCTTGCGCTGGTCGTGGTGTTGCTCGGTGCCTACACCCGGCTGACCCACGCCGGGCTGGGTTGTCCGGACTGGCCCGGCTGTTACGGGTTTATCAGCGTGCCCAGCAGCGAGGCGCAACTGGCCCATGCTGAACTTCACTTTCCCGACACGCCGGTTGAGCCGCATAAAGGCCGCAATGAGATGGTGCATCGCTACTTCGCCGGCAGCTTGGCTTTGATGATCATATTGCTGGCGGCGAAAGCGGTGCGGCGGCGCCATCAGCAAGGGCAGCCCTTTATGTTGCCGATGCTGTTGCTCGGTGTGGTGGTTTTCCAGGCTGCGTTTGGCATGTGGACGGTGACGCTCAAGCTGTGGCCGCAGGTGGTCACCGCGCATTTGCTGGGTGGAGTCGCGACCTTAAGTTTGTTGTTCTTGCTAACCCTGCGTCTCTCGGGTGCGTTCGCCCCGTTGCCGCAATTGCCCGTGCGGTTACGTCATTTGGCCGCGTTGGGGTTGGTCTTGGTGGCGGCGCAAATCGCCCTCGGTGGTTGGGTCAGTTCCAACTACGCTGCGATCGCGTGCGCCGACTTGCCAACCTGCCATGGTCAATGGTGGCCCAAGGCCGACTTCGTCAATGGTTTCCGTCTGACTCAGCACATTGGCCCGAATTACCTGGGTGGGCAGCTGGACAGCGACGCGCGCACGGCGATTCATCTCACCCATCGGTTGGGCGCAATGCTAGTGACTGGGGTGTTATTGGCGCTGGCGTGGCAATTGAACCGTGCCGGCCTTAAAATCATGGCTTGGTTGGTGGTCCTGGCGCTGGCCGTGCAAGTGGCGTTGGGCATTAGCAATGTGATTTTCCATCTGCCACTGCCGATTGCGGTGGCCCATAACGCGGGCGGTGCAGCGTTGATGTTGACCCTGACGCTAGTGAACTATCGCGTGCGATCCGCGCTTGGGTGGGCAGTCAAGGCTGCACCTGGGCATAGCTTTGCAGCGCGGCATCAGGGACAAGGGCTGCATCCAGACAAACAGCCGGGCACGGCAATCGGGCACAGATTATTACGATAAGGAGGGATGCCGTGGCTTCTCTGTTACGTGAGCAACACAGCCAGGCTATTTGGCGCGACTACCTGGAATTGACCAAACCCAAGGTGGTGGTGTTGATGCTCATCACCTCGCTGGTCGGTATGTTTCTGGCCACCCGCGCGGGCGTGCCGTGGACCGTGCTGGTGTTCGGCAACCTGGGCATCGCCTTTTGCGCAGGCGGCGCGGCGGTGGTCAACCATGTGGTAGACCGGCGCATCGACGCGGTAATGGCTCGTACCAAGAAGCGGCCATTGGCCGAAGGCCGCGTGACACCTGCTGCGGCGTTAACCTTCGCCTTGCTGCTGGCGGTAGCGGGGCAAGCGCTGCTGCTGGCGTTTACTAACCCGCTGACAGCCTGGCTGACACTGGCTTCGTTGCTGGGCTACGCGGTGGTCTACACAGGCTTTTTGAAGCGGGCGACGCCGCAGAACATTGTAATCGGTGGCCTGGCAGGCGCCGCGCCACCCTTGCTGGGTTGGGTCGCCATCACCGGCCATGTCGGCGCTGAGCCGCTGCTGCTGGTGCTGATTATCTTCGCCTGGACTCCGCCGCACTTCTGGGCGCTGGCAATCCACCGCAAGGAGGAATACGCCAAGGCCGACATTCCGATGCTGCCGGTCACCCACGGCGAGCACTACACCAAGGTGCATATTCTGCTGTACACGCTGGTGCTATTGGCGGTCAGCTTGCTGCCGTACGTGATCCACATGAGCGGTATGCTTTATCTGCTGTGTGCGTTGGGATTGGGCGCACGGTTTCTGTACATGTCGTGGGTGCTGTACCGAGGTGTTAAACCACACGCGGCCATCGACACCTTCAAGTACTCTATTTACTACTTGTTTCTGTTATTCATCGCGTTGCTCGTCGACCACTACTTATTGTTGAAAATATGACTCGAGTTCAAAAAACGGTTTTCATTTTGGTTGCGCTGGTGGCGCTGGTTCTGGGCCTCACGGTGAATCAGGTGCTATCTAACAGAGGCCAAGGTGATCCGACGGCAATGATCGATGCCGGGATCATTTTGTTGCCCACCAGCCGAAGTATCCCTGACCTGAAGATGACTGATCAGGACGGCAAAACGGTTTCCATCGATGAGTTGAAAGGCAAATGGACGATGCTGTTTTTCGGCTACACCTTCTGCCCGGATATTTGCCCAACGACGCTTGCGCAACTGCGTCAGATCAAAAGCGAATTGCCCAAAGAAGTACTCGGCAAGCTGCAAATCGTCCTGGTCAGCGTCGACCCCAACCGCGACACGCCGCAGCAGCTCAAGCAGTATCTGGGCTATTTCGACCCTTCGTTCATGGGGCTCACCGCGCCAGTCGATGTCATCGCGAAACTTGCCAATGCGGTGAGTATCCCGTTCATCCCGGCTGACACCAGCAAACCCAACTACACCGTCGACCACAGCGGCAACCTCGCCCTGCTCGGCCCGGACGGCACCCAACGCGGCTTCATCCGCTCGCCGTTGAATGACAAGAAAATGGTCGAGCAACTGCCGGGGTTGTTAGTTCGGGAATAGCTAACCCAGGGCTGGGTCTGCCTGAACAATGAAGGCCCCCGCTTTTCAAGATCCAGAATCAAAAGCTTACCGGGGTATACCTTATCTGTAGGAGGGTCCGCCTCGTTTTCGACGCCGCGCTGTCGCGCAGCAAACACGAAACCTGTAAGAGCGAACTTGTTCGCGATCGGCTGCGCAGCAGTCGCGGTTCATTGAGTAGGTTTCTTCCCGTTAAAACCGGGTATGGCATTTGGGATCGCTTCGCGCTTCATCGCCAACAAGTTGGCTCCTACCGTTTAATTTATGCCGATTCAGTGACTTAGCCGTTGTTGATAAGAGCCAACTTGTTCGCCCGCGCACGGTCTCGGTGTCCATTTATCGGCAGGTTCGCCAATCCAACCATTGAACGATTAAAAAGCCGGGACCACGGCGCCCTGATATTTTTCCAGGATGAATTGCTTCACTTCCGGGCTGTGCAAGGCGGCAACCAGTTTTTGCATCGGGATCGAATCACGGTTGTCGGGACGTGCGACCAAAATGTTCACGTACGGCGAGTCGCTGCCTTCGATGAGCAAGGCATCTTTGGTGGGATCAAGTTTGACCGCCAGCGCATAGTTGGTATTGATCAGTGCCAAATCGATGCTGGTAAGGACGCGCGGCAAGGTGGCGGCTTCCAGCTCGCGAAACTTCAGACCCTTGGGGTTCCCAGAGACGTCTTTGGGTGTCGACAAAATGTTGCTCGGGTCTTTAAGCGTGATCAAGCCACCCTTGGCCAACAGCAACAATGCGCGGCCTTCATTGGTCGGGTCGTTTGGCAGGGCGACGGTAGCGCCGTCTGGCAACTCATCGACTTTTTTATAGGTGCTCGAGTAAGCACCCAACGGTTCAATGTGGACCTTGGCCACGGCCACCAGATCAGTACCCTTGCCCTTGTTGAACTCGTCCAGATAAGGCTGGTGCTGGAAGAAGTTGGCATCCAGGCGTTTCTCTGCGAGCTGCACGTTAGGCTGGATGTAATCGTTGAACACTTTAATTTGCAGATCGATGCCGTCTTTGGCCAGCATCGGTTTGACCACTTCTAAAATTTCTGCATGGGGCACGGCTGAGGCGCCGACGGTCAGGGTTTCATCGGCGTGGGCGCTTAGGGCAATCAGTGCGGCAAACACTGCTAGAAGCTTTTTCATGCATCAACTCCATTGAAAAGACCCTCTTGGGGAGGAGCGTCTTGGTGTCCAGGTCTATCGGTGAGTGAAATGCGCCACCAGCTTGTCGCCGACGGTTTGCAGGATCTGCACCAGGACCAATAGCAATACGACCGTCACGAACATCACATCGTTCTGAAAGCGCTGATATCCATAACGAATGGCCAGGTCGCCGAGGCCTCCGGCACCCACCGCGCCGGCCATGGCGGTAAATGACACCAGGGCGATGGCGGTGACGGTCACTGCAGCCAAGATGCCGGGACGTGCCTCTGGCAACAGCGCCTTGATGATGATCTGCCGAGTGGTGGCGCCCATGGCCTGGGTCGCTTCGATGATGCCTTTATCGACTTCGCGCAAGGCGGTCTCGACCAGCCGCGCAAAGAACGGTGTGGCGCCAGCTACCAGCGGCGGCAAGGTGCCAAGAACGCCTAGCGAGGTGCCCGTGATCAGCTCGGTCAGCGGCATCATCACGATCAGCAAAATGATGAAGGGCAGGGCGCGGAGCATGTTCACCAACAGCGCCACGGTGGCGTACAACCGCCGGTTTTCAAGCAACTGGCGTGGTGACGTCAAGAACATCAAGACGCCCAGCGGTAAACCCAGCAGTACGGTGAAGGCCAGGGAAATACCGAGCATCACCAGCGTATCGCCGGTCGCCAGCCAGATTTCGTACCAGTCGACATTGGAGAACAGGTTGATCAACGTGTCCATTAGCGCAACACCTCCATATGAACATCCGCAGCGGTGAAGCGAGCAAAGGCCGCTTCCATGTCACCGCCGGTAATAGCCAGTGTCAGCTGTCCGTAAGGGGTGTCTTTGATCCGGTCAATGCGTCCGGCAAGAATGCTGTAATCGACGCCGGTTTCCCGGGCGACGGTGCCCAGTAGTGGCGCGTAGGTGGATTCGCCCTGGAACGTCAGACGCACAATACGACCTTGCACATGGGCAAAGTCATCACGCATTTCGCCTTCATCAACCTGTTCGTCTTCTTGCACGAAACGCTTGGTGGTCGGATGTTGCGGATGCAGGAACACGTCGGCCACCGCGCCCTGCTCGACGATCTTGCCGGCATCCATGACCGCCACGTAGTCGCACACGCGACGGATGACATCCATCTCATGGGTGATCAAGACGATGGTCAGTTTAAGCTCGCGGTTGATTTCAGCCAGTAGCTGCAAAACCGACGCTGTGGTTTGCGGGTCAAGGGCGCTGGTGGCTTCGTCGCACAGCAGGATTTTCGGTTTGGTCGCCAGCGCACGTGCGATTCCCACGCGCTGTTTTTGTCCGCCAGACAATTGAGTTGGGTACTTCTTCGCATGGTCCGACAGACCAACTCGTTCAAGCAACTCGGCGACGCGGGTATCGATCTGGCTGCGGGTCATGTCCCCGGCCAGGGTTAACGGCATGCCGACGTTATCGGCAACAGTCCGTGACGAGAGCAAATTGAAGTGTTGGAAGATCATCCCGACTTGCCGACGAAAACCGCGCAACGCGGTGGCATCAAAGGCAGTGACGTCCTCGCCATCAACGACAATCTGCCCACCGCTGGGGGTTTCCAGACGATTGATCAGCCGCAGCAAGGTGCTTTTGCCCGCGCCGGAATGACCGATCAGGCCGAATACCTGGCCGTCTTCGATCCGCAGGCTGGTGGGGTGCAGCGCCGGGATTTCCCGGCCTGAAACCCGATAAGTTTTGTGGACGTTATGGAACTCGATCACGTAGCGAACCTTGTGGGGGCGCAATAAAAAAGGGTGGTGAAAGTGCCGAATGCTCAGGCGTTCTTACAACCAGCGAGCGCCGGCTGGATAAGCCGGGCGCGCATTTTAGCCTGTCCGGGTCAAGGTTCTTAGCATTAATTTGCTACCAGACCTACGAAACGGCAATAAAGCTAATCGGATTTGGCGGCAAATGCAGGCAGACCGAAGGTCGCGAAAACACGGAACGGTTAGTACGGGCGCCAGTCATTAATAAGCATTTGAATTTCCTGAGACACGCGCCAGGAAAGTCAAATCTGATTGGCCCCGTGACGACCTGATCGGCGGGTTACCTGCGTCCAAGGAGTTTTAGTCTGATGGCCACGAAGAAGACCATAACAAACACCACTACTGCCGCTACTCCCAACACCATAAACAGCCAATTGGCCGGCACTGACACATTGGATAGGGGCAACACCAATGAGAAAGTCGAGAGCCTGGAGCAGTTTCGATCCGACGCCACCGGGCAAGCCTTGCGCACCAATCAGGGCGTAAAGGTTTCTGATAATCAGAACACCCTGAAGGTTGGCGATCGTGGTCCGTCCTTGTTGGAAGACTTCATCATGCGTGAAAAAATCACGCACTTTGACCATGAGCGGATTCCGGAGCGCATCGTCCATGCGCGCGGCACCGCCGCCCACGGTTATTTTCAGACCTATGAAAACCATGCGCTGCTGAGCAAGGCTGGTTTTCTGCGGGACCCAGGGAAAAAGACCCCGGTCTTTGCCCGTTTTTCGACCGTGCAAGGGCCACGGGGCTCTGGGGACACAGTGCGTGACGTCCGCGGTTTTGCAGTCAAGTTCTACACGGATGAGGGCAATTTCGACCTGGTCGGCAACAATATGCCGGTATTCTTTATTCAAGACGCGATCAAGTTTCCAGACTTTGTACATGCGGTAAAACCCGAACCGCACAATGAGATCCCAACCGGTGGCTCGGCCCACGACACGTTTTGGGATTTTGTTTCGTTGGTGCCAGAGTCGGCGCACATGGTGCTGTGGACCATGTCTGACCGCGCTATTCCGAAAAGCCTGCGGACCATGCAGGGGTTTGGCATTCACACCTTCCGCCTGATCAATGCTGAAGGTAAGTCAACCTTCGTCAAATTCCACTGGAAGCCAAAATTCGGCGTTTGCTCATTGTTGTGGGATGAGGCGCAGAAACTGGCAGGCAAAGATACCGACTTCCACCGCCGGGATTTGTGGGAATCGATTGAAACCGGTGACTATCCGGAATGGGAACTTGGCGTACAAATCGTTGCTGAAGAAGATGAACATTCGTTCGACTTCGATATCCTCGACCCGACCAAGATCATTCCTGAAGAGCTGGTGCCAGTCACGCCGCTGGGCAAAATGGTGCTGAATCGCAACCCGGACAATTATTTCGCCGAGACCGAGCAAGTCGCGTTCTGCCCAGGCCATATGGTCCCCGGCATCGACTTTTCCAACGATCCGCTGCTACAGGGCCGTTTGTTTTCCTACACCGACACGCAGATCAGCCGACTCGGTGGACCAAACTTTCACGAGATTCCTATCAACCGTCCGCTGGCACCCAATCACAGCAATCAACGCGACGCGCAACACCGGACGACCATCGACAAAGGTCGGGCCTCGTACGAGCCCAACTCAATCGACAGCGGTTGGCCGAAAGAAACGCCGTCTGCGTCTCAAGACGGTGGCTTCGAAACCTACCCTGAGCGCCTGGAGGCACACAAGGTGCGGCGCCGCAGCGAATCGTTCTCTGACCATTTCTCCCAGGCGACGTTGTTTTTCAACAGCATGAGCCACCACGAGAAAGAGCACATCATCGCGGCGTACAGCTTCGAGTTGGGCAAGGTTGACCGCGAGTGGATTCGTGAGCGTCAGGTCAATGAAATCCTGGCCAACATTGATTTGCAATTGGCCTCCCGGGTTGCTGCAAACCTTGGCCTTTCTGCGCCCACCGCCGGGACTGTTCCCGCTAAAGCGGTTTCGGTGACCGAGTCTCCGGCGTTGAGCCAAGTGAACTTGCTGTCGGGCGACATCGTTTCGCGCAAAGTGGCGATTCTGGCTGCCAACGGCGTTGATGGTGCGGCTATCGACGCGCTGAAAAAGGCTTTGGAGGCCGAAGGCGCTCACGCCAGGTTACTTGGGCCGACCTCGGCACCGGTCACTACGGCGGATGGCAGAACGCTGCCGGTGGACGCCTCAATGGAAGGCATGCCATCTGTTGCGTTCGACGCCGTGTTTGTACCGGGCGGCGCTGATTCGGTCACGGCGCTGAGCAGCGATGGTGTGGCGTTGCACTTCTTGTTGGAAGCGTACAAGCATCTGAAGGCCATTGCCTTGAGCGGTGAAGCCAGTCAGTTGCTGGACGTTCTGCACCTGGAAGCGGACGAGGGGCTGTTAGTGGGCAAGAATGGCAAGCTGTTCAAGCCATTTATCGCCGCAATCGCTCAACACAGGGTATGGGCGCGGGAGCCGAAGGCAAAGGCGATTCCGGCCTGACCCCCGATAACCTATAGAAATTACAACTTCGCGGGCTTGAGGATCATGTGGGCAGGTTGGCTTCGGTCAATCTGCCGCTCCAGCTGCAATTCAAAATCCGGATTGATTTTGGTTACGCGCTTGGTCAGCAGGGTTGCGAGCCACTGGAAGTCATCCGTGCGGGGCACCTGAAGCACAACGGTGCAATCAAAGGCCGTGACATCGGCGGCAATCGCGTCTAACTGACGACGCAATTCACGCATATTGCCGATTTTCAGCGCGACGGTCGTGCTTTCAGCCGTGGGGTCGATGACTTTTGCGATGCGTTTGGCTTCAGCGGCCTTCAAATCGGCTTCGGCTTTCTCTAACTCTGCCTTGCGCGCCTGGGCAATCGCGCCATTAACGCCGCTGGTCAAGGCCGGGGCTTTGGGCATCAGCACCCGTGCACGGCTCAGCGCGGTGGCGGCTGCGTTGACATCGCCTTTCTGAAGAACAATCTGGCTGCGCTTCAAGTACGCCTCAGCCAACTGTCGTTGGTACTGCTCAATCCGCGGATCATCCGGCATCTGTTTTTGCAGAACGGCCAACTGATCTTCGGCAGTGGCCAGTTCGCTGCTGGCGATGTTTTGCTCAAGCTGCTCGAAGCCGGAGGGCTGGGCGGCAGGCGCGGGTGCTTCGACCATCGGCGCAGTGTGGCAAGCGCCCAACAGAATTGAAAATGCGACAAGGAGCAGATAACGGGAGGTGAACGGCT
Source organism: Pseudomonas sp. (assembly GCF_028293835.1). GTDB lineage: Bacteria > Pseudomonadota > Gammaproteobacteria > Pseudomonadales > Pseudomonadaceae > Aquipseudomonas. The sequence continues at coordinate 41,696 of NZ_JAQGNX010000076.1, forward strand.
TCATCCTGCGATTCTCTAATTGCGCAAAAAACGAGCAAGTCTACACACAAGTGCCTTGCCCCGAAAATAACTGTTCGATTGTGGGCGCATTTTCGGGTCAGGGGCTACCGCCTGGGCAAAACAAAGCTAAGCAGAAACAACACCGCGGCGCTGACCACAATCGAGGGTCCGGCCGGTGTGTCCTTGAACCACGACAAGGCCAGCCCGCTGCATACCGCGACTACGCCTAATAGACTCGCACCGAGGGCCATTTGTTCAGGCGAGCGCGCGTGGCGTTGTGCCGCAGCTGCCGGAATGATCAATAACGATGTAATCAACAGCACGCCGACGATCTTCATGGCGACGGCGATCACGATGGCAATGAGCAGCATTAGCGTCATGCGCAAGGCCGCCACGGGCAGGCCTTCTACGGTGGCCAGTTCTTCATGCACCGTAATGGCGAGCAATGGGCGCCAGAGCCCGACGATCAGTCCCATGACCACGGCGCTGCCACCCAGGATCCAGGCAAGGTCAGTGGGGCTGATCGCCAACAGATCTCCAAACAGATAGCCCATCAGGTCGATCCGTACGTTGTGCATGAAGCTCAGAACCACTAGCCCGAGGGACAAGGTGCTGGGTGCGAGAATTCCCAGCAGGGTGTCAGACGCGAGCGGTTGGCGCTTTTGCAAGGTCACCAGCAAGATTGCCAGCAGCAGGCAGCCGACGGTAACCGCCAGCGCGGGGTTGATATTCAGCAGAAAACCCAAGGCCACTCCGAGCAACGCCGCGTGGGATAAGGTGTCGCCGAAATAGGCCATGCGTCGCCAGACCACGAACGAGCCCAGAGGCCCCGCAACCAACGCCAATGCCAGACCTGCGAGCAGGGCATAGAGAAGAAAGTCATCCATGCTTGCAGTTGTCCCCGTGGACGTGAGTGTGCGCCGCTACGGCACCGTCATCGACCACCGCACCGTGCAGATCATGGGCGTGATCGTGGTGGTGGTGATAAATCGCCAGGCTTTGAGCATTGGTGCCGAACAGCTCGACGAAGGCTGGATCGTTGCTGACCTGTTCCGGATGGCCCGAACAGCAGACGTGTCGATTGAGGCAGACCACTTGATCGGTGGTGCTCATGACCAGATGCAGATCGTGAGACACCATCAAGACGCCGCAACCGTGCCGATCACGCAACCGGGTGATCAGGCTGTAGAGCTCGGCCTGGCCTGCGACGTCTACGCCCTGCACCGGCTCATCGAGAACCAGCAGTTCCGGTTCGCGAAGCAAGGCGCGGGCCAGCAAGACACGCTGCATCTCACCGCCAGAAATACTTTGCAGCGGGCTGTCGATGACCCTTTCCGCCCCGACTTCATTGAGTGCCGTCAATGCCGCTTTGCGGTCGACACCGGGTACAAGTCGCAAGAAACGCAGCACGGATAAGGGTAGGGTTGGATCAATGTGCAGCTTTTGCGGCATGTAGCCGACGCGCAATTTAGGCTTGCGCCAGACGCGACCCGCGTCGGGTTTAAGTAAGCCTAGAACCGCCCGAACCAGCGTGGTTTTGCCCGCGCCATTTGGACCTATCAACGTGACGATCTGTCCCGGCTCGACGCTGAGTTTGATGTTCTCAAGCACGCTTTGCCCGGCATAGTTGACGGTCAGCTGATCGAGGCGGATCAATGCAGTGCTCATCAGGCGGCCTTGCAGCCTGCACATATACCGATAATTTCGATGGTCTGCCCTTCCACCGTAAAGCCGACTTCGGTAGCCGCGCCGATGACCGCCTGGGTAATGGCGGGGTGTTGCAGTTCAATGGCGGCGTGGCATTCGCGGCAGATCAGGAACTGGCCCTGGTGCGCATGCGTTGGGTGGTTGCACCCGGTGAACGCGTTGAGTGATGCGATGCGGTGAACGAGGCCGTTTTCCAGCAGGAAGTCCAAGGCACGGTAAACCGTAGGCGGCGCTGCACGGCGACCGTCTTCTTCGCTGAGGACCGCGAGAATGTCGTAGGCACCCAACGGTTTATGGCTCTGCCAGACCAGCTCTAGTACCCGACGGCGCAGGGCGGTCAGGCGCAAACCTTTACGCGCACACAGCGTGTCAGCCTCGGAGAGCGCGGTGTGCACGCAATGGGAGTGGTCATGGGGGCGACTGGCAAGCGGTGTTTTAGGCATGAGCGGCGACGGCTTTTGTGAGAGACGTTATTATGTTACCTGTTCCTGTCCCCTTGGGTGGTCTTCGTGTCCCGTCTTTTTGCGTTTATTGTTGCTTTATCAGCCAGCCTTTTGCTGATTACCTCCGCCCAGGCTGACGTCCGGGTCCTGACCAGTATCAAGCCATTACAACTGATCGCCGCTGCCGTTCAGGACGGCGTAGGTACGCCTGAAGTGTTACTTCCACCGGGGTCTTCACCGCATAATTATGCGCTGCGTCCGTCCGACGTACGGCGGGTGAGCGAGGTGGACTTGCTGTATTGGATCGGTCCGGACATGGAGAGCTTCCTACCGCGAGTACTGAAAAGTCGCACGCTGCCCACTGTCAGTGTGCAGTCATTGCCTGGTTTGCAGCTGCGCCATTTCGCTGCAGACAGTCAGTCCCATGAAGCAGCTGATCCCGCTGAACATGATCACGATCACCAGCCGGGCAGTCTTGATGCCCATTTATGGTTGTCTTCGGTCAATGCGCGAGTGATAGCGGCGCGGATGGCCAGTGATCTTGCTGTAGCGGATCCGGCTAATGCCGCGCGTTATCAAAGCAATTTAAAGGCGTTCGATGGGCGCCTCGACGCCATGGACGCCCGGTTAAAGGCTCGGCTTGCGGGCGTCGGTACTAAGCCGTTCTTTGTCTTCCATGAGGCGTTTGATTACTTCGAAGATGCCTATGGGATCAAGCACGCTGGCGTCTTCAGCGTCGCCGAAGAGGTGCAGCCAGGTGCAAAGCATGTCGCGGCAATGCGCGCGCGATTGACGGAAGTGGGTAAAACCTGTGTGTTCAGTGAGCCACCCCTGCGTCCGCGCCTGGCAGAAACCCTGACAGCAGGGTTGCCGGTCAAACTGGCCGAACTCGATGGATTGGGCGGCTACACCCCGGCGACCGCCCAAGGCTATGAGCACATGATGGAAAAGCTTGGTAATGATCTGGCTGTGTGTCTGGAGTCGTTGTAAGCCATAGGAGGTCGCCCTTCATCCAGACGCCGCGTTGTCGCGCAGCAAACACAATCTGTAGGATCCGGCTTTTACAACGCAAAGGGCAGCGGCGTGTGGGTATGCTGACGTTGTGTCAGCCGTTGCTGGAACTCCATCGGGTCGTGGATCAATACGTCTTGTCCGGCGAACGATTCTGCGGCGATCAAGCGTGACAGCCAAAAGCGTACGCAGGCCACACGCAGCAACGTCGGCCACAGTTCGGCTTCGCTGGCCGTGAACGGCCGTAGTCCAGCATAGGCACCAAGCATGGCGCGGGCGCGGGGGCCATCGATCTGGCCGTCCTCGCCTGAGCACCAGTCGTTAAGCGCAATGGCCAAGTCATACAACATGGGGCCTGAACAGGCATTGTAGAAATCAATCAGTCCGGTCAGGTGGGTGCCTTCGAACAGCACGTTGTCCCGAAATAAGTCTGCATGCAGGTTAGCCCGCGGCAACCCCAGGATTCTTGGCTTCAGGCGTTCGATCTCTTCCAGGGCCGATTGCAACAACCCTCGCTGGGTAACGTCCAGGTGCGATAAAAAGTTCGCGCCTTCTACCAGCATCCAATCCAAGCCACGGTCCGTTTTGCGCTCCAGTACCCGTTCACGGGTTGCCAGGTGCAAATGCCCGAGCAACTCGCCGATCTGCACGCAGTGTTGAGCATTCGGTTCTTTGATGTGTTTGCCGGGCAGGCGCGGTTGCAACAGCGCTGGTTTACCCGCCAACTCGCGCAGGGCGCTGCCGTCGGTGGTGCGCAAGGCGTAAGGCACCGGCAGGCTGGCATCGTGAAGAATGTCGAGCAGCTCGATGAAAAACGGCAAATCCTGAATCGGGCCGCGCTCGACCAACGTCAGAACGTATTCGCCCTGTTCCAGGCTGATAAAAAAATTAGTGTTCTCGCTGCCAGCAGCAATGCCTTGAAAATCACGTAAACGGCCAAGCCCATAAGGGGCCAGAAAATTTTCCAACTCGGGACGAGCCAGGGGGGTAAACACGGACATGGTCAAGACTGCCAGCAATAAGGTGAATGTAGGGCGTTACCAGCTGAAAATGACCCAAGAGGGAATCAGCATGTCCGGTTGGTCCGAACGAATAAAATTGGCGTCTGTGCCATCGGCGCGTACCAAAAAGTACGGTTTGCCGTGTTCCGGCGTTATTTTGATTGCATAAAGGAAGCCATTTTGCCGGTATTCCTGAATGACTTTGTCGCCTTCCGTGCGAATAGTGATGTCAGGTTCCGCTGACGGAGCATCTTCCTCCGCCAAAACGGCTGTCGAACAAAGTAGTAACAGGCCGGCCAGCCACAGGCGATTTGTTGTTCGCATGATAACCTTGTCCCTTTGTCGTCAACGGTCCTCGCATTCTAGCGCCGACCCCGTCGAAAAGGTTGATCCTGCTCATGAGCCAAGCCCCCCTCGTCCTGGTGGACGGTTCTTCTTATCTTTACCGCGCTTTTCATGCGCTGCCGCCGCTCGCCACGTCTAAAGGCCTGCCGACCGGAGCCGTGAAAGGCGTGCTCAACATGCTTAAAAGCCTGCGTCGACAGTACCCGGAAAGCCCTTTTGCCGTGGTATTTGACGCCAAAGGCGGCACGTTCCGCGATGCGCTGTACACCGAGTACAAAGCCAATCGCCCAAGCATGCCGGACGATCTGCGGGTGCAGGTTGATCTGCTGCACGCCTGTGTAAAAGGCTTGGGTTACCCGTTGCTGTGCGTTGATGGCGTCGAGGCTGACGACGTCATCGGTACGCTGGCCCGCAGCAGCGCGGCGGCCGATCGCCCGGTGATCATTTCCACCGGCGACAAAGACATGGCGCAACTGGTAGACGGGCACATTACCTTGGTCAATACGATGACCGGTACTGTGCTGGACGTCCCTGGCGTGAAGGAGAAGTTCGGCGTCGGTCCTGAGCACATCATCGATTACCTGGCGTTGATGGGCGACAAAGTCGACAACATTCCTGGCGTACCGGGCGTGGGCGAAAAAACGGCGGTTGGTCTGCTGGTGGGTATCGGCGGCGGTTTGATTGAGGTTTACGCCAACCTGGAGAAAATCGCCGCGTTGCCTTTTCGCGGGGCAAAGACCCTGGCGATCAAGCTTGAAGAACACAAGAATATGGCGTTCCTGTCCTACGAACTGGCGACCATCAAGATAGATGTGCCGTTGGACATCGAACTGGACGCCTTGCATTGCAGCGAGCCGGATCGCGACAAGCTGATGGAGTTGTACACCGAGCTGGAATTCAAAAGCTGGATCGATGAATTGCAGCGCGACGCCAAGCGCGCCGGTGAAGAAATTATTATCCCCGATGAGCCGGTGGTTGCTGAAACGCACTACGAAACCATCCTCGAGCAGGACCGATTGGACGCCTGGCTAAAAAAGCTCAGCGACGCCAAGCTGTTTGCGTTCGTCACTCAAAGCAATGGGCTCGATGCCCAGCGTGCGCAACTGGTCGGTATTTCGTTTGCGGTCAAGGTCAATGAAGCGGCGTATGTCCCGCTGACCCACTCTTACATGGGCGTGCCGCAACAGCTGGACCGTGACTGGGTGCTGCGTGCGCTCAAACCATTGCTTGAAGACGCCAGCAAAATCAAGGTCGGCCAGCACGCCAAGTTCGACATCAATATTCTCGCCAACTGCGCCCTGAACGGTGATCAAAACCAAGGCATCACCGTTCGGGGTCTGGCGTTCGACACCATGCTCGAATCCTATGTGCTTGATTCCACCGCCACTCGGCACGACAAAGACAGCCTTGCCCTCAAGTACCTGAGCCATACCAATACCAGCCTGCAAGACATTGCTGGAAAAGGTATGAAACAGTTGAGCTTCGACCAGATCGCACTGGAACAGGCAGCGCAGTTTGCCGCCGAAGATGCTGACGTCACCTTGCGTCTGCACCAGGCCTTGATGGAAAGACTTGCCGTGACGCCAAGTCTGGCGCCGGTGCTGACCGAGATTGAGATGCCGCTGGTACCGGTCTTGGCGAAAATCGAACGTCAGGGCGCATTGGTCGATGCCAGGTTGCTGGGTATTCAGAGTGTCGAGCTGGGCGACAAGATGACCGCTCTGGAGCGCGAGGCGTTTGCTATCGCCGGTGAGGAATTCAATTTAGGTTCGCCGAAACAACTGGGCGTCATCCTGTATGAAAAGCTCGGTCTGCCGGTGCTCAACAAGACCGCTAAAGGCCAGGCGTCTACTGCCGAAGCGGTGCTGGCCGAATTGGCTGAGCTGGATTTCCCGCTGCCCAAAGTGCTGATGCAGTACCGCTCCATGAGCAAGCTGAAAAGCACTTACACCGACCGACTTCCTGAGCAGATCAATCCACGTACCGGGCGCATCCATACCTCCTACCACCAGGCAGTGGCCGCGACGGGTCGCCTGTCCTCCAGTGATCCCAACCTGCAGAACATTCCCATTCGTAGCGCCGAAGGGCGTCGGATTCGTCAGGCGTTCGTCGCGCCCAAAGGCTACAAGCTGTTGGCGGCGGACTACTCGCAGATTGAGCTGCGGATCATGGCGCACCTGGCCAAGGATGAAGGTTTGCTGCATGCATTTCGCAATGATCTGGACGTACACCGCGCAACGGCTGCCGAGGTATTTGGGGTCGAATTGGAAAGCGTCAGCGTCGACATGCGTCGTAAGGCCAAAGCTATTAACTTCGGCTTGATCTACGGCATGAGCGCCTTTGGCCTGGCCAAACAAATCGGCGTGGACCGTAAGGAGTCACAAGCCTATATCGACCGTTATTTCGCCCGTTATCCCGGTGTGCTCGAGTACATGGAACGCACCCGCGCACAGGCTGCAGAGCAAGGCTATGTCGAAACCATCTTCGGCCGTCGCCTGTATTTGCCGGACATCAACGCAAAAAATCAATCGCTGCGCAAAGGCGCCGAACGCACGGCGATCAACGCGCCAATGCAAGGCACTGCAGCTGACATCATCAAGAAAGCCATGATCGCCGTGGATGGCTGGCTGACCGACTCTGGAATTGATGCCCGGGTCATTCTGCAGGTCCACGATGAATTGGTGCTGGAAGTACGCGAGGAATTGGTCGAGCAGGTCAGCGAACAGATTCGACCGCATATGAGCGGCGCGGCCACCCTGGACGTGCCACTGCTGGTGGAAGTTGGCGTGGGCAATAATTGGGACGAGGCGCACTAGCCTGTTGCCCGGGCCGCGACTTAAGGTCGCAGCCTGGATGCCGCATCGACCCTTTATGCCTCAAACGGACGACGTTTATAGCAAAGAGGCGCGGTCGACGTTGGAACTAAACCAGTGAATTGCCAGTCAGAGCTTGGGAATGGCTGGTGAAGCCCTTCGATGCTCCTATGTTGTGTTAAGTGTTGGCAGATATCCAGACCCCCGCCCTAAGGGTCTGGAACTTGGACCCCGGAACTTCCCCCTCCCCATAGAAGTCCGGGGTTTTTTTTGCCCGCAGTTTGTTACGCCTCTGGCTCGACCAGTTCCGAGCCCTTGTCTGCCAACTCCATCCAGCCTGCCAATACCGTGTAAGCCTCTTCCAAACCCAAGCGTTTTGGCGCTGAAAACAACGAAATACTCACAGCCTCGCCCCAACCTTTGCGAATCTCTGCTTGAATCTTCAGCAGCGTGTTTTTAGCTGCGCCGTAGGTGAGTTTGTCGGCTTTGGTCAAAAGAATGTGCATCGGCATGTGACTGGCGATGGACCAATCCAGCATCAACAGGTCGAAATCGGTCATTGGATGACGGATATCCTTCATCAGAATCAGACCTTTGAGGCTTTCGCGGCTGCCCAGATAGGCTTCCAAGTGACGCTGCCAGTGCAATTTCAGCGGGATCGGCACCTTCGCATAGCCATAACCAGGCAGGTCGACCAAGCGTCGATCCTCGTCCAGATTAAAGAAGTTCAGCAGTTGGGTACGACCCGGAGTTTTCGACGTCCGCGCCAGGCTGGCGTGGGTAAGGGTGTTCAGCGCGCTCGACTTGCCGGCGTTGGAGCGCCCTGCGAAAGCCACTTCAAAACCTTCGTCGTCGGGGCATTGATCGACTTTGGCAGCGCTGAGCATGAAGGTAGCCTGTTGGCACAGACCGAGGATGGGATTCTTGAGTTGCATGAGATTTCCGATGAGGGCGGGTGCCGGCAGAAGCGCGGCAAGCGGTGTCGTTTCCGTTTCAGTAGCGCCAGTATATAATGCCGCAGATTTTGTGTGTGCTTTGTCCCACCATAGGATGAAGTACACGGGAACGATGAGTGAATTGCGCAACTAGAACGCAGCACGTTCCCAGCCCTGAAAAAGTCGTTTTCATGAATGAATGGCTGTTAGCTACCGGTATCTTGATGCCGTTCTTCAGTGCTCAGGCTACACAGGATCCAGAAGCTGTGTACAACCGTGCTTGTGGGGCCTTTCGTGCCGACCATTGCCAAATACCACCGAAATCCGGTGATCTGGCAGTTGGGCGCCTAGACTGTCGCAAGGTATGGAGGCGCTGGTGCAACACGTCACCCAGGGTTTCAAGGCAATGCCGCCGCGTGGATTGTGCATGGACTGCAGGTAGCGAGGATTACCGCGCAATCATTCGATGAATGAGCGCGTAAACCCGCCACATAACTTTCTAACCCTTAGCCGTAGTTGGATTAGCTGATGAACAAATTACTCGCGAGTCTGCTGTTGACCCTGGGCATCTCCGGTATGGCCCACGCTGCCGGTGTGGTTGGCGATGCTGCTGCCGGTCAGGCAAAAGCTGCTGTGTGTGGCGCTTGCCATGGCCCGGACGGCAATAGCATGGTGCCTAACTTTCCAAAATTGGCCGGTCAGGGCAACCGTTACCTGATCAAGCAGTTGCATGACATCAAGGACGGCAAGCGCGTCGTTCTGGAAATGACCGGCCTGCTGAATAACCTGCAAGACCAGGACCTCGCGGACCTCGCGGCCTATTTTTCCAGTCAGAAAGGCAGCGTCGGCGCAGCGGATCCCAAGCTGGTTGCCGCCGGTGAAGCGCTGTTCCGGGGTGGCAAACTGGACCAGGGCATGCCCGCCTGCACCGGGTGTCACTCGCCCAATGGTGTCGGCAACCCGGCTGCCGGCTTTCCGCACCTTGGCGGCCAGCACGCTGCCTACATTACCAAACAGCTGACCGGTTTCCGTGAAGGCGATCGTACCAACGATGGCGATACGATGGTCATGCGTAGCGTAGCGTCGAAGCTGAGCAACAAGGATATCGCGGCATTGTCGGCGTACATTGAAGGTCTGCATTGATATCGGTCTGATCGGTTGCGATTGATTTCATCTTTCGCAACAGTTTTTTCAGGCTTAATCACTGAGACGCAGCAACAAAAAGGGTAGCCTCGGCTGCCCTTTTTCGCATCTGCCAGCGTTACACTAACGAACTCAAGCCCACCGAGCCAGTCCAAGACTGGTCGCGTCAAGGCGACCTCAAATGCCCAGGAGTAAAGCATGCGTAATCTGATTCTCAGCGCCGCTCTCGTTGCCGCCAGCCTGTTCGGGATGTCTGCCCAGGCTGCCGACCCAATCGAAGCCGGTAAACAATATGTAGAGCTGAGCAGCGCCGTCCCTGTCTCTGTGCCGGGCAAGATCGAAGTAGTAGAAATGTTTTGGTATGGCTGCCCACATTGCTATGCCTTTGAACCCGTCATCAATCCATGGGTAGCCAAACTGCCTGCCGACGTTCACTTCGTTCGTATTCCAGCGATGTTCGGTGGCCCGTGGGATGCACACGGTCAACTGTTCATCACCCTCGACACCATGGGCGTAGAAAGCAAAGTCCACGCCGCAGTGTTCGAAGCTATCCAGAAAGAACACAAGCGTCTCGACAAGCCGGACGACATGGCTGACTTCGTCGCCACCCAGGGTATCGATAGAACCAAATTCCTTGAGACTTACAACTCCTTCGCCGTAAAGGGCAAGATTGCTCAGTACAAAGAACTGGCGAAGAAATACGAGATTTCTGGCGTACCGACCATGATTGTCAATGGCAAGTACCGGTTTGACCTGGGCACGGCTGGCGGACCTGAACAGGCGCTGCAAGTCGCTGATCAGTTGATTGCCAAAGAGCGCGCCGCAGTCGCTGCCAAGTAAGCGGCCCCGGCCATGGGACGTTGGAGAGCAGAGCGCATCGTTGGCCGCCCGGATGCAAAGGTCAACGAGCACCACCTGCAAGCAAGCGGTTTACCGGCTGATGGTCGGTTGCGCCTGCTCAGTTTCAATATTCAGGTCGGTATCAGCACAGAGCGCTACCGACATTACCTGACCCGAGGCTGGCAACATTTATTACCGCACACCGGGCGAGCCGGCAATCTGCAAAAAATTGGCGACCTGCTGGGCGACTTTGATCTGGTCGCTTTGCAAGAAGCCGATGGCGGCAGCATGCGCTCGGGCTACGTCAATCAAGTCGAACACCTCGCCCACCTTGGGGCCTTCCCGTACTGGTACCAACAGCTCAATCGCAACCTGGGTCGTTTTGGCCAGCACAGTAACGGCGTGCTCAGCCGCTTGAGACCGTGGGCAATTGAAGATCATCCGTTGCCGGGGCCTGCAGGACGTGGCGCTATCCTGGTCCGCTTCGGCGAGGGCCCGGAAGCATTGGTTGTCGTGATGATGCACCTGGCGTTGGGTGCGCGAACCCGCACCCGTCAGTTGTCTTATATTCGCGAACTGATTGGCGGTTATCGGCACCAGGTGCTGATGGGCGACATGAACACCCACGCCATCGATTTGCTGGAAAACTCGCCGCTTCGTGACCTGGGGTTATTAGCCCCGCAAATCGAGGCGACGTTTCCCAGTTGGCGTCCGCAGCGTTGTCTGGATCATATTTTACTCAGCCCTACCCTGACCCTTGAACGGGTACAGGTTTTAGCTCAACCCATCTCCGACCACTTACCCGTTGCGGTAGAGATTCGGTTGCCCGTTTCTTTAAGCGCTGACGCGCTGCCGGCTCTCAGCACGCCTCCTCGTGGAACACTTGCATGAGCGACGAAGCATCGCGCTGGAAAGAAAAATACCTCAAAAACATAGATCAACAGGACAAGCTTCAGCGTCGCTGGGACGCCCAGCTCGACTTGCTGCGTCGCGGCTTGGTGCGCAGCAGTCTGGCGGCCGAGGGCACTGATCGGGCAGTCGACCAATGCATGAAGGAAATGCGTGAAATCGTCCGCAAGGACGACATGGACGCAGGCCTTGCTGCATTGATCCCGCGTCTCGAAAAAGCGGTACTCGATTCAGAGCAGCGCCGTGAAACCCGCGTCGGTCAGATGGGCGCTGCCCTGAATGCGTTGGTCAGCCAGTTGCAACGCTTGCCTTTGCCCCGCGAAGTCAGCCGACCGCTCAAGGCCTTCGCCAAAAAACTCGATGACCGGATTTCCCAGGCACGGGAGCTGCCACTGCTGTTGGATGAATTGAGTGGCCTGCAAGGCAAAGCCTTAAGTATTCTGGAAAATCCTGATGAGGGTGCACGGCCAGGGTTTTTGCAGCGCTTGTTCGGCGCGCGGGATGCGGCCAATGCGGGTGCGGAACAGTCATCAGAGGTTTCAGTAGCGGGTCCGGTCGCGGCGGATGCGCTAGCCCGGAACGCTGAAGAAATCCACGAGGGCGATTCCCTCTCCGTCGAAACTGCCCCTATTGTCGTTGAAATGGCGCCCGACCTCAGTCCGATTGCCATGGCTACGCCAGCCCCAACGCCAACGCCAACGGCTGAAGCGACGGCTCCGGTTGCAGTCCCGGATCCCTCCGAAACCGTACAGACCCTGAGCGAAATTGTCGCCGGCGCTGAAATATCTGCTGCTGAAGCACCACCGGTCGCCAACGAGGGGGTCGAGACGCCGAGTCCGGAGCTAAAGCCCGAACCAGAACCAGAACCAGAACCAGGCGAAACAATTTCAGCGCCTATAGAGCCGTCGGAACAAGCGGAGCTCGAACAAGGCGCCGCTGAAGAATCTGGCGCTCCGGATACCTTTACCGGCGAGCCGGCAGACCCGACTTACGCTCTGCCTTCCAGTCCCGAGCCAAGCTATAGCTCGGTGGCGAACCATATCGAAGAAACCTTATTAGGTCTGCTTGATGATTTGACCTTGCCAGAGCATCACCGTCCTCAAGCGATGGCGATGCGGGCGCGCTTGGAAAAGGGGCTGAACTGGTACGAGTTATTACCGATTCTCGACGACCTTGCAGTGCTGATGTTGGCCATCAACGACAGTGGTCAGCACGACTTCGAGGTGTATCTCAAGCAGCTCAATGAGCGCTTGGAGGCTTTCCAGAGCAACTTGCAGACGGCCAGTAACGATCATGCGGATGGTCGCTCGGTGGCGCGGGGCATGCAGAGCGAGCTGCGTGAACAGGTCGGCGGTTTACAAAGCAGTGTGCTAGAAGCCGCAGACCTGAACAGCCTCAAGCAGGTATTGGAAAACCGTCTTGAAGGTTTGCTCGGCACCATGGACCAGCATCAACGGCAACATGACCAACGTGAACAGGACATTGCCTCACGCCTACAAGGCTTGGCGACCCGCGTTGCAACCATGGAGCAAGAGGCGCAAGGATTTCGGGTGCACCTGGAAGAGCAGCGCCAGAAGGCCCTGATCGATCCCCTGACAACGTTGCCCAATCGCGCGGCGTGGAACGAGCGGCTGGAACACGAAGTTAGTCTCTGGCAAAAAAATGGAAACAAGCTGCTGTTGAGCATGATCGATCTCGATCACTTCAAGCGGATCAACGACAACTACGGCCATCTGGCGGGGGATAAGGTACTCAAAATCATCGCCAACGAGTTACGTAAACGCCTGCGACCGGGTGATTTCATCGCTCGGTTTGGCGGGGAAGAATTTGTCTTGCTGATCCCTAATACCTCCGAAACCGAGGGCATAGCACTACTGAATAAGCTGCGCATCGCCGTCGAGGCGTGCCCGTTCCATTTCAAAGGCGAGCCGGTGACGATCACGCTCTCCATGGGGATCACCGCCTTCAGAATCGGCGAGCGAAGCGAGTCGGTGATTCAGCGGGCGGATCAGGCGCTCTATCGTGCCAAGAGCGAAGGGCGTAACCGGATCGAGCAGGGCTGATCGCTGAGCTATTTAATGAGCGGATATTTCAATCCAGGCTTTAACTCAGCGCTTATCCTGCATTACGTTATGCTATTGCATGACTCCGCTGTGTAATTTGAATTGCCATGAAATTGCTCGTCTCTTTGGTACTGCTCGTTCTCTTGACTGCTTGCAGCAGTCCCGGCCTGAAGCTCGACACCACTCACCCATCGACCAACTTCGACGGCCGGGCGCAGTTCGTCATCGTGCACTACACGACCGCGTCGCTGGAACGGTCCCTGGCATTGCTGACCCATGGCGAGGTCAGTAGCCATTACTTGATCGGCGACCAGCAACACCCGGTGATCTACAAGTTGGTGGATGAGCAATTTCGGGCCTGGCATGCAGGTGAGAGCGAGTGGGAGGGCCGCACCTGGCTCAACTCCAGTTCCATCGGTATTGAAATCGTGAACCCTGGCTATCGTGATTTGCCCACAGGCCGAGTCTGGTATCCCTACACCGAAGGGCAGATCCAGGCCCTGACGCTGCTGCTCAAGGACATCGTCAAGCGTAACCATATCGAACCGCGGCACGTGATCGGCCACAGTGACATCGCCCCGCTGCGTAAGCTTGATCCGGGGCCGTTGTTTCCATGGAAGCGTCTGGCTGCAGAAGGGTTGGGCGTTTGGCCGGATGCTCGTGCCGTGGTTCAGCGTCAGGCGTTAATGATGGACAACGTGCCAAGCGTCGGCTGGTTTCAGCAGCAGTTGCTCCATTTGGGTTATGCGACACCGCAGACAGGTGAACTCGATACCGCTACACGCCGCGTCATTGCGGCTTTTCAGATGCATTACCGTCCTGAGCGCTTCGATGGCCAGCCGGACGTGCAAAGTGCCGCTATCCTTCAAGTGCTGAACAACCAGGATTAAATACGCTCGGTCCGTCCGATTGGGCGGGCTATTTTCCGACTTGTTGCTATACCTCATTGGCTATTCCTCGAGATATCCATTGATGGCTACGGCTGCAACACTCATCGCAAACTCACGTCCCTGGTTGTTGGCACTGCTAGCGGCAACACTCAGCGCTGTCCTTTTATTCGGATGCAGCTTGGGTTTGACCCTGCATCAGGCACGGCAAGACGAAAGCGCGCAGATGAATGCTCAGGGTGAGCGCTTTCTGCTACGTCTGGAGCAATTGTTCGGGCAATTGCGCGAAGGCCTCGATCAGCTGGAAGCGCAACCGTTGCGCACGTGCAGCCTGCAGATGCTCGACACACTGCGCCAGGTCAGCGTCAGCTACCGATTTATCTATGAGGCGGCCTTCGTCGGAGATGGCCGCACATGTTCCAGCTGGCCCAAACGCACGGAGCTGAGTCGCCCGCGGGCGCCGGACATTCGCGGCCCTACCTACGACTATTGGCTCAACACTTCGGCTCAGCCCGATGACAATCTGGCGGCATTGATGCTTGGCAGAGGCGACTTCAGGGTGTCGACTTCTCGGGGGCACTTGACCGATGTAGTCGATTTGCCGACAGGCGGCAGTCTTCTGGTGGTGCTGGACAAGGGTACAAAAGCAATCCCGGTGATGGGCCCCGCTCAGGTGTGGCCGCCGACACCCGACTGGTCGCCGGTGACTGTAGAAACCTTGGTCACGACGCCCACTCAGCTGATCTATCGCATGCCGACACAAAGCCCCGAGTACCAACTGGTGCTCATCACTCCGCGCACCGTGACGGGGCAACCGTTAAGCAGTGCATGGTGGTTCCTGGCACCGGCGAGCTTGCTGATCGCGCTGTGCGTAGGCGCGCTGGTATTGCAACTCATGCGCCAGCGCCAGTCTTTGGGCGGGGAACTCGAAGGGGCATTGCGCCGTGGCGAATTACAGGTGTTGTACCAACCGATATTCGAGCTGAAGAGCCGTCGTTGTGTGGGGGCTGAAGCATTAGTGCGTTGGCGACGACCTGACGGCAGCCTGACCAGCCCTGATTTGTTCATTCCCTTGGCAGAAAATACCGGCCAAATACGGCAAATTACTGACTTCGTGCTGCAGCAGTTGTTGGAGCAGTTGGGCCAGTTACTCCGCGCCAATCCGCACCTCTATATCTCAGTAAACCTGGCAGCCTGTGACGTGATGGCGCCTCGAATCGGTCGAGTGACCGCTCGGTTGTTGGCCCAGCACCATGTTTCGCCGCACCAGATAGCCTTCGAAGTAACAGAACGCGGGTTGATCGACGTGGTGGTGGCGCGTAACCATCTCCAAGCGTTGCGCGATGTCGGTCACCAGGTATTGATCGATGATTTTGGCACGGGTTATTGCAGCTTGGCCTATCTGCAAACGTTGCCGGTTGATTGCTTGAAAATCGACAAGGCGTTCATTGACGCGCTGGGTCACGACGCGGCCAGCAGCGGCGTAGCCCCGCACATCATTCGTATGGCCCATGCGCTGCAATTGCGGGTTATCGCTGAAGGGATTGAATATGAGGCTCAAGCGGTGTTGCTCAGCAGCGAAGGCGTGAGCTACGGCCAAGGCTGGCTGTTCGCCCGCCCATTAACCGCGTTGAAATTTAGCGAGCTAGTGACCGGCGGTCGGCGAGCAATAAACCGACGGGGTGATGATGAAGCGTGATGTTGAACGTGATCGCCGGCTAACCCTGTGAGCGAATGAATCCGGTCTGTAGGAGCCATGACCCATTACAACGGCAATGCCATGTAGAACTGCGTTCCTTGCCCTGGCCTTGAGTAAACGCCCATTCGGCCTCCGTGCAGCTGCACGATTTCTTTGCACAGCGCCAAGCCCAATCCTGCCCCGCCTTTTTTGCGTCCGACTTGGACGAAGGGCTCGAATATCCTGCCTTGTTGCCCGTAGGCAATGCCTTCGCCGTTGTCTTCAACGCTGACAATGACCCGTTCGCCGTGGCGTCGCGCCTGCAAGCGGATCAAGCCATTTTCGGGCGTATGCCGTAGGGCGTTATCCAATAAGTTGTCCAGCACACGGTCCAGCTGTGCCTGATCGGCGTGCAAGCGCGGCAATGGTTCGAGGATTTCCACCAACAACATGATGTTTTGCTCCTCAGCCTGCTCGCGGAACCGTTCGCGCGCATGCTCAAGCAGTTCCTCAACGGTGCAAGGCGCGAGGCTGAGCTTTTGTAACCCATTCTGATAACGCGAGAAATTCAGCAGGTCGTTGATCAGCTGCATCAAGCGCTGCATTTCTTCATTGACGGTATTAAGCAGGTCGGCTTCTCGTGATTCGGGAGGGAAATGCACGCGCTCCTGCAGTAAACCGAACGCCATGTGCATCCCGGTCACGGGCGTTCGCAGCTCGTGAGAGGCGCGTAATACAAACTCGCTGCGGACCCGCTCGAAAGCACGCTGTTCTGTTACGTCGTGCAACACCATCACGGCGCCGAGGATGTTGCCTTTGGTATGGCTGACCGGCGTCAGGCTGTAGGTTAGCAGGCGCGATTCGCCATCGACCTCGATAGCCAAGTCTTCCGGGGCCCGCTCTAGATTGCCGCCACGCAAGGTCAGGTACAGTTGCTCATCCAGTTCCGGGCGCTGCAACGCTTCGCCCAACCCTTGTCCGAGCCTGTTTTCGTCCCAGCCAAGCTGGCGTTGCGCCACCGGATTGAGGTGCTCCAGCCGCCCTTGCCGATCAATCATCAGCAAGCCGTCATCAATGCTATCGAGTACCGCCTGAAGTCGCTGCTGACCAGCAAGCAGTTCGTCGACATTGGTTGCCTGATGCTGGCGCAATGCCTCGGCCATAATGCCGAAACGGCGCGTCAACAGGTTCATTTCCGCTGCGGAGGAAATAGGCAGCGTGACTTCGAAGTTGCCTTGGCCGATGTTGTCGGCGGCTTTGGCCAAGGCTTCGATCGGTGCGCCAAAACGCCGGGCGATACCATGAGCGGTAATAAATCCAATGCACAGTACAGCGATACCGACTAATCCCAGCAAACCAGCGACCCAAAGTGCGCGTTGCCGGGCCATGTTTTGAGTTTGACTGATATTATCTAGCGCCTGCTCGTGCGCGCTGATCAGCGTGGCGCGCAACTCCCGAAAGCTGTCGGTAAGCATGAGGTTGTCATGCAGCGTGGCGGGCTGTTTTTGAAGCTGACCGAAATCCTGCAAAAACTGCTGGTAGTTGACGCGCGCCTGGACGAACCCGTGCTGCACATTGTCTTGCGCATCGTGCTCGATGCCTTGGGCCAAAAAGTCCCGAAACTCTTGTTGTTGCTGACTGATAGCGCTGAGATCAGGCGGCATTTTCAGCATCAAAATCAACTGATCACCCAGGTTCTGGCGCAACTTAAGGCTCAGGTCCAGGGAGACGAAGTTGTGCTGGATCAGTGATTCTTGGGTTTTAGCCATTTGCATGACGCTGACAAGGCCCAATAGCAGCCCCAGCAGCGCGACGGTCATCAGCGCCGAAATGCTCAGGAACAGGCGAGTACGCAACTTCATGGCCAGTTTCATGAGGGAGGAGTCATAAGTTGTATTGTTTGCGTTTGCGGTAAAGCGTCGACGCGTCGATGCCTAGGGTTTTTGCCGCTTGATCAAGCGTATCGCTGGTGGCCAGGACAGCACCGATGTGGGCTTTCTCCAACTCGTCCAGACTCATGGCAGCACCCACGCGCGGGGCGTTATTGGTCGGTTGTTCGGCCATGCCCAAATGACTGATCTCCACGCGTTCCTGCGGGCAAATAATGCTGGCGCGTTCAATAACGTTGCGCAGTTCCCGTATGTTGCCTGGCCAACGATAGTTCAGAAGTGCTGATCGCGCCTCTTCGCTGAAGCCGCGGGCAGGACGCGCATATTCTTTGACGAAGCGCGCCAGAAAGCGGTCTGCCAACGTCAGAATATCTTCGCTGCGCTCACGTAGCGGCGGCAAATGCAGGGTAATAACGTTCAGGCGGTACAGCAGGTCCTCGCGGAAACGGCCATCGCGCACCATGTCTTCCAGGTTCAAATTGGTGGCCGCGAGTATGCGCACGTCGGCACGGCGGGTGACCGGGTCGCCCACGCGCTCATATTCCTTGTCTTGAATGAAGCGCAGCAGTTTCGGCTGTAACGTAAGCGGAAAGTCGCCGATTTCGTCCAGGAACAGCGTTCCGGCATCTGCCTGATTGACGCGCCCGAGGGTGCTTTCGCTGGCCCCGGTAAACGCGCCGCGACTGTGGCCGAACAACTCACTTTCCATCAATTCGGCGGTAAGCGATGGGCAGTTGATAGTGACGCATGACTTTTTAGCGCGCTTGCTCCAGCCGTGTATCGCACGGGCCAGCTCCCCTTTACCGGTGCCAGACTCGCCAAGTATCAGAATGTTTGCGTCGGTGTTTGCGACCTGACGAGCCGTTTCCAGCACCGCCATCATCGACGGGCTGTGTGAGTCCAGGCCATCTTTGGGTTTGCGGACCTCACCTTCCAACGCCTCAAGCCGTGCCGATAACTGACGAACCTCCAGCTGTTTGGCAGTCGCGAGGCGTAATTGATCGGGGCTGCACGGTTTGACCAGATAATCGGCAGCGCCGGCTTGAATCGCATCGACCGCCGTGTCGACCGCCGAGTGGGCGGTGACGATTACCACGCGCATCCATGGCGCCTGGATACGCATTTGCGCCAGAACGTCCAGCCCATTGTCTTCGCCAAGTCGTAAATCCAGGAAGCAAAGGTCGAACACCTGACGCTGAAGCAGCGTTTCTGCCTGAGCCGCGCTGTTGGCGGTGGCAACCGTGTAACCCTCATCTTCAAGGCAATAGCGGAAGGTGCGAAGAATCGCGGATTCGTCGTCCACTAATAGAATACGGCCCTGACGGTCAGTGGCTGTGTCCATATTCCTACGCTCCGCAATGAATGATCTTGGTTAGTCCCGGAAATATCGGGCAAGTTGCATGGTCGATTCTGATTGATTCCGCGCCTTGCATGGTAGCTCTATGACGGCTTATGGGTTATCCGGCTGATATTTAACGGTATTTAGTTAATAAACGGACTGGCACGACGCTTGCGACTTCTGCGAACTGTGGTCAAAAACGACCCGCGCTTGTTTCATGGAGAATCGTTTTATGCACCTGCTGAAGAAAATCGCCCTGGCCACTGCCACAACTGCAGTGCTGGGATTGGCTCCTATGGCTGCATTTGCAGCTGAAGAAGACCTAGCCAGTCAACTTACTGAGGCTCGGCAAGAAGGTTCGATCTGGACGGCATTTGCGTTAAATAGGCACCTGAGTCCCTTTAAGATCGATGTCAGTGTTCAGCGTGGTACAGCACTGCTCAAAGGCAAGGTCGAAAATAACGTCGACCGGGAACTGGCCGAGCAAATCGCTCTGGACGTTAGCGGCATCGATAAAGTCGACAACCAATTGGAAATTGACTCGTCCGTCGCCGCCGAGCCTGGAACTAAAGCCACTATCGCTCAGCAGTTCGAGGACGCGACGCTAACGGCGACGGTGAAATCCAAGCTGCTGTGGAACAGTGTTACCGAGGCGCTGAATATTCAGGTAGACAGTAAGGACGGCGTCGTAACGCTCAAAGGTCAGGCACAAAGCGCCGACGCAAAACTGCTGGCTGGCAGCCTCGCAAGCAACACTGACGGCGTGACCGAGGTCAATAACTTGATTAGCCTCAGTGCAACCGACCCGTCGGCGCCTAAGGTGCAGCCGGGTTCAACGAGCGCTGGCGAGGCCATCAGCGACCTTTGGATCACCAGCAAGGTGAAGTCCAGTCTTATCTATAGCCGTAACCTTGACGGCATCAACATCAAGGTCGACACCAAAGGTGGCATGGTTAGCCTAAATGGTGTTGTTGCCAATTACGCCGAAAAACAACTTGCAGTTGAGATCACCCGGAACATACGGGGTGTTCGCGGGGTAGATGCCGACGCCTTGAAGGTTGTGACGGCGACGGCCAGCTAAGTTGGACTAACACCGTCCAACCAATGAATACATCAATTGGAGAACTATCATGAGCGAAGCACATACGCAGCTTAACGAACTCATTGAAATCACCCGCGATGGCCAACGCTTTTATGAGCATGCCGCCGAGGAAGTTAAAGACCCGCGTTTCAAGACGCTTTTTTTGGAGATGGCCAAAGCAAAGACTGATGTGATCAGAGCGCTTTCGGTGGAAGTCGCTTCCGAGAACGAAACGCCGTCTGACGGCGGAACCATGGTGGGCAGAATGCGCCAGCTATATGCCGATACCAAAGCCAAGATGTCGAGTGACGAGAGCGTGACCTACATCGAGCAGCTTGAAGAAGCGGAAGACCGCATTTTGCATGCGTTCGAGGACGCGCTGCAAAGCGCGGACCCCAAAGTTCAAGCGTTGGCAGCCGAGGAGTTACCGCAAGTGCGGGCTGCCCATGATCGGATGCGCAATTTGAAGCGAGACACGCATTAAGGGTTCGACGTGGTCGTCGGGCATCCTGCACGATGCCAACCCTGGCATCGTGCAGGATGCTCGCAGACAGGTCCGGGGAATGTAGTTAACATATTGATTTTTATAGATTAAATTTCAAATCAAAAGCTGGCACACAGACTGCAATAGAGAAGATACCAGGATGAGCATCGAGCTCACCGAACAAGAACAGCCACTCGTGTGGGGGAGCTTCAGGATGACCAGCCAGCGTTTCGCTCAATTGCGTATTTCGCCTCTGCATATCCAGCAGGGCTTGTTTGCCAGCCTTGCGCTCCTCGTCACGTTAGTTGTCGGCCAACAATTTCAGCGTTGGGACACCCCTTCAGCGAACGTCCATGTCAGCCAGCGGGTCGCTACGGCTCACATTTACTCGGTGGTAAGTGCGGCTCCGTCAACGGCACAGTCCCGAAACGCCCAGTCAGCGCAAGCAACCGCGCCGGTATTAAGTGAGCAAGCTCACACACAGACTTGGGTGTTTTAACCAGTAGTTTAATTTTTGATTAAACGATCAACGAAAATACGAAATGTAAGGAGAGTCATCATGTTGAGTTGGGCTGTTACATTCCTGATTATTGCTATCGTCGCTGCTGTCTTGGGCTTTGGTGGTATCGCTGGCACCGCTGCCGGAATCGCGAAGATCCTTTTCGTTGTCTTCCTGGTGTTGTTCGTAGCCTCGTTTATTTTCGGCCGCCGGGGTCGAGGTTAGAGGCCATGCGGAGCAAGTCTTTGCAGCTGAAGTCCTTGCATCTGTTTGTTTCAGCCGTCGTGTATCTGGGCAGCAGCACCTTTGCTGCCGCATCCAATGATGGCCAAACCCGGGTTAACGAGCTGTTAAGTTCGTCGCCTGAGTATCGCCAAACCTGGATGCACCTGGTGAAGCAAGAGGAGCGGTTGCCTGATTGGGTGATCAACCTGTCAGGGGCTTCGGATCCCATGACGGCAGTGACTGAGCACGGCGACAAATATTTGGTCGGTCCTTTGTGCGAGACCCAAGACAGTTGCTTGAACAATCGACTTATCGTGGCGGTCAGTTTCGATAAAAAAGATGCGTATGCGATGTGGGTGCAGGTACCCGCAGGATTACCTGCCGACAAGTCACCGACTCGGCACGCTGATTACCGTTTCCTCGGCAAGCCTGATAAAGACATGCAGACGTTACTGATGGAGCAGTTAAAGAAAGATCCGAAGTGGTACTGAGTACCGTTTGCTCATGCGGATCGAGGCAACACTCGATAGCGTGACTTAGAAGTACTGCGTCGCCTGAAGAAGGTGCGCGCATGACCAAGGGGCCGGGTTGTTTTGATTGCAGGTGGATCGGAGCGACCTAGGAATACAGGGAGTATTTCCATTCATTTGGGCCGGGTCGGGGGAGGAGCGGTACCGCAAGTCCGTGATATTGAGTCTGAAATGGATTCGCCGGACTTGCGGCCCAACACGTCATTGACCACCTATCTAGAAATCCCCTCATTCATTGCGCTGAGTCGTTCTGTCGAATTTCCCCTCCGTTGTCGAAAATCTCGAATCTCCTTTGCCCTACAGGCAGCGTCCTTAACCGTTTGAAGGCTAGCTGCAGCTTCTATCAGGCGGTTCCTATACGACGGTGAAAGAAAAAAACCCTTAGTAATCATGCCGATTCGGCATGAGGTAGGCGTTTACGGCATTAGACGTCGTGTCTCTGCGTGGGAATAGTTGCGCCTTTTTTCGCGTGCAACAGAGCCAGGATGCTCATCCGCACTGACCTTCTACTTTGATAAAGGGTAATAAATGAAGAAGGCAAAGCTAAGCCTCGCCTGGCAAATCCTGATTGGTCTGGTGTTAGGGATTGCAATCGGCGCCGTGCTTAACCATTTCGGTTCGGAGAAGGCCTGGTGGATAGGCAACGTTCTGCAGCCGGCGGGCGATATCTTCATTCGCCTGATCAAAATGATCGTCATCCCGATTGTGGTGTCTTCGCTGATCGTCGGTATTGCCGGTGTCGGTGATGCGAAGAAGCTGGGGCGTATCGGCCTGAAGACGATTTTGTATTTCGAAGTGGTGACGACCATTGCGATTCTGGTCGGGCTGGTTTTGGCGAATGTGTTCCATCCGGGTACCGGTATCGACTTGAGTACCTTAGGTACCGTCGATATTTCCAAGTATCAGGAGACTGCCGCAGAGGTTCAGCACGAACATGCGTTCATTCAGACGATCCTCAACCTGATCCCGTCGAATATCTTTGCCGCCATTGCTCGCGGCGACATGCTGCCAATCATCTTCTTCTCCGTGTTGTTTGGCCTTGGGCTTTCTAGCCTGAAACCGGAGCTGCGTGAACCGCTGGTGACGATGTTTCAGGGCGTCTCGGAAAGCATGTTCAAGGTCACGCACATGATCATGGGCTATGCGCCGATCGGTGTATTTGCTTTGATCGCGGTGACGGTTGCCAATTTCGGTTTTGCCTCGCTGCTGCCGTTAGCCAAACTCGTGTTGCTGGTTTACTTCGCCATCGCCTTTTTCGCCTTCGTTGTGCTGGGGACCATCGCCCGCCTGTTCGGCTTTTCGGTGATCAAGCTGATGCGCATCTTTAAAGACGAACTGGTGCTCGCTTATTCAACCGCCAGCTCGGAAACCGTGTTGCCGCGGGTAATTGAGAAGATGGAAGCCTACGGTGCGCCGAAAGCCATCTGCAGCTTCGTGGTGCCAACCGGGTATTCGTTCAATCTCGACGGTTCAACCTTGTACCAAAGCATCGCGGCCATCTTTATTGCCCAGTTGTATGGCATTGACCTGTCGGTGGGTCAGCAGCTCATGTTGGTATTGACCTTAATGGTCACGTCAAAAGGCATCGCTGGTGTCCCGGGCGTCTCGTTCGTGGTGCTGTTGGCAACCTTGGGCAGTGCTGGTATTCCATTGGAAGGCCTTGCGTTCATTGCCGGTGTCGACCGGATTATGGACATGGCCCGTACGGCATTGAACGTAATCGGCAACGCCTTGGCGGTGCTAGTGATCGCCCGTTGGGAAGGTATGTACGACGACGCCAAGGGCCAGGACTATTGGAACTCCCTGCCGCACTGGCGCAGCAAAACGCCGCTGCCAGTGGCTCAGTCGCCTCAGATCTAACGTTGTAAACACCTGTAGGAGCCAACTCGTTGGCGATATAAGCCGCACCGAGGTGTTTCAGAACGATCGGGTTGTTTGTCTCGCCAACAAGTTGGCTCCTATAGATTGGCGACGTGGTTATTCCCGCCTTATTTGTCGCCAACCCTCCCCACCGCTATCATCGCCGCATCTTCTGGGGGACTTCTGATGCTCAATGGCCTATGGCTTGGCTTTTTTGTGGTGGCGACGGTGTCGGCGCTGGCGCAATGGATCTTCGGCGGTAATGCCGGGATCTTTGCCGCGATGGTTGAAAGTATCTTCGCCATGGCCAAGTTATCGGTCGATGTGATGCTCTTGCTGTTTGGCACACTCACCCTGTGGCTGGGGTTTCTGCGAATTGCCGAAAAGGCCGGGATTGTCGATTGGCTGGCCAAAGTACTCGGCCCTTTGTTCCTGCGCCTGATGCCGGGCGTGCCAGCAGGCCACCCCGCGCTAGGTCTGATTACCCTCAACTTCGCCGCCAATGCCCTGGGCCTGGACAACGCGGCGACGCCGATTGGCTTGAAAGCCATGCGTTCGCTGCAGGAGCTGAACCCCAGCCCCGACACTGCCAGCAATGCGCAGATTCTATTTTTGGTGCTTAACGCCTCGTCGCTGACCTTGCTGCCGGTGACGATTTTCATGTACCGCGCGCAACAAGGCGCGGTCGACCCGACGATGGTATTCCTGCCGATTCTGCTGGCAACCAGCGCCTCGACGTTGGTTGGGTTGTTGTCAGTGGCCTTCATGCAGCGCCTGCGGCTGTGGGACCCGGTTGTCCTGGCGTACCTGATTCCAGGAGCTTTGGCCCTCGGTGCCTTCATGGCGTTCCTCGCCGGACTGTCGGCGGCCGCATTGGCCAGTTTGTCGTCGATCCTCGGCAACGTAACCCTGTTCGGGCTGATCATGACCTTTTTGCTGATTGCCGCCTTTCGCAAGGTAAAGGTCTACGAAGCGTTTGTGGAAGGCGCGAAAGAAGGCTTCGACGTCGCCAAAAACTTGCTGCCTTATCTGGTCGCGATGCTCTGTGCGGTGGGCGTGTTACGGGCATCCGGTGCGTTGGATTTTGGCCTTGATGGCATCCGGCACTTGGTGCAATGGGCGGGGCTGGACACGCGGTTCGTCGATGCGCTGCCCACGGCATTGGTCAAACCGTTTTCCGGCAGCGCCGCCCGGGCAATGCTCATCGAGACCATGAAGAATCAAGGTGTCGATAGCTTTCCGGCGCTGGTGGCGGCGACGATTCAAGGCAGCACTGAAACCACGTTCTACGTGCTGGCGGTGTACTTTGGCTCGGTGGGCATCCAGCGCGCCCGACATGCTGTCGGTTGCGCGCTGCTGGCAGAGTTGGCGGGTGTGATTGCCGCGATCCTTGTCTGTTACTGGTTTTTTGGCAGCGTTGCATAACGCAAGGAACGCCACAACCACCCACTAGAAAAGTCAGCGGGGCAACAATCGAGAGGCGCTGCCGGCCAGAGAAGTTAAGGTCATAAGTTCCGAGCTTAGTTGGTTTGCTCTGGGGTGGAAGGTGTGGATTGTGGCGGTGCTGGCTCCGAATCGTCGGTCCCCGGTTTAACGCCTAACGGGTCGCCTGTCGGGCGGGTCAATGTGGCCTGGTTTGTATCCGTGACCACAAATCGCAAGACGCCGATCAATTGGCCGTCTTCGGTTTCCACCCTCACCTGCCAGCGGCCCACTGAATCATCCGGGAAATTCTGCTTATGGGTCCAGGCACGATAACCTTCTTTGCGCCCGCCGTGGATATCCAGGGCGATACGATCCACTTCTCGGCTTCGGTGCCGCCAGACGTGATAGATGCGCTCGTCCAGGCCGCGCGGCGCATTGATCGAGGTGTAGGCATATAAGCCATTTTTGCGTAGCTGGCTGGTACTGATCTCCTCGACGCTATCCCCAGGTGTGCGGTTCTGGTCGTCGAAGTCGGTGCTGACCGCCACTTCGGTCATCCATAACGTTGCCGGTGGTACCCACGAACGCAACAACCAGCCCGCGCCACCGATTGCCAGGGTCATTGCCAGCAGCAACAGCACACGCCGCCAGTGATTGATCGGGAAACTGGATGCCATGCTGGGAAATGACAACAGCATGGCAATGCCCAGCGACAGCTTGTAACTCTCGGCGGTGGTCAGGTGCAAAATCACCGGCAATGCCGTGAGCAAGGCTGCGAATAACGTCAGGGTGTGGAAGGCCAGGAACAGCCAGCGTTTAGAGGCCAGCCACTTGTAATACAGCGGATCTATAATCGACACCAGCGCCGCTGCGCCCAGCAGGGTAGTGAACACCAATTGGCCGCTGTTCCAAGTGGTGGTGATAAAGAAAAAGGGCAGGACGAAGAACAGACTTTCCTGATGAATCATTTGCGTGCCGTAACGCAATAATGGCTCTGGAACCTGGCGTTTGAAAATACGCGTGAAGAGCTTCATCACGCTGTTCTCGAACATCAACCACAGCCAACTGACTAGCAGGATCGTGGCGATCCAGGTCGCCAGGCCTTCTTGGCGATCGACCAGAATGAAGCTGCTGATGCCCGATACAAACCCGAAAAACGCAATCACCCCTGGGTAACGCTTCATCAAGTCCAGTACGCGGGTTACGTAGCGATTCCAATCCGGCATTCGACACTTCGCTGTGTTTGTAGGAAAAATCCCCGACAGAGTAGCCGATATCGGTAGGAGCCAACTTGTTGGCGAGGCAATGGCCAGATATAGCCGACATAAAGCTCTTCGCCAACACGTTGGCTCCTACAGGGGTTGCCAAAATCCTTGGCAGCGAATTCATTCGCGAAGACGTCAGACGGCGCGCCGCCTACGCTTGCGATTCATCAAACTCGCAATGAGCACCAATATGGCAATGAGTCCGGCCACTAACCCATACAACGCGTTGTAACTAAGCAGCGGTTGTTCAATGCGCAGGTAGCCGGGCTGTGCCAGTAATCCGCGTAAGGCTTGATTGGCGCTGTCCAGGCTGACTGCTTTGATCCGCCGTGCAGGGTCGGCGAAATGGCCGTTGTCGTAATCACCCAATGACCCCCAATAATAATCAGCCAAGGCGCTATTACCTTGCGCCGACCACGCCAGTTTATCGATGGCCGCCTGCTGCAAGCGGGCGAACACCGCCGGGTCGAGGCCGTCTTTTTGCAGGCGAGCCATTAACGTGCGGATGGAGTGTTTTGCCTGATCGATATCACCGCGATCAAGGTCTGCGTTCAAGCTCATGAAGCCGGTGTCGCCAAAGACTTCGCGCTCGCTCCATGGCCCGTAAGACAGGCCGTCGTTTAGCCGCAACGTGCGGTACAGCGCCCAATCAAGGTAGTCCTGAAGCAGCTCGTAGGTTTCGTCATGCTGCTGCGCCAGCACCGGCTCAGGGAAAAACCAATGCAAACGAGCGCCCTCGCCCAGGCCGCCTTTGATCAACGTGCGCTCGGCGTCCGCCTTGTGACTGATGGATGGCAGAGGCGGATGGTCGCCAGGTTCCGTAGCCATCAGTTGACTGTAGGTGCGCTCCAGATACCCTGGCAAAAGCCGATCAAGGTCACCCACCACGATCAACGTCATGTTGTTGGCTGCGTACCAGTCGGTGCGTACTTTTTCGACCTGCTCCAGGGTCAGCGATTCGACGCGGGGCCGTTCTGCACAATTAAG
>NZ_JAQGNX010000082.1 GCF_028293835.1 Pseudomonas sp.
AGCGGATCGACACCTATAATGGCCGGGCACTTACCCGTCTGACGGTGATGCTGTCGCTGCATGTGTTTGTACGATCCAGCGAGCTGCGTTTCGCACGCTGGAGCGAGTTCGACCTCAAGCGCGGCACCTGGGAGATACCGGACACTCGACCCGCGTTGGAAGGCGTACCCTTTTCCACAAGGGGTACGAAGATGGCAGGGATATCCATTTAGTACCCTTATCGCCGCAAGCAGTGCAACTGTCTGTGGAAAACCACTGATTTCCACCGGTGGATAAATTCATCCACAGCCGCAGAATCCCCAAAAATTCGAGCCTTGACCCGAATTATCCACAGGCGTAGAAAAGATCGGGCAAAGCGCTGTCGTCGACAGCAACCCTAGGTAGCCCGAACCTTTAAGGCTACGCCACAGCGTGGTGGTTCTCCCAAAGTGCGATTAGCGTCCGGCGGCTCGCACGGTCACAGCGATGTGATGGATGCCTACTTTTATCAGTGTGCCCACTGCGGCAACTCATCCCCTTTCATAGCTGCCCTGCAGCAACCTATCCGCGTGGCCATTTCCTTGCGCCAACCTGCGCCCGTCTCTTTCTCCCGGAAAGAGACGGGCGCTCCTACCACTGCTGCAGCCCACCTCGTACAAGGCTCTGCGGCATTCCCCCTCGTGACAATCAACGTGACAAACACCGAAGTCACCAGCAGCAGCGATGCAGATGATGGTGCCGCAGCCTACGGAATGGACTGCACCTGACTGACAGTCAGGCACGCCCCGGTCATCGCATCACTGCCTTCACCTAACTCAGGATCTCGCGGCGTCGGTCTCGTCAGCCAGCGCCGCCTCCACCCCGCCCACTTCCTCAGAGGTGTTCAGGAGGCCAGATCATGAGATGCCCAAGCTCCCGGTCGTAAAGAGCCGCCAGTCCCGCGTTAGTGGACAACCCTCACAGGTCGCAGGGGCCTTGATCCCTGATAACACTCAACATCCTTGGCGGGATGACGTGGGGAAGGTTTTAAGAGTTTACTTCGAGAGGAGTTCGATCATGGCATTGGTCGGTAGACGAGACGGGCGAAATTTTGGCTATGGCCGGCAGTTGAGTTATGCCGGGCCACAAGCGCTAAAAGATCTGTTTGGCGGCGGGCACTACGGGACGGTCAAAGCGCACAGTGATCGCTGGCAAGCGTTTGTGCGGTGGTGCCGGTCGGAGGATGGACCAGGACTTAACGATGCGCGACAAATTGATCGGCAGACTTTGCTGGATTACGCCGGGCATCTGCGTCAGCAAGTTGAACAAGGCGCTATCGGCATCGCCACCGCGCAAAACCGATTGTCCAGCGTGAACCGAACCATGGCCGCGCTTCGCGGTGATCCGTATGTGAGAGTGCCAAGTCCGAGCAAGGCGTTGGGAATGCAGCGCACCAGTGTTCGTCGCTCGGTGCCGCAAGGCCAAGACCGCGAACACGTGAAGCGGATCGTCGACGAGCTTTGCGAACATCAGCAACCGCGTGCTGCGGCCATAGCTCAGTTAGCGCGAGCCACTGGCATGCGTTTACGTGAGGCGATTTTGGCCGACCTTCCTCGACTGCAACGGGAAGCCGAGCAACTCGGGAGGATCAACATCCACGACGGCACCAAAGGTGGCCGCGGCGGAGCAACAGCACCTCGCTGGATCATGGTGGATGACCATGTTCGCGAAGCACTCAGATATGCCGAGCAGGTCTTACCGCATGGCAGCCGCAACCTACTGGCACCGAACGAAAGCTACCTTGATTTCCAACGGGGAATCGTCCGCCCCGCACGGGAGGTCCTCCATATACACAACCTCAAAGGCTTCCACGAATTGCGGGCAGCCTATGCGTGCGAACGCTACGAGCAAATCACCCAGCATCTTGCACCCATCAACGGTGGCAGGTGCTGCCAGCTAGACCGACGCCTCGATCATGAGGCACGCGCACAAATCAGCTATGAGCTGGGGCACGGTCGTATCGACGTGGTTTCGGCGTACATCGGCGGCCGACCATGAGCAAACCATTCGATATGGAGCTGTTTCTAACGGGCGTGCTGGCGGGATCACCTGTAACACGACAACGCCACCTTCGTCAGGCAAGGGCAATCCAGACAGCAATCAATGAGCGATGGCACTGCGACAACCCATGGGTTTGGCAACGGAAGCATCTCGCATGGTTTCTGGATTACCGTATAAACAATCACACAGAACCTACCCGCTATTATTACCTGCTGACTATTCATTTGCTCACTCTTCGCTTAGGGAAAATTTGGAGGTTCAAATGTTAGGTGGAGGCCCTAAACGGGACAAAAACCGTTGGTGACAGAACATGGCTAGCACTGGGATTGAAAATAGCTTGCGTCAACACGAAATTCACGCAACATTTAGGTAAAAAATAAGCTAGAGGGATAATAATGCTAAAAGGAATCGACAAGCTCCAGCGTCAACTGCAGATGCACAAAAGGTACTTCAATCACTCGAAGGCGATCTTTGTACTGTGAATTTTAATCCGCACGATCCCGTGAGTATTGAAGGTGCGATTCAGCAGATATCAAATCTCATAGATGAGCGTGTGGGAACCTATACGTCAAATCCAATAGTCAGCTCCTTGGCAGAGCAGATGGAAGAGCGATATAGGGAAAAGATCATAGAACGGGCTGCCGCAGCGCGACTGTTAGAGGAAGAAAAATAGTGGCCATCGACCTCTTTACTCAGATCAACAATGCGGTTATAGATCTACAGAGCTCACAACATCAGACCTTCGAACAACCGCTAAAAAAACTGGCCCGCCTACTTCGCGATCCGGCGCTTGACGCTAGCAACAATGAATTGATATCGGGGCTAGATCTCGAAGCATTCTTGGAAGCGAGCGAACGGTCTGGCGGCGGCATGGGGAATCATAAACTTGCTTGGCCAGAATCAGATGACGACAAACAACGACTAGGTCTCACCCTACTGCTAATCGAAAAACTCGCTGAAGATCCAAAATACGCCATTAATTTCGGTCACCACTACTTTAGCTCGGGCAGTAGAAAGCTTATTTCAGGTGTCCATGGATTTACTGGACAGATAATCGCCCCATTTGTGCGGGATTATAAAGTCTATGTCGAATCTCAGGGAGAGGTTAAACCGCAGTTGAAAATATCAAAATCTAATAAAGTATTTATTGTTCATGGCCATGACGAGGCTGCATTACAAGGTCTCGCGCGCTTCCTAGAAAAGCTCGGCTTAGAAGCGATTATCCTTAGGGAACAACCCGATCGAGGCCAGACGATTATTGAAAAATTTGAACATTCGGCTGATGTAGGTTTCGCGGTAATATTGTTAACACCCGACGATGTTGGTGGTTCAATAAAAGCTGACGTGAGCGATGCTCGCGCACGTCAAAATGTCATTTTTGAACTTGGATTCTTTGCCGGAAAACTTGGGCGCGGCCGTGTTTGTTTGCTTCGCAAGGGGCAGGTGGAAATACCATCTGATTTGTTTGGTGTAATTTATACCGACATGGACTCGGCTGAAGCCTGGAAGATGAAACTGGTACGAGAGTTGAAAGCGGCTCAGTTAGATTTTGATGCTGCTAAGCTTTGGTAGCCAAGTAAAAATCTAGCCCCCTTACCGACTCCTAAATTATAAGCAGCGGGAGTGCTACCGGCCATATAGACCGATAGCTCTCCAAACTATTTTAATCAGAGGCTACCAAAGTCAATATTTCCATTGTTTATAATGGACCGATAGACTTTTCACCTAGCTGAATCAACTTAAATTTAACGCCCTCGGTAGACTCTTTAAAAACCGGCTCGGAATCATCAAATGATGCTGCAACAATACTTTGCAAACCTGTGGATGAAGAAAGCATTTGGAGAAGAGCATGCTGGCTCTTAGTGGCCATTGAGTGCTGTCCAGGCTCATCAAATAAAATGAAACCGGGGTGATTGGCTTTGATCGTTGGATGTGCCGAGGTTTGATGGATAGCTATCAGGTATGCCCAAATCAATCGTACAAAATCACTTGCACTGGAGTCTGCTGCCATGCTGTTTTGATTTTTATTACTTCTATACTGATGGATAGCCTTTTCGGACTCCGAGTTCTTTTCTCTAATAACCCGGAGCTCTATACGTGATAAGAATGGTAACAGGCTATCAAAATCTAGTTCAATATCTACTACAGGGGCACTGTGATAATCAAAGGTTCCAACATTTGCTCTGAACATTTTCCCAAACAAGTTTAGAGTCTTAGTATCCTGCTCCGAGTAATGCTTTTTAGGTAAAAACAAACGCTGGTCTTGGTTGTTTTTTAGCTGAAGAGATAACGAACCAAAACGTTTTTTTAGCTCATCAAACTTCGTATCGAAGCCATTAATTTTTTCGATCTCAGACTCAAGATGCATCTGTTTTCTTAACAGAGTTCGAGTGCCGGCGGTTCCACTTGTTACATCAGAGCGCAATGCTGCCAATATTGACCTAGATTTCGCAATCCGTTGACGTATACCTTCCCCTTCTTCTTCTAGATTTTGAATAGTCAACCTTATCCCTTGCTGTTGACGCTCTAACATTTTCAATTGGCTATCAAGATAATCGATATTTGTTTCAATACTCATTTTAGAGGTGAGTACGCCACCGCCGGTCAGAGAGTCGTCTACATATTGAAAACAGGTGGGGCATTGTTCTTTGGCTATATAGAGCCCCTGCTCCGCTCCAAATTTTTGCAATTTCAAGGTGGACTTATTTCTAAGCAACTCCTCACTCGCCTGCTCAGCTAACTGTTTGTTGGTAGCTAAGGATGAACGATGGATAGCTAAGGTGCTCACGCTAATTTCATAAAGCCCTACTAGCCTATTGAGCTCTGCGCTATTTACATCTATTGCCGAAACAACCTCTGGACTTACACCATCTTTAAGCTTATTCATTTCGAGCTCTTGCCTTTCATAATCAGCACGGAGCTGGCTAATGTAGTCGGAAAGAGAGAACTTAGTTTGCCCCACTCGCTTATAAACAGCTATATTATCCGAATCAAGCGCCGAAGTTACTCGTAACGGCACCCCTTGAATCTCTATCCCTTCACCAGCCGCTCTTGATTCGCGAAGCAGCTCTTTATATGAGTCATTCCAAGCATTATCTATCTCAACTGACTCATAATTAAGCTCACTTCGTTTCGCATCAGCCTCAAATACATTCAGACCTAACAAAAACTCAACTACCTTCACCCGCACATCGCGAATTCCATAGTGCGGTATGTTTGCAATATAGTCAGTCCAGCCCCTTTTTTGTTCAACCGCAAGAGCGGCAAAAATCGCCTGGAGATATAACTTAACCTGTTTACCCGAAGAGTTTTGAACTTGCGGCAGATTGAAACCTAAAAACTTCTCCAGAAAATTATGAAAGCCCTCTTCATAAATGGCACTTCCACCATCGTGGAGATATTTGAAAGATGATTGCAACGGTAACTTTTCAGTGAGGAAAGCCCCATCCAACACCTCCACCAACTTAGCATTTCGTGTCTGATCCGTAATAGCACGACGAAACGTTCGAACATCCCCCAGCTTATTTTCAACCTCTAAATAAACCTCTGACTGTGTTATTGGTATTTTTTTGTCGTCATATTCAAAGTAGTCTTTAACTGCATATGGCAGTGATGACTGATTTTTACCACCAATCAATTCCTCCATGCCAAGTGAATATAGGATACCGTTAAATACAGTACTCTTCCCAGATGAGTTTGATCCTTTTATGATTGTCAGCGCGCGATCAAACTCAAGAAAAAAACCAAAATCACCTTCTTGAGTAGCAATCTTAAGCTTTAATGCTCTAATAATCATAAGGCATCCCATCCTTTCGCCACTGAATCAACCATTTTTTCTGAAATCCCTTTTCCAATTATTCTTAATGACGTTTTTTCTGGAGATAAAAGATCTTTATCTTTAAGCAAAAAGCTCAAAAAATCTTGTCCCTTGGCAGATATTTCCAC
This sequence comes from Pseudomonas sp., assembly GCF_028293835.1. Classification (GTDB taxonomy): domain Bacteria; phylum Pseudomonadota; class Gammaproteobacteria; order Pseudomonadales; family Pseudomonadaceae; genus Aquipseudomonas. The sequence goes on from NZ_JAQGNX010000082.1 coordinate 5,965, forward strand.
CCCGGTCGACAAAGCAGTAACTAGTTGATCCTCTAGAGCAAATTTCAAAGCTATTGCCAAAGCAGGATCGAACCCCCAAACAGGTAAAGTTAACACTCCTTTACGAGAAGCTTCTTTTAGACTAGCCAATCTTCTTTCTGACTTCAATGCCCAGTTAAACAAATGAAGTTTAAGCAAACTACATTTTTCCGCGCGACCGCAAAGATGTAAAACAAGGAGTATCTGCGAGATTTTATATAATGTTCTATGCTCAGCAAGTACAGGCATGGGTCGCTGCGTGAACTTTAATTTCATCATGATCATTTACTCAAAGTCTAATTCACAAGCGGCGAGCCAACGTGCAACTGTATGCCTAGTTATTTCGCTCGCGAGAGTATGATCTACGCCCGGCCGTAACTCAGAAACGATCCTTTCCGCCAACTTATCGGTAACTTTTTCGATAAGTGATTCAGCGGTACCCGACCAAGTAAACGCCCACTCCTTTACATCCTGCTCAAAAACAGACAACAACCTTACAAGTCTAAAATAAATTGTGGGGGAAGCGGCATTTAATGCGTTAAAGTAATTATCATGCTCGAGAAAGGTTTGCAGCGTAAAATTATATAACCGACCAACTAGCTTTTCTGATGGAGGATCCATTTTCTCAACTAATCGAAGTGCAGACTTTCTTAAGAGGTGTTGTTCATACAGTTCAGGGTCAGAGTCGAGTAGCGGTAGAGAAGTCACCTGATTTCCAAAACTGATCGCTACTCCATTCAAACTGCGCTGCTCATTTATTTCGCGAAGGTAAAAATCCGCATCATGCAAATGTATTGTGAAATTAGGATGCAATATATCGAGACCCCAGTCACGCGCCTCAACTTCTTTAACTTTAGCGTGGGAAAGCAGGTTGTGATGATTGATTTCAGGAGATACAAAGCACCACTCTTTTATCTGCGTACCTCCTAGACGGCCTTTGAGCTCAAGTTGAAACTTCTTCAACTTGTTTACATCATCAGTGATTTTTCTTTTTTGTTTGTCTAGCAATACTTGTTGAGTATAAATCCTATCAGGACAGTAGCACTGGAATGCACGTCCGGTATTAATTGTATAGCCTTCTATACCGAAGTCGCCTGGCGAAGCTGGCATCTCCTGATAGCCGTCAATGCCATGCTTACTCTTGAAAACTAACTGGCATAAATTCTCCCATGTATCGCCATTGAATGGGCCCAATTTTGTAATGAACATCAGATGGCTATCCCTTCCGCTTTAGATATATACCATTACGATCACAAGTCGATAAAATGGCTAATGGCCATGTCAATTCTAGTGCAATTGACAATTTTTCGCTATTTTTTTCTATATACTAAAAAATCTGCATCTATAGAAAGCTGATCGATACATTCACTAAAGAACTACGTTTCCATTCATCAACCACTCTTCCCTAAACAAAAATATTTTCACTCACTAAAAATAGCTATCATTTTTTTTAAAGGTAGCAACTATATTTTTCTGAAAAAAACCTCGTACTTTCATAGTATTAGGATGCTATTCGACTCCTGGTGCCGCATCATACAAAGTTCCAGAGAAGGCTTTCAACATCTCTGAACTCCCGAAAAACCCGCCTTCTGGCGGGTTTTTTCGTTTTGGGGTTCCGTCGAATGCCCGTGGATCTTGGTGGATTCCAACCGGTTTAAGGATAGAGCTTGGGGTAAAGGTCACTTCGATAAAAGGGAGTACCTTATGTCGCGCACCACAGCTCCACTCTCTGATTCGGCTTGCCGCTTGGCAAAACCTACGGACCCGCCTATAAGCTTTTCGCTTTCCGCCCCGTCACCACTTGGTACGAGGGCGTTGCCGCGTATGAAATACCCCAAGGATTTGAAGGCGATCGCCGCGTACCCGATAGGGGATGAGATAGGACCAATTGGGCACCGCCCATTCACGCGTTTTTTGACTCGACCCTCACGCCCCCATAGCGAGAAACCGGGCCAATTTGTCTATGCTGGCGAAAATCGCATCTGACAAATCATCAGCAGCCTTGGGGTTTTCAAGGGCTATGTAGCTCGCTTCGTCTTCCAGGCTTTTGAGGGCTTTTTCAAGCCACTCAACCCGCATTCCTGCTCCAGCGGCGGGCGCGCATTGCCGCAACCTGGTCATCGGTGGCGAATTTACCTTGATCAGCCTCTTCTACCGCCAATTCAATCTGCGCAATCAAAGCCCTCTCGTGCTCGATGTAGTCGCGAAGAACATCCATCGCCAAACAGCTCACGATTTGGCCATTCGTCTTAGCCAGATCGGAGAGCGAGTTCGAAAGGTCTTCCGGCAGGTCCAGGGATATCCCGGTCATGGCAGCCTCGATGGTGAGCGGTTGATGAACATCTTATACCGGCAAGCGCTCACTTGGATTAGCAGGTCGTCGCGACGATATTTCACAATTTTCCGCAGTAGAGCCTGATTCTACTAAGCAACGCTCGCCAGAGAACCGCGAGATATACATGCCAGCTTCATGATCGCGTGCGAACATTACGCAGGACTTGATGCGCGATCCTGTTGCTGGGTGGCGACAAAACGGTCAAGACCGTTGGGTACCAAGAGTACGTCGCTCAGGCTGAAAACCTGTACGACGAATACTTGGAAACCTTAAAGAGAGAGGGCTACGACAATGGCTAAGAAATTCACAGAATTGATGGCGCAGCGCTCGCCTGACTCTCGCGAGCGTGCAAACGCCCTGTATCAAAAGCTGCGCGCCGAAATGCCGTTGCACGAGTTGCGACCAGCCAAAGAGTTGAGCCAGGACGACTTGGCAAAAACGCTGCACATCAATCAAGCAACCCTCTTTAAAATGTAACGGCGCAGGGACATGTACATCAGCACCTTCGACGCGATCTTTCCTGATGGGCAGGTGAAAATCGAAGGAGCCGCAAGTCCCGCGTTAGTGGATATCCCACAGGCCGCAGGGGCCTTGATCCCTGATCCACAGGGGCATCATCGCACCGGTCAAACAGGGCGCTTTACTCACTTGCCGAGTAGCCACAGCACTACGGAGATTTCCATGATAAAGTCCGGCGCGATGACATCTCGCGCCGGTTGTCGCAGCCTGACCAGATCGCGTGAAAACAAGGAGCCTCGGCGATGTTGACGATTCGTGACGTGCAGATGCGGGGCCTCGACGTCACCATGCGGGAGAGCTTTCTCAGGGGTTTGCAGGACTCGCTCGTGCTGACGCTGCCGGCGCTGGCCGAGAGCCTTGGCTCGGATGAGCTCCAACAGCGAATCGCCACGGCGTTTGATCGGGCGGCAGAGCGGGGCATCCGGCAGCAATCGAGCGCGGCCGTGTTCGTGAGGCTTTCGCTCTCCATCGGGCCACGCTTCGACGAGTTGCCTGCGGTCTTGGCAATCTTGTCGGGTGACGATGGTACGGCCGATGAGCGCATGCTGCGACTCGCAACCGATGTTCCGCCCGAGGCGTGGGCGGAGGCGGCACACGATGCACACGTGTTCCCATGGGATGCCGTTGATGCCGCCCGCCGAGAGGGCTGACACATGCCCTTCGACATCGGGCCCAGCCTCCACGGCAAGATCGAGGTGATCGACGAAGATCCCTACGAAATCCTGAGTTACACCGGCCGCGACGACGGTACCGCTTCGTTCTTTCACGCAGTCGGTTACTTGCTTGCAGAGTACGGCCTGTTCCAGGGAGATGCCCCGACGCTCCGGCGGCTGACGGCGACAGCGGTATTCAGCCTCTCCAGCGGTCCGGCGCGCAAGCTGATCCGCGATGAGGTCTATCGTCACCATTTTCTGGAATTGCAGCCCTACATCGACGCGCTCGCGGCCGGTGAACTCCCGGGCGACCGCGTATGCGTCTGGGCCATCGAGCATCATTTCGGGGTCCGCATCGAGCTTCGGCTGATCACGCTGCAGGCGTTGCTCCCGCTCCGCAACGAGCACTTCTGCCCGCGCGACTGCGACACGATGTACATCGCGTTCCGGGGTGATCGGCTCTTCATGCCTATGAATCACCCGGAGCTGCCCGCGCTCATCGGCGACAACTACTGTCTTACGTGCGGAGTGGGCGTTCCGAACCCGCTGGAGTCAATTTGCAACGACTGCGTTCGCCGTCCCAGGTTCTGCGTGTCGTGCGGCCTCGTCTACGTCGAGAAAGGTAGCGTTTGCGGACACTGCATAGCCAAGCTCACTGCGTCGTTGCTTGAGGATGTGAGCAGCCCCCGTCGCGGGGTCCCAAGTACGATCATGCCGTGTGGGCTACCGGTGGAACTCGAGGAGCCGATTCCTAGACGCAAGCCCGAGACCGAGATTCGCCCGAAGTTCGTCATCTATCTGTCGAACGCGCCTTTCGACGACTTCCGAAGCGGAGATGGCACCTACATCAACGCGCTGGTGAACTGGCTCAACACCCTTGGCACGCTCGATCATGGCGGGCTCACCTACGATGTCTCCGGGATGCGGCTCTGCGACAGTGGCCTCGCGGCGAAGATCCCGCTTGAGGAGCAGGCCGTCAAGCGGCTGGAAATCCCGTACATCGATGGCTGGCCGACCCGGAAGTCAGAGACTGAGAGGATGAGGATGGCGGACTGGCAGCGCCTCTACGAGCCTGCCCGGCACCTCCTCTTTAAGGCGCTCGTCAGTGAGCGGGGCAAGGACATGCATCCGAAGTCGGTCCACATCTTCCACGTTCAGGTGCGGTATCCCGACAGCGGCGCCCTCTTCAACCAGGAGTTCCTCGACGCGCTGGCCAAGCGTGGCTTCCACATCGTGGTGACGTGCCACGAGATGAAGTTCAACCTGCTCAATGCCGAGAACATGCAGCGTAACGTCGTGCAGATGAACGACTTCGTTGCTTGCGCCGAGAGGACGATCTTCCTCAACGAGCACGATCTGATGTGCGGTGTGAAACTTGTGAACGCGGGCTCGCTGAGCAAGTACTCCCTGGCGCGGAAGGCGACGCCGCCGCATGAGAAGGTATCTGCAGAAGGCGAGTCGAGTGTCGACAGGATGCGCAAGAAGCTCAACGTGGGCGGTGCGTCGGGCGTGCATCCCTCGGGGGCTTGCATCGACGAAATCAGGGTGCCCTCCCGGTGCAAGGCATCGTTCTTTCATATCCCAGGGATAGCGACGGTAAAGGGCGTCGCCTTCAACGCCGAAGACATCCTGGCACGGCTGCCGAACGTGCTGGTCTTCGGGCTGATAAAGCAAGTCGACGCCATGGAGCAGACCGCCGCCGTCGCGCGGGCAATTCAGTGCAACCCTGCGATGGGGCCGGCCCGGGTCTTTGTCGTCGGCAAGGTTTTCAAGGACTTCAAGCACAACGCTATCGCCACCCTCGTTGGCGAGATGTATGGGCTCTCAGGGAGCAAAACCACGCAGCTGTGCAAGTGCCTCGACTCCCACGGGGAGAAGATTGACAACGATCTGGACTTCTATGCTGCGATGAATAACGAGATCCTTAAGTTGAAGACGAAGTGCGAAGACGCCTGGAGGGCGTTCATCTTGGAATGCGCCTTCATCGAGCGACTTCGCGACGCCCTACACCAGGTCGTCACATGCGACGTCTCTTCGCTTGAGCAACACGAAATCCGCGGTCTCATCCTGGGTGCGCAAATCAAGCTCAAAGCCATGATGGATCAGCCCGTCCGCGAGTTCTATGGGCGCGGCCCGATGGTGCTCCGGACGTCCTGTGAGACGCTGCAAGCGCAGCTCCCCATGATGTCAGTCGTCATTGAGCCAATTGATAAACACTGCTATGAACAGCGCGAGTTGGTCAACACCGCGAACGGGTTTCACGCCAAGCTGGCTAGCTTGACGGCGACGATCGCCCTCACCAAGAAGGGCGTCGTCGCGCTGCTGAGCAAGAAGAATTGGCCAGCCGCACCGCTGCCGATCACCATCGAGTTCGACGCGCCGCCCGACGCGTTTCAGCGCATCGCTTCGCAATGCAAGTACGCGTTCAAGGTCGACCAAAAGAGCATGGCCGACAACGCGTCGTCGATCATCTCGCTGATGTCGAACGGCTGCATCACCTTTACCGAATCGCGCTTCGACACCCCGAACGAGTTCTTCAAGGACAACGGCGGCGCCCTGAGCCCGGTGATCATGCCTGCTCAGAAATACGGCACGTGCGAGGGAGCGTTTGTCGTCAGGGAGATACTCCGCCGCGAAGGGGAAAGCGGAGCGAAGAGCAACCGCCGGACGCTGAAGAACATGCAGACTCTGCTCGTGAAGCGCTACGGGCTCGAAGCCGTCGCAGCCAAGCACCTCATCGTCTACAAGACTTTTTTGTTGTGACGGTCAATCGCGTGGCCTTCAGATGGCCGCCCTATGCGAATGGGCAGCTTGCTGGTCAGAACGACGCTGTCTTGTTCGTAGCGCTTGGCGACGACATTAAAAAACAGATTGGCTTCTTCTCGGCCAAACGGCAGGATCCGATCTCGTCGATAGCCGCAATTTTGCGCGCTGTACTATCCGGCTGAAATACTGGGCCAGACGCCCTTGCTGATGCGCGGCCACCAGCAGAAAGCCGCTCGCGCACCGTTGCGATCAAGGCTTCATCGTCCTCGGTCATCAGGACGGGCTTAAGGGTAGCTGGCCTACCGATCTCGGATTCGTTTCCAGCAACGCCCCCACAATTTGGCAACAGAGATGCTGCAAATCGGATAGACGCCGCCCAAGCCAACCCCTCAATCCCCACTAACAAAATTCCCCGGCCTCCTCACTCCCCGCTCGATCTCTCTAAACGTCCCATCATCCGTAGCCGCCAACAACCGTCTACCATCCTTCAACGTCACCCAGAACGTAACCTCGGTCTCTTCATTCGCGAAAATTACCCCAGCCGCGGCACCCAACGGCCCAAGCATCAGCGCGCCTGCTAACCCAAGGCTGATCGCATCTTCGAGCTTCTTGTTCGACCCAGTCGTGGCGACTTCGATAGCTTTTAGGGAAGTGACCGGAATGCTGATCCCAGGCCACGGATAGAGTGGGGTTTCGAGGTTGAGCAGGCCGGCGTGGTATTCGCCGTCACCTTGCAGGAAGTCGCCTGCCAGTACTTTTACCTTAGTCATTTTGTATCTCTCCTTAAGTAAGCTAGAGAACTCTGAGCTAAATTTTGGCGCTTGATTTTCGTCACGGTCAACCTCGACTGGACGAGATGTAATGGTGATGTAACGAGCGTTTGGCGAAGCGTTTCAGCAAGCGATTTTTGCGGTTTTTAGCCGCGATGACGCCGGCAAGCCTGAACGATTGTGCACCAATTTGTACCAACGTATAGCCACACTCAGATGTGTACTTTCACTGAAAAATCACAGCAGCAGCTTCACCGTGTAGTCGGCTGTTTATTGTGAATGGAGCTTCTTATGACTGCCGGCTTTGTGTTCGACCCGAATGCTATTTACGACGTGAAAAAGCCTCAGGATGCCCATCCGGTGTGGCGGATCCAGGATCGAAAAGTTTACGCGTACCTTGAGCACGATCCGCGACGGGACTGGAGCGGCGACATTGGGGTATTGGTGGTGTGTTCACCTCAAAGACTGGTGGATCACGACGGGCATGATTTGGCGTTTATTGAAGGTGAACATGTACGGTGTGTGGATGGCCGGGAATTTTCGTTGGTGGTGGCGAGGGGGTAGTTTTGTTCGCCGGGTTTGTACCGATAGATGAGTATGAAGATGAGGATAATGCGAAAGAACGCGGGGAGAGTGTGTGCGTGCAACCGCCAGCGGGAATCCTGCAGAGGAGTTAATGGAGAACGCCAAGCATGCAATGTTGTGCTGGCCAACATGAATTTCACTAAAATTATGCTCAGATGCGGGCGCGGATCTTAATGCAAGCAATTCTTATTGCGGTATGATCAGCGTGCCTGACAATAGGGAAATCCCCACAGGCTCTTTTTTAATTTTGCGGAGCTGCCTTTACGATGACTTCCCGTATCCCCTCGTTTGCCAAAGCGGCCTTATTGGTCACGTCCATGATGGCCGCTGGCAGTGTGTTTGCCGCGCCAAGTGCTGACGGCATCACGGTGTACAACGCGCAACACGAAAGCCTGACCCAAGCGTGGGTCGACGGCTTCACACACGACACCGGGATTAAAGTCACCGTGCGTAACGGCGACGACAGCGAGTTGGGTAACCAAATCGTTCAGGAAGGCGCAGTTTCTCCAGCCGATGTGTTTTTGACCGAAAACTCGCCCGCCATGGTGCTGGTTGATAGCGCCGGTTTGTTCGCGCCCGTGGAACCCGCAACGTTGAGCCAAGTGAACTCGGCTTATCGCCCAGCCCACGGCAAGTGGGTCGGTATCGCCGCTCGTTCGACTGTTTTTGTTTATAACAAAGACAAAATGACCGCTGCCGATATGCCTAAGTCGCTGCTTGATCTGGCCAACCCGAGCTGGAAAGGTCGCTGGGCTGCATCACCGTCCGGTGCCGACTTCCAGGCTATTGTCAGCGCGCTGCTTGAGCAGAAAGGCGAAGCAGCAACGCTGGACTGGCTGAAGGCGATGAAAACCAACTTTACCGCGTTCCGTGGTAACGGCTCTGTGCTGAAAGCTGTAAATGCTGGCCAAGTCGACAGCGGTGTGATCTATCACTACTACCCATTGGTTGATCAATCCAAAACCGGTGAGAACAGCAATAAAGTCGGCGTGTATTACTTCAAGCACAAAGACCCTGGCGCGTTCGTCAGCCTCTCTGGCGGCGGTGTCCTGGCGTCCAGCAAACATAAAGAAGAAGCTCAGGCTTTCTTGAAGTGGGTCACAGGCAAACAAGGCCAGGCGATTCTGAAAGACGGCACATCGTTTGAATACGCAGTGGGCCTGGGCGCGGCGTCTAACGCCAAGTTGACACCGCTCGCCGAACTGGATGCGCCGGTGGTGGACGCATCCAAACTCGACAGCAAAAAGACTGTTGAGCTGATGACTAAAGCAGGGTTGTTGTAAGGTTATGGCGGAGCCTATTTCAAATGTCGCAGTCGAGGCATCGGAAGTGTTTGGCGTGATCGATAAGGTCATTCCAGCCTCCGCCATTAAGGGACGGCCCCGCTCACCCGGCGGCCGTCCTGCTACATGGATTGTTGTCACCTCCGTACTGGTTTCATTGCTGGCTTTATTGCCATTGGGATTTGTTGTCGGCATTTCTATCCAGACCGGCTGGGCAACTATTGTGGAGCTGGTCTTTCGGCCAAGGGTCGGAGAATTGCTGGTTAATACCGTGTTGCTGGTCGTGCTCACGGTGCCGTTGTGCGTGATCCTTGGCGTAGCGCTGGCGTGGCTGACCGAGCGCAGCGATCTGCCGTTTCGACGCGTGTGGTCTCTACTGGCGGTCGCGCCCCTCGCGGTGCCTGCGTTCGTGCACAGCTACGCGTGGGTTAGTCTGGTGCCATCGATCCATGGGCTGTTTGCCGGGGTGTTGGTGTCGGTCATCGCTTATTTCCCCTTCCTTTACCTGCCTGCGGCTGCCGCGTTGCGACGCCTGGATCCGGGTATCGAAGACGTAGCGGAGTCGCTGGGTTTGAAACCCTGGGCGGTGTTTTTTCGGATCGTGCTGCCGCAGTTGCGGCTGGCGATCTGGGGTGGGGGGTTGTTGGTCGGGCTGCATCTGCTGGCCGAGTACGGTCTGTACGCCATGGTTCGTTTCGACACGTTTACCACGGCGATTTTCGATCAGTTTCAATCCTCATTTAACGGCCCCGCAGCGAATATGCTGGCGGGGGTGTTGGCCTTATGTTGCCTGGCGATGTTGACGTTTGAATCAGCCACACGCGGCAAAGCTCGTTATGCGCGGGTCGGCTCCGGCAGCGCGCGCCAGCAACGCATCTGCATTCTGGACCGCAAAACCACGGCCTTGGCGCTGTTGCTGCCCATAGCGGCGACTGCGCTGGCGTTGGGTGTGCCGTTGATCACCTTAGGAAAATGGTTGATCGCAGGAGGTTCAGCCGTTTGGCGCATGGACACGATTCTGCCGGCGCTGGAGCAGACGCTGATATTGGCCAGCACTGGCGCGATCATTACCACCTGCGCGGCGATCCCTATTGCTTGGCTGTCGGTACGCTCGCCGGGGCGTTTGCATCGTCTGCTGGAAAGCTGCAATTACATCACCAGTTCGTTGCCTGGCATCGTGGTTGCGCTGGCGTTGGTGACGGTCACCATCAAGTTCGCCCGGCCGATTTACCAAACGGCGATTACCGTGTTGTTGGCCTATGTGCTGATGTTCTTGCCTCGGGCGCTGGTCAACCTGCGCGCGGGCATCGCCCAAGCTCCAGTGGAGCTGGAGAACATGGCTCGTAGCCTTGGTCGCTCGCCGATCCAGGCCTTGTGGGTGATCACCATGCGTCTTGCTTCGCCCGGCGCGGCCGCTGGCGTGGCGCTGGTGTTCCTCGCCATCACCAACGAGTTAACCGCGACCCTGCTGCTCGCGCCCAACGGCACACGTACATTGGCGACTGGCTTTTGGGCCATGACCAGTGAAATCGACTACGCCGCTGCGGCGCCTTACGCACTGATCATGGTCCTGCTGTCGCTTCCGCTGACGGCGCTTCTTTATCATCAATCCAAACGCACGGCAGGCCGATGAGCTCTCTTGAATTACACGCTATCTGCAAATCCTTCGGTTCGTTGCCGGCTGTGGATAACGTCAGTTTGTCAGTGCCTGAGGGCAGTCGCACCGCCATCGTCGGGCCTTCCGGTTCGGGCAAAACCACCTTGCTCAGAATGATTGCCGGCTTCGAGTTTCCCGACTCTGGAAGTATCACGCTGAACGGCACACCCTTGGTCAACGGACCGATCGAGGTGCCGGCTCATCAGCGCTTGATCGGCTATGTCCCACAAGACGGCGCGCTGTTTCCGCACATGACCGTCGCTGCCAACATCGGCTTTGGTCTGCCTGGCAACGCCGCGTCGAAACAGCAGCGCATTAACGAGTTGATGGAAATGGTCGCCCTCGACAGCCGCATGCTGCCGCGTTGGCCCCACGAATTGTCCGGTGGCCAGCAACAGCGAGTCGCCCTCGCCCGGGCGTTGGCCCAACGGCCGAAACTGATGCTGCTGGACGAACCGTTTTCCGCCCTCGACACCGGCTTGCGCGCCTCCATGCGCAAAGCCGTGGCCAAGCTGCTCTCGGATGCGGGCGTCACCACCATTCTTGTGACCCATGATCAGGCCGAAGCCTTGTCGTTCGCTCATCAACTGGCTGTTATGCGCCAAGGCAAACTGATCCAGGTCGGACCGCCGATGGACCTCTATCTACGTCCCCGCGATGAGGAAACCGCGCTTTTCCTCGGCGATGCCGTAGTGCTCCCCGCTACAGTCGAAGGCGGCTGGGCAACCTGCGAACTGGGCCGAGTGCCGGTGGCGGACACGGCATTCAAAGGTGCCGCGCAGATCATGTTGCGGCCAGAACAGATTGAACTGTCGGCATCTGGCTCATCAAATGAAGGCTGTTTAGGCGTTGTTACCGACAGCGACTTTGGCGGCAATGCTTGCATGCTGACCGTACGGCTTCAGACTGGGTCGTCTGCGCGCGAGTTGCTGGTTCGCAGCTTGAGCATTCATGCGCCACTGGTTGGAAATACCGTGGGGGTTAGAGTTGTTGGCAGTGGCCATGTGTTGGGTGGTGGTCAATAAACACTGGCGATTAAATCCCGCAGTGCAAGTTAAGCGGGTGCCCCCAGGCACCCGTATATTCATTTACTAAGCGCAAAAACCACTTTATTCCCGCTGCCCTTATTCACTTCTTCATACCGCGCCAGCCCTTCGTTCAACGGCGATTCGTAGATTCCGGTAGGCGACGGCAGCAGTCCTTCATCAAAGAACTGCCCGAACTGGTTGAGCATTTCGGCGCAGGCTTCGGTGCCGTAGAGCAAGGTGTTGATGCCCACTACTGAGCCGCCTTTACGGTACAGCGCCAGGGTTGGCATCTGTACGTGGCCGTCCACGGGCGCAGCGATGATAGCGATACGACCAAAAGCGGCCAAGGCAGCCACGGCAGCAGGAAGCCAGAAGCCGGTGGTGTCGAAGATGACGTCGGCGCCACCGGAGAAGACGGCGTTGACTTGGGCGCCGAGGTCTTCGTGTTTGTCCAACAGAATGGCATCGAAGCCGTCTTCCCTAAGCGCTTTGATCTGTTCGGGACGACGCACCGCGCCGAGGACTTGGGCGCCAAGAATTTTGCCGAATGCCAAGGCGGCGCTGCCAACTGCGCCGTTAGCGCCGATGACCAATAGGCGCGTGCCGGTTGTCACCAGGCTGCGCTGTAGGGCGTTCCATGCGGTGGTGAACGGTACGCCAAGGCTGGCGGCCTGGACGAAACTCAAGGCTTTTGGTTTGAGCGCGACGCCTTTGGCGGGCAATGTGAGGTACTCCGCGTGGGAGCCGTCGCGAAAGAAGCCCGGCTCTTTGCCGGTGCCCCACACTTCTTGACCGAGCAGCGACTGTGGACCCTCAATCACGATGCCCGCAAAGTCTCGACCGGGTATGCGTGGCATCGTGGTGTAGGGAAAACGCCCGAGTACGTTTTTTACATCGCTAGGGTTGAGCCCGGCGGCCTTAACCTGAATCAATACCTCACCTTCAGCCGGCACTGGCTGAGGGACGTCAAGGTATTGCAGTGCCGACAGATCGCCGGTTTTGGAAAATTGCAGGGCTTTCATAATGACTCCATCAAGCGAGAAAATTTTGGGTAAGGGCGCGGCGAGGCATTTTCAGGTCAGCCAGTGGCTAACCAGCCGCTTGCCCATGGGCCAGAGTTTTTCGCCCAACAGCATGCCCATCAACCCCACAAGGGCAATGGCGTGCGGCGCGGGAACGGCAATGTCACTGAGATCGGGCGGTGGAGCGAGGGCCATACGGGTTGTCCGATGAATACGAAGTTTGCGCATGGTAACGACGGATGCTACGTACAGGGTGGTTAGCCACAGGCGGGGCGAATTCTAGCCGTGTGGCGCGACAAAGGTGTCAGTGTCAATTTTGCGGGATTAGAATCCGCACCAGTGCGTCCAATTCTGCATCGCTGATCAGCCCGGCGGGATAACGCGCCAAGAGCACTTGCCGTGATTGGTTTTCCGACACCATCGGGGCTCTGGTGGCCCTTAGCCAGTCGGCCATCATCTGGCGCGTGTCGCTACTTGCAGACAAGCCGCGAGCTGACTGCTGCTCAATCCCTGCATTCATGTGGACAACCTCTTAACCTTTGATCAGCTAAATGTACCCCTGTTTTATGACAGGTCCGCGAACGAAAACTTTAGTCAGCAACGCTGTGCGCATAAAAAAGCCCATCGATCGATGGGCTTAAGGTTAGCAAGAACAGGACCAACTCAAACCTTGTGCGGTGCCGGCTGCTGTTGGGTCAGGCAGTGAATATTGCCGCCGCCTAGCAGTAACTCACGGCCCGGAACCATAACTACTTCATGTTCCGGGAACAGCTGTTGCAATATTTCCCGCGCCTTTTCGTCCAACGGGTCGTCAAAAGACGGCGCAATCAGGCCGCCATTGACGATAAGGAAGTTGACGTAGGACCCGGCCAGACGCACCAAAGGGTTGCGCTCTTGACTGCCATGCACTTGATCAACGCCTGCGCATTCTTCTTCGGTGGCAAACAGCGGCCCTGGAATTGGCATCTTATGCACGATCAACGGTCGGCCTTTGGCATCACGGGCGTTTTCCAGCACGCCGATGGCGGCCTGACAACGTGGAAAGTTGGGATCTTTAGGATCATCCGTCCAGGCAAGTAACACTTCACCGGGCTGTACGAAACAGCAGAAGTTATCTACGTGGCCGTCGGTTTCGTCGTTGTACAAACCATCCGGCAACCAAATGATCTTTTCAACTGACAACTGATCGCGCAGCACTGCTTCTATCTGCTCGCGAGACAGATGAGGGTTGCGATTGCGGTTAAGCAAACACTCTTCGGTAGTAATCAGCGTGCCTTCGCCGTCCACATGGATCGATCCACCTTCAAGCACAAACCCTTCGGTTTGGTACCGAGGGCAACGCTCGATTTCCATGATCTTGGTTGCCACTTGCTGGTCGAGGTTCCACGGCGCGTACAAGCCGCCGTCGAAACCGCCCCACGCGTTGAAGTCCCAATCGACACCGCGCACTTCGCCGTTGTCATTGATGACGAAGGTCGGGCCGGTGTCGCGCACCCACGCATCGTTACTGCTGAGTTCAACGACGCGGATGTTTGGCATATCAAGGTGCGCGCGAGCGTTGTCGTACTGCCCTGCGGAAACACCCACCGTGACCGGTTCGAAACGGGCAATGGCTTTGGCCAGCGTCACATGCGCGTGCTGCACCGGCTTGCCGCCCAGACGCCAATTGTCCGGCCGCTCGGGCCAGATCATCCAAGTTTGGGTTTGTTGCGCCCATTCGGCGGGCATGTAAAAGCCATCGGCACGCGGTGAACGTTTCAGCGTCGTCATGGGACCAGGACTCCAAAGAGCTTGCAATGTAGGAGACGTTATAGACGATAAATATCGGCGTTTAAAGGATAATTAGACGATATTACATTATTAACAATCACGGACACCGATAAAAATCGGCAACTATTGTTTTGCACCCCGCTAACCCAACTCGCTCAACACCCTGGACACGCTGTCCACAAAGAAATCCACGCTCTCTCGGGTTGTACACATCGGCGGTTTAATTTTAAGAATGTTCAGATAATCGCCCGTCGGCTGCATGAAAATTCCCAGGTCACGCAATCGTTCGCACAGGTAGTCGGTTTCTTCGGTGGCGGGCTCCAGTGTTTCTCGACTACGGACCAACTCCACACCCAAATAAAACCCGGAACCGTGCACCGCGCCCACCAGCGGATGCTTATGGATCAATGCGTCAAGCCGACGTTTAAAATGATCGCCGACCTGCCTGGCGTTGTCCCACAACTGTTCTTTCTCCATGACATCAAGCACCGCCAGGCCGATGCGACAACTGACCGGGCTGCCACCTGACGACGAGAAGAAGTAGCCTTCAGCTTCCAACGCTTGGGCAATCTCCCGACGGGTAATCACGGCGCCCAACGGATGCCCGTTGCCCATGCCCTTGGCCATGGTAATGATGTCCGGCACCACGCCCTGCTCTTCGAAGCCCCAAAAATAATGACCCAGACGGCCATAGCCGACCTGCACTTCATCGGCGATGCACACGCCGCCTTGGGCGCGGACCTTATCGTATACCTGCTTTAAATAGCCTGGCGGCAACGAAATCCCGCCCGCATTGCCGTACACCGGCTCACAGATAAAGCCCGCGACCTGGCGCTTCTGCTCGGCGAGTTTGGCCAGGTTGTATTCAACGCTGCGCACGTAATCCGGCGCGCTGTCGTTGCCGCGAAATTCACCGCGGTAAGTATTGGGCGCCGTCACTGGGTGGACCCAATCGGGACGCGTACTCAGCGCTTGGGGGTTATCGGCAATGGAGGTCGAGATGGCATCCGTTGCTACTGACCAGCCGTGATACGCCTCCAACACGCTAAGCATGTCGCGCCCGCCGCTGTAGGCCCAAGCCAAGCGAATCGCCAGATCATTCGCCTCGGTGCCACTGTTGACCAGAAATACCCGGTCCATGCCGTCTGGCGCCAATGCCAGCAACTGCTCGGAAAACTCGGCAATCGCCGCGTAGTGGAAACGCGAGTTGGTATTGAGCAGCGACCACTGTCGAGCGGCCTCAATGGCCATGCGCGGATGACCGTGACCTAGCACAGCAACGTTGTTCAGCATGTCCAAATAAGACCGACCCTGAAGGTCGATCAGATGATTGCGCCAACCGCGCTCAATCTGCGGAGGCGTCTGGTAATAATGCTTCTGCGACCGGGCGAAACTGGCATTGCGACGCGCTAATAGCGCCGCAGAATCTTCAGACTGCGGCGCATCGCAATCGAAACCCAGCAGCGCGGCTGGCGACGGACACAGTGCTTTCCATGCTGGCGCCCAAGACGGCGTGCAGAACAACGGCGAGCTGATGTCGGCTGAGCGACACAGTTGCAGCAATAATGAACCGCCGCCCTCGCCCAGCACCTGTCCGGCAGACACGGCTGTGCAGGATGAATGCACCGAAGCCACCCCCCACACCCGCAGATTTATCTGCTCACCCATCAACCACAGCGCCGCGTCTGCGGCCAGTCGCACGGTCCCCGCGAACGGCGCATGCACCGCAGTGCCGGGCGGCACATGCAGTTCGACGTGCAGGGCGCAGGTATCGGGTTCTTTGGCTGAGTTGATTTGGGTACGGGACAAGCGGTACTCAGCATAGCGAGTCGCCGCCAGGCCGTTGGCGATGCCAGCATCAGTTAATAGTTGCTCATCTACCCCTGCCCGCTCCCAATTACCGGCATCGAAATGCGGACTCAGCACGCCAAGGTCCACCATTGTGAATTCGCACTTGCTCAGGCCTGGCAGCAGCGGCGTAATACTCATTTGATCGGCTGCAAATGGCTCAAGCCCGACCGCCAGCAAAATCGCAGCCTCCATCACCTCGATCGGTGCCGAAGTGGCCACATCGAAAATCGCCCACTCGCCTTGCAGGTTTGCTTCTATATAGCGGTTGCCCGGCTCGACGCTGGCTTGCTGTTCACTGCTCAGCACCAGAATCGCAGCGCGCACGACAATCAATGGCCAAAGCGCCTGGAATTCTTCTCGTTGCAGCGGGTTGATTGAGTGATAGGCCTGAATCGCGGGCAGAATGTACAGCGGATCACCATCGGCATGCTGCAACAGCGCTGCGCAGGTCACCGACAAATCGGCAACCCGCCAGGTGCTGACCAAATCTCCGAAATCGATCAGGCCCTGTAGCTGCCAGTGAAGCTGTGGATCGCGCTGCCAAACCACGTTGTATTCGGTGATATCCAAATGAACCGCTTGCACCGGCAGCTTCGCCACCAATGGCCGCAAGCGTCGCCGCGCCTGCTCGGCGGTATGTTCGAGCACAGCGCGGGCTTCCGGATCCTTAATCACCGGTAACAGATGTTTGATCAGCGCATCGCCGTGGCGAGGATCCCACTGCAGCGTGCGCTCCAGCCCCGGGTGCTGAAAATCTATCAACGCCCGATCAACCCGAGCGCAGAGTTCACCCAGACCCGCCACCACATCGCGACTCAGGTGCGACAGATGCGCCAAGGATTGACCCTCGATGAAATCAAAGACCCGCGCATGCACGGCACGGCCGTCGATTTCCAGCGACACTATTTCTGCACCGTTGTGCGCCTGCATCACCCGAGGTACACCAATACCTGGCACTACGGCCAGATGGGCCAATGCCGCGTGCTGCGCCTGGAGCTCTGAAAGTGAATAATCACCGTGGCAGATCTTCAGCACATAACACGCCGGGCCGCTGTCGAGCAGACCGCAATCCAGGTGATAATTACGGTCTTGCTGACTGCCCAACTCTTTAAGCGTCCCGCTCAAACCGTAGTGCTGCTCAAGCAGCTGCTGTG
This sequence comes from Pseudomonas sp., assembly GCF_028293835.1. GTDB lineage: Bacteria > Pseudomonadota > Gammaproteobacteria > Pseudomonadales > Pseudomonadaceae > Aquipseudomonas. Next base: position 23,376 of record NZ_JAQGNX010000082.1, read on the forward strand.
CCTGCCCGGCCGTCACTTCGGGGCACGGCAAGCTTGAGCGGTGAATCAACGTGGCGAGTGGCATACACAGTCGTCCGTGGTTTTTAGCAGCTTATATCGCCCGTTGAACGAGTAATGCGCAAGGGGGACGCTTGGAAAAACCCACATCAAAATGAACGCGGCATCACGGACGCGATGAGAAAGTCTCAAACACTGCCAACAATCAATCATTTACAATCCATATGGCAACAATCGACAATTTTATGACGTTTGCTTTTACCCCAATCAAAAATTTTCATCGGTTTGCGCTCAATTCTCGATCAATCGCACTTGCAGCAGCCCTCCACTGTCTACAAGCTGTGTCTCATCCGGTTAACGCCCCACCAAGGAAGAAGGCTAATTCATGAACATACTTGTAACAGGAGGCGCTGGCTTTATTGGCTCAGCGCTGGTCCGACATTTAATCGAAAACACTGATCATGACGTACTCAATTTTGACAAGCTGACCTACGCTGGCAACCTTGAGTCGCTGCAAAGTATCGTCACCAATACCCGCTACGAATTTGTGCAGGCTGATATCGTCGATCAAGCGCAGGTGTTGGCGGTCCTGAACCGTTTTCAGCCTCACGCCATCATGCACTTGGCCGCTGAATCCCACGTTGACCGTTCTATTGATGGTCCGTCGGAGTTCATTCAAACCAATATTGTCGGCACCTACAGCTTGCTGGAGGCAACCCGCGCTTATTGGAGCAAGTTGCCAGAAGCCGAGCGGGCTGCGTTTCGCTTCCACCATATTTCTACCGACGAGGTGTACGGCGACTTGCACGGCGTTGATGACCTGTTTACCGAAACCACTCCATATGCACCGAGTTCGCCGTATTCGGCCAGTAAAGCAGCATCCGATCACCTGGTTCGGGCCTGGCATCGCACGTATGGTTTGCCGGTGGTGATTACCAATTGCTCGAACAACTACGGGCCGTACCACTTCCCGGAAAAATTGATTCCGTTGGTCATTCTCAACGCCCTGGCCGGGAAACCGCTGCCGGTGTACGGCAATGGCCTGCAAGTGCGCGACTGGCTGTTCGTTGAAGACCATGCTCGGGCGCTGTACAAGGTCGTGACTGAGGGTGCCGTTGGTGAGACTTACAACATCGGCGGTCACAACGAGCAGAAGAACATCGACGTCGTGCGTGGGATTTGCGCGCTGCTTGAAGAGTTGGCACGGGAGCGTCCTGTTGGCGTGGCTCATTTTGCCGATCTGATCACCTACGTGACAGACCGTCCAGGCCATGACATGCGCTACGCCATCGATGCCGGCAAGATCGAACGTGAGCTGGGCTGGACCCCTGAAGAAACCTTTGAATCGGGTCTGCGCAAAACCGTGCAATGGTATTTGGATAACCTTGAATGGTGCCGCCATGTTCAAGACGGCAGCTATCAAGGTCAACGACTGGGCTTCACCAACCTCAAGGACCTCATCGCATGATGAAAGGCATCGTACTGGCAGGGGGCTCTGGCACACGCCTGCACCCCATCACCCTCGGCGTGTCCAAGCAGCTGTTGCCGGTTTATGACAAACCCATGATCTATTACCCGATTTCAGTGCTGATGCTGGCTGGCATTCGCGAAATTCTGGTCATCTCTACGCCGGCAGACTTGCCTCAATACCGCAATTTGCTCGGCGACGGCAGCCAGTTCGGTGTGCATTTCCATTACATGGAACAACCCAAGCCGGACGGTCTCGCGCAGGCGTTCTTGATCGGTGAAGAGTTCATTGGCCAAGACCCTGTTTGCCTGATTCTGGGTGACAACATTTTCCACGGTCAGCATTTCAGCGAGCAGCTGCAAAGCGCGGCCCAGCGTCCTAGTGGCGCCACCGTCTTTGGGTATTGGGTCAAGGATCCCGAGCGTTTCGGCGTGATTGATTTCGACGACCAAGGCCGTGCGTTGTCGATTGAAGAGAAGCCAAAAACCCCGAAATCCAGCTATGCGGTCACCGGCCTTTATTTCTATGACAACAGCGTCATAGAGGTCGCCAAAGCGGTGAAACCTTCGCCCCGTGGCGAGCTGGAAATTACCGACATTAACAATGCGTACCTGCAACGAGGCGACTTGCACGTCGAGCGTTTCGGCCGTGGGTTTGCCTGGCTCGATACCGGCACCCACGATAGCCTGCTGGAAGCCTCACAATACGTGCAAACCATCGAGCACCGCCAAGGCCTGAAAGTTGCCTGCCTGGAAGAAGTCGCCTACCAGAACGGCTGGATCGACCGTGCACACTTGCTGCAACGCGCCGATGCTTTCGGCAAAACTGGCTATGGTCAATATTTGTTCAAGCTCGCAGAGGAACGGCAATGAATGTAGTCCCCACCGAATTACCTGGCGTCTTGATTCTTGAACCCAAGGTATTTGGCGATGAGCGAGGGTTTTTCTACGAGAGCTTCAATGCCCGCGCCTTCGAGCAGAGCACCGGCATAAAAGCCGAGTTTGTTCAGGACAACCATTCACGCTCGCAAAAAGGCGTGCTGCGCGGCCTGCACTATCAGCTTGAGCATACTCAGGGAAAATTGGTCCGGGTGACGGCGGGTGAAGTGCTGGACGTCGCGGTGGATATTCGCCGCAGTTCGCCCAGTTTCGGAAAGTGGGCGACCGTTCTGCTGTCTGCCGAGAATAATCGGCAGTTGTGGGTTCCAGAAGGTTTTGCCCACGGTTTCGTCGTGCTGAGCGATTACGCGGAGTTTCTTTACAAGACCACCGACTATTACCAGCCAAGCGCCGAACGCTGCATCCGCTGGGACGATCCTGAGCTGGCCATTGACTGGCAGCTTAGCTCGGCGCCGACGCTATCAGCCAAGGATCAACAAGGTAAAAGCCTGAAAGAGGCGGACGTGTTCCCATGACTTCATCGCCGAGCAAGCCGTTAAAGATTTTGATCAGCGGCCAGCATGGCCAGGTGTCCAGTGAGCTGCAAAAGAACCTTGCTGGCCTCGGCGAATTACGGGTCTTGGGTCGTGATCAGCTGGACCTGAGCCACCCCGAAACCATTCGCGGGCATGTCCGCGAATGGCGTCCGGACTTGATCATTAACGCCGCCGCACACACGGCAGTCGATCAGGCTGAAAGTGAACCGGAGTTGGCGTTCGCTATCAATGGCACGGCGCCTGGTGTTTTTGCTGAAGAAGCGCAGCGCCTTGGCATACCGTTGGTTCATTACTCCACCGATTATGTGTTCGATGGCAAAAAATCTGCGCCTTATACCGAGCAGGACCAGCCTGCTCCACTGGGTGTCTACGGCAATAGCAAACTCGCCGGTGAACGCGCCATAGCTGCTGTGGGCGGCGAGCATTTGATCCTGCGCACCAGTTGGGTGTATTCACTGCATGGGCGAAACTTCCTGCTGACCATGCAACGCCTGATGCAAGAGCGCGCAGACTTGCGCGTGGTTGCCGATCAGATCGGCGCGCCAACCTGGGCCGGCACCATCGCCCACAGCACGCGGTTATTGATCGAGCGCTGGCGCGATGGCAACCCTGGCGCCTGGGGCACTTATCACCTGACGGCTGCTGGCGAAACTTCGTGGTTTGGTTTTGCCCAGGCAATCGGCGAACAGCTGATCAAGCAAGGCAAGCCGTGTGCAACCCTGGAACCCATTCCCACCAGCGCTTACCCGACGCCCGCTCAACGCCCACCAAACTCCCGCCTCGATTGCAGCCTTCTGCTACGTGAATGGCAGGTGTCCATGCCCGATTGGCACAGCGCCCTGCTGAAATGCCTGGAAAGCCAAGACCTGTAGGAGCCAATTTGTTGGCGAGGCGGTATATTTGCAGCTACCGCATCCACCAACACGTTGATTCCGACAGCGGCTGTGCGGATCTTCCCGGCGCATTTTTTATGACCCGCATACCAACCGTTGCCAATCGTCCCCGCTGGCGCAGCCTTGCTTTATTGGCGCTGTGCCTCGCGCCGCTGCTGTGGCCGTTGCAGCATTTGGCCGAGCGTTATTATGGCAATGAACTCATCAGCCAAAACCGGCAGACATTAGACCTTTATGTCGCCAACCTGCTGGGCACCCTGCACCGCTATGAAGTGCTGCCACAGATTCTCGGTGACCTTCCGGCATTACGCGCGGCATTGGTAAGCCCGCAGCCCCTCACTCAAGCAACCGCTAACCGCCTATTGAAAGACATCAGTCAGCAAACCGGGGCGGATGTCATGTACTTGATGGACCCGAGCGGCCAGACGCTGGCGGCGTCCAACTGGGACAAACATGACACCTTCGTCGGGCGCAATTTCGCTTTTCGACCTTATTTCAGCGACGCCATGGCTGGACGTTTGGGGCGTTTCTTTGGGCTAGGCACGACCTCAGCCAAGCGCGGCTATTTTTTTGCCGCGGCCGTGCGTGACCGAGATCGCGTGGTGGGGGCTTTGGTGGTCAAAGTCGACCTGGACCGAACCGAGACCTTGTGGGGCAAGACGCCGGAACAACTTCTGCTGACCGATCACAACGGCGTAGTGATCCTGACGTCCAATCCGGAATGGCGTTTTCGTGCGACCCGTCCGTTGTCCGAAGAAGAAAAGGCAGCGATCACTGCGATTCAACCGTACCCAACCCGTAACCCAAAACCGCTAATCATTAACGACACAGCCTGGATCACCCAAACCCAGCCCATTGATGAAGTGGGCTGGAAAGTAAACATTCTCGCGCCACGGGTATTGGTTGATCGGCCCGTGCGTACGGTGGTGGCGGTGGGCGGCGCGGCACTTTTAGTGTTGATGTTGCTTCTGGGGCTGATGATGCAACGGCGGCGCCATTATCTGGACCGGATTGCCTTCGAAGCCGAAGGTCGGCACGAGCTGGAAATGCGCGTCATTGAGCGGACCAGCGATCTCGAAGGACTCAACAGTCGGCTCAAGCAAGAAGTGCTCGAGCGCGAACAAGCGCAACAAGAGCTGGTCAGGGCTCAGGATGAATTGCTGCAGGCCGGTAAGCTGACCGCGCTGGGTACCATGTCGGCGAGTATCAGCCACGAACTGAACCAACCCTTGGCGGCCATCCGTAGCTACGCCGAAAATGCCGAAGTCTTGCTCGATCATCAGCGCACTGACGACGCCCGAAACAACCTGAAACTGATCAGCGAACTGACAGCGCGCATGGCGTCGATTATTGCGCATTTGCGCGCCTTCGCCCGCCGCGATCGCCACGCGCCGGAAAGCGTCGCGCTGCAACCCGCGCTAGATGATGCACTGGCACTGCTGGCCAAACGTCGTCGCTCAATGGAAGTCGAGTTGATTCGTGACCTGCCCGACGCGACGCTGTGGGTGCAGGCCGGCGAAACTCGTCTGCGCCAGGTACTGGGTAATTTGTTAGCCAACGCCCTTGATGCGCTCACAGAAAAAGGCCCGCCGCGCAAACTCTGGCTCAGCGCCGAGCAGACCGCAGAAGGCGTCAACCTGTACATTCGTGACAACGGCCCAGGATTCACCAAAGAGGCGCTGAATCGCGCCCGGGAACCATTTTTTACCACCAAGACCCGCACCCAGGGTTTGGGCCTTGGTTTGGCCATTTGCGACACGTTGATGCGCGCGCTGGGGGGCGAATTATTGTTTGCCAATCACCCCAGCGGCGGTGCGTTGTTGACATTACGGCTGCACGCCGGGGCGTCCGGCATCAGCCTTCAACCGCCAGAGGATCTATCTGCATGAGTACGGACTACGCCATCGACAGCCGAATTCAAGTGGTGCTGATCGACGACGACCCACATCTGCGCGGCGCCCTTGGCCAGACGCTGGACCTGGCGGGCCTGAAAGTCTTGCCGCTGACCGAAGCTATAGGCGTGGCCGCGCGCATCGAGCGCGACTGGCCAGGGGTGATTGTCAGCGATATTCGTATGCCGGGCATTGACGGCCTTGAGCTGCTGACGCAACTGCATACCCAAGACCCCGAATTGCCAGTGCTGTTGATCACCGGGCACGGCGACGTGCCCCTCGCGGTCCAGGCAATGCGCGCCGGAGCGTACGACTTTCTGGAAAAACCATTTGCCAGTGACGCCTTGCTAGACAGCGTACGCCGCGCGCTGGACCTGCGCCGTTTGGTGCTGGATAACCGGAGCCTGCGGCTGGCCCTGAGCGATCGCCAGCAACTGAGCACGCGGCTGGTCGGTCAATCCACACCCATGCTGCGCTTGCGTGAGCAAATCGGCGCACTGGCCGCGACCAAGGCTGATGTGTTGATTCTTGGGGAGACCGGCGCCGGTAAAGAAGTGGTGGCCCGCGCACTGCATGATCTGTCCAGCCGTCGCGCCGGGCCTTTTGTCGCGATAAACGCCGGGGCGCTGGCCGAGTCGGTGGTTGAAAGCGAGTTGTTCGGTCATGAACCCGGCGCATTCACCGGAGCGCAAAAACGGCGAATCGGAAAATTCGAGTTCGCCAATGGGGGCACGCTGTTTCTCGATGAAATCGAAAGCATGAGCCTTGAGGTTCAAGTCAAACTGCTGCGCTTGCTGCAAGAGCGAGTGGTTGAGCGTTTGGGCGGCAATCAGCTGATCCCGCTGGACATCCGAGTGATTGCCGCGACCAAAGAAGACCTGCGCCAAGCCGCTGACCAAGGCCGTTTCCGCGCCGACTTGTATTACCGACTGAATGTCGCGCAGCTGAAAATTCCGCCGCTGCGTGATCGCGGCGAAGATGCATTGATGCTTTTTCAGCACTTCGCCGAGTCAGCCAGCCTCCGTCATGGCCTGCCTGAACACGCGTTGCAGCCAGGCCAGCGGGCGTTGCTGTTACGCCACACCTGGCCGGGCAATGTTCGCGAGCTGCAAAACACTGCCGAGCGTTTCGCACTGGGGCTTGAGTTGGAACTGGAAGGCAGCGAATCGCCAGGCATGCCGGTGACCGGTGCCGGTCTCAGCGAGCAGGTTGAAAGTTTCGAACGGTCGTTGATCGCCGCGGAATTAACCCGCCCACACAGCTCGGTGCGCAGTCTGGCCGAAGCGCTCGGTCTTCCGCGTAAAACCCTGCACGATAAATTGCGCAAACACGGTCTGAGCTTTGGCGACAGCAACAGCGCTTCCGACGAACTCGATTGACCGAAGGATCCCGGATGAACAACCAAAGTCACGCGCTGGAACAGTTACTGCACCACGATATTCCGCTGACTCGCGAGATGGGTGTGAAGGTGCTGAGCTGGCACCAGCATCAACTGCGCCTGCATTTACCGCTGCAACCCAACATCAACCATAAAAGCACAATGTTCGGCGGCAGCCTGTATTGCGGCGCTGTGTTGGCAGGTTGGGGATGGATGCATTTGCGCTTACGCGAAGCCGGGATTGAGAACGGGCACATCGTCATTCAAGAAGGCCAGATCAGCTACCCGCTACCGGTCACCGCCGATGCCATCGCCATCTGCGAAGCACCGGATGACCGGTTATGGGAAAAATTTTTGCGCACCTACGAACGCCACGGCCGAGCGCGCCTGACACTACCGACGCACATCGTTAATCAAAACAGTGATGACGTCGCGGTAAAGTTCAACGGGCAGTTTGTGTTGCATCGGTAGATGTAAATAGTTGCTCATTTTAAAAAAACGAGTTGAATCAGCCCATTCCAGATGATCACTGTCCGGTCATGTTCCAGCGCACAGCAGTTTTCTTAGAAATGGCCATCCGGCGCTACAGGAATACCTGTCAGATAATTTAATTTCTGGAGAACTGGGGCTTAGGGTGCGGGCAGCACTATGGCACCGCACCACAAAAGCCGCCTTCCGCAACAGGGAGGCAAACCCAGAATGATATTGGAGTTCCCCCCTATGAAAATCTTTTATGCCGTTATTGCCGCTGTACTGATGACCACCTCCGTAGCGGCCATGGCCGAAGACGGCGGCGACCAGGTAATGAAGCGAATGAACGAACAACGTGCGATTGCCATGCAGCACTACCAGAACGAAAACAGCCGCAGCACTGCGGTGGTCAGTGCCCCGACTGACCAGAAGAAAGACACACGTGATCAGCAGAATGAACCTGCACCGGTAAACGACCAACGCAGCTAAAGAACAAAAGCATGTCGAGAGTTGACTGGGCGCTGCCGCCTTTTGCGGTGCAACACGGCGCGCATGCGGACGAGCAGCCCCGCCAAGGCGAAAGGTTTGACAGAAAATCATCAACGCCTGCGTCGAGGCCGCCCAGGCGATCACCGAGCCCATCCCTTGCGATGATGATCAACTGAGGAGCGCAGTCATGGCTGCTTTGCAAATCGAAGCCATAGACCCGCAAAAATGCCCTGATCAGTGAAAAGACTCGACCTGGCGAGCGTTCTCGCCAGCGAGGCACCCCTTCAAGCTTGCTATAACCCAACAAATTTCCGTACCACTGCGACGGAAATTTCACTTGTTGACGACGCAAACCAAACGCTTGCGAACTTACTCTCTGCTCTTGTTTCCATCGTTGCGCTAGTGCATTTCTTGCCCTTGCGTACCCAAGAAAAAAGGAGTTAACAATGTCTATTGGCGCAATCTCAGCTTCCATCCACGCAAACCCAAATGTGGCTAACCAGGCAGCCTCAAAGACAAAAGCAGCTGCGGCCAGCCCAACTACGACGACTACCGGCAATACCGTCAGCGTTAACGCGGCCGCTTTAAAGGAAGCGACAGAAACCTCCGCTGAAACCGCCAAAGAGGCAGGTCATGGTGATCGAGTAGCTCAACGACTCATAGCGAAGCAGCATCTGGCCTCGGCTGCGGCTGCCCAAACTCCAGCCAAGGGCAGTGTAAATGGTTCTGGGCAAGTTACAGGCGAGATCATTAACACCAAAGCATGATGCCCACATAAGGTAATACAAAAGACAGTCCTCATCGCTGAGGCCTGTCTAAACATCATGTAACGGTAACTGAATACTCGCTGAAACCATTTCTCAAGTTCCTAACGAATTCGTGACGAGCGAACGTTTCAATTTACTATGCGCCATTGATACAGGCGTCCTCATTTTGGTTTGATCGATCGACCTATGAAAAACTCCATCGTGGAATTCTGCAAAAGTGACAAAGGAGCACTTATATTATTGCTCAGCGTCACCGCATTGATTTTACTATTTGGCCTAGGCGCAAGAGAGTTGTGGGGTGCGGAAACTCGCTGGGCCAATATTTCATTGCAAATGTTACAAAGTGGAGATTATTTTAACCCCTACCTCAAAGGTGCCGCCTATTACGACAAGCCACTACTGTCCTATTGGTTGATTACAGCGACCGCCGAGTTGATGGGGGGGCTGAGTCACTGGTCATTGCGCTTGTCGTCAGTAATCGCAGCGTGGTTAAGTGTTTGGCTGATCTATTTGATTGGCATCCAACTGTTTAATAAAAGGACTGGTTTGATCGCCGGATGGATGCTGGCTACTACGTTCTTTTTTATTTTCTGGGGGCGGGTGGCAACAGCCGATACTTTGACAGTCTGTGGCGTGCTTGCTGCGGTTTGGTGGTACTGGCGAGGGCCGGATAATACCCGTCTAGGCCGCTATACCGTGTTCTTTTTGCTGCTGGCGATAACGTCGTTGTTCAAGGGATTGATCGGTTTCATTTTGCCGGCATTGGTGCTGCTGCCACATCTATTGAGCGAAGGCCGCTGGAGGCGTCACCTCAACGTTCGCATGGGTGCGGCGCTGCTGGTTGCGGGCGCGTGTTACATAATGCCGTTTGTTTTGTCGCATCTGTATGGCGCTCCTGCCTATCGGGAGAGCGGCCTGGGACTGGTGTTTCAGGAAAACTTCGTCCGCTTTTTTCAGCCTTTCGATAACCTCGGTCCGATCTACACCTATCTGGTCTATCTACCGATCTACACCCTGCCATGGGCGCCTTGCTGGATCGCAGGCCTATGGGTTGTCGCCCGGCAGTGGCGGCAGGTGGAGCCAAACACCCGCTGGCTGGTAATGGGGCTGGGGTTGCTGTTTCTGTTCTTTACGGCCAGCGGCAGTAGGCGCAGCTATTACGTCTTACCACTCGTGCCGTTTGCGCAATTGATCGCCGCTTGGTGGGTTAACCGGCACATCGCTGGCAGACGCGCATCGGGTAAAGTCAGCAGGCCTGTCTGGGCGTGGGGATTCGGTGTGGCCGCCGGCATACTGTTGTTGGTACTGGGTATAATCTATCCATGGACCAATGGCGGCGGCGGAGTGATTCAGTTCTCTGCTGATGTACGCAAAGAGGCCACCAAGAGCGCGCCCTGGAATCAATGGCGACTGGTGTTGGTTGAGGTCGACAACAAACTGCCAATGTATTTACAAAATGATGGAGATTCTTTCTATTACGTACGGGGCACTCAGGACTTTCCTGTTAATACCGACAGTGCATCGTTTATGGCGTGGCTGGAGAATAGCAGCGGTCAGCGCTGGAATCCCGACCGGACGATAATCGTTACGCAGTATCAAGATAAGGCTAGGTTGCCACTAACCTTTCTTGCCACCGATCACACCATCATCACTACGAAACTAAACAACGGTGCGCGACTGTTCCATTCGCGTGAATCCGGCAGCGTTGCATTTATACCCAAGACGGTAAGCACCGTTGTGGAAAATGGTGCAACTCCAAAAAGCGAATCAGACTATGACTAGCATTTATCTATGAAGTACAAAACCGGAATCTGCGTTAATACAAAATAACGATTTGCAGCCAAATGTGGAATTGCACAAATCCCTGTAGCAGCCAACTTGTGGCGAGGCGGTAGATCTCACATACCGCGTCAAACCCTTCGCCAATAAGTTGGCTCCTACGATTGAAGGCAGTTGGTCAGGATGGCCGGTTAAGGCCTTTAGCCAATTCCAATAACTTACCGTGCCACGCTGCATTGGCAGGTAATGCCAGGAAAAACGGGTTGAGCAGTGATTCACGCGCTGGATAGCTGAATGTTTGGCCTGACAGTTCAAGCACTTCGCCGCGGGCGCCTTCCAGCACGCCTTGGGCGGCCGCTGTGTCCCATTGCGAGGTGGGTGCAAGGCGTGGGTAGCAATCGGCGGCGCCTTCCGCCAGCAAGCAAAATTTCAACGAACTGCCGATATTAGTCAGTTGCAACTCGCCCAGGCTTTCCGACAACCCAGCCAACAGCCGTTCCTGTTCCGGACTGGTATGGCGTCGACTGGCGACTACGGTGAACACCTCGCCTGCCGCCAATACGTCTCGTGTCCTGATCGGCGCAAGATGATTTTCGTCGTCGCTGCGCCATGCGCCCAACCCTGCACCACCGAAATAACAACGATTATTGGTCGGCATCGACACTACGCCAAACACCACTTTGCCGCGCTCGATCAGCGCGATGTTGACCGTAAACTCTTCGCTGCCAGCGATAAATTCCTTGGTCCCGTCCAGCGGATCAACCAGCCACCAGCGCTCCCACGTAGCGCGTTCGCTCAAGGGAATGTCGGCGTCCTCCTCAGACAGCACATGAATGTCAGGAGCCAACGCCTGTAAGCCGGCGACCAATAAATGGTGAGCCGCCAAGTCAGCGGCGGTGACCGGCGATTCGTCAGCCTTGGTCATCACCGCTACGTCAGCACGCCAATACGGCAAAATCACTTCACCGGCACGGCGCGCCATCTCGATAACCGGCGCCAACAACGGGTGCGGCAAGTGAGCGAAGGCATTGGTCATGGTTGAAAGTCGCCACGCTGGGTCAACAAATCCCGAACCAGATACAGCGCGGCCAATGCTCGGCCTTCACTGAATTGCGGGTGCTGGACCAAGCTGGACAGCTCGCGCAAATTGACTCGATCAACACGCATTGGCTCGGGTTCGTCGCCAGGCAATGTTTCTTCGTACAGGTCGGTGGCCAACACCACCTGAATTTTCTGGCTCATATAACCAGGCGACAGCGACAGCTCGGTCAAGTGCTCAAGTTGGCGTGCACCGTAACCCGCCTCTTCCTTCAGCTCACGGTTTGCTGCGGCCAGAATATCCTCACCCGGTTCGATCAAACCCTTGGGCAACGACAACTCGTACTCGTCAGTACCGCCACAGTATTCTTCAATCAACACGGCGTGATCCGCATCGAGCATCGCGACGATCATCACTGCGCCATATCCGGTACCCCGACCGACCAGACGTTCGTAAGTACGTTCTACGCCATTGGAAAAGCGCAACTGCAGCTCTTCGACGCGGAACAAACGGCTACTAGCGACGATTTCGCGGGCGAGTATGGTGGGTTTCTGGCGCATGACAGGCTCCTTTGCTGGACGGGGTACTATACCGTGGCTTTTCCGATTGTCTGTGTCGGAAATAACAACGCTATTCATTCACCGCCGAGAATCCTCAAATGCCTTCTTTACCCTGGCGCGACATTGACACCGTTCTGCTTGATATGGACGGCACCCTGCTTGACCTGCATTACGACAATCATTTTTGGATGGAACACCTGCCCCAGCGTTACGCTGACCTGCACGGTGTCAGCCGAGCCATGGCCGAACTGGAAATAAAACCGCTGTTCGAGCAGAACGCCGGAACACTCAATTGGTACTGCCTGGACTTCTGGAGTGCCGAGTTGAAGTTGTCTTTGCGTGACCTGAAACTTGAAACCGCCGATCTGATTGCCCTACGGCCCGATGCCGAAACTTTTCTGGCAGCGATCCAGACAGCGGGAAAACGCGTGATCATGATCACCAACGCGCACCGCGATTCGTTGTCACTGAAGATGGAGCGTGTCCAATTAGCTCCCTATTTCGAACGCATGATCAGCTCACACGATTACGGATTCCCCAAGGAAAGCCCGCAATTCTGGGATGCGTTGCACGCCGACATCAACTTTAATCCCAGCCGTAGTTTGTTTATCGACGACACCCTGCCGATCCTGCGCAGCGCCCAGCGGTTTGGCATTGAGCATTTATTAGCCGTCAGCGAACCTGACAGTCAGAAAGGCCCGAAGAACACCGAAGAATTCGCCGCCGTTGGCGACTATCGAGAATTGATACTGGGCCTGTAAGAGCCTACTTGTTGGCGAGACGGCCTGACGGACCGTATCAACCTCTCGTCAGCAAGTTGGCTTCTACACAGACCGAGCGCGGTGTATCTGATACGCCGCCTCGCCAACGCGCTAGATCCCACAGAGACCGAGCTTACTCAGGAATCCGAAGCGTCTGGCCCGGATAGATCTTGTTCACGTCCTTGAGCATGGGTTTATTGGCGTCGAATATCTTTTGATATTTATTGGCATCGCCATACACCCGCTTCGAAATGGCGCTCAGCGTGTCGCCTTTCTGCACGGTTTCGAAACGTGATTCTACGGCGGGTGCCGCAGTTGACGCTGACGCAGCAACAGTCATCTGGTCATCGACTTTTTCTACGCCCTGAATGTTGCCCAGCGTCACTAGAATCTTTTCTTTTTCCTCTTGGCTGGCCGCCTCGCCCGTGACCGTCACGGTGCTGCCCGCTACCGTTGTCTGCACGTTGGGGTTCCCCAAACCTACATCGGTTATATGCTTTTTCAAGACTTCATCAGCGTTGGCATTACCGGGCGTGATTGCGTCGAGAATCTTTTCTCCGGCTTCTTTCAAGAAACTAAAAATACTCATGGCTCATCTCCTTACGTTTTTTTGAGGACGAACTTCATGTCCGACTGGTTAACGTTAGTTCGAACGAGCGAGTTGGCAGAGGGATCCGACCAACTGCGGTTCACCCATCGCAAGGCCAGAGCGCTAGAATCAGCGGCCTGAACCGCGCACTGGAGTGAAGATGGACATCAAGCAGCTCAAATTCCTCATCGCCCTCGACGAAACCCGACATTTCGGTCAGGCGGCGGCGCGCTGTAATATCACCCAACCGACCCTTTCCATGCGCCTGCGCAGCCTGGAAGAAGAGCTTGAATTGCAGCTGGTCAATCGCGGTCAGCGTTTCGAAGGCTTTACCGCGCCGGGCGAACGTGTACTGGCGTGGGCCAGAACAGTGTTGGCGGCGTATGACGGTTTACAGGCAGAGGCTGCCGCCTGCCGAGGGCATCTGGTGGGTACATTGCGGCTTGGCCTGGTGCCATTGTCGAGCTTCGACCCGATGGTATTGCTGGAGCGCATGCATGAACTGCACCCGAACCTGCGCTTTGAACTGTCGTCCCTCAGTTCCGAGCAAATGCTCGAACAGTTGGCGAGCAATCAACTGGACCTGGGCGTGTCGTACCTGGAGCGCCTGGACAACGAACGTTTCGATTCGCTGGCATTAGAGGAAACCCGCATGGGCTTGCTCTACGACCAGCGCCATTTCAGCTTTAGCGATGAGTTACTGAGCTGGAAAAGCCTGATCGAACTTCCCCTTGGCCTGTTAACCAGTGGCATGCACTTTCGCCAGTCCATCGATCATAACTTTCACAGCCGTGGCCTGAACCCGTTGCCGCTGCTGCAAACCGATTCAGTACATCAACTGCTGCAAGCGGTACAAGGTGGTTTTTGCTGCGCAGTCATGCCGCTCCAATCTGGCCTGGAAACCTTGAGCGAACACGTGCGCCTGCAGCCCATTGCCGATGCGCAAACCTTGGCGCGCCTTGGCTTGATCATGCGCCGTAGTGCCCCGCGCTCAGCCCTGGCCGAAGCCTGCTTCAGCACCTACAAAACAATCATTGGCGCGTCTTGATCGACGCCCTCTATCGCCTTATCGGTAATAGCGATTAGACGCCATCCCACGGGAAGCCTAGGCTGGTGGCTAAATAATCAGCCGGTACTTTTCCATGCCTTCCAAGCGCACGGTCAGCACGGTGCCCGCCTTACAGTCGCCCGCGCCCACCGCAAGTCAATCCTATAGCTACTCCAATCTTGAGCTCGACACGTCCGCACGCACGGACCTTGCCGAAGAAGTAGCTTTGGCCATCACATATAACGGCATCAGCCAGGCGGTGATGCTGGTCACGCCTACCGACCTCGAAGACTTCATTGTCGGATTCAGTCTGGGCAGCGGCATCATTGCCTCCCCTGACGAAATCTATGACCTGAAACTCAGCGGCTCAGGCTCCGCGCAGCACGCCCAGGTAGAGATAGCCAGCCGCGCCTTCTGGAACCTCAAGCAGCAGCGACGCCAGCTAGCGGGGACCAGCGGTTGCGGGTTGTGCGGAGTTGAGGCGATCGAACAAGCGTTGCCCGAACTCACAGTATTGCCTGGCGCACCCTTGCCTCCGGCGATTTGGCTGGAAGGGCTGCGCCAACGCATCGGTGCCTTTCAGCCGCTGGGGCAGCATTGCGGGGCCGTTCATGCGGCGTTGTTCATGGACAGCAACGGCGAGCTGTTGCTGGGCCGTGAAGACATTGGCCGGCATAACGCACTCGATAAATTGATCGGCGCGCTGATCCGCCAGAACATTTCCATCACAGGCGGCCTTGCCATCGTCACCAGCCGCTGCAGCCTGGAGTTAATCCAGAAAGTCCTGCGCGCCGGTATTCAGACGCTGGTTAGTTTGTCCTCACCCACCGGCCTCGCTTTGCAATGGGCACGCCGGCATAACCTCAATTTAATTCACCTGCCGCAACACAGCGCGCCACGTGTCTATAGCCCTGCGATGGAGAGTCAAGCGTGAGCAGTAACCAAGCCGATAAAATCCCAGTCAAGCGCTACAAGCCCTACAAAGGCCCAGCGGGTGGTTGGGGCGCGCTGATGAGCGTGACGCAAGCGTGGCTGACCAGCGATAACGCGCTGAAAAATATTCGCATGATGCTTAAGACCAACCAGAATGGCGGCTTCGACTGCCCTGGCTGCGCGTGGGGCGACTCGCCGGAAAGCGGCATGGTCAAGTTTTGCGAGAACGGTGCCAAGGCGGTCAACTGGGAAGCCACCAAGCGCCGCGTCGACGCCTCGTTCTTCGCCCGTTACAGCGTCAGTTCTTTACGTGAGCAAAGCGATTATTGGCTGGAGTACCAGGGCCGCCTGACCGAGCCCATGACCTATGACGCCGAAACTGATCGTTACCAACCGATCAGTTGGGACGACGCATTTGCCCTGATCGGCCAACACCTGCGCAACCTGCCAAGCCCGGACATGGCCGAGTTCTACACCTCGGGTCGGGCTAGCAACGAAGCGGCTTATCTGTATCAGCTGTTTGTGCGCTCGTTCGGCACCAACAACTTCCCTGACTGTTCGAACATGTGCCACGAAGCCAGCGGCGTCGCCTTGGCGCAAAGCGTTGGCGTCGGCAAAGGCACCGTGACCTTCGCTGACTTCGAACACGCCGATACGATTTTTGTCCTTGGGCAAAACCCTGGCACTAACCATCCGCGCATGCTTGAGCCCCTGCGCGAAGCGGTCGAGCGTGGTGCGCAAGTGGTGAGTATTAACCCACTGAAGGAACGCGGTCTGGAACGCTTCCAGCACCCTCAGCGTCCGCTGGAAATGCTCAGTAACAGTTCCGAGCCCACCAGCACCGCGTTCCTGCGCCCAGCGCTGGGTGGCGACATGGCGTTGCTACGTGGTATGGGCAAATTCCTGCTGCAATGGGAACGCGAGGCACAGGCGGTTAACGCACCTTCGGTTTTCGATCATGATTTTTTAAATGAGCACACCGACGGCGTACTCGATTACTTGGCGTCCATCGACGACACACCGTGGGAGGAAATCGTTCAGCAGTCCGGTTTACCGCTGACCGACATCGAATTGGCGGCGCGGATGTACGCCAAAGGCAAAAAGGTCATTATGTGCTGGGCGATGGGCATCACTCAGCACCGCCACTCAGTGGCGACCATCCAGGAGATTGCCAACCTGATGTTGCTGCGCGGCAATGTCGGCAAGCCGGGCGCTGGCCTGTGCCCGGTGCGTGGTCACAGTAACGTGCAAGGCGACCGGACCATGGGCATCAATGAGCGTCCGCCGACGCTGTTCCTTGATGCGCTGGAAAAACGCTTCCAGTTTAAAATGCCGCGCAGTGACGGCCACAACGTGGTTGAAGCGATTCACGCAATGCTCGACGGTCATTCGAAAGTGTTTATCGGCCTGGGCGGTAACTTCGCCCAAGCCACCCCGGACAGCGCGCGTACCGTTCAGGCGCTGGGCAAATGCGACCTGACGGTACAGATCAGCACCAAGCTCAACCGCAGCCACCTTACCCACGGCAAACAGGCGTTGATCCTGCCGTGCTTCGGCCGTACCGACATTGATATCCAGGCCGAAGGCCCGCAAGCCGTGACCGTGGAAGATTCGTTCAGCATGGTTCACGCCTCTAACGGGCAATTGCAGCCGCTGTCGAAGCAGATGCGTTCGGAACCGGCGATTATCGCTGGTATTGCGGCGGCGACCCTTGGTCCCAAGCCAGTGGATTGGTTGTGGCTGGTCGCTGATTACAGCCGAATTCGTGATTTGATTGCCGATACTATTCCAGGCTTCAAACACTTTAACGAGCGCTTGAAGAATCCAGGCGGTTTTTACCTCGGCAATGCTGCGGGGGAACGTCGCTGGAACACTACAACGGGGCGAGCCAACTTCAGGGCCAACCTCCTGCCGGCGGATCTGGTGCATGAAAACGTCCGCGCAACCGGTCAGATTCCGGACTTGATCATGCAGTCGATGCGTTCTCACGACCAGTACAACACCACTATTTATGGCTTGGACGATCGTTACCGCGGGGTCAAGGGTCAGCGCGACGTGCTATTTGCCAACGAAGCCGACATCATCCGCCTGGGCTTCAAACCCGGACAGAAAGCCGACCTGATTTCGATTTGGAATGACGGTCTGGAACGTCGGGTCAAGGGCTTTACGCTGCTGGCCTTCGACATTCCTGCCGGACAAGCCGCCGCTTACTACCCAGAAGTGAACCCGTTGGTGCCATTGGAAAGCATCGGCGACGGCAGCAGCACGCCAACGTCGAAGTTCGTGGCGATACGCTTGGAAGCCGCAAGCGCAAGCGCTCGGATTTTGTAATCGCGTAGTGAAACCCTGATGGGAACGAATTTATTCGCTCCCATCAGGACTTCATGCGCCGCCCATCTGTAGAAGCCAACGTGTTGGCGAGGCGGCGTACCAAACTCCGTCGAACCTTCGCCACCGAGCTGGATCCTACAGACCCAGTGACTCTAACGCTGCGCGTACGTTTTCGGGAATCGGCACTGGCCGATTGGATGCGCGATCAACAAACACGTGGACAAAACGCCCCGCCGCACTCGCTTCATCCTCACCGACCTTGAACACCCCTAGCTCATATTGCACCGAACTATTCCCCAACTTTCCGACCC
Organism: Pseudomonas sp.; assembly: GCF_028293835.1. Lineage (GTDB taxonomy): Bacteria > Pseudomonadota > Gammaproteobacteria > Pseudomonadales > Pseudomonadaceae > Aquipseudomonas. The sequence continues at coordinate 41,517 of NZ_JAQGNX010000082.1, forward strand.
GCAGCCCCACTTCAATGAGATCCGGGAAAGCAATCGACGCGAAATAGTCACACGAAGAGCTAACGACAAACCCTACAACGTCGCCGTCGTGAATGTTCAGACCGCCCCGCTGGATCAAATAGTTGTTCACGGTGCTGTCGAAAAAACTGTAGTAGGTCACGTTGTTCACATGGCCGTAAATATCGTTGTCATGCCACCGAGTCGTGATCGCCTGGAAATGATGAAAGTCAGCGCGGTTCAGCTTTTGCTCGCTCATAAACAGACTCTAATGATGAAAGAACAGCCTCGTCTTCGACGCTGCTCCTAAAGTTAATATTTTCGAGCGCAACGCGGCCACAGCCACAGTCACTCAACCATCGCGCTCCGTGTCCATTCCCTCACCTGTGCGTACGGATAGTTTTCCAAGGCTGCAAAGCCCTTGATGCCTCGTGCTTTCAATTTGGTAAACAGCGGCACACTGATACCGCAGAGGAATCGGGTCAAGCCATCAGCGCTCGGGTCATAACCGCAGTAGTCCAAGTGCCTGCGCAGAAACGTCCCACACAACTCATCGAAACTTTGCTCGGCCAAGTCCGGCAGTGCCGGGGGCGCCGGCAGTCTGGCAATAGCGCCATGACACACCGAACAATGCCCGCATCGCTCTGGCGCGTTGACGTCACCGAAGTAATGAGCGAGCCGATAACCCAGGCACTGCTCAGTGGCGAACAGATCAAGCATGGCGTGAATACGCGCAACTTCGGTGGTTTCGTGCTGCTTGAAGTAGTCGTGCAGCTCAAGGGCTAGCGCGTCCGGATCAAAGTCAGTATTGAGCAAGCTGTAGACCTCTGTCATCTGCTTGCTTTCCAGCTCGATCCAGCCTTTCTCCTGAAAGTAATCCAGCGCGGTGACTACTCGCCCACGCTCGGCTTGATGCTGCTGATACAGCGCATCAAAGTTGACCGTGGCCCAAGTGCGCGCTCGACTTGAGGTCTCGATAATCCCATCGACAAACTGTCGCCGCTCGCCTTCAAAGCGTTCCGACAGTGCGTGAGGCTCTATCAAAAATTTAAACCGGTATTCGGCAAAATAAGCAAAACGCGGGGCGATAATGCCGCGCAACTCGAGCTGTACGAGTAGGGTTTTCAACGGCAACTGGCGAATATTGCTTTGATCGGCCAGCGGTCCCAATAACAACTCCCACTGCCCGTCGTTGGTCGCCGTCAGCAGCTCATCGACGACATTGCGAATGCCCAGATATTCCGGTGTGTCGCCATACACGAAGTTCTCAAGAATATTCAGGCTGTCGCGGTTAGCCAGCACCAGACAGTCCGACGGCGCGCCATCACGGCCTGCGCGGCCGATCTCCTGGCTGTAGTTCTCGATGGATTTTGGCAGATCGAAATGCACCACATTGCGGATGTCGCTCTTATCGATACCCATGCCAAATGCGATGGTGGCGACGATGCAATTCAATCGTCCAGCCATGAACTGCCGCTGAATCGACTCGCGCTGATCGTGAGGCAGGCCCGCATGGTAGGCGCTTGCGGCAAGTCCGTTTTGACTCAAATGCGCGGCGATCTGCTCGGCTGTCTTTTGCAGCGTGACATAGACGATTGTTGGCTGGCCGCCCCGCTGGCCCAACCATTCCACCAATCGCCTACGCTTGTCGCGCCCCACCACCGGTTCAACCAATAAATTCAGATTGGGACGATAAAAACCAGTGGTCACCACGTCGTCCGGCGCAATGGCGAATTTAGCCTGCATATCGGCGATAACCTTGGGCGTCGCGGTAGCTGTCAGCAACAAGGTTTGTGGAATATTGAATTGGCGCTGGTAGTCCGGAAGCTTGAGGTAATCAGGGCGGAAGTTATGCCCCCACTCGGAAATACAGTGCGCTTCGTCAATAACCAGCAACGATATCGGCACTTGCTCGATGAAATGACGAAAGCGTTCGTTCTTCAGGCGCTCCACGGAAATCATCAGAACCTTTAGCTCACCCGACCGGGCGCGGGCCATCACCTGCGCGGCCTCGTCGCGGCTTTGCGTGGACTCTATGCTCGCCGCAGCAATGCCATGGCGCTGCAAAAAAGCCAGCTGGTCCTGAATTAACGCGAGCAACGGCGAAACAACCAACGTCAGGTGCGGAAGCATTAACGCTGGCAACTGATAACACAGTGACTTGCCCGACCCGGTAGGAAAAATCGCTGCCGCAGAACGCCCCGCCAATACAGCACTAATCACGGCCTCTTGCCCGGGTCGAAACTGCCGATAACCGAACACCTGCTCAAGACGCTCATACATAGGCGGTCACTCCATTGACTATCACATAGGCGCCAGACCATAACCCGAAGCCATGGGTTTCACATATACAGAGCGTGTTATGCATCGTCTCGGGAAGTTTCATCGCATTCTCTGAGCGGACAGTACTGGCAAACTGCTATGCGCCGGTTTAACCTTCGCGCCACGATACACCAGAGCATTACCGCGCGACCGCCAAGGAAGCAAAAATGAATGACCAGAAACAACCGGATGATGACGGCCTCATACACATTCAACGGCTAATCCCGGACCAATTTGACGTCGTACTCGGCAGTCACCCCGGCAAGCAAAAACCTGTGCGCCCTCCGTCATCCAGCTCGTTCGGTCGTAAAGTTATTTTCGTCGCAGCACTGGGTTTTGGTGCCTACCTGTTGGCCGGTCTGCTTCATACTGGCAAGCCCATCGAAAAACTGGTCATCGCCCCGCCTGCTTTGGTTGAGCCGGTAGTCGCAGCTGTCGAGAGCGTTACGCCGATGGAGATAAGGAAGCCTGTTGCCCCTGCGCTACCTCAAATTGTGATCGAAGAGCCCGCACCGGCGCCGACACCTGTTCAGCGTACCAGCACCTCATCGGGATTCCAGAGCATGGTCTCCCCCAGCTACATGGCAGATTACAAATCCGATCTCCAGCGCGGTACCACTCCCCAGCGGAAAGTGAAAGTAGACATCGTCACCGTGTCTATCCGTGAGTGGGACGGTCGCAATCGCTACCAGGCGCAGTGGAGGATCTACAACAACCATATTGAAGACGACAGCGTGTGCTTTAACTTCCCCAATGCCTCCGTCGAGCACCGGGAGTGCCGCAAAGCTGCTCAGGTCTTTTTTAAAGAGCAATGCCAGGAATGGACTAAACGCGCTGACAGCGATCGCCTGGAGCAAAGCAAAGCCACAGAACAGCGTTATTGTGGCGCAGCAGGCAGCTTTAATCCTGCAGGGTGAAGATATATTCAGAAGGCCGCGCAACTTGATATTCCTACAAACATAAAGGGAGCGCCTTACGCGGCGACTTCTTCTATCCACACTCTCTTAATGCTCCATGTACATGCTTGCTAATACAACACTTCCCGCAACACTGATACACATGACAGCTAAATAAAACCGTTTACTCTCAAGTTTCAATTGGCGAAACAAGAGATAGCATCATGAGTATATTTACTGTTTACTTTTGCGGCACTGGCTCCACTAAATATGACAATAATAACAAAAGCTACTGGGATGGCGAGCTGATCTCGACCTTAGCCAATAACAGCACCGGCCATGAATTTGCCGAGTGGACGATTGTGGACGGGCCTGGCAGCGGCAACCTTCAAGCTGACGACATGTTCGAGAAGATTAAAGAATATGAATTGCGAGGCACTCTTTTCGGCAAAGGCTGGGAAGAAAACGTCAAACACGCTATTCATATGATCAAGGGCTCATTCAACTGGCACCGTACCGAACTGACGGAGGCCAACTATAAAGTGTTAAAGAATGCAGGTATTCCAATCGAAGAGGTACAAACTACCGGATCTTTCTTGTGGAGAAAATACAACTACGGCAATCGTAAACCGACCCCCCAAGAACTCCAGCAGGCCATTATCAAACTATACCGAAAGGGCGGCCCGATCCCTACACAAGTGAACCTGGTGGGCTGGAGCCGCGGCGGCATCAGTTGCCACATGCTCGCTAACGCGATGTTAGCCGACAGCCAACTTAAGCACATTAAGGTCAATATCTTCGCCGTCGATCCGGTGCCAGGCATTTTGAATTTTCAAGGAGAAAAGGTTTCATTAGGCAGCAACGTTTCCGAGTACGTAGCTTTCTACGCCAAAGATGAGCGTTCTAAAGGCTTTGCCTGCGTGATTCCGACCACCCACTCATCAACTAAAGTTCACGTCTATCCAATGGCTGGACGCCATGCCACGCTCGTAGGCAATGCGGCGGCCAATGGCTCGGAAGGCGCAAAGGCATTGCCTGAGCCGGGCAGAATCGTCAGGCATTTTGCCGAAACATGCTTGACGCGCTGGGGCGTTCAATTGAGTAAAAAGCTTAATTTGAGCACGGCAGAAATTGCCAGGTTCCATGAGTCATTTGAGCAGAATGAAGGGAAGTACATCGCGATGCGCAAGGAGTCTTACACGAAGATAACGGAGGGGGATTCAGAGCAACGGGCGGTGTCGTTTGGCAATAAGGGCGTTCCCTTTAAAGCGATTGCAGGCGCTCAATATCAGCCTGAACTAGGCTTGGCCGCTGGTTTGGTGATGACCGAGTCAACGTACAAACATATTCGTTAACGACCTATTAGCGGTTGCTGCCATCGCGCAATACGCAAGAAAATAGACCATGAATTTTAAAAAAAACCGCCCATAAGGGCGGTTTTTTTATAATTCATCTACCCACTTATAACTTAGGGCCAGCCGCTTTGATTGAATCGCTGACGTCGAACTTCTTGAAGTTTTCAACGAACAATCCAGCCAGTGCCTTGGCAGCTTCGTCGTAAGCCGCTTTGTCTGCCCAGGTGTTGCGCGGATTGAGCAAGGCGGTGTCCACGCCGGGTACCAGTTTCGGCACGTCCAGGTTAACGGTAGCAAGGTGTTCAGTTTCTGCGCCGATTAGAGCGCCGCTCTGGATGGCCGCGATAACGCCCCGAGTCGTCGGAATGTTGAAGCGCTTGCCAACGCCATAGCCGCCGCCAGTCCAACCGGTATTAACCAGGTAAACCTTCGAACCAAAGCCACGAATACGCTTGATCAACAGCTCGGCGTATTCCCCCGCCGGACGCGGGAAAAACGGTGCGCCGAAGCACGTGGAAAAGGTGGACTTGATGCCGCTGCCCGAACCCATTTCGGTGGAACCGACCAGTGCGGTGTAACCCGACAGGAAGTGATAAGCCGCTTGCTCTTCGCTGAGGATCGACACCGGCGGCAATACGCCGGTCAGGTCGCAGGTCAGGAAGATCACAGCGTTTGGCTCGCCACCGAGGTTTTTCGGCGCGCGTTTTTCGATCAGTTCGCGCGGATAAGCAGCGCGGCTGTTCTGGGTCAGGCTGTCGTCGGCGTAGTCAGCTTTTTTGGTGACCGGGTCGATGATGACGTTTTCCAGAACGGCGCCGTGCTGGATAGCTTTCCAGATAACAGGCTCGTTCTTCTCGGAAAGATCGATGCACTTGGCGTAGCAACCGCCTTCGATGTTGAACACAACGCCAACGCCCCAGCCATGTTCGTCGTCACCGATGAGGTAACGGCTTTCATCAGCGGAAAGCGTGGTCTTGCCGGTGCCGGACAGGCCGAAGAACAACGTTACATCGCCTTCTTCGCCCATGTTGGCAGCGCAATGCATCGGCAACACGTCGACCGCCGGCAGCAGGAAATTCTGCACGGAGAACAAGGCTTTTTTCATTTCGCCGGCGTAACGCATGCCCGCAATCAGCACTTTTTTAGCGGCGAAGTTGATGATCACTGTGCCGTCGGAGTTAGTGCCGTCACGCTCAGGTTCGCAGACGAACTCTGGAGCATTGATGACCTGCCATTCGGTCTTCGCGGCTGGGTTGTACTGTTCAGGGTTGATGAACAGGCAACGGCCAAACAGGTTGTGCCAGGCGGTACCGGTGGTCATTTTGACCGCCAGGTAGTGCGCAGGATCAGAGCCTACATGAACGTGGGAAACGAAACTTTCGCGCTCGCTCAGAAAAGCTTCAACACGGTTCCACAGGGCATCGAACGTGTCAGCCGGGAATTTTCGGTTGATTGGGCCCCACGCGATGGCGTCTTGGGTGCTTGGCTCTTCAACGATGAAACGGTCAACCGGCGAACGACCTGTGCGATGGCCCGTTTTCACGACCAGCGCGCCAGTATCGGCAAGCTCGCCTTCACCGCGATTCAAGGCTTCTTTAACCAGATCATCGATGCTTAGATCGGTGTATACGGCGTTATTAGCTTGCGTCATGAGGTTCCCCGTCGGCCCAGGCCGAGTGCTCCAAACATTTTGTAGTAGAAACTCTGACACTACTACAGCGGAAAAAGTGGGCCGGATTATGCCAGAAATGCTCAAAAAAGGTAGAACCCTCCTGTCAGAACGACAATAACGCCGCGCAGCAAGGGTTTAGAGCGCATTCAGAGCTGTTTAATGCCGCGTATCGGAGGGTGAATCAACCCCGCCACCGGCAAATATCTGCGCAACGTCAGTGGCATCGAACAGATAGCGCTGATTACAGAACTGGCAGTCAATTTCAATGGCACCGTTATGCTCGATGACCAACTGCTGGGCATCCTCCATCCCAAGGCTGACCAATGCATTGGCCGAACGCTCACGGGAACAACTGCAACGGAACTGCAGCGGCTGGATATCGAACATGCGCACCGCGTCTTCATGAAACAAGCGATGCAGCACGGTTTCATTGTCCAGGCTGAGCAACTCTTCGGCTGTCAGGGTGCCGGCCAATGCGGTGACATGCTGCCAACTGCCTTCGCGGTCTTCCGGATCAGTCAACCGGTCTGCAGGCAATTGCTGTAACAACAGCCCCCTGGCACGGGTGCCGTCGGCGTTAAGCCAGAAACGCGTCCCCAACTGCTCGGACAGCGCGAAATACGACGTCAGACTTTCCGATAAGTCCACGCCATCCAGAGCCACAACACCCTGATAGCGCTTACCCTGACGTGGGTCGATGGTCAGGGTCAAAATGCCGTCAGGCATCAGGTCTCGCAGGCCGGCATCCGGCGCGATCTGACTTTCCTCGTAACGAGCGATCCCGCGTATTTCCCGGTCGCTGGAGCACTCAACCATCAGCATCGGCACCGCGCCGCTGGAATTGGCTTGCAGCACCAACAATCCATCGAATTTCAGCGTACCGACCAACAGCGCCGCCGCAGCGAGCATTTCGCCGAGCAACTGCGCCACAGGCTCTGGGTAGGGGTGCTTGGCCAACACTTCGGCGTAGCTGCGCTCGAGCGCTACTAACTCACCGCGTACATCGCTTTCGTCAAAAATAAAACGCTGGGTGTAATCAATGTCCGGAAAATCATGCATAAGAAAAGGTATCTGAAGTGATGACAAAATAATGACAAGCGCTTATAAAGCGCCGCTTGAGACCTGACAATTTTTAACTGCCGTTAGAGTGCCAAATGGGGGGCATTTTATGAACAATCAAGAACTCTTCCACGCCAGGTGGGATTTCGGCCGTCTATTGCTATGCAATTTACTCGCTCTGGCGCTGATGTGTTTCTGGCTGTGGCCCACTGCGCACGCTATTTTTACTGACTTTGACGAGTGGCTTTTCCGCCTGCTGAATCACCCGTTGGGCGAGAGCACAGTGTGGCTCTACATCTGGACTGTTGCCAGTATGCGACCTTTCGACATCATCATCGGTCTGATTTTGCTGGCGCTGCTGATCAAGGGCGACTGGGTGTTCAAGGCGTTTCAAGTGCGCCAGGCGTTCTTGGGCTTTATCTCGATCCTGGTGTTATTGCTGGTTATCCGTGTGATCTTTGACAAGACCGTCAAGTACCTGGGCTTGCAACACAGTAGCCCCTCAGTGGTGCTTGAAGGTGCCCTGAGCATGACCACCTTCTTCCCAAATCTTCCCGAAGTGCTGGACCTGAAGGACAGCTCCAACCAAAGTTTCCCGGGTGACCACGCGTCGGTACTGCTGATTTGGGCGTCGTTTATGACAGTGTTCAGCCGGACCACCGGTCAACGCCTGGTCATTTGGGGGTTGGCATTGCTGTTCATGATGCCGCGCCTCGTTGCTGGCGCTCACTGGGGCCAAGACGACTACATTGGCGGCATCGCCATGGCATCACTGGCATTAGGCTGGGGTTACTACACCCCGTTCGCCGCAGGGGTCTCGCATTTGTTGCTACGTGCTACAACGCCCTTGTTCAAGCCGCTGAGCTATATACCCGTGATCCAGCAAATGAGCGTTGTGCGCTTTCCAACCGCCTGAGGCGCTCAGTCGTCACTGCCTGAGCCATGAAATTGATGGAATTGCCGACGCTGTTTTTTGGTCGGCCGCCCATCAGTGCTAATGCCCAGGCTTCCAGCCTTGCGCATGGCCGCAGCGTTTTCACGCTTGGCGATACTTTCCGGGGTTTCGGTGTACAGAGCCTGAGCCTCGGGCGCTCCGCGTCTTATCGCCGATAACGCCTGGACCACTACGGTGCGCTCGTCAAAGCCCGCCCGAATCTGATATTCATCACCGACGCGCGGTTCTTTGCCCGGTTTGCAGCGTTCGCCCCGCCAATGAACCTTGCCGCTTTCGATCGCAGCCTTGGCCAAGGCCCGGGTTTTAAAGAACCGTGCCGCCCACAGCCATTTGTCCAGCCGTACTTTGTCGTCCTCTTCCTGTTTTTGTGCCATTGGAATTCCTCAATAAAGATGACAACCGGAACTGTACTACGACACGTAGAGCAGGCGTCAAACCGATCCCCGGATTAGAATGCCCAACCTATCGACGGACCCTTTGGCGCAAGGAGTGCTACGTGACTGATTTCCCTATCTCTCTGACTCATCCAAATGCTGGGTGCGACGGCTGCCGAACCGGATCTGAACTGAATTTCGATTTTGCATTTGCCTACCAGCCCATCGTCGATCTGCGCGATCGCTCAGTATTTGCCCATGAAGCATTAGTGCGCGGTTCCAACGGTGAAGGTGCGCTTTCAATTCTGAGCCAGGTCGACGCGCAGAATCGCTACCGCTTCGACCAACGCTGCCGCATTCAAGCCATTGCCGGCGCTGCCAGACTGGGAATGCGCGAGCGCCTGTCGATCAATTTCCTGCCCAACGCGGTGTATCGCCCGGAATTGTGCATTCGCAGCACGCTTGAGGCCGCCAAGGAACATAACTTCCCGCTGAGCCAGCTGATTTTCGAGACCGTCGAGAGCGAACATCTAGATAACAATCGCCATCTGACCAATATTCTGCGTGAATACCGCGAATTCGGCTTCAAGACGGCCATCGACGACTTTGGCGCCGGTTATTCCGGGCTCACGTTGCTGGCTGATTTTCAGCCAGATCTTATCAAGCTCGACATGGCGCTGATTCGAGATATCCATCAGGATCGGGTTCGTCAGGCTATCGTTCGTGGTGTTGTCACAATCTGTGCAGAGTTAGGCGTTACAGTCATCGCTGAAGGCATCGAAGTCGCCGGAGAGCGTGACTTTCTCACTGACTGCGGGATATTCCTGATGCAAGGCTATTTGTTCGCCAAGCCTGCATTCAACGCTTTAGCCCAGGTCGATCCTGGTGCCTGGCAGACTGTTTGAGACGTACGGAATCGCTTTGAAAACATTTGATCATTTGACAGTCGTAGGTCTTCGCGAGTGGGTGGCGCTGCCGCATTTAGGGGTGGCCGGTCTACGCGCGAAAATCGATACCGGGGCCAGTACATCAAGCTTGCACGCGACTGAAATCGAGCCGTTCGAGCGTGACGGAGAGAAATGGGTACGCTTTAACGCGCACCTCGGCACGGTGGTGCAACTGCGCCATCGCCGCTGCGAAGCGTTGCTGGTTGCCATGAAGACCATAAAAAGCAGCAACGGCCACACCCAGGTCCGCTACGTCATCCGTACCACCCTTGCATTGGGTGATCGGGTCTGGCCGGTGGAATTTACCCTGGCTTGCCGAAAAGCCATGCGCTATCGCCTGTTGCTCGGCTCAAAAGCTCTGATAGACGGCCATTTGGTGGTTAATCCGGGTATTACATACGTTCAAGAAAAGCCGGCATTTCCGGCCTCTACTACCTCTGTCACAGGTGTTGCATGAAGATCGCTGTGCTGTCGCGCAATCCGCGTCTGTATTCCACCCGTCGCATGGTCGAAGCGGGTACCGCCCGGGGCCATGAGATGGTGGTGATCGACACTCTGCGCGCGTATATGAATATCGCCAGTCATAAGCCGCAGATCCACTATCGCGGCAAGCCATTGGAAGATTTCGATGCGGTGATCCCGCGAATCGGTGCTTCGGTGACCTTTTATGGCTGCGCAGTATTGCGCCAGTTTGAAATGATGGGCGTATTTCCGCTCAATGAATCAGTCGCCATTGCCCGCTCACGGGACAAGCTGCGCTCACTGCAACTGCTCTCTCGTCGCGGTGTTGGCTTGCCAGTGACCGGTTTTGCTCACTCCCCGGACGATATTCCCGACTTGATCCGAATGGTCAACGGCGCGCCGCTGGTCATCAAAGTACTTGAGGGTACCCAAGGTATCGGCGTGGTGCTGTGTGAAACAGCCACGGCAGCCGAGTCAGTGATCGAGGCATTCATGGGTCTCAAGCAAGACATCATGGTTCAGGAGTACATCAAGGAAGCAGGCGGCGCGGACATTCGCTGCTTCGTGGTGGGCGATAAGGTAATCGCTTCAATGAAGCGTCAGGCCAAGCCAGGAGAATTTCGTTCGAACCTGCACCGTGGCGGTAGCGCCAGCCTGATCAAGATAACCCCTGAAGAGCGCATGACGGCGATTCGTGCCGCCAAGGTCATGGGTCTAAGCGTGGCCGGTGTGGATATCCTGCGCTCCAATCACGGCCCGCTGGTCATGGAAGTGAATTCGTCGCCAGGCCTTGAAGGCATCGAAACCACCACCCAAAAGGACGTGGCCGGGATGATCATCGAATATCTGGAGAAGAACAGCGGCCCGCACATGACCCGGACCAAAGGAAAGGGTTGATAGAACTCGACCTGTAGGAGCCAACTTGTTGGCGAAGGATTTTGTGAAGCCCTCAAACCGCCTCGCCAACAAGTTGCCTCCTACCGATAACATAGCTTCCTAAACCGCATCCCTCGGCAGCATCAGGCCCAGCGGCAATCGCACCCGGGCCTCTAGTCCTCCACCTGAACGATTTCGCAGTTCGACGTTGCCGCCGTGCATGGCAGCGATGCGCTTGACGATGGCCAAACCCAACCCAGTGCCTTTGCCGCTACGGGCGCGGTCGCCCCGGATAAAGGGATTGAAGATGATTTCCAGCTCTGACGGATCAATTCCAGCCCCACGATCTAGCACGCTCAGCACCACGTACGGGGCGCTGGCGTCACCTGACACATAAGCGGCAACTTCAATTCCGTTGCCGGCGTGGTGCATGGCATTGCCAATAAGATTGTTCAGCAAGCGCTTGAGGGAAACCCGACGCAGTGGAAACGGTGGAATCGGCTCCAGGCACAAACGAATCTGCTCTGTGGCCTGATTGAACGGTGCGACCACCTCCCGTACCAAGTCGCTGAGGTCGACTTCTTCAATCCGCTCATCACGCCCATCACGGATGAACGCCAGAAATTGGTCGAGGATCGCGTCCATGTCTTCGATGTCGCGGACCATGCCCTCAGTCAGTTCGTTTTCGTCGGTCATCAATTCAAGCGATAAACGCAGGCGAGTCAGCGGCGTCCGCAGGTCGTGGGAGACCCCCGCCAGCATCAACTCTCGCTCCTGCCCCGCCTGTTCGACGTCTTCAGCCATCTGGTTGAACGCACGATAGACCTCGGTCATTTCGCTGGGCGTATCGCTGATGGGCAACCGCACGCTACGGCCCTGCCCCAATTGACGAGCAGCGAAAACCAGACGCTTAAGCGGCTGATTCAACTGCCGGACAAATATCCAGGCCGACGCGGTAGACAACAATCCAATAGCAAGGAACCAGCCCAGCACGCTCCAGATCTTCTGGCCGCGCAATGGATGCGGATACAACGGTACTTTCAGCCAGCCATCACCCAGGCTTGGGGCACGTACCCACAGTGCGGGTGGTGCATGCACACGCAAGCGTACTTCGGTGTCGGCGCCCAACTCGGCCTGCATCTGTCGCTGATAAATCTCGCTGTATGGCCAATGCTGCTCACCTTCCGGCACACCGCCGCCCACCACCCGAATCAGCCCTGCGGCTTCGGCAATGGCCGTACGGTCTTGCTCGTCAGCGGCCCAATATGCGCGCAACGTCAACGCGACACCGTGGCTGTACTGCCTGTCGACGAGCACGTCCTCGTTCATCAGCAGGTAAACCAGGGTGAGCGCCTTGGAAAACAGCACGACGATCAACACCAGCCAGAGGGTGCGAGAGAAGAAGCTTTGCGGGAACCAGAGCGGGGTTTTCATGACGGATAAGTTACACACTTTGCAGGTGCGAGGCGGACTCGCGGAGTTGACGGGTTGCAAACGGCATCAGTGGCACGATTACCCACACCAAAAACGCCGATAACCCTTCAGAGGGTTATCAACGGTATGGATGAATTCGGCGCCTTGGGCGGCTCACACCTACAAAAAAGCGCATGTTATTTGGTGCCAGCACCATCTGGAACGAATACGTAACCCACTCCCCAGACTGTCTGGATATAACGAGGCTTGGAAGGGTCCGGCTCGATCAGTCGACGCAAGCGTGAAATCTGCACGTCGATGGAGCGCTCCAATGCGTCCCACTCACGGCCACGTGCCAGGTTCATCAATTTGTCCCGGGTCAGTGGCTCACGGGCGTGCATCACCAATGCTTTTAGCACCGCGAATTCGCCAGTGGTCAGCATGTGTACTTCGTCACCGCGCTTGAGTTCACGGGTTGCCAGCGAGAGTTCGTAGTCGCCGAAGGACACAGACTCGTCTTCGCTGCCGGGCGCGCCAGGTACAGGCGCAGTCTGGCGACGTAGAACAGCCTTGACCCGCGCCATCAACTCATCGGGGTTGAATGGTTTGGACAGGTAGTCGTCAGCGCCTAATTCCAGGCCACGGATACGGCTGAGCTCATCGCCTTTAGCGGTGAGCATGATGATCGGCACCTGATTGTTGGCCGCACGCAGGCGACGACAGGCGGAGAGTCCGTCTTCACCCGGCAACATCAAGTCCAGCACAACAAGGTGAAAAACCTCACGGGCCAGCAAGCGGTCCATTTGCTCGACGTTCGCTACAGCGCGTGCGCGATAACCCTTGCTGGTGAAAAAACGTTCTAACAGGCTGCTTAATCCTGGATCGTCGTCAACGATGAGGATTTTTTCCCCTTCAGCAGTTTGTGCAGTGCTGCTCATTGGAAGCTCCTTTAATCTCGGCGCGCATTATGGCGTAGCTACCGACTTACGTACTGAGTGCATTGTTAGCAGATTTTTCCGGCGCCGCCAGCAACGGTTGTGGATAGCCTCCTTTACAGGCTTCAATCCCCCTAATCGTAGATCGCCGGGTATAATGCGCCGCCGCGAAGTCAGGCAGCCCTGACCTAGCCGTTCGCAAATAGTCGTATTTTTTTGTTCACAATTTGCCAGGTGGTTTTATGGACAGCATCAACAGCCGCATCGCCGAGGAACTCGGCGTCCGCCCACAGCAGGTCGCAGCGGCCGTCGCTCTGCTTGATGAAGGTTCAACCGTGCCCTTCATCTCTCGCTACCGCAAAGAAGTGACCGGCAGCCTCGATGACACCCAGTTACGTCATCTGGAAGAACGCCTGCGCTACCTGCGTGAACTCGACGAACGGCGCATCAGCATCCTTGCCAGCATCGAAGAACAAGGCAAGCTGACGCCCGAATTGGCTCGAGACATCAAACTCGCTGACACCAGAACCCGTCTTGAAGACTTATACCTGCCTTACAAGCAAAAACGCCGCACCAAGGGCCAAATCGCCTTGGAAGCCGGTCTGGGCGAACTGGCCGATGGCCTGTTCAACGACCCGAGCCTGACGCCGGACAGCGAAGCCGCGCGCTTCGTCAATGCCGAAAAGGGCGTGGCGGATGTGAAGGCCGCACTCGAAGGCGCCAAGTACATCCTGATGGAGCGCTTTGCCGAAGACGCCAACTTGCTCGACAAGCTGCGCAGCTTTCTCAAGCATGAATCGGTAATCAGTGCCCGAGTGGTGGCTGGCAAGGAAGAAGAAGGCGCCAAATTCCGCGACTATTTCGAACATGACGAACCGCTGAAGAGCATGCCGTCGCACCGTGCGCTGGCTATTTTCCGCGGCCGCAACGAAGGCTTTCTCAGTTCGTCCCTGAAAGTCGGCGAAGAATTGCCGGGCGCCATGCACCCGTGCGAAATGATGATCAGCGAGCGTTTCGGCCTACAGAACCAGAACCGTCCTGCTGACAAGTGGCTGGCAGAAGTCGTGCGCTGGACCTGGAAGGTCAAACTCTATACCCATCTGGAAACCGACTTGCTGGGCGAGTTGCGCGAAGGCGCGGAAACCGAAGCGATCAATGTTTTCGCGCACAATTTGCATGACTTGCTGTTGGCCGCGCCCGCTGGCCCGCGCGCAACGTTGGGCCTTGACCCAGGCCTGCGCACCGGCTGCAAGGTCGCGGTGGTCGACGCCACCGGCAAGCTGTTGGACTACGCCACGGTCTACCCGCACGTTCCGAAAAATCAGTGGGACCAGACCATCGCGGTATTGGCCGCCCTGTGCGCCAAGCATGCAGTGGACCTAATTGCCATCGGCAACGGCACAGCCAGCCGTGAAACCGACAAACTGGCAGCTGAACTGATCAAAAAATACCCAGGCCTGAAAATGACCAAGGTCATGGTTTCCGAAGCTGGCGCCTCTGTGTATTCAGCTTCCGAGTTAGCGGCCAAGGAGTTCCCGGACCTGGACGTGACCATCCGTGGCGCGGTGTCGATTGCTCGTCGCCTGCAGGATCCACTGGCTGAGCTGGTGAAAATCGATCCTAAATCCATCGGTGTCGGCCAGTACCAGCACGACGTATCTCAGTTGAAACTGGCCCGGGGCCTGGACGCAGTGGTTGAAGACTGTGTGAACGCCGTCGGTGTTGATGTGAACACCGCCTCAGTGGCGTTGCTGGCGCGTATTTCCGGCCTCAACTTCACCCTGGCACAAAATATTGTCAGCCACCGCGACGAGAACGGCGCGTTCAAAACCCGAGCGTCGCTGAAAAAAGTCAGCCGCCTCGGCGAAAAGACCTACGAGCAGGCTGCTGGTTTCTTGCGTGTCATGAACGGCGATAACCCGTTGGACTCGTCAGCCGTCCACCCGGAAGCGTACCCGTTGGTGCAGCGTATCGCGGCTGAAACCGACCGCGATATCCGCTCGCTGATCGGCGATGCCAGTTTCCTCAAGCGCCTGGACCCGAAAAAATACACCGATGAAACGTTTGGCCTGCCAACCGTGACCGACATCTTGCAGGAACTGGAAAAGCCAGGCCGGGATCCAAGGCCTGAGTTCAAAACGGCTGAGTTCCAGGAAGGCGTTGAAGAACTCAAGGACTTGCAGCCGGGCATGATCCTCGAAGGCGTAGTGACCAACGTCACCAACTTCGGTGCTTTCGTCGATATCGGCGTGCATCAGGATGGTTTGGTGCATATCTCCGCGCTTTCGGAGAAGTTCATCAAGGATCCGCGGGAAGCGGTCAAAGCCGGTGACGTGGTAAAGGTCAAGGTCATGGAAATTGATATCCCACGCAAACGTGTCGGGTTGTCGATGCGCATGGGCGATACGCCGGGCGAAAAAATTGACGGCGCACGGGGTGCTCGTCCTGGCTCAGCGCCGCGCGCCCAGCAAAGCGCCCCACGAAAAGAAGCGCCGCCAGCCGTGGCTCCCGTGAATAACGCCATGGCTTCATTGTTTGCCAACGCCAAACAGCTGAAGAAACGCTAATGCAAATTCCTGACGGACTGACTCAAAGCGCGTTTTTCACTACCCTCGGCTGCCAGCTGATTAGTCTGGACGACGGCATCGCCCACGTCTCGCTTGGGCTGGAGCCGCATCTACGCAATCGCGGCAACGTAATGCACGGCGGCGCCATCTTCAGTCTGGTTGATATCACCATGGGACTGGCCTGTTCCAGTTCCCACGGCTTCGATCAGCAGAGTGTGACCATCGAGTGCAAGATCAACTATATGCGCTCGGTCTCCGAGGGCGAAGTGCTATGCATCGCCAAGGTGTTACATGCAGGGCGGCGCACACTGGTCGTTGAAGCGGACGTGGTCCAGGGCGATAAACTGGTCGCTAAAGCGCAAGGCACGTTCGCTGTCGTCTAGCTGTCGGACATCGATATGGGTTAATTTCGACACTGAGCGAACGGTGTCGAAATTTCCTATTTTTGGTGCAGCCAAATCGTACAACGGGTATCGGCACACCCAACCAAAACCAGGCGATGACGCCAGTTCTTCTCTTCACCCTTGTAGATGGTCATATCCACCCCCATATTGGGGCGACTGACGCGTGAAGGAATCTAACTTGAGCGAACTTCTCAACCGCCGCCTGGCTTTGCTAAGCGAGCCTACTCACCTCTCCTTGCTGGAGCAGTGCCTGCACGGTATTGAGCGTGAATGCCTACGCGTAACTGACCAGGCACGCCTGGCACAGACCCCGCACCCGGAAGCATTGGGTGCAGCATTGACCAATGAACAAATCACTACGGACTATTCTGAGTCGCTGCTGGAGTTCATCACTCCGGCATTGGCGGACCCGGCCGACACCCTCGCCAGCCTGGACAAGATTCACCGCTACGCCTATAGCAAACTCGGCACCGAATACTTATGGAGCCCGTCGATGCCGTGCCCGCTGCCGGCCGAGGAAGATATTCCGATCGCCTACTATGGCACCTCGAATATCGGCCAGCTGAAGTATGTTTACCGCAAGGGCCTGGCGCTGCGTTATGGCAAATCCATGCAGTGCATTGCCGGGATTCATTACAACTTCTCGTTGCCAGAAAAGCTCTGGCCAGTGCTTCGGCAAGCGGACAACTTCGTCGGCAGTGATCGTGATTTCCAATCGTCCTCCTACATTTCGCTGATTCGTAACTTCCGCCGCTATAGCTGGTTGCTGATGTACTTATTCGGCGCGTCGCCGGCCCTGGACGCAGGGTTCTTGCGCGGCCGTTCGCATCAGTTGGAGCAATGGGACGCAGAAACCTTGTTCTTGCCGTATGCCACCAGTCTGCGCATGAGTGATCTTGGTTACCAGAGCAACGCCCAGGCCGGCCTGACGCCGTGCTACAACAACCTGAGCAGCTACATCGACAGCTTGCGTGAGGCGGTGGCGACCCCGTATGCGCCGTATGTGGAGATCGGCACCCGCAAAGATGGCGAGTGGATTCAGCTCAATACCAACATTTTGCAGATCGAAAACGAGTACTACTCCACCATCCGCCCGAAACGCGTGACCTATTCCGGCGAGCGTCCGATTCAGGCATTGATGGCCCGTGGCGTGCAGTATGTTGAAGTCCGCTGTCTGGACATCAACCCGTTCTTGCCGATGGGTATCGATTTGGAGCAAGCGCGGTTCATCGATGCGTTCGTGCTGTATTGCGCGCTGCAAGACAGTCCGCAGCTGGCAGATAACGAATGCGCCAATGCAGAATCGAACTTCAAGACGGTGGTCAAGGAAGGTCGTCGTCCGGGCCTGGAATTGCGCCGCAATGACAGCACGATGGAACTGAAGGCCTGGGCAACCGAGCTGTTGGAAAAAATCACTCCGTTGGCGCAGTTACTCGATCAAAGCCATGGCGGCGAAGAGCATTCAAAGTCTATTGCAGCCCAGCAAGCCAAGGTCAAAGACGCATCGCTAACACCTTCGGCCCAAGTGTTGGCGAGCATGAGCAAACATTCGGAAGGCTTCACCGCGTTCTCTTTCCGTCAGAGCCAGGCGCATGCTGAGTATTTCCGCAGCGAACCCTTGAGCGTTGAAGACCAGTCGCACTTCGAAACCCTGGCTCGCACCTCCATTGCCCAACAGGCAGAACTGGAACAAACCGAAGAGATGGTCGATTTCGATACGTTCGTGGGTTCGTATCAGGCAAGTATCCTGGCCATCAGTAACTGAAAAGCTCGCCAACAAGTTGGCTACTGAAATTGGCGGTCTTGCCTCGATATCTGTAGGAGACAACTTGTTGGCGAGGCGGCGTACCTTACACACCGCATCAGACCTCTCGCCAGCAAGTTGACTCCTCCAGAGGATCTGCCTTATAGCGCCTTTTCGAATATCTTCGAGTTACGCTGATAGTTGTATAGCGACGCCCTGGCGCTAGGCAGGCGGTCAACGCTGCTGGGCTCGAACCCGCGTTCACGGAACCAGTGCGCTGTGCGGGTGGTGAGGACGAACAGGGTTTTCAAGCCTTGCTCCCGGGCACGGACTTCAATTCGCTCCAATAACACATCCCCACGACCACCGTGACGGTACTCCGGGTTGACAGCCAGACAGGCCAGCTCGCCAGCGTCTGAATCAGCAATCTGATACAACGCCGCGCAGGCAATGATCAGCCCTTCGCGCTCGACAACGCTGAACTGCTCGATCTCGCGCTCCAGTACTTCCCGCGAGCGACGCACCAAAATGCCCTGCTCTTCCAGGGGGCTGATCAGATCCATCAAGCCGCCGACGTCTTCGATTGCCGCCTCACGCACCTGTTCGAACTGCTCTTGGGCGACCAACGTACCGCCACCGTCCCGGGTAAACAGTTCGGTCAACAGTGCGCCGTCTTCGGCGTAGCTGACGATATGGCTGCGACCTACGCCGCCACGGCAGGCTTGCGCCGCCGCATCGAGCAATTCGGCCTGATAATTACTGCCCAGGCGTTGCATGTGCGCCGGAACCTGCTGCGGACGCAGCTCACGGACCAAACGGCCCTGCTCATCCAGCAAACCGCGCTCGGCACCAAACAGCAGCAGTTTATCGGCGCCTAGATCAATGGCGGCACGGGTGGCGACGTCTTCGCAGGCGATATTGAAAATCTCCCCGGTCGGCGAATAGCCCAGCGGTGACAACAGCACAATCGAGCGCTCATCCAGCAGCCGGTTGATGCCTTTGCGATCAACCCGACGCACTTCGCCGGTGTGGTGATAGTCCACGCCCTCAACCACACCAAACGGCCGGGCCGTGATCCAATTGCCGCTGGTCACCCGCAGCCGAGAACCCTGCATCGGTGATGCGGCCATATCCATGGACAGACGGGCTTCGATGGTAATACGCAGATGCCCGACGGCGTCGATCACGCACTCCAGGGTCTCGGCATCGGTAATGCGCAGGTCACGGTGGAAACGTGGCGTAAGGCCGCGCTCGGCAAGACGGCTTTCAATTTGCGGGCGCGAGCCATGGACCAATACCAACCGCACGCCCAGGCTGTGCAACAGCACCAGATCGTGAACGATATTACCGAAGTTCGGATGCGCAACGCCGTCGCCGGGGAGCATGACGACAAAGGTGCGATCGCGGTGGGCATTGATGTATGGCGAAGCGTGGCGAAGCCAATTTACGTATTCGTGCATAACGTGAAGAGCCTGTAAAAATTGGACGAAAGCGAAACAACACACAGCGTTGTGGTGGTTATCGTCGGATCAGGCATCGCAACACGCGCACTCTCCTTCTGGTTAAAGGCCATTTGAATAGGGCCAGACTCACAGGGCGGTCGCCGGAGTCAGGCAATAGTATTCAACCAATTGCCGCAGTAAAAGCACTGTAGGTTCCAAGCGTGACATTTCGAGGTGCTCGCCCGGTTGGTGAGCGCAGGAAATATCCCCTGGACCCAGCACCAGTGTCTCGCAACCCAGACGTTGAAAGTAAGCCGCTTCGGTCCCAAACGCCACTGCCTGGGCTTTATGTCCGGTCAAACGTTCCGCAACCCGAACCAGCTCTGAATCGGCGTCCTGTTCGAATGGCGGCGCCTCGGGGAACAAGGGCGCGTAATCGATTTTCACCTGGTGCAATTCAGCCAGCGGTTGCAGCTTCTGCATGATGGCGGCCCGTAGCACCTGCGGGTCCATGCCGGGCAAAGGCCGTAAATCAAACTCCAGCGAACACTGGCCGCAAATCCGGTTGGGGTTATCGCCGCCATGAATGCAGCCAAAATTCATGGTCGGGTGCGGCACGCTGAATTGCGGGTTACGGTATTCGAACTGCCATTGCTGGCGCAAGGTTTTCAATTCGGTGATGGCGTCGTGCATCGCTTCCAGTGCGCTATGACCCAGGCTGGGGTCCGAGGAATGGCCGCTGCGCCCGAGAATATGGATACGCTCCATCATTACCCCCTTATGCAGGCGGATTGGTTTCAGGCCGGTTGGCTCACCAATAACTGCCGCGCGGCCCAACGGACGACCTGCTTCGGCCAACGCCCGCGCACCGGCCATGGAGCTTTCCTCATCGCAGGTGGCCAGAATCAGCAGCGGTTGCTTGAACGGTTTACCCAGCAGCGGCTGAACGGCTTCGATCACCAACGCAAAAAAGCCCTTCATGTCGCAACTGCCAAGCCCCACCCATCGCCCATCGACTTCGGTCAGCTTCAGCGGATCGGTTTTCCACAAAGATTCATCGAACGGTACCGTGTCGCTGTGTCCTGCCAGCACCAGGCCGCCAGGACCGCTGCCGAAACTGGCCAGTAGATTGAACTTGCCGGGGGACACTTGCTGGATATCGCAGGCAAAACCCAAATCGCCCAGCCAAGTCGCCAGCAAGTCGATCACAGCGCGGTTGGACTGGTCCAGCGCAGGCTGGGTGCAACTCACCGAAGGCGCGGCAACCAAGGCAGCAAATTGTTCTTTCATGGTCGGTAAGGGCATACACGATCTCCGCTAATCTGTGCGACATACAGTCCATCATAGAGCTATCGCGACCCAGGAATAAACCGTGACTACGCATGTCCTGTACACTGCTCGGCCTTAGCAGCCACGTAATTGAAGGCTGCGCCCCTTTTGTTCGCGATTAACTATTAGCGATTAGCTCGGATTCCCGGCCATGCAGAAAGAAACTGAAATCAAACTCCGCGTCAGCCGCGAAACCCTCGCTGCACTGCGCGAGCACCCGTTACTGAAAAAGCGCAACAAAAGTGGTTGGGAGCGGCTTGAGCTGTTCAACCAGTATTTCGATACCCCTGAACGTGATCTGGCGACGGCCAAGGTGGCCCTGCGCATACGCAAAGACGGCGACGCAATCATCCAGACCATGAAGACCCGCGGTCAAAGCATCGCCGGCCTATCCGAACGCAACGAATACAATTGGGACATTCCCAAAGCCAAGCTCGATTTGAAGAAGCTCGACGGCGAATGCTGGCCCGAGCAACTGGCTGAGCTGGACAAAAAAACCATCAAGCCAGTGTTCACCACCGATTTCATCCGTGAACGTGCGGAAATCGCCTGGGGCCGTGGCAAGGCCAAGGTCGTGATCGAAGCGGCGCTGGACTTGGGCAAAGTGGTCGCCGGCAAGCAGCAGGAAGAAATCTGTGAGCTGGAACTCGAACTGCGTGAAGGCGAGCCTGCAGCGCTATTGGAATTGGCCGCTGAGCTGGCCGCTACGCTGGCCTTGATGCCCTGCGATATCAGCAAGGCCGAACGCGGCTATCGCCTGTTCGATGCCGACAGCTACTCCCTGAGCTTGCCAACACCCGAACTGACCGCCGAAATGCCGCTGGACGACGCTTATTCCGCGTTGGCCTGGTATTTGTTGGGCAGCAGCCAGCGTTTGGCCGAGCAATACCGCTTCAATGGTCACTGGCGTTTGTTGCAGGACTGGGTTGCATTGCTGGCCGAGTTGCGCGCCTTGACCGGCAGCCTGGGCCAAGCCGCGCCGCGGACCTCGACCCATGAAATGCGCGTCTCGCTGGATGCCTTGCTTGAAGACTGGCGTCCGTTGGTGCAGGCGGGTCACGAAGATCCCGATGTGCGCAACGTCGCACATGAACAATTCATTGAAGAACTGCAAGACACCCGCTGGGGCCTGTTTTCGCTGAACACTTCACGCTGGTTGTTGGCCCGCAGTTGGACCGCTGACCGCAACACCCGTGGCAATCGTCAGGGTGCTGCGCAGCTGGCAAACTGGGTGCCACGCCTTCTGGCCGAAGAAGCGACCTCGTTGCAATTGGGCCGCTATCAACAGCAGCCGGAAGACCTGGCGGAACAGTTACCGCGCATTGAACGCATCCTGGCCTGGCTGCACCTGGCCCGTAGCGCGCTGGATTTGCCGGAATTGGACCGTCTTTACGGTGAGCTGAACAAGCTTGAGCAACTGGCTCATCAGCCCATCAGCGATGAAGTGCTGGACGCCCGCGTGCAGCAGACCGTAGTTGTGTTCCAGAGCCGTGCCTGGAAAACGTTATTGCGGTTGTAACGGTTTTGCAAACCTCAAATCTGTAGGAGCCAACTTGTTGGCGAGGCGGCTGATGCAACGTGCCCGGTCCGACGCCTCGCCATGTAGGTTCTGTGTTTGCTGCGCGACAGTGCGGCGTCGGAGACGTGGCGGAACGTCTACCGGTGATGAGGGTTCCTGTTTAGGCATCAACCCAAAATCGGCAAGCTGGTGGTGGACTTGATCTCCGACAGGGCCACTGTCGAGTTGACCTCTTGTATCCCCGGCACCAGCGACAGTTTCTCGAAGAAGAAGCGCTCGTAAGCCTCAATGTCCGGCGTGACAATCCGCAGCAAAAAATCCACTGACCCCATTAGTACGTAACATTCCAGTACCTCCGGAAAACCTCGGATCGCTTCTGTAAATTCCGTGAAGTTCGATCGACCGTGGGCGTTCAGTTTTATCTCGGCAAAAATCTGCGTGTTCAAGCCGATCTTTTTACGATCGAGCAGCGTCACTTGGCGTCGAATTATTCCTTCGTCCTTTAGCCGTTGGATTCGCCGCCAGCACGGCGATTGCGAAAGACCCACGTGCTCTGCGATTTGCGCACTGGACAGCGAAGCGTCCTCCTGCAGCAACGCCAGAATCTTTCGATCATAGAGGTCCAGTTCGCTTTGCATAGTTAATTCTCTAAACGCCGTTACGGCGCATTGATAAGTCGGTAACAGGCTAATTCAATCGATCATGGAAAAGAAATTTCTTTCGAGGCATGCAAGAATTTCTCTCAGTCGAAACAGGAGATCCCCATGTCCAACGTTGAAAGCACCCCGCTCACCGTGGCACGTCCTGACGTGTGGGCCGTCAACAATGTCCACGTTCGCGCGCATTACCAGATTCTCGCTGAGGCGGAGCCAGATTTGCTGTGCCGGGTGCTCAACCTGTTCGCGATGCAGTACTTGATTCCGCAGCAGGTCAGCGTGTTGCAACAGGATGAAACGCTCATGTTGGACATTCAGCTGGACGGTCTGACGTGGCATCGGGCGCAGGTGATCAGCGAAAAAATGCGCAATTTGATCAATGTTTGCTCTGTGGTGCTGGAGTCCCTTGAGGCAGAATCCATCTCTGCGGAGCGTGTGGCACTAACAGCAGGTTGAATCCGAAGCAAACTTTCGACATCTTTGCACTCGGTTCAGGTATCGCATGCGGCGCGCCGCGGACTACTCTTGTCTAGCCGTTAATCGGTTAGAGCAAAACTGTCCCAAGGAGCCCGAATGTCTGTCCTCGCCTCAGTTGCCCAAGACCGCCCGCTGGATCTCAACGATCTGCTGCGCGACTTGGTTGCTCAAGGTTTTATCGACCAAAGTTCTGCAGAGGACGCCGTGAAATTGCGCCGCACTGCGGTCAATTTTCAACTGCATCCGCTGGATTTCCTCGCGGCCCAGCAATTCGACAATTTGTTACGGCCGGGCAAGAAGCTCGACCTGGAAACCCTTACCGCCTGGCTTGCTCAGCAATCCGGCCAGCCCTACATGCGTATTGACCCGCTGAAGATCAATGTGGCGGCTGTCACGCCTTTAATGTCGTATGCCTTCGCCCAACGGCACAAAATTCTCGCCGTGGCGGTGGACCGTGAATCCGTGACCATCGCCAGCGCCCAGCCCTATGTCAGGGCATGGGAAGCTGACCTTGCCCATGTGTTAAAGCTGCCCATCAAGCGCGTGATTGCCAACCCGGTAGACATCCAACGACTGACGGTCGAGTTTTTCCGGCTGGCGAAATCGGTCAGCGGTGCCAACGCCACTGACCAGCGGCTGAGCAACCTGGGCAACTTCGAACAACTCCTCAAACTTGGCGCCAGCGACCAAGAGCCGGACGCCAACGACGCGCACATCGTCAATATCGTCGACTGGCTGTTCCAATACGCGTTTCAGCAGCGAGCCAGTGATATCCACATCGAACCGCGACGTGAACAGGGCACGGTGCGTTTCCGTATTGACGGCGTGCTGCACAACGTCTATCAATTCCCGGCACAAGTCACTATGGCCATCGTCAGCCGCCTGAAAAGCCTGGGCCGGATGAATGTCGCCGAAAAACGCAAACCGCAGGACGGCCGGGTGAAAACAACTACCCCGGACGGCGGCGAGGTCGAGCTGCGCTTATCAACCCTTCCTACCGCCTTCGGCGAAAAGATGGTGATGCGGATTTTCGACCCTGAGGTGTTGCTGAAAAACTTCGATCAGTTGGGCTTTTCCGGCGATGACCTACGCCGCTGGCAGGACATGACGCAGCAACCCAACGGCATCATCCTGGTCACAGGCCCCACCGGTTCAGGCAAGACCACAACGCTGTACACCACCCTGAAAAAGCTGGCGACCTCGGAAGTTAATCTGTGCACCATCGAAGACCCGATCGAAATGGTCGAGCCCGCGTTCAATCAGATGCAGGTTCAGTACAACATCGACTTGACCTTCGCCAGCGGCGTTCGCGCATTGATGCGTCAAGATCCGGACATCATTATGATCGGCGAAATCCGCGATTTGGAAACTGCCGAAATGGCGATCCAGGCGGCGCTTACCGGTCACCTGGTGCTATCGACGTTGCACACCAATGATGCGCCGAGTGCCATCAGCCGACTGCTGGAACTCGGCGTGCCACATTATTTGCTCAAGGCGACGATCCTCGGGGTCATGGCGCAACGGTTGGTGCGAACGCTATGCCCGCATTGCAAAGCGCCTATAGAGTTGGACGAAGGCGACTGGCAGACACTTACCCGGCCGTGGCAAGCGCCTGTTCCCACCGGCGCTCATCGAGCGGTAGGGTGTGCGGAATGCCGCGATACCGGTTATCGCGGTCGTGCCGGGGTGTACGAGATCATGCTGATGTCGGACAACGTCAAAGCGTTGATCACCTCCGACCTCGACCTCACCGCCATGCGCCGTCAGGCGTTCAAGGAGGGCATGCGTAGCCTGCGTTTATCGGGTGCACAGAAGGTTTCCGCAGGATTGACCACACTGGAAGAGGTCCTGCGCGTGACACCGCAGAGCGAGCAAAAATAACAAAATCCCTATAGAAGCCAACTTGTTGGCGAGCTTTGCTCAGCGCGGTGCGCCTGACACAACGCGGAGCGCAGGACACAACGCCTCGCCAACAAGTTGGCTCCTACAGCAGGTCTTCCCATAGATCTGCCACATTTTGTGGCAGATCTATGCTGAGTTAAATCGCCCCTAAGGGTGTATTTCTGCCTAAATGCCTTTCAACCATTAAACAGGGAACCGTTATGCAAATCGGTAGTGTGCTTTTACTTTTCGTCGCGCTGGCGATCGCCATCGTCTTCATGGGCTTCAAGGTGGTACCGCAAGGTTATCAATGGACGGTAGAACGTTTCGGGCGTTACACCAACACGCTGAAACCAGGCTTGAACATCATCGTGCCGGTGATGGATCGCATTGGACGCAAGATCAACGTGATGGAAAGTGTGCTGGATATCCCGCCGCAGGAAGTCATCACCGCGGACAACGCAACCGTGCAAATTGATGCGGTGTGTTTCTTCCAGGTGGTCAATACCGCCCAGGCCGCTTACGAGGTGAACAACCTCGAGCACGCGATTCGTAATCTGCTGCAAACTAATATTCGTACGGTGCTGGGTTCCATGGAGCTCGATGCGATGCTCAGCCAGCGCGACGGCATTAACGAAAAGCTGCTGCGCACGGTCGATGAAGCCACCGCGCCGTGGGGCATCAAGATCACCCGTATCGAGATCAAAGACATCAGCCCGCCAGCGGA
Source organism: Pseudomonas sp. (assembly GCF_028293835.1). Taxonomy (GTDB): domain Bacteria; phylum Pseudomonadota; class Gammaproteobacteria; order Pseudomonadales; family Pseudomonadaceae; genus Aquipseudomonas. The sequence goes on from NZ_JAQGNX010000082.1 coordinate 67,526, forward strand.
CCTTATGGCGGCAATGTCTGGCCAAATGAAAGCCGAACGGATCAAGCGCGCACAGATTCTTGAAGCTGAAGGTCTGCGGGCGTCAGCAATTTTGACCGCCGAAGGCAAGAAGCAGGCGCAGATCCTCGAAGCTGAAGGTGGACGGCAAGCAGCCTTCCTCGAATCAGAAGCCCGTGAACGTCAAGCCGAGGCCGAAGCACGCGCCACTCAAGTTGTTTCCGAAGCGATTGCGTCCGGCAACGTGCAAGCAATCAACTACTTTGTGGCGCAGAAATACATTGATGCGCTGGGTAAACTGGCCTCGGCAAACAACAGCAAAGTGATCCTCATGCCGCTAGAAGCCAGCCAAGTGATTGGCGCTGTGGGCGGTATTAGCGAAATCGTCAAAGCTACCTTTGACAGCAAAAAAGTCTAAGGCGCGACCATGTGGGACTACCTGCAACACCTGTCATTCTGGGATTGGTTGGGGCTGGGCACGGTACTGCTGATATTGGAGGTCTTCGGCGCTGGTGGTTATTTGTTGTGGATAGGCGTCGCTGCGGCAGGCGTCGGGGTTCTCAGTTTTTTGATTCCAGCCATACCGTGGGAGCTTCAGTTTGTGCTGTTCGCGGTACTCTCGGTGCTGACGGCCGTGTATTGGTGGCGACGTCAACGCAACGCGGTCAGGGTGTCTGATCAGCCAGGGTTGAACATGCGTGGCCAAGAGTTGATCGGGCGTACCTTCGTGGTTCAAAGCGCGATCATTGGCGGTCGCGGCAAAATCAAAGTGAATGACGGTGTATGGATGGTGATCGGCCCCGATCTGCCGGTCGGCAGCCAAGTGCGGGTAGTCAGCCAGGACGGCGCTGTGCTGAAGGTCGAGGCGGTGTCTTAGGGGCTTATGGAACTACGGCGGGGCTTCGGCCATCCAACCTTCAGAACAACCACGTTGGAGTTACCCACCATGCGCCTCAAGTTTGCTATAGCCACGTTAGCTCTGCTCTCTCTCCCAGTCGGGTCTGCGATGGCGGACGGTTTTTTGCGCGATGTACTTTCGTCAGGCGCAACAACCGGTTCCACGTACCTCACCTTCAGACATGACCGTAAGTTAATCGTAGCGGCCCAGGACGATGCCGATAGCTTCGTTGCCAGCGATGGCGCTATCCATGGCCCGTTCCTGGAAGCAGCCATGCAACAAGTGCGTACAGACAATCCAGGCCTGAAAGCAACGGATATGGAACTGGCCAATGCGATCCTGGATAAAAACCTGGTAGCTGATAAATAGCTATTGAGCT
>NZ_JAQGNX010000097.1 GCF_028293835.1 Pseudomonas sp.
CTACTCTGGCGCCGTTTGCCCACATGCAGAAAACCAGTGCCACGCTGCTGATAATCGATGACGACGAAGTAGTGCGAGCGAGCATCGCCGCCTATTTGGAAGACAGTGGCTTCAGCGTCCTGCAAGCCAGTAACGGTTTGCAGGGCCTCCAGATCTTCGAGCAAAAAAAGCCCGACCTAGTGATCTGCGACCTGCGTATGCCTCAGGTAGGCGGCCTCGAACTTATCCGTCAGGTGACGGACCTCGCTCCCGATGTGCCGGTGATCGTGGTCTCCGGCGCCGGGGTGATGAACGATGCTGTCGAAGCCTTGCGGTTGGGCGCGGCTGATTATCTGGTCAAACCGCTGGAAGATCTGGCAGTGCTCGAGCATTCGGTGCGTCGATCCCTGGATCGCTCGCGGTTGATGTTGGAAAACCAGCGTTATCGGCAAAAGCTTGAAACCGCTAACCGCGAGCTCGAGGCCAGCCTGCATTTGCTTCAGGAAGACCAGAACGCCGGTCGCCAGGTGCAGATGAACATGCTGCCGGTGAATCCGTGGGAGGTGGGCGAGTTCCAGTTCGCCCATGAAATCATTCCTTCGCTGTACCTGTCGGGTGATTTCGTCGATTACTTTCGGGTTGACGAGCGCCGCGTTGCGTTTTATCTGGCCGACGTTTCGGGGCACGGAGCCTCATCAGCATTCGTCACGGTACTGCTGAAATTCATGACCACGCGCTTGATGTTCGAATTCAAGCGCAACGGCACCATGCCCGACTTCAAGCCGTCAGAAGTGCTTAGCCACATCAATCGTGGGTTGATCAACTGCAACCTTGGGAAGCATGTCACCATGGTTGGCGGCGTCATTGACGAAGATACCGGTAAATTGACATACAGCATTGGCGGCCATTTACCTCTGCCAATTATGTATACGCCTACGGAAGTGCACTATTTGGAAGGTCGAGGCCTGCCAGTAGGGCTGTTCAACGAGGCGACCTATCAGGATCACGTAGTGGACTTGCCTGAGAGTTTCAGCCTGACCCTGCTCTCTGATGGGATACTGGACCTTTTACCAGGTGATACACTCAAAGAGAAAGAAGCCGTCTTACCTCAAATGGTGAAAACGGCAGGCGGCAGCCTGGATGGCCTGCGTCACGCTTTTGGATTGGCCACGCTAGGGGAGATGCCGGATGATATCGCCTTGTTGGTGTTGAGCAGGAACCTTTAATGAGTACCGGTAGAATCCAGTTCGCTGAACAAGCAGGCACCTTTATCCTCAAATTTGTGGGTGAAGTGCGCCTTACGCTGTGTTCGGCTTTGGATACAACTATTGAAAGAATTTTCACGTCGCGGAATTTTTCGGCAATCATTATCGATCTGACCGAAACCCGCAGCATCGACAGCACGACGCTCGGCTTGCTGGCCAAGCTGTCGATAATGTCGCGGCAAAAAGTTGGCTTGCTGCCGACCGTTGTCACCACCCACGAAGACATCACTCGACTATTGCAGTCGATGGGGTTCGATCAGGTATTCAACATTGTTGATCGCCCTATCCGTTGCCCTGAGTCGTTGACCGACTTGCCATCGCAAGATCAGTCCGAGGAAGTGGTGAAAGCGAAGGTATTGGAAGCGCACAAAATTCTGATGGGCCTGAACGACTCGAATCGTGAAGCGTTTCACGATCTGGTCAATGCCCTCGAACGGCACTGAGCCCCTATAGGAGCCAACGTGTTGGCGAAAGCCACGACGCCTTCATCCCTGCCATCGCGCTACCTGCATTCTCCAGGCAATAAAAAAGGGCAGACCCGTAATAGGTCTGCCCTTTATGCATTCAGGCTTTGGCGGCGAGTAATGCCTCGAGCTTTTCCTGGTCGCGAGCGAACTGGCGAATACCTTCTGCCAGTTTCTCAGTTGCCATGGCATCTTCGTTCGATGCCCAGCGGAACTGGATCTCGGTCAGGCTTTGACGTGCTTCGCCTTGATTGCCTGGCGCAAGCTTGCGTTCCAGCGTGCCCATGTCTTTGGACAGTTGCTCCAACAAGTCTGGGCTGATGGTCAGGCGGTCGCAACCGGCCAATTGCTCGATCTGGCTCAAATTGCGGAAGCTGGCGCCCATGACCACAGTCTTGTAGTCGTTGGACTTGTAGTAGTTGTAAATTCTGGATACCGATTGCACGCCCGGATCTTCGGCACCGACAAAATCATGGCCAGCTGATTTTTTGTACCAGTCGTAGATCCGGCCTACGAACGGCGAGATCAAAAACACGCCGGCTTCAGCGCAGGCTACGGCCTGAGCAAACGAAAACAGCAGGGTGAGGTTGGTTTGAATACCCGATTTTTCCAGCTTTTCGGCGGCACGAATGCCTTCCCAGGTCGACGCCAGCTTGATCAGAATTCGTTCATTGCCAATGCCCGCTTCGTTGTACAAACCGATGAGGCGCTCGCCGCGTTCGATCATTGCATTGGTGTCGAACGACAGGCGTGAGTCCACTTCGGTAGAAACGCGGCCCGGTACCACTTTGAGAATTTTCTGACCAATTGCGACGGCGAAACGATCACAGGCCAGGCCGATGTCGTTTTTGCTGCCCTTGAACGCTTCCTGAAGCAGCTCACCGTTGCTATCGCTTGAAGCGGCCTTAAGTAACAAGGAAGGGTTGGTCGTGGCATCCACCGGCTTGAGTCGCGCGATGGCATCAAAATCGCCCGTGTCGGCGACTACAGTAGTGATTTTCTTAAGTTGTTCCAGCTTGGAAGTCATGAGTGTGCTCTGTCCTGTGCGGTTAGATGACATTACCCGAGCGCTGCCGGCCACTCAAGGCCGCACCGTGACGATGCGCCTTAAGGCGGATGGGGCAATCCTGAACCATTTGAGCCCCATCCGCACAGCTTGTTCCGTGAACTTCTATATAGCTAGCGACCATCCAGCAGTTGCGCCGCTTGATCAAGCAGTGCCAGCGGGTTTTGTGCTTTATGGATGTCAACTGACAACAATTGCCGAAAACGTCTTGCCCCCGGGAAACCGGTGCCAAGCCCCAGCACGTGCCGTGTTATATGGTGCATCGAGCCGCCGCTTGCAATATGCGCGGCGATATAAGGGCGCAACGCCGACAACGCATCCCCCCGAGAAATGACCGGGGCGGTACTGCCAAACAGCCGTTGATCAACGTCCGCCAGAATATAGGGATTATGGTAAGCCTCGCGGCCCAACATCACCCCATCAAAAATCTGTAAATGCTCATCACATTGATCAAGCGTCTTGATTCCGCCGTTCAGGATGATCTCCAAACCAGGGAAGTCGGCCTTCAGTTTCGCTACCACGTCATAGCGCAGCGGCGGAATATCGCGGTTCTCTTTTGGCGACAAGCCCTCAAGAATCGCAATCCGCGCATGCACGGTAAAGCTAGTACAGCCAGCCTCATGCACTTGGCCAACAAAGTCACACAGCGCTGCGTAACTGTCCCGCCCATTGATCCCAATGCGATGCTTCACCGTTACCGGAATCGCCACAGCATCCAGCATCGCCTTCACACAATCGGCCACTAGCGCCGGGTGCGCCATCAGCACCGCACCGATCAGGTTGTTCTGCACTCGGTCGCTCGGGCAGCCGACATTGAGATTGACCTCGTCGTAGCCTGCTGCCTCAGCCATTCGTGCGCAGGCGGCGAGGTCTGCAGGAACACTGCCGCCCAACTGCAACGCGAGCGGGTGCTCGGACGGGTCATGACGCAGAAAGCGCTGGTGATCGCCGTTGAGCAACGCACCCGTGGTGACCATCTCGGTATAGAGCAGGGCATGCCTGGACAGGAGTCGCAGGAAATACCTGCAGTGATGGTCTGTCCAATCCATCATAGGGGCAACGCTGAAGCGCCTGGACACTACAGACCTTGTTTCTAGCGGGGTTGAGGCAGTTTCTGGCAACATTTTGTTCAACGTATTCTGTACCATTTTACGGGCGTTTCCAGGCGTTTTTTCCGGGTGGGTGGACCGATCTACCAACCTCAAACTGACGTGTACCACTTCAAAAAATGGCAACGATCAGAGTTAGAAAACGGGCCGATGGCACGGTCAGCTATACGGCTCAATCCGGATCAAGCGTGACGGAGTCCAAGTCTACCAAGAGAGCCAGACTTTCGCCCGAAAACAGGCTGCCCAGGCGTGGGCGGGTGCGCGGGAAACAGCGCTGGATCAACCAGGTGCCCTTGATCGGGCGAACGGGCTGTTTGATTATTTCCCCAAGCCGGGAAAAACTCGGGAAGGGGCGGCCTGGCAAGAATTTTCACATCAAACTCGAACGGGGTTGGGTTGGTGATTACTTTTCCTGATATTGCGGAGACGGTAGTTGAGCAGGTTCAGTTGTGGGATTGAGGGCCTAAATAGAGACTTGTGAATGTTGATAATTAAACCAGACTAATTGGACTTAGTTTATCTTGGAGCGTCCGTTATGCTCACCATCAACATCCATGAAGCCAAGACGCATCTGTCACGCTTGATTGATCAGGCCGTTCGTGGCGAACCCTTTGTCATTGCGAAAGCGGGCAAGCCGTTGGTCAAGGTCATGTCGTTGACCTCGCCAGAGCCAAGTCAAATAAAGCGCCTGGGTTTCATGGCCGGGCAGATCAATGTGCCCGATGACTTTGACCGGATGGGCGCTGAGGACATTGAGCACATGTTTGGTGGTGAAGCATGAAGCTGCTGCTCGACACGCAACTGCTGCTTTGGGCGGCTGGAGATCCCAGTCGTTTGTCTGCCGCGGCCACTGCGTTGATCAGTGAGCCTGAAAACGAGCTGTTCTTCAGCGCCGCCAGCCTTTGGGAAATCGCAATCAAACATGGTCTGGGCCGCCCAGACTTCAAGGTGGACGCCCGCGTATTGCGTCGCGGGTTGCTAGACAATGGGTACAGTGAATTGCCCATCGGCAGTGCGCATGCTGTCGCCATTGGTAGCCTGCCTGACATCCATAAAGACCCATTCGACCGTATTTTAGTGGCTCAATCGACCGTCGAAGGCATCACGCTGTTAACCGCTGATGAATTGGTTGCCCAATACCCAGGACCCGTTCAGATGGTCTAATCTTCCATTCCATTCCAACCCGAACCCCGCCAAGTGCTATCCAAACAAGTCCGCAGCGGAGCAGGCCGCCAAAGCCCGGCTGGCCGCGTTTAATCGCTCCCACACAGCCTGCGCGGCTGACGTGCGGCTTGAAATGTCTGACGGGCCTATCACTGCCCCGCATCTTTCCACAGGTTGACCAACTCCTGTGGAGCGGCCGCCTCAGGGACGATCAGTTCGAGATCCTGGCACCGTTCGCCACTGTTGATATTCAGTTTGTAATAGCGCTGATCGCCGCTGCCAGCCTGCGCTTGCGTTGTCGGGGTACAGCTCAACATGTGATTTATGAGTTGGCAGACAACAGCCCGTTTGTCATCGCTCATCTGCGCTGCTTCGATCCGTCGCGCACCATTGAGCTTGGGCATGAAAGCGATGCCGCCTTCACGAGACACCAGGATCACGGCGTTTTGGTCCAGCACAGTGAGCGTTTGCATTTAAAGCACTCCTATTCAAAGCACTCCGACTTGATGCCAAGCGTGTTTGACGGCCTGAGCGGCTTTCGCGTCAAACCGCTTTTGCGCGTGTGAGACGGTAAGATTTGCAAACGTAGCGAAATCGGCGTCCTGGGGCAAAGTGTCGTCGCATAACGTGTCATACCAAACGTAGCCAGCGTGTTCCCAGGCATTGCCGCCCAATGCTATCGCCGCCAAATAAAACGCGCGATTTGGAATGCCTGAATTCAAATGAACGCCGCCGTTATCGTCCTTGGTTTGTACATAACCGCTCATGCTGGCGGGTTGAGGGTCCTTGCCCAGCAAGGGATCATCGTAGGCTGTACCGGGGTGCGACATCGATCTTAATCCAACACCGTTGATGCCTTTAACCAACAGACCTTCACCGATAATCCAGTCCGCCTGGCTGGCGGTTTGCTTAAGATGGAACTGTTTGACCATCGACCCGAAAACATCCGAAAGCGACTCGTTCAGTGCGCCCGACTGTTGAAAATATACCAGCCCGGCTTCGGTTTCCGTTACACCGTGGGTCAGTTCGTGGCCGATCACATCGATGGCGATTGTGAAGCGGTTGAATATTTCACCGTCGCCATCGCCAAACACCATCTGTTGACCGTTCCAGAATGCGTTTTGATAGCCTTTTTCGTAATGAACGGTGCCCAGTAGAGGCAGTCCTTTACCGTCTAACGAGTTGCGTTGATAGGCTTGCCAGTAGAAATCGTAAGTATCGCCCAGATAGTCGTAGGCTTCGTTGACGGCCACATCCTTGGTTGGCGCCTGATTTTCCTTTCTGACTTGAGTACCCGGCAATGCGGTGCCGTGCTGGGCGTCGTAAATAGTTCGCTCAACGTTTCCGCTTGTGGCAGGTGTGGTGACCATGGGTTCGGCAAACGGGTGAGCAAGCAGGGTGTTGACGTGATTGAGGGTAGTTTGCGCGCAGTTACGCTGAGGTTCAGAGCCATTGGCGATTATGCGCCGCAGCATGTAGGGCGGAATGATACCTTGAGGTCTAGAAGTGCGATTGCTCATCCTTTAATCCTTACAAAGTTTGAGTGGATTCTTTCAATGCGGATCGTCTATCGGTCTCTCAGGCATAGAGACCGATACCGCGCCGGAGAATTCATATCGCTGTAGGGTTACAACGATTCCGTTGGCTGTTAGAGATCGCTGGCATAAGCCGGCCGATCAAGCACCCGCTTTCAATGCTTTCTCAACCGCTTCTACAACCCGTGGATCATCTGCTGCCACATCCGGTGCAAATCGCGCCACTACCTGGCCGTCGCGGCCGATCAAAAACTTTTCGAAATTCCATTGCACTTCCGGAACCGGGTTCGCAGCAATGCCGTACCCCGATAATTTTTCCCGCATCGGACCTTCGCCTGTTGCGTCGGGCAGGGCGGTGGTCAGCGCTTCATACAATGGGTGCTTGTCCGAGCCCACGACAGAAATTTTGGAAAAAAGCGGAAATTGCACGTTGTAGTTCAGGCTGCAAAACGCCTGAATCTCCGCCTCGCTGCCGGGCTCCTGCTCTTTGAAGTTATTCGCAGGAAAACCAAGTATCTCCAGGCCCTCGGCACGCTTGGCTTCGTAAAGCTTTTCCAGTCCCTCGTACTGCGGCGTCAGGCCACATTTCGATGCGACGTTAACGACCAGAAGCACCTTGCCTTCGAATGCGGCCAGCGTTGTCGAGTCCCCGGAAATGGACTTAACCGGGATTTGATATAGGTTCTGGGTCATCGGAGTCGTCTCTTGTTTTAAGGGTTAGGGCAGCAGCCTAGCAAAAAACCAGGCAAACCGGGCGTAAACGCAGATAAGTGTTACCACCTCATTGAGCAAAATCCAATTCTTGACAACGGAGAAATGCCTGTCTATTTTCATCATACAAATTGATATGACCAATTAATAAAAATAACAGGCGATTGATTGTATGAAGTCCATTTCCAGTCGGAAGGCTTTCCTCTGTCGGCGTTTCACTTCGGCGGTTGAAGAGGAGCTTGGCAAGCGTTTCGCTCTTCAGACCAACCGGGATGACAGCATCCTGTCGGCATCTGAAATAGCCGAAAAGGCCAAAGGGTCTGAGGTGCTTTTCGTCACCGCGACCGAGGTTATCAATGCCGACGTGCTGCGAAGCCTGCAACCCGCTCTGACCACCATCGCTACGCTCTCGGTTGGATACGACCATATCGATATGGCCGCCGCGCGCTCCTGCGGCATCAAGGTTTTACACACCCCGGATGTGCTGAGCGATGCCTGTGCGGAAATCGCCATGCTCCTCGTGTTGAACGCCTGTCGTAGAGGGTACGAGGCCGACCGCATGGTACGTAGTGGTGCGTGGCAAGGCTGGGCGCCTACGCAGTTACTCGGTAGAGGACTGGTCGGGCGCCGCCTTTGCATTTTCGGCATGGGCCGTATCGGCCGCGCCATTGCCACACGCGCTCGCGGTTTCGGTCTGGAAATCCATTATCACAACCGTACCCGGTTATCCCCCGATCTGGAGCAGGGCGCGATTTACCATGAGAGCCTTGATGATCTCCTCGCTGCGAGTGACATCTTCCTCATCGCGGCGCCAGGGCGCCCGGAGCTGAAGGGCATGCTCGATGGCGAGCGCATCGCACGAATGCCGGCGGGTGGTGTGGTCGTCAATATTTCCCGAGGCGATCTGATCGACGACAACGCGCTTATCGAAGCGCTGCAATCCGGTCAGTTGTTCGCCGCGGGACTCGATGTCTTCGCCAGCGAACCGAACATCGACCCGCGCTATCGCACCCTCGACAACGTTTTTCTGACCCCGCACATCGGCAGTGCCACCGATGACACGCGCGATGCGATGGGGTGGCTGCTGATTCGCGGTATTGAAGCAATAGATGACGGCCGCGTGCCAACCAACCTTCTTTCTTGATTCAATCTTTGGAGGATTCCATGAATCTCAAACATCCGTCTTTGTTTCGTCAGCAATGCTACGTCGGTGGCCAATGGATTGATGCCTCGGACCATGAAACCATTCCGGTGGTCAATCCAGCGAACGGCACGCACATCGGCAGTGTCCCGTGCTTGACCGCGCAAGACGTCCAGGCAGCGATTCAAGCGGCGGACGATGCCCTTCCAGCCTGGCGCGAAACGAGTGCCAAGGATCGCTCTAAATTGATGCGTCGCTGGTATGACCTTTGTATGGCGCATCAGGAAGACCTCGCAACGATTTTGACCTGCGAGCAAGGCAAGCCGCTGAGCGAGGCGCGTGGCGAAATCGCCTATGGATCGGCGTTCATCGAGTGGTTTTCCGAAGAAGCCAAGCGGGTATATGGCGATGTGATTCCGGCTGCCAGCGCTGATCGACGCATCCTTGTAATCAAACAGCCGGTCGGCGTCGTGGCGGCGATTACCCCGTGGAATTTCCCCAATGCGATGATCACCCGCAAAGCCGGTGCCGCGCTGGCTGCCGGTTGCACCATCGTGATCAAACCGGCTTCCGCCACGCCGTTTTCCGCACTTGCCCTGGCTGCGCTGGCAATCGAAGCGGGTATTCCGCCAGGCGTACTCAATGTCGTGACAGGCAAGGCCAGTGTGGTCGGTGGTGCGCTGACCTCCAGCCCTGTGGTGCGCAAGCTGTCGTTCACCGGTTCCACGGAAGTCGGCAAGACACTCATGGAGCAATGCGCCCGAACGGTAAAAAAAGTCTCGATGGAACTGGGCGGCAATGCGCCGTTCATCGTCTTTTCCGACGCCGACCTCGATGCCGCCGTGGCTGGCGTCATGGCCTCGAAGTTTCGCAACGCGGGGCAAACCTGTGTCTGTGCGAACCGGATTTTCGTTCAGGACGATATCTACGAAGTGTTCGCCGCCAAACTCAAGGCCACCGTCGAAGCCCAGGTCGTCGGCGACGGCATGACGGACGGCGTCAATCTAGGGCCGCTGATAGATGCGGCCGCTGTGGAAAAGGTCAAGGAGCATATCGATGACGCCCTCGGCCTCGGCGCCAAATTGCTCACTGGCGGCCAGACACACGCGCTCGGCGGACATTTTTTTGAGCCGACCATCCTGATCAACGTATCGCCTGACTCGAAGCTGATGAGAGAGGAAACCTTTGGCCCGGTGGCGCCGCTGATTGCTTTTTCAACGGAAGAAGAAGTGATCCGCATGGCAAACGACACGCCGTTCGGGCTTGCCGCCTATTTCTACACCGACAGCTATGACCGGGCGTGGCGGGTTTGCGAGGCGTTGGAGTGCGGCATCGTTGGCCTGAATGAAGGAATCATCTCTACCGAGCTTGCGCCATTCGGCGGCATCAAAGAGTCCGGTGTCGGCCGCGAGGGCTCCAAATACGGCATCGAGGACTATATGGAAATCAAATACATCTGCGCAGGCGGGCTGGGGAAAAAACGGGCCATTTAGGCCTGCCGGTTGGCATTCTTCGAACAGACACGGGCGAATATCATGAAGAAAATCGGAGTGATCGGGATCGGCCTGATGGGCCATGGGATCGCGACCAACATCATCAAGCACGGCTATTCCATGGTGCTTCTGGAGCATCCTGGGAATCAGCCGCTGGACAGTCTGGTCAGTGCGGGTGCGACCACCACAGGCAGCATCGCGGCGCTGGCGAAAGAAGTTGATATCGTGATTTTGTGCGTCACCGGAACGCCTGAGGTCGAAGATGTTTTGTACCGCGCTGGCGGCCTGCTTGAGGGCCTTACGCCGGGGACCATCGTGATCGACTGCTCGACAGCGATTCCTTCGTCCACGGTCCGTATCGCCGAGTCGGTGGAACAAGCCGGTGGGCGTTTTCTCGATGCGCCCATGACCCGCACCCCTGTCGAAGCCGCGCAAGGGCGGCTCAACCTGATTGTCGGCGGCGATCCCGCGCTCTTCGAATCATGCAAACCGCTGCTTGAATGCTACGCAGAAAACATTGTGTTTGCCGGGCCGGTCGGCTCGGGGCATCGCCTCAAATTGCTGCACAACTTCGTGTCGCTGGGATTTTCCGCTGTGCTGGCAGAAGCGGCTGCTTGCGCCGAGCGCTCCGGAATCGATGCCAGGGTGTTTGTGGAAGTGCTGGCCAAGGGCGGCGGCGAAGGCGCCATCCTCAAACGGCTGCGACCTTACATAGAATCGCGGGACAACTCCGGCTTCCGCTTTTCACTTTCCAACGCGCTCAAGGACATGACCTATTACACGACCATGGCCCAGGAAGCGGGCGCGGTTCATGTCAACGCCGAAGCGATCAGGCAAACCTACGCAACCGCCCGGGAAAAAGGCACAGCGCAATCGACGGTGCCGGAGCTGGTGGATAGTCTCGCCGGCGATTCACTGTCCCGGGCAGTCGATAAACAACAGGTAAGCGTATGACACGCCGTCCAACGATCCTGTTGACTGACCCGATCAACGCCGATGCACAGGCAGGGTTGGCCGAGGCCGCGACAGTCGTGGTGGTGCCCTCGGGGTTGTCTGCTGAGGAAAGCGAAGCGGCGTTGCGCCGTCTGCTGCCGGAGGCCGACGGACTTATTGTCCGGCGCCAGTTACCTGATGACCTGTTTGACAATGCCAACCGGTTACGTGGCGTTGTACGGCATGGCGTGGGGCTGGACTTCATTCCGGTCGAGCGGGCAACGGCACAAAAGATACCCGTTGCCAACACGCCTGGGGTGAACGCCAATGCCGTCGCCGAGTATTGTTTCGCAGCCATGCTCGCCATCAGTCGACAGCTCGCCCGCTTTGACGCAGAGGTCAGGCAAGAGAACTGGCAGTCGCGCACAACGGCGGGGACCAGGACCTTTGATTTGTCGGGTCGCACCCTAGGCATCATCGGCTACGGCGCGATCGGCAAGCGCATCGGTGAAATTGCAGTCCACGGTTTTTCCATGGCGGTGGCGGCGCATACGACTACGCCGTCACGTTTGCCGCCTCACGTGAGGCCGCTTTCGCTGAGCGAACTGTTCGTGGTCAGCGATTTCGTGATCGTGGCCTGTCCGCTGACCCCGCAGACGCGAGGCATGGTGGATCGGAGTGTTTTGGCCCATGGGAAACCGGGTGCGGTGCTGATCAACGTCGGGCGAGGCCCGATCATTCGTGAAGACGACCTTGCCGACGCCCTGATCGCCGGCTCGCTCGCCGGCGCCGTCCTTGATGTGTTTGAGGTGCAGCCACTGCCGATGAGCAGCCGGCTGCGCACTCATCCGAACGTAATTCTGACGCCGCACCTGGCAGGCGTTACCCAGGATTCGGAACGAGCCATGGGCTTTATGGCCGTCGATACCGTGCTGGCGCTGGTCGCCGGCGAGCGACCGGATAATACCGTCAATAGAGAAATCTGGGGCTGACCGGCTTCTACCGCTAAACGTATTTGATCAGAGGTGCGAAATGAAAATAACAACAATAACCGCCATCCCGCTGTCGTATCGTTTGCCTGAAGGCAAGACCGTGACGATGGGCGTCGGCAGCACATTAAAGCGCGACGCGATCATCATCCGTGTCGAGACTTGCGAAGGGATCACCGGGTACGGTGAGGCCCACCCTGGAAGAAGTCCTGGCGCTGTAACCAGTCTTATCCACGGCACGATTGCACCCCTGTTGATCGGGATGGACGCCACCGACTGCATCGGGACGTGGCAGCGCGTGCACCGGATGCAGTTGTCCAGCCATGGGTTGGGCGCCGGCGCGGCACTGGCGTTGTCCGGGATCGATATGGCGCTGTGGGACATTCGTGGCAAAGCGGCCAATATGCCGTTGTATCAATTGCTGGGAGGTAGCAAGCGGCGGATCAAGGCGTATGCCGGTGGCATCGCGCTTGGCTACCAGGCCAAAGAGTCGTTGGCAGAGGAAGCACAGGAGTATCTGGCCCGCGGTTATAAGGCGCTCAAGTTGCGCATTGGCGACTCGGCCAAGGTCGATATCGAACGCGTGAAGCATGTGCGCACGGTGCTCGGCGATGATATCGACATCCTGACCGACGCCAACACCGCCTATTCGATGGCGGATGCCCGCCGCGTACTGCCGGTGCTCGCCGACATTCAGGCAGGCTGGCTGGAAGAGCCGTTCGCGTGCAACGACTTTGCCTCGTACCGTGAAGCGGCGAAAATCACCCCGCTGGTGCCGTTGGCAGCAGGCGAAAACCATTACACGCGGTTCGAATTCGCCCAGCTGCTCGAGGCCGGTGCGGTTCAGGTCTGGCAGCCCGATTTGTCCAAGTGTGGCGGGATCACCGAAGCGGTTCGTATCGCCGCCATCGCTTCTGCGTACCGTATTCCGATCAACCCGCACAGCTCGGCCACCGGCCTGAACCATGCGGCGACGCTGCATTTCATGGCCGCCACGGAAAACGCCGGTTACTTCGAAGCCTGCGTTTCGAAATTCAATCCTTTCAGAGACATGTTCGGCTCGCCCTTCGCCATAGGCGCCGACGGTTGTGTCGAGCCGCTGGACAAGCCGGGGATCGGCCTCGAAATAGACGAGTCGATCTTTAAGGATTATCCGGTCATCGACGGGCCTGGATATGTCGTCAAATTCTGAACGCGAAACGGGATATAGAACATGCGCACCCTAATAATAAAATCTCTGTTGTTGCTCTGCTTGAGCTCAGTGTTTGCCTGCTTTGCTGGGGCAGCCGATGATTTTCCGAACGGTCCGGTTCGTATCATCGTTCCGTATACACCGGGCGGATTCAACGATCAGTTGGCGCGGGTGGTTGGCAGCGAACTGACAAAAATGTGGCATCAATCGGTAATCGTGGAGAATCATCCCGGTGGCAATACCATTATCGGCAATAACCTGGCGGCAAAATCGCCTGCCGATGGCTATACGATCCTGATTACGCCGATGCCCTTTGCCTCTCTTCCGGCGCTTTACGGCGATAACCTGCCCTATGACGCCCTGAAAGACTTTCAGCCAGTAGTCCTGGCGGCCAATACCCAGAACATTTTGGTCGCCCGCAATGACCTGCCGATCAATAGCGTCCAAGAGCTGTTGGACTTTGCAAAAAGCAATCCTGGAAAGTTGAATTACGGTTCGACCGGCTCCGGCTCGTCCAACCATCTTTCAATGGAACTGTTGATGCAAATGACGAATACCAAGTTGACCCACGTCCCTTACAAAGGCAGCGCGCCGGCCACGCTGGCATTAATGAGCGGTGAGATTGATGTGCTGTTCGACAACATCCCTAACGTGCTGAATCAATTGAAAGCCGGCAAGATGAAAGCGATTGCCGTGACGGGACTGCAACGCTCACCGCTGTTTCCTTCGGTTCCGACCGTCATGGAGTCCGGAGTGCCGGGCTATGAAGTAAATATCTGGTTCGGCATGCAAGTCCCTGCCGCCACGTCGAAACCGATAGTGGACCGTTTGAATCGAGACATCGTCCATGTACTGAAAGAACCGGAAGTCATCCAGAAATTTGCCGACCAAGGCGTCCATGCACTGGGAAGCTCGCCAGAAGCGTTCGGCCAACTGCTGCAGAGCGAAGTGCCGAAATGGACCAAAGTGATACGCGACGGCAACGTGAAAATCGAATAGGCGTCACAGGGCTTGCACGTCAGGACTGGCTACTAAAGCAGCGACCGTGAACGGAAGGTGACTAACAATGAAAATAACAAATGTAACGTTGACGCTATTTGGCTGGGACGATATACCCGCCACCAGTTATGGCGCTCATACCGGCGTTTTTTCAGGCTCCAGCAAGTTGGGTCTGTTGGCGATTACAACGGATCAGGGCATCGTAGGTCATGGGTTTCTGGGCTCGGTTTTTCATCCTGCGGATATGGATGCAGGGAGCTTGATCCGCTCGTTGAAGCCCCTGCTGCTGGGTAAGAATCCCCTTGATCGGGAGCGCCTTTACCAGGCGATGTGGAAGAAAGTCCGGACCACCAGTGTCCGCGCCATCGGTGCTGTCGACATCGCGTTATGGGATATCGCAGGCAAAGTTGCCGGGTTACCCATTCATAAACTACTGGGCACGTACCGTGACCGGGCGCCTGCGTATATCAGCTCCGCGGTATTGGACAGCAGCGAGGCTTATGCCGAACAAGCGCTGTATTACAAGTCGATCAATATGGCGGCTTACAAGATTCATCCACCGCAAGCGTGGCGCGAAGATATCAAAGTCTGCGAGGCCGTCCGCAAGGCGGTAGGCGACGAGTTTCTGCTGATGCTCGATTCGACCTGGAGTTATGACTACGCCGCTGCGTTGCGCGTGGGTCAGGCCATCGAAGCGATGGGTTTCTACTGGTATGAAGATCCGTTGGCTGATTCCGATATTTATAACTACGTCGAGCTGCGTAAAAAGTTATCGATTCCCATCATGGCAACCGAATATCCGGCAGGGGGCCTGGATTCGTTTGCGCCCTGGGTAATGCAGCGCGCCACCGATTTTCTGCGCGGTGACGTTGCGGTCAAAGGCGGAATTACCACGTTGATGAAAGTTGCTCATCTGGCCGAAACCTTTCATCTCAATCTCGAACTGCACCACGGCGGTAACTCGCTGAATAACGTCGCCAATCTTCACGTGATCATGGCAATAGCCAACACCGAGTTCTTTGAAGTGTTACTGCCAGCGGAATCACAGAAATACGGGCTGATTCAAGACATCGAGATCGACAGCGACGGCTTTGTGCATGCGCCTGTCGAACCGGGCCTGGGCGCCGTCATTGACTTTGATTTGATCAAACGCAAGACCGTCGCCGTGCTGGAGTAACTGGCGTGACAGGGAAACGTCCGAGGCGCCGTCGATTCGTTAGAGGAGGCACACAATGACATCCGTTAAGCCCCAAGGTTGGCTAAACAATCACAACAAGGATTACTACGGCGGCGGCCTGATGTTTTTGTTGGGCGCAGGCGCTGTGTACCAAGGCCTGAACTACAAGTTCGGCACGCTCACTCACATGGGGCCGGGTTACTTTCCGATCGTCGTCGGCACGGTCCTGGCGTTGCTGGGCTTATTGATTGCACTCGGGGCTCGCGCCAATGTTCCGGCTGAGGAGCGCAAAAAGCAACCGCCTGAGTGGCGTGGCTGGTTCTGTATCGCGCTGAGCATTTTTGCCTTCATCGTACTGGGTCGTTACGGCGGTTTGGTGCCAGCGACCTTCGCGGTGGTATTTATCGCTGCCCTGGGTGATCGCCAGAACAGCTTGAAGAACGCTTTCTTGCTCGCCGTTGCCATGGACATCGTCTGTCTGTTGGTTTTTTCCTGGGGGCTGCAACTGCAGTTCCCGCTTTTTCAGTGGGGTCGGCCATGATTCAGCAATCCTTGATGGACTTGTGGCAAGGCTTCGGCGTTGCGCTTACTCCGCATAATCTGATGTGGTCGTTCTTTGGCGTTCTGATCGGTAACCTGATCGGCGTGTTGCCCGGCATGGGCGCGCTGTCTGCCATATCAATGTTGCTGCCGCTGACCTACACCCTGCATCCAGTGCCTGCGATTTTGATGCTGGCAGGGATCTTCTATGGCTCGCAATACGGCGGCGCGATTGGTGCCATCCTGTTGAATCTGCCCTGCCATCCTCCCCATGCGGTCACTTGCCTCGACGGCTATCCCCTGACCCAACAGGGCAAGGGCGGCACCGCGCTCGGCATCACCATGATCTCCTCTTTCTTTGCCGCCTCGTTCGGCATCCTGGTGATGATTTTCGCCTCGCCCTTGCTGGTCAGCATCGCGTTCAAGTTCGGTCCGACCGAGCTGTTCTCGATCATGCTGCTGGGTTTGCTGGCGGGAGGCACGATGTCTCGGGGCTCGGCGTTGAAGGGTGTCTCGATGACCTGTCTTGGCCTTTTAGCCGGGATCGTCGGCACGGACGTCAACAGCGGGACGATGCGCTTCACGTTTGGTTTCATGGAGCTGTCGGACTCCATTCAATTGGTTGCGCTGGCGCTCGGCCTGTTCGGCGTGGCCGATTTCCTGCACAACGTAAACCGTATGAAAGTGGTCGGCAGCGGGGTGAAAGTCAGGTTGCGCGACATGCGCCCGAGCAAGGCCGAGTTGAAGCAATCGTTCATGCCGATGCTGCGCGGCACATTAATAGGCACTGTGTTTGGCGCGATGCCTGGCACTGGGCCTACAATTACTACGTTCCTTGCTTATGCCTTGGAGAAGAAGATATCCAAGACGCCCGAGCGTTTTGGCCACGGTGCGCTGGAGGGCGTTGCCAGCCCGGAGGCCTCGTCGCATTCGAAGACTCAGGTCGATTTCATCCCGACCATGAGCCTCGGCATCCCCGGCGATGCGGTGATGGCGCTGATACTGGGAGCTTTGCTGATTCAGGGCATCCAGCCCGGGCCGCAACTGATTACGGAACACGCTGATCTGTTCTGGGGGCTGATTGCCAGCTTCTGGATCGGAAACGTATTGCTCGTGGTGCTGAACGTCCCGCTGATCGGTATTTGGGTCAAGTTGCTGCAGGTGCCGTATCGCTATTTGTATCCGTCTGCGCTGTTTTTCATCTCGGTGGGCGTTTACAGCACCAACAACAGCCTGTTCGAAGTCGGCGAAGTGCTGGTATTCGGCATCATTGGCGCGGTGCTGATAGCACTGGAGTTTTCGGTCGCGCCCATACTGCTCGGGTATGTGCTGGGTCCCTTGATAGAGGAAAACTTTCGGCGAGCGCTGCTGCTGTCTCGGGGTGACCTGACGGTCTTCGTTCAGCGGCCCATCAGTGCGGTGTTCATTGGTATGAGTGCCTTGCTGATAGCGCTGCAACTGTTCTTCTGGTTGCGTGGCAGGAGCCACGCCAGAGCGGTAATACTCGAGGCGGCGCAAAATAAAGTGTAACGCTTCACTATTCTGGACTATGGATGCTTAACGGGAAGAAACACTGTGATGACACGAAGATGATCACTGAGCCAACTTTGGCGGACCGCATCACAAAGCTCCTTGCGCAACAGTTACGCAGCGGCGCCTACCCGGTGAATGCACGGTTGCCCACCGAAAAGGCGATGGTCGAGGAGTTCGGTGTAAGCCGAACAGTCATCCGCGAAGCCATTTCCCGGCTGAAATCCGAAGGGCTGGTGGAAACTCGCCAGGGGAGCGGAACCGTCGTCCTTGACCCGCGTACCTCTGCTGCGTTTCGACTGACCGCGTCGGCCAGTAATCCCGCCGACGGGGTGCTGCGTATCATCGAACTGCGTTGCGGCATCGAGGCGCAGATGGCTGCCCTTGCCGCCACGCGTCGTACAGCTTCGGACCTGGCGGAGATAAAACGTGCGTTGAAAGAGATCGATCGAGCAGTGGCTCACGGTGGGGACGGGGTCAAAGAGGATCTTGAGTTTCACATGGTGATTTCCCGTGCGACCCAAAATCACTACTACACCGATCTGCTCGGCATGCTGACCCGCGCGCTGCACGATGCCATCCGGATCACGCGCAGCAATGAGGCGCGCCGAGCGGATTTGACCGCCGAGGTGCATGCAGAACACAACGCCATTTATGCCGCAATCCTCGCAGGCGATCCGGAAGCGGCCAGGGCAGCGGCATTGCGCCATATGGAAAGCACGGTTTCGCGTATCAAGCTTGCCGAGGGCAGTTTTTGGACTGGGGAACGGCGCGATGTGGCTGAGCGGTTGGCCAACATCGACCTGAATACAGTCTTGAGTGAGCGCCGTTAGTACACCACTACAACTTGGGGGAACTTCACATGACGCATGCCAATTATAAAATCGCAGTCATTCCCGGTGACGGGATCGGTAAGGAAGTGATGCCAGAAGGCGTGCGCGTCCTTGATGCGGTCGCCAAAGCCCACGACATCACCTTGCAATGGGACTGGTTCGATTTTGCCAGCGCCGATTATTACCTGGCGCACAAAAAAATGATGCCCGACAACTGGGCCGATATCCTCAAAGGCTATAACGCCATTTACTTCGGCGCGGTGGGCTGGCCGGATGTGGTGCCTGACCATGTTTCACTCTGGGACTCGCTGTTGCTGTTTCGGCGTGAATTTGATCAGTACGTAAACTTGCGTCCGTGCCGGTTGATGCCTGGCGTGAAATCGCCGCTGGCTGACCGTAAACCCGGCGATATTGACTTCTACGTCGTGCGGGAAAACACCGAAGGCGAGTACTCCAGCGTCGGCGGCCGAATGTTCCCCGGCACGGACCGCGAGATCGTGCTTCAAGAAACCGTCATGACGCGCATCGGGGTCGACCGAATCCTCAAATATGCGTTTGACCTGGCCCAGACACGCCCGAAAAAGCACCTCACATCGGCCACTAAATCCAACGGCATCGCTATCACCATGCCGTATTGGGATGAGCGCGTCGTTGAAATGGGCAAGCGTTACCCGGACGTCAATGTCGACAAGTTCCACATCGACATCCTGACCGCGAACTTCGTGTTGCACCCCGATTGGTTTGATGTCGTTGTCGCCAGCAATCTATTTGGCGATATTCTTTCCGACCTGGGGCCGGCCTGCACCGGCACCATTGGCATCGCACCGTCGGCTAACATCAATCCGGAGCGCCACTTCCCCAGCCTGTTCGAGCCCGTCCATGGCTCCGCGCCCGACATCGCCGGTAAAGGCATTGCCAATCCGATTGGCCAGATTTGGTGCGGTGCGATGATGCTGGAGCATCTGGGGCATCCGGATGCTGGCGCCGCCGTGCTCAAGGCGATTGAAGCGGTATTGGCGATGGGACCGGCCGGGGCACCCTTGACCCCCGATATCGGGGGTACCGGCAATACCGAAGCGCTGGGGAAAGCCATCGCGGATGCGGTCGGTCAGCTCTTGTAGTCGGGTGCAGTGTCGAGAAGGGGGCTGAGAACGTAATTTTTCCAACGGTGCGCAGCGACCAAACGCAACGAGTGGTAGGTCAAAACCGAAGTGCTGAGCTTCTAAAAAATTAATTTGGTCATCCATCACACCGATATTCGGCGAGCCGGAGAAAATTGAACTAAGTTGTACGTAAATTTCAGATCATCGCTCGCATTCGGAGCCCCCATCGAGCGGATGCCCATGAACGCAAAAGGATTACTCGCCGTATTTTTGATTGTCGGCATTTTATGGCTAGCCTCCATGTGGTGGGCGACCGGATTTACCGTCTCTATCGAACCTGTGCACGCGTCGTCCGTTTCCGTATTGCTTTGAATGGATTCCAGTAAGGGTCCGCAACCTTTGCCGTTCATCGAATTGAGAGGAACAGTCGCGCATTTTTCTCCGTCACTTTCTATGTGGCCTCCTGATGGACGCCCTTGATTTAGCCACCACGGCCTATTAGAAAGTTGAGGAGAAAGACATGTTCATTCACAACAAGCGCCTGCAGTACACCGTTCGCGTAGCGGAGCCTAATCCTGGACTTGCAAACCTTCTTCTTGAACAGTTCGGAGGGCCCCAGGGTGAGCTTGCTGCCGCATGCCGCTACTTTTCCCAAGCCATAGGCGAAGACGATTCGGCCCGTAAGGACATGCTGTTCGACATCGCCACCGAGGAACTCAGCCACTTGGAAATCATCGGCTCGATGGTGATGATGCTGAACAAGGGTGCCAAAGGGATGCTGGCAGAAGGGGCAGAAGATGAAGCCACTCTCTATCGTTCATTGACCGGTTCGGGCAATGACTCCCATGTCACGCAAATTCTGTACGGCGGCGGCCCAGCATTCGTGAACTCGGCAGGTGTGCCTTGGTCTGGTGCTTACGTCGACACTATTGGTGATCCAACCGCCGACCTTCGTTCAAATATTGCGGCAGAATCAAGGGCGAAGATTCTTTATGAGCGCCTGATCAATGTGACCGACGATGCCGGGGTGAGAGACGCCCTGACATTCCTGATGACGCGAGAAGTCGCCCACCAGTTGTCGTTTGAAAAAGCACTGCATTCCATCCAGCCGAACTTTCCCCAAGGCAAGCTGCTGGGTGATCCAGCGTTTACCAACGTCTACTTCAAGATGTCTCAGGGCGAAGCACTGCGCGGGCCATGGAATGAAGGTCCGGAGTGGGAATTCGTTGAAAACCCGCAACCTGCGGTTGATGGCGGCGATGGTTTGGTGTCGGGCAACGTCAGCGATGCAGAGATGGATGCGGTATCAGCAATGAAGTTGCGCACAGCGTCAGACCTGACCAGCGATCCGATGACAGGTGCTGATCTGGGTATGGGCGCTGCGGTTAAGTTCGATGCCGAGTAACGCCTAGGCAAGCCCGCTTCGGGCGCGCTGTTTGTTCTATCGCCTGGACGTGCTTTTAAACACGCGGTTGTCTGACAGTGATGCGAAATTAAGGCGCCTTAAAGGCGCCTTATTGATTTGCCTTTGCTTGAGTACATTCGAGCCGGTCTAGAACGCTGATTTGACCACGCCGCCGTCTACCCGTAAGGCTGCGCCAGTGGTTGCCGATGAGGCTTCAGAACAAACATAAACCACCAGATTGGCGACCTCCTCGGGGGTCGTAAAGCGCTTCAGGAGGGAGGTAGGTCGAGCTTTTTCAAAGAATTCCTTTTCGAATTCCGCGAACGGTTTGCCACCCGACAGTTTGTTCACAAACTCACTGACACCTTCGGAACGGGTGGGGCCAGGAAGTACTGCATTCACGGTCACGCCGGTGCCAGCGCAGCTTTCCGCCAAACCGCGGGATAATCCGAGCTGGGCGGTTTTGGTGACGCCGTAGTGGATCATTTCAACGGGGATCTGCACGGCGCTTTCGCTGCTGATAAAAACCACGCGGCCCCAGTTTTTGCTTTTCATGTTCGGCAGGTAGGCCCGTGACAGGCGCACACCGGACATGACGTTGGTGTTGAAGAACTGTTCCCATTCTTCATCAGGGACGTCTTCAAATGGCTTGGGATCGAAGATGCCGAGGTTGTTCACCAAAATGTCGACTTCCGGATAGTGCTCAGTCAGGCGCTTGATCTGCTGCGGGTCGGACAAATCGCCGGCAAACCCTTGAACATCGGCGTCGGGCTGCTGCGCGCGAAGTCTGCTCAGCGCCTCATCCACCGACGCCTGGGAACGACCGTTGAGAATTACCCGGGCCCCCTCGCGGGCCAGTCCGGAAACGATGGCGAAGCCAATACCTTTGGTTGAACCGGAGACCAAGGCGCATTTATTTCCTAGCTGTAAGTCCATGAAATACTCCCGTTCAACTGTGCGACCAGTCAGTCGCTATAAAGGATTATAGGCAGGTCGCCAGCGACGCCAGTCGGCGCTCGGCCAGCGCATCACCGTTGGCTACGAAGAAGTTAATCGTCGTGCCAGAAGCTGCGCTCTGGACATCGACGAAATACTCGGCGCTACGGGTATAGACAGTGAAGCCGCCTTTAGTGCCCGGTTTGAGATACGCATCGGCTTCGACGCCGAACATCACGTCATCTTGCCACGCAAATTGAATGCACTGGGCAACCAGTTGGTCTTGCTTCTCGGAGGTGAATGTCTTCACCGGTGCAGCGCTCCGCGCCGTGTCCATGCTCGGCGCCGCGCAGCCTGCGAGGCATCCAAAGGTCAAGGCGCCTATCAACATCCGCATGGTGTTTCCCTTATTTATTGTGAAAGCCGTTCTTAAAGGCGCTGACTGTAACACTTGGCGGTGAGGGCAAGTTCGTTGCGTCTGTCCAGGCTGCAGCCAGGCTAAACGCCGTTCTGTATCCCATGCTCTTTACAATATTCCGACCAGTCCATTCCGGCCATTTCGGCAACCTCCTTGTGCACCTCCAGCCGTTGCGCCTGAAACTCTTCCGGGGACCCGGCGGTGAGTTTCAGGGTTAGTTCCCAAGCGAAAAAGCCCAAGCGTTCGGCTTCCGCTTCGAACGCTTCATGCAAGCGTTCGTCGCGGTACTGGGCCATGGTTTCGCCCTTGGCCTGGGCGGCCAACGGGTTCAGATGGTCAAGGTCTTCGCGAAGCTCAGGACGTTCCTTGAGGAAAATTTCCAGTGCTGTCTGGTGGCGCTGTTCGGCTGGGATCATAGGCTCTGCTTTTAAGTACGTGTATTCGGATGTTGGCGACGGGTTCATTTAGGCATGTACGCCAGTTGCCAGCGCCGGGGGATTTTTAACGAGGCTACTCCCAGAATGGCAGAAAGCGCGCCGCTGGCAAATAAAGCCTTGAGGACCAGATGCTGTTCAAGCAGGGCACCAATAACCGCACCCGCAAACATGCCGGTCCAAGGAATCAACTGTACCCGCCAGCCATTTCTCCGTTCTCCCAGCAGCCATCGACCCAAGCCGCGGCCAAAGCGTGAGAGGGCACCGGTCACGTAGGTCAACCCGACCGGAAAACCGTTCACCTCTTCGACGGCAGCGTTAAGCATGCCCATGGCGGTGATTGCGCCCAGCAACGCTGGCAATTGATTGTCGAATGGCCATGCTGCAGCGGCACACAGCAGTGCAGCGATATACAACAATAATGGCAATGTGCGCCGGCCCGTTAGCCGGCTGACGACAATGCCCAGCGCGTTGCTGGCGATAAACGTTACCACTAGGAGCGCCAAGCGCAAGACCAGCTCCACATCGCCGTTGCTGATAGCGACGGCCAGGCGAGTGGTGTTGCCGCTCATGAACGAGACGAAATCCCCGGAGGCCATAAAGCCGATGGCGTCGGTCATGCCTGCCAGCACCGAAAGGCAAGCCACCAGCGCGAGGCCGACGCGTCCGCGCCATTTTTGTCTATGCAACAGCGCGGGATGTGCAAAAGCTTTGCGTGGAGAGGGCAGCATCGGCAGGTTTCCATGTGCGCGGGACGGTAGGGGCCGTCGCGTGCAGAGTATGGAGTAATAACCCTCGGATTTGAATTCGACCAAACTCTACGTTTCGGTTGTGTTGGCATAGGTCGCTGCGAAGCCCAGGCCCCTTCACGCCCAAATGACCAAAGTCATATTTGTACACGGCCATCCAGGTTTGTTCGCCCGCGTGCTGGAATTTGTTCAGTTGCAGGTTAGTCAATGCCGGAGTGTCTGCTCCCGAGCCAGGCCGTTGGCGTGCATCGCCGCTGTTAAGCCCCGAATCGAGGTAGGGGAAGTCGCTGTCCCCGGTGTTTTTCTGGGCGCCGATGCCGACGGTATGACCAGGTACTGCCCACTACACCGCGGCCTTGTTCAATCGGCTGGCGAAGTAACGCCCCAACTGTGCTAGTTGGAACTCAACAGCGGAAACAGCGAACCAGCGCTGCGTGTCATTTTAGGTAAGTAAGAATTACCCCGATGACAGTTGCGTGACTGAACCCTGCAGCCAACATGAAGCTTTATTCAGGTGTATTTCATTTACTTCAAGTGTGGCAAGCCACCGTGGCAATGGCCTGAGAGGGGGGGGGGCGCGCAGCGCTGCCCATGATCACCATTAATTTTTCTCTCTGTCACAAAGTCATCACATAATTGCCTTATACATGCCTCTCCACTGTAGGGATGAAGAGGCGTGATCAGCTGTGAATAGGTTCTGGCCTCGGTTTTTAAGCACGCGTTCCGAAACGACCTTACTGCGTCGTTTTAAAATTACCCCGCGACTGGTCATGTGCTTCAGCATCACTGCCGCGCTGTTAGTGGCTGTGGGCGCGTTTTGCCTATGGCAGATGCAGGACATTCGTAACCAGAGTGAAGCGATCGAGAAAGGGGCGCTGCCCAGCATCGCCATGGCCGACGCCATCGCTATCGATCTGGTCAAGATGCGCGCCGAAACGTCAAATCTGATTGCCAATGCCGACGACCCAAGCGCAGTTATCACCAGCAAAATTAACGTCGAGCAGCTGAAAAACGAAGTCGAGAAAGGCTTTGCCGATTACTTGGCGCGGGTTACCGATGCCACCGAACGGGATTCGATCCTGGCGCTGCAAGAAGCTTACAAAGCGTTTATCCCTGGGTTGCACGATCAAATGGCACTGATCGAGCAACGCAAGATTGATGACGCACGGATGCTGATTAACACCACCTTGTCCATGCAAGGCGACTTGATGGACATGCAAGTGCAGCTACTGCGCGAGCTCAACAAGCAAAGCGCAGCAACCACGGTGCAGGCGGCAGGTAAAAGCTATCGACAGGCGCAAGTCATAGTCACGGGCGCGATCATGATGGCGCTGGTGCTGACCTTGCTGCTGGCCTGGCGGTTGAGCATAAGCATTATCCGCCCAGTGCGCCACGCGTTGCACATTGCCAACACCATTGCCGACGGTGATCTCAGTCCCCAAGCCATCCCGAACGGCAAGGACGAACCCGCGCAGCTGCTGAGCATGTTAGGACGGATGCGCGGCAATCTGCACGGAACCATCGCCCAGATCGGCGCTGCCGCCACCCAGCTGGCACACTCGGTTCAAGAAATGGGCACTATCGCTCAAGCCAGCGCGCAGAACCTGCAGCTGCAAAACGACGAAATCGAACAAGCCGCAGTCGCGGTCAACGAAATGAGCCAAGCGGCCGTGGAGGTGGCAGGTAACGCCAGCAACACGTCCAGCGAATCTCAAGCTTCCAGCGAAGCCGCGGCCCAAGGCCAACACCGATTACACGACACCATTGCCTCAATCAAACAATTGACCGGTAACGTGCTGGATTCTTCTCATCAGGCTGAGGGCCTGGCCGAACGCACCCTAAGTATTGGCAAGATTCTCGACGTGATCCGTGCGGTGGCCAACCAGACCAACTTGCTTGCGCTCAACGCCTCCATCGAAGCGGCTCGGGCAGGCGAAGCGGGCCGCGGTTTTGCCGTGGTTGCCGACGAAGTACGGTCCCTTGCACAACGCACCAGTGCCTCTACCAGCGAAATAGAAAGCTTGATAAACGATGTGCAAAAAAGCACTCAAGCCACCGCTGGAGCCCTGCGCCTAACCGCTACCCAGGCCAGCGTTACCCTGGAACAGGCCGCCGCGACCGGGGAGGCATTGGCGGTGGTAATCATATCCACCTCAACTATCAGCAACCGCAACCTGCTGATCGCCAGTGCTGCGGAACAGCAAGCGCAGGTAGCCAATGAAGTGGATCGCAACCTGACCAGCATTCGTGACTTGTCAGCACAAACAGCCTCCGGCGCGCAGCAGACCACCGTGGCCAGCGACGCGCTGTCGATGTTAGCCACGGACCTGAACGCGATGGTGCAGCGGTTTGTGTTGTAGAGGCAGGCACCCGAACAACTAAGCAAATACGTCCGGTAATGGACAGTGTTCGTTTGTATTACAGGTGGTTGTATCCCGGGTGTAACAGGTGTAATAAAAGTGAGGCTAAGTTCGGTCGGAGTTTTTTACAGTCGGCAATTAGTTGACGTCATACTTTACGAAAACTATTAAGAATGTAATAACATGTAATAATAAAACGCCGGAAATATTTACGGGCTGGGGTTGTATGTTGTGTGAGGGCTGGTAGTCTGGTTTCGCCTTCTTAGTTTGTTATAAACAATTAAGCGTTGTCGGCAAGTATCAAAGACACTGACGATGAAAAGAGGCGAACTTCTATGTACCCCACCTTGTTTACTGATGTTGAAATAAAAACCCTCGTTAAATCAATTAATAATGACGGCTTTGCGGTACTGCCCGGTTGGGCCACCCGTGATCAGCTAGCCGACTTGAAGGCGTTGGTGTTGGGCGCAATAGAATCTGCAGGCAACGGTTACGTTGCCTTGACGGGCAGGGAAGCGGTGGCGGGTTCACACCTCGACGCGTTGGGCTCGTCGCCGGTATTCATCGATTTATGCCAGCGAATCGTAGCAACTGCCACGGGGCGCCAGCCGGTGGAGCATGGACTGCATCAGGTGTTGCGTTGTTTGATCGGCGAAGGCGGACAACGGGAGTCGCTGATTTTCCACTATGACTCTTTTGTGCTGACCACCATCATGCCCGTCTGCATGCCCGAGGCAACCGACCCCGGTGATTTAGTAATGCTGCGCAGCCATCGACCGCTGCGTAGCAATTATTTGTTTAATCTGATCGACAAAATGCTTGTCGATAACCGTTGGTCCCAGCGTTGGTTGAAGCGGGATTACTTCAACGGTTCGGACAAGTTCACCCGGATTCGCATGCGGCCAGGCGATCTTTATTTGTTCTGGGGCTATCGGTCGCTGCACACCAACCTGCCAGCAGACCCAAACGAAGTGCGGGCTACAGCGGTGTTCCATTACGACAATCTGCACGCCAATAGTACACTCGCCAGTGGCATACGACGCTCGTTGGGCGTGTTCAAACCGCAGCGGTCTGCCCCCGTTTCAATTCCGCCTACAACAACGCCTTCAACGCCCGGTTGAACATATAAATCTCTGTAGGAGCTGCCGAAGGCTGCGATTTTATGCCCGCATCGCAGCCATCGGCAGCTCCTGCAGAAATCTGTGAATCACATAAATCCCGCTGGGAGCCTACTAGTTGCCGGATCATTATTTACCAACGGTGTTAGGCGTGATCAGGCGCAGGCCGCTGGCGATGCTGCCGACGGCGGCGAAGCCGGCGCCGATGAGCAGGGCCAGCACGGGGCCGTGTTCACCGGAAATTCCATAGCTCAGAGCCACCAATGCCGCGCCGGTGGCTTGCCCGAGCAAGCGTGCAGTGGCGATGGTGCCGCTGGCGCCGCTGCTGCGTTTTTGCGGCGCACTGGTGAGCAGGGCTTTTTGGTTCGGAGCCTGGAAAAAACCAAAGCCCAAGCCGCATATCACCATGCGAATACCAATGTCCCACGCGTCCGGATTACTCGGTAGCAGGGTCAGCGAAATCATTCCGCCACACATCACCGCCAGGCCGATGCCACCCAAAAGCCCCGGCGGGTAGCGGTCTGACAGGCGCCCGGCGAAGGGCGCAATCAGCGCAACCACGACCGACCACGGTGTCATCAGAAATCCGGTTTGCACCGGATCGCGGCCGAGTACGTTTTCGAAAAAGAACGGCAATGAGACAAAGGCCAGGCCTTGGGTTGCGAACGCGCACACCGCTGTCAGCGCGGAGAGCGCGAACAGCGGACGCTTAAGCAGATCCAGCGGAAACATCGGCGCGGGATGTTCGGCCTCGCGTCGGATCATCAATACGCCGCCGACCACAAAAATGACCACAGCGATCCCCACGCTGGTCATCGAGCCCAGTTGCGCGGCCTGACTCAACGCGAAGATTAGTGCCCCGAACGTAATGACATTCAAAATCGCGGTAATTCGATCAAACGGCAGGCCGCTGAGTTTCGTTACCGGCAACGCAGACCAGGCGAAGTACAACGCAAACAGCCCGATGGGCAGGTTGATGGCGAACAATATCGGCCAGTGTGCCACCGACAACACCAGCGAGGCCACGGTGGGCCCGGCGGCAAATGACACGCCCACCACCAACGCGTTCATACCCAGCCCTCGGCCCAGACGCTGGGGCGAGAATATTGAGCTGATCAACGCGGCATTGACGCTCATGATCGCGGCGGCCCCCAGCCCCTGAAGGACCCGGGCGATTGTCAGGGTCGGTAATGACCAGGAAAAGGTACACAGCGCCGAGGCGACGATGAACAGCATCAGCCCGCCGAGGTACACCCGGCGATGACCGATGATTCCGCCCAATGCCGCCAGCGGCAGCAGGGTGGCGACAGCGGCCAGTTGATAGGCGTTGATCACCCACACCGAAGCGGCAGGCGAGGCGTTCAGGTCGGCAGCGATGGCGGGCAGGGCGGTATTGGCGATGGCAGTGTCAAGTGTCGCCAATGAGATGGACAGCAAAATCGCCACCATTGCGCGGAACTCAAGGGACGACAATTTAGTGCTGACGGCTGGGGTTTCCAGCGGGCTTGGCGAATTCATTACCGACGAGGCTCCGGGCGCATCTAATCAAATCAGGCAGGCAGATTTGCCGGGCGGGCAAACGGCTGAAACGCGAGCATGCCGGTTTAGAGCGTCTCTGTACAATGGTGAATCGGCGCAGGCTATGCAGCCCTGCGCCTTCGTCGCTGCACTGGGCCCGATGAGCGCAGCGCTGCTTTGGCCCGTGGCTTACATGCGGAAGCGGCTGACCAGCGTTTGCAACTGAGTTCCCAGGCGCGCCAGCTCTACGCTGGAGGCGGCGGTTTCATTACTGGCCGCAGCGGTTTTCTCGGACGCGTCACGAACATTGACGATGCTGCGGCTGATTTCGTCGGCCACTGCGCTTTGCTGCTCGGCGGCTGCAGCGATCTGCTGATTCATGGCCTGAATGTTCGATACGGTTTGCGTGATGCTTTCTAATGAAACCCCGGCTTTGCGCGTCAAGGCCACGCTGCTGTCGGTCAAATTGCGGCTGCTGAGCATGATGCTCGACACGTGTTGGGTGCCGCTTTGCAATCCGGCGACCAAGGCTTCGATCTCTTCGGTGGACTTTTGCGTCCGTTGCGCCAGACCGCGTACTTCGTCAGCCACCACCGCAAAGCCGCGACCGGCTTCACCTGCACGCGCGGCCTCGATCGCGGCGTTGAGGGCCAGCAGGTTGGTTTGCTCGGCCACGGCTTTGATCACGTCCATGACTTTGCCGATTTTGTTGCTTTCCAGTTGCAGTCCGTTCATGGCTTCGCTGGAGCGAACCACTTCGGCGGCCAGGCGTTCTATCTGCACAATCGCTTCGCCCACCACCTTGTCGCCTTCGCGGGCTTCCTTGTCAGCAGCGGAGGCAGCGTTTGAAGCCTGTTCGGCATTGCGTGCCACTTCCTGAACCGTGGCCGACATCTCGTGCATGGCCGTCGCGACCTGATCGGTCTCGATTTTCTGGCTATTCACCCCAGAACTGGTCTGCTGGGTGGCTGTAGAAAGCGATTCGGCAGCGCCGGAAATTTGTGTGACGCCATCGCGGATCCCGCGGATCAATTCACGCAAGGTACTGCCCATGCGCTGGATACCCAACAACAGCTCCCCCAGTTCATCGCGACGAGTGACGGTCGCGCTGTGGGAAAGATCGCCCGCTGCAATGCGCTCGATCACGGCCAGCGTTTGTTGCAGGGGACGAGTGATCTGGCGAGTGATAATGATGGCCGCAAATACACCGATGATCAGCGCCAGCAGCGTGGCGCCGATTTGCAGTTGACGCGACTGGGCACTGTCTTGATCGCGTTTGCTGGTTTGGAGTTTGTACAGTTCATCATTCAGGCTGAGGATAACGATGCCCAGTTCACCCAGGGATTTACGTGATGAAACGATATCGCCGTTGGCCACTTTGAACGCCAGCACCGACGCTCGGTAGTTGAGCAGCGCGGTCTCCAATTGTTTTACTGCCTCGGGCTGTGAACTGCCGAACACCGCTCCCAGCGGCTTGATGCCGCCGATGGCAGCGTCCAGTTGGCCCATGGTTTTCTGTTCGTTCTCAGCCGTCGGTTTCGCGGTGTAGCCGCGCACTTCATAGCGCACCAGTGCCAAGTCTTCCTTTGCCTTCATGATCGCCTGGTACTGGTCGAAGCGGCCTTCATCGGCGGGGGCCATTTGCAGCACGGGAGTAAGAATCGAGCCGATAAGATCAGCGCCTTTCTGCGCTTGAGCATTCATGTCTCCACTAACCGTGTTGACGACGTTGTAGGCACTGCGCATTTTTGCCAGGGCGCTTTCGTAATTAGTGCTGACATCGGCCAACTGGCTAAGCACTTTGAGCGCTTCGGGATCTTTGAGCTCCTTGCTAAGCTTTTGTTGTATGTTTTTGTAGCTTTCCAACGCCACTAGTACGGTTTGCCCCACGGTGTCGTCACCGTTGGCAATCATGTATTGCAAGCGCGATACACGCAGATTGGCCAGTTGGTTGCTTAGCGCCGCAATACTGCTCATTTTGTCGCTGCGCGAAATGAGCCCGTCCAGGCTGGTCCAGCCAATTAACGCCAAAGCCGTCGTCAGGACTAATACCAGGCCAAAGCCCAGTGCCAGTTTTAGGTTGACGCTGATGTCCGAGAGCCAGCTATTCATCTAATTTCTCCAGAATATCGATTTTGGAATGCTCGCGTGGCTGGGAAATCGTGGATCTCGGGCCAATAAACCTGTTCGCAAAGACGCTATCGGCCAGGAACGGGATAGCTGAATGTGAATTTAAAGAGAATCTGTAGGAGGTTCCGCCACGTCTCCGACGCCGCGCTGCCGGGCAACCAACACAAAACCAAGGAGCTGCCGAAGGCTGCGATAGGCCGAGGCCGCGGGCGACCGGCACCCTTTCAGCGGTTCATGAGGGCGACCGGTTCCCGGTCGAATCGCAGCCTTCGGCAGCTCCTTGTATGTTGTCCCTGTGCCCAACGAAAGAGGTTATGGTCACAGGT
>NZ_JAQGNX010000098.1 GCF_028293835.1 Pseudomonas sp.
AATTTCAGTTTTCCTTTGCCGCCGCGCATCCGGCGCCAGCCATCAAAAAGAATACCGGCAATGACAATAATGCCGATGACGATCAGCCACTCGCGCAGACCGATTTCCATGTAATCCAGTGCCTCTAGTAAAAAATGCTGAAAATAAGGGCCGAAACCCCTTTAAAACGTGGCGCCAACTCTATGTTCTGTCAGGCGTTTTACCCACGCATTAGAAATGTGTTGACTAAGCTAGCACGACCAAAGACATCTTTACACCGTCAGTTGCAACTGGTTGGTCACTGTAACGGATGTAAAGCGTGCAACTAGCTGTCAAATTGCCATCCATTTGCGCCCATCAGCCCTCCTGCTAGCCTTCGACCAGAGCCATCGCTTCCTCCACGTCTACCGCCACCAAACGAGAACACCCAGGCTCATGCATGGTCACACCCATCAATTGATCGGCCATTTCCATGGCAATCTTATTGTGGGTGATATAGATGAATTGTACCGTCTCAGACATTTCTTTCACGAGACGGGCGTAACGTCCAACGTTAGCGTCATCGAGCGGCGCGTCAACTTCGTCGAGCATGCAAAATGGCGCTGGATTCAGCTTGAAGATGGCAAATACCAACGCCAAAGCGGTCAAGGCTTTTTCGCCCCCGGAGAGCAAATGGATGGTGCTGTTCTTCTTGCCCGGTGGACGCGCCATGATTGTCACACCTGTATCGAGTAGATCTTCGCCGGTCAGTTCCAAATAAGCGCTGCCGCCACCGAAAACTTTTGGGAAAAGAGCCTGTAATCCACCATTTATCTGATCGAAGGTCTCTTTGAAACGATTACGCGTTTCTTTGTCGATCTTGCGAATGACGTTTTCCAGGGTGTCCAGCGCTTCAGCCAGATCGGCGTTCTGTGCATCCAGATAACGTTTGCGCTCGGATTGCTGCTGATACTCGTCGATGGCCGCAAGGTTGATCGCACCCAAGCGCTGAATCCGTCCGGCAATGCGTTCCAGCTCTTCTTCAGCGGCCTTTTCGTTAGTCTCAGAGGTTAGCGTGGCGAGCACGCCGTGCAAGTCGTAGCCGTCTTCCTGCAACTGGTCCTGCAAGGTCGTGCGACGCACCGTGAGCGACTGCCATTCCATGCGCTGTTGCTCTAACTGGCCCCGCACCAATTGCGCTTGCTGTTCGGCCTGACTGCGGCGTTTTTCAACGTCGCGCAGTTCGCGGTCGGCGTCTTCCAGCGCCAGCTTGGCCAGACGCATCTCGTCGTCCACCGCCATGCGTTTTTCCAGCAGTTCCTCAAGCTTGAGGCGCAGCTCTTCCAGTGGGGCTTCACCCTCCTCCAGATTGAGGCTCAATTGCTCGCGCTTTTCGTTGAGGCGCTCGGACTGCAACTCCAGCCGTTCAAGGGCCTGTCGGGTTGAATGGTGCTGTGCCTTGAGTGACCCCAGGCGGACCGCCAGTTGGTGCGCGTGATCTTTGTGCTGCCGCGCTTCCTGGCGCACACGGTCGAGGCGCTCGCGCAGGCTGTCGCGCTGGGCCAGCAGCAGTTCCCGTTGCTCGGTGTCCAGGGCCATGCTGTCCAGCGCGTCCTGCAGGTGCAGGCGGCACTCACCCAATTGTTCGTGTTCAATGGCACGCTGCTCACCCAGCTCGGTCAACTCTTCATCGAGCCGCGTACGGCGCAAAGTCAGCTGTTCGACCTTGGCTTTGCTGGCAGACAGCTGTGCCTTGAGCTCGCCTTGCTGACGCGCTTCTTCCTGCAAGCGGCGACGCAAATGCTCACGGGCGTCTTCTTGGCGCACCTGATGTTCGCGCAGGGTCAGCAGTTGTTCTTCGAGGGTGGCCAAGGTGGCTTCACGCTCATCGCGCTCAAGGCCCAGGCGGCTCAATTCCTGACCACGGGCCAGCACGCCGCTTTCCGCTTCACTGGCGCGGCGCACACGAAGAAAATGCCGACCGACCCAAAAACCATCGCGACTGATCAGGCTCTGCCCTGCCCCGAGTTGCCCGCGTAATGCCAGCGCATCCTTAAGCCGTTCCACTGGCTGCACCTGACCCAGCCACGCGGTCAAATCCACCGAGGCTTCGACCTTATCCAGCAAACTGCCAGGAATCGCTGCCACGTCGTTGGCGGGACTGATGAGACGCAAGTCTCCCTGCTCAAAACCGGCCAGATCCAACCCGGCGAAGTCGTCCACCAGCACCGCCTGCAGGTCGGCGCCAAGAACGGTTTCTACCGCCAGCTCCCAGCCCGACTCAACCCGCAGGCCCTGTGCCAAACGCGGACGTTCGGACAGTTGCTGATCGCGCAGCCATTGGGCAGTGCCGGTGCCTGGGTCGAGCGCCGCTTGCTGCAGAGCTTCCAGGGAGGCCAGTCGTCCGTTCAAGCGTTGCAAGTCGCCTTGGGCCTGCTGCTGCCCTTGATTGGCGTGTTGTAGCTCGTTGCGAAGGTGTTCAAGACCCTCCACTAATTGCTCTTCACTGGCGTGCAGTTCTTCAAGGGTCATCTCCCGGGTCGCGAGGTCTTCGCTGAGCTGCACTATCGCCGCGTCTTCCGGGTCGGCGGCGAGCAACTGACGTTCTTCGCCTAAGCGCCGCTGCCGTTCGCCCAGCCGCTCCATGCTGGTTTCCAACTGCTGGATGCGCGATTGCTGAACTTCAGCCTGACGTCGCGGCTCGGCGGATTGCAGGTTGAAGGCGTCCCACTTCTCCTGCCAGCTGTGCATGGTGGTTTCTGATTCTTCCAGGGCGGCGGCAGACTCTTCCGCGGCGGCGCTGGTGATTTCCTGCTCGGGCTCGAGCATTTCCAGCTCTTCGCCCAAGGTCATGAACAGCGTGCGGTCCAGGCCCAGGTGCGATTCGGTTTCAAGACGCGAACGCTCGGACTCGCGCAAATCGTCCTGCAATTGGCGCAGGCGTTGCTGTCCGTGCTGAATGCTTTGCTCGATCCGGGCAATGTCGCCGCCCACCGAATAGAAGCGTCCTTGCACCAGGTTGAAGCGCTCGGACAGATCATGGTGCCCATCGCGCAGGCGTTCGATGCCAGCATCGGCATTACGCTGCTCGGCGACCAAGGCTTCGAAGCCGATCTCCTGGGTGCCGATCAGCGCTTCGCGCTGGCCAACCTGCTCGTTCAGCGCCTGCCAGCGCAGGGCTGAGAGTTGCGCCTTGAGCTGCCGCTCTTCGCCTTTGTATTCCTGATACTTCTCGGCGGCCTGGGCCTGACGGTGCAGCCGATCGAGCTGGCGTTCCAGCTCGTCGCGCAGATCGGTGAGCCGCGCGAGGTTCTCATGGGTGCGACGAATGCGGTTTTCAGTTTCCCGGCGACGCTCCTTGTACTTGGAGATGCCCGCCGCTTCTTCGATGAAATTACGCAAGTCTTCGGGCTTTGACTCGATCAGCTTGGAGATCATCCCTTGTTCGATGATCGAGTAGCTGCGCGGACCCAGGCCGGTGCCGAGGAAGATGTCAGTGATGTCGCGGCGACGGCATTTGGTGCCGTTCAGGTAATAACTGGTCTGGCTGTCGCGGGTGACTTTGCGCCGAATGGAAATCTCGGCATAGCTGGCGTATTCGCCGAGCAAGGTGCCGTCGGAGTTGTCGAACACCAGTTCGATGCTGGCCTGGCTCACCGGTTTGCGCGTGGTAGAGCCATTGAAGATGACATCGGTCATCGATTCGCCGCGCAGGTTTTTCGCCGAGCTTTCGCCCATCACCCAACGCACGGCGTCGATGATATTGGACTTGCCACAGCCATTGGGGCCGACGACGGCGGCCATGTTGCTGGGGAAATTGACCGTGGTCGGGTCGACGAACGACTTGAACCCGGCCAGCTTGATGCATTTGAGACGCACGGGTCAGTGAGCCGGCAGCGCGGACAAGACCAGTTTGCAGCTGCGCTCGCCGTAACTGCCCAGGACTTCGCGAATCAACACTGGGTCCCGCGCCACCACCGCTTCGAGCAATTGGCCGAAGAGGCTCAGGTACTCGCTCATCTCCGCCTTGCGCTGATCCAGTGCCAAGTAATAGTTGCGGCTCATGGACGGTTGCAGGTTTTCAACGGTTTCTTGCAGGTACAGATTGTTGGCGAATGGAAAAGCCGCGCGCATGACATTGAAGCTGTCTTCGACGAAGAGTTTTACGTCCTGGCGTTCATAGCTGAGTTTCAGGCGCTGTTGGATCTGCACGAAGGGCGCAAGATCGGCCGGGGATTCCCAACGATTGGCCACGGCGATGGCGAGCAGAATGTACAGCTCACTCATCAAGGTGCAGAGGCTTTGAATATTGTGCGCGTTGAGTTCGGTGACCTGGGCGCCACGGCGCGGCAGGATGACAATCAAGTGGCGGCGTTCAAGAATCAGCAGCGCTTCGCGCACGGAGCCACGGCTCACGTTCAGCGAGGTTGTCACCTTCTGCTCCTGAATGCGTTCCCCTGGCTTGAGTTCGCCACGGATGATGCGCTCAGCGAGGTGGTGAGCGATTTGCTCGGCGAGGCTGTCGGGCGCCTTGAACGTCATGGTTATCCTTCAACTTCAGCTCAATTTTACAAGCCGCGCAGTGTATCGCATGGCGCAGAGCCATACGGCTTGAATCTGGCACGAAATAAGCAATATTTGTGTAGCCGTTCTTAGTTTAGCGCTGACGTTGCACTACCGTTAATCGGCAGACAGGGGGAAAATCGGTTTTCCTGACTCATAGGTCAGAAATTTATTGACCATTAAGTCAGAACTGATAGATTCAGCACCATGTGTCTGATTATAAAAAGTGCAGAGAGGACCACCCGTGATTCAATTCTTACTCAACCAAGAGCTGCGAACCGAGCATGCCTTGGACCCGAACCTGACCGTGCTCAACTATCTCCGCGAGCATGTGAGCAAACCCGGCACTAAAGAAGGCTGCGCCAGTGGCGACTGTGGCGCCTGCACGGTGGTAGTCGGTGAATTGAATCCTGATAGCAACGGCGTTGAACACTTGCGTTATCGCAGCTTGAATTCGTGCCTGACCTTCGTCGCTTCGCTGCACGGCAAGCAACTGATCAGCGTTGAAGACCTCAAGCATCAAGGCCAACTGCACAGCGTGCAAAAAGCCATGGTTGATTGCCATGGGTCGCAATGCGGGTTCTGCACCCCCGGTTTTGTTATGTCGCTGTTCGCATTGCAGAAAAACAGCAGCGAAGCCAACAGTCATCAAGCTCACGAAGCACTTGCCGGCAATCTATGCCGATGCACCGGTTATCGGCCGATTCTGGCCGCCGCCGAACAGGCCTGTGGCGAACGCCAGCCGGACCAATTTGATCAGCGCCAAGCGGGGACCATTGCCCAACTGCGCGCTATTGCACCGAAGGAAACCGGTGAGCTCAACAGCGGCGACAAGCGTTGTCTGGTGCCGCTTACGGTGAACGACCTGGCCGAACTGTATGATTCGTATCCCCAGGCGCGGTTGCTGGCAGGCGGTACCGACCTGGCCCTGGAAGTCACTCAGTTCCACCGCTCGTTGCCGGTAATGATCTATGTCGGCAACATCGAAGAGATGAAGCGCGTTGAACACTTCGAGGACCGTCTGGAGATTGGCGCGGCGACCTCGCTCA
Source organism: Pseudomonas sp. (assembly GCF_028293835.1). Taxonomy (GTDB): domain Bacteria; phylum Pseudomonadota; class Gammaproteobacteria; order Pseudomonadales; family Pseudomonadaceae; genus Aquipseudomonas. Next base: position 5,571 of record NZ_JAQGNX010000098.1, read on the forward strand.
CGGACTGTTATGCCGCGTTAAGCGCTGAATACCCGGACTTCGGCGAGCTGCTGCAGCGCTTCGCTTCGTTGCAGATCCGTAATCAGGGCACTCTCGGTGGCAATATCGGCAACGCTTCGCCAATTGGTGATTCGCCGCCGCTGCTGATCGCTCTCGGCGCGCAAATCGTACTGTGCAAAGGCCAGACCCGGCGCACGTTGGCGTTGGAAGATTACTTTATCGATTATCGAGTAACCGCGCGTCAGGACAGCGAATTCATTGAAAAAATCATCGTGCCCAAGGCCAACGCCCGGCAGGTGTTTCGTGCCTACAAAGTCTCGAAACGCTTGGATGACGACATTTCTGCGGTGTGTGCCGCGTTCCGTTTGCAGGTAGAAAACGGCGCCATCGTCGAAGCCCGCGTTGCGTTCGGCGGCATGGCGGCGATTCCCAAACGTGCCACAGCGTGCGAACAAGCGTTGATCGGCGCGCCTTGGACCTCTGCCACCGTCGAGCGCGCCTGCGCGGCCTTGGCTGATGACTTCACGCCGCTCTCCGACTTCCGCGCCAGCAAGGAATACCGCCTGTTGAGCGCGCAAAACCTGCTGCGCAAGTATTTCATTGAACTGCAAACACCTCACATCGAAACGCGGGTGACCTCCTATGTCTAATCATGCCCCGGAAAAAACCCAGGCCGAAATGGTGGCGCTGTTTCAGCAGGATTTGAAGACCGGCGTCGGCCGTAGCGTCAAGCACGACAGCGCCGACAAGCATGTGTCGGGCGAAGCGGTGTACATCGATGACCGCCTGGAGTTTCCTAATCAGCTGCATGTGTATGCAAGGATGTCCGACCGGGCGCATGCGCGAATCATCAGCATCGACACCTCGCCCTGCTATGCCTTCGAAGGTGTGCGTATTGCCATCACCCATGAGGACATTCCCGGCCTCAAGGACATCGGACCGCTGTTGCCCGGCGACCCGTTATTGGCCATCGATAAAGTTGAATTCGTCGGCCAGCCGGTTATGGCAGTCGCCGCACGGGACCTGGAAACCGCGCGCAAGGCGGCGATGGCCGCGATCATCGAATATGAAGATTTGGAGCCAGTGCTGGACGTGGTCGAAGCGTTCCGCAAAAAGCATTTTGTTCTCGACAGCCACACCCACAAACGCGGCGACTCAGTCACCGCCCTGGACACTGCTGAACATCGTTTGCAGGGTAATTTGCACATCGGCGGCCAGGAACACTTTTATCTGGAAACCCAGATCTCGTCAGTCATGCCCACCGAAGACGGCGGCATGATCGTCTATTGCTCGACGCAAAACCCCACCGAAGTGCAGAAACTGGTGGCCGAAGTGCTCGGCGTGTCGATGAACAGGATTGTGGTGGATATGCGCCGCATGGGCGGCGGTTTCGGCGGCAAGGAAACCCAGGCGGCCAGCCCGGCGTGCCTGTGCGCAGTGATCGCTTTGTTGACCGGGCAGCCGACCAAAATGCGTCTGCCACGGGTCGAAGACATGTTGATGACCGGCAAGCGTCACCCCTTCTATATCGAGTACGACGTCGGTTTTGATAACAGCGGACGGTTGCACGGGATTCGCCTGGAGTTGGCCGGCAACTGCGGGTGCTCACCGGACTTGTCCAACTCCATCGTCGACCGGGCGATGTTCCACGCCGACAACTCGTATTACCTGGGCGATGCCACCATCAACGGCCATCGCTGCAAGACCAACACCGCGTCGAATACGGCCTATCGCGGCTTCGGCGGACCACAAGGCATGGTCGCCATTGAAGAGGTGATGGACAGCATCGCCCGCTACCTGGGCAAAGATCCGCTGGACGTGCGCAAGGTCAATTACTACGGCAAAACCGAGCGCAACGTCACTCACTACTACCAAACCGTCGAGCACAACATGCTCGAGGAAATGACCGCCGACCTGGAAGCCAGCAGCCAGTACGCCGAGCGCCGTAAGTCGATTCGCGCGTACAACGCCAACAGCCCGGTATTGAAAAAAGGCCTGGCGCTGACCCCGGTGAAATTTGGTATTTCCTTCACCGCCAGCTTTCTCAATCAGGCCGGTGCGCTGATCCACATCTACACCGACGGCAGCATCCACCTGAACCACGGCGGCACCGAGATGGGCCAAGGCCTTAACATCAAAGTCGCCCAGGTGGTGGCTGAAGTGTTTCAGGTGGACATCGACCGTATTCAAATCACCGCGACCAACACCGATAAAGTGCCGAACACCTCGCCGACCGCCGCTTCCAGCGGGGCCGACCTGAATGGCAAGGCAGCGCAGAACGCGGCTGAAATCCTCAAGCAGCGCCTGGTGGAATTTGCGGCGAAGCAGTACAAGGTCAGCGAAGACCAGGTGGAGTTTCGCAACGGTCATGTGCGGGTTGGCGAGTTAGTCATATCGTTCGAAGCCCTGGCGATGCAGGCGTGGGTCGGCCAGGTTTCGCTGTCGAGTACCGGCTACTACAAAACCCCGAAAATCTACTACGACCGCACCCAGGCGCGCGGCCACCCGTTCTATTATTTTGCCTATGGCGCGGCATGTGTCGAGGTGGTTATCGACACCTTGACCGGCGAGTACAAAATGCTCCGCACTGACATCCTCCATGATGTCGGCGCCTCGCTGAACCCGGCGATCGACATCGGCCAGGTGGAAGGCGGATTCATTCAGGGCATGGGTTGGTTGACCATGGAAGAACTGGTGTGGAACGCCAAAGGCAAACTGATGACCAACGGTCCGGCCAGCTATAAGGTCCCGGCGGTCAGCGATATGCCATTGGATCTGCGGGTGAAGCTGGTCGAAAACCGCAAGAATCCGGAAGACACGGTGTTCCATTCCAAAGCAGTGGGAGAGCCGCCGTTCATGCTTGGGATTGCAGCCTGGTGCGCAATCAAAGACGCCGTGGCCAGCGTCGCCGATTATCGCCATCAGCCGAAAATCGATGCCCCCGCGACTCCGGAACGGGTGCTTTGGGGCTGTGAGCAGATGAGAAAGTTGAATGCCTCGGTTCAGGATGCACTGGTGGCACGGGAACTGGTCTGAATCACACCCGGGTGAATGTGTAGCACCGCAGATGATTGTTTGGCGGCGTTGAAATAATCAGGAGAAGAACATGGATAACTGGATCAGTGCCCTCGCCGACTTGCAGAAACAGGGCGAGCCGTGCGTGTTGGTCACCATCATCGACGAGCGTGGTTCGACGCCGCGAAATGCAGGGTCGAAGATGGTGGTCAGCGCCGAGCGAATCTTCGAGACCATCGGCGGCGGCCATCTGGAATTCAAGGCCATGGAGATCGCCCGGGAAATGCTCGCCAGTGGCAATCAGAATACGCGCCTGGAGCGTTTTAGCCTCGGTGCGAGCCTCGGTCAATGCTGCGGCGGAGTGAACGTGTTGCTGTTCGAACCCATGGGTCAACCACAGGCGCAGATCGCGGTGTTCGGCGCAGGCCATGTAGGACGCGCATTGGTGCCGCTGCTGGCGAGTTTGCCGTGCCGGGTGCGTTGGATCGACTCCCGGGAAAATGAATTTCCCGTGCAGATTCCCGAAGGCGTGCTGCGCATCGTCAACGAAGAGCCTGTGGATGAAATCGAGAATTTACCCAAAGGCAGCTACTGCATTGTCATGACCCATAACCATCAACTGGATTTGGAACTGACGGCGGCGCTGCTCAAGCGTAACGATTTTACCTATTTCGGCTTGATCGGCTCGAAGACCAAACGGGTCAAATTCGAGCACCGTCTGCGCGAGCGCGGTTTTGACGCAACCTTGTTGCAGCGCATTCGCTGCCCCATGGGGCTGGCTGAGGTCAAAGGCAAATTGCCCGTGGAAATCGCCGTGTCTATCGCCGCTGAAGTGATCGCCACCTACAACGCCAACTTCGGCCAACACAGCGCCGACGCAGCCCCAATTGCCCACTTGCTGCCGGTATCCCGCCGCAGCCAGGCACAACAATGAGAACGTTATGACTTCCGTTTCTGCCAGCGCCGTTGCCCCGACCGTTGAGAGCCCCCGCAAGAAAGCCTACCGCGCCGCGATCCTGCACAGCATTGCTGATCCAGCCGAAGTGGTGATCGAGGCCTCCTACGAGTATTTTCCCGACGGCTTGCTGGTGGTTGAGGACGGCAAAATTGTCGCCCTTGGCCACGCCACCGATTTGCTGGGCACCTTGGCCAGCGATGTTGAGGTGACCCATTACCCTGACGCGCTGATCACCCCTGGCTTCATCGATACGCACATCCATTTGCCGCAAACCGGGATGGTTGGCTCGTACGGTGAGCAATTGCTGGATTGGCTGAACACTTACGTTTTCCCGTGCGAACAGCAGTTCGCCGACCCTGCCCATTCGGCGCAAGTGTCAGACATTTTCATCAAGGAATTACTGCGCAACGGCACCACCACCGCGTTGGTGTTCGGCAGTGTGCACAAGGCCTCGGTTGAAGCTTTTTTCAGCGCCGCAGAGAAGCTGAACCTGCGGATGATTGCCGGCAAGGTGATGATGGACCGCAATGCGCCGGATTACCTCATTGACACCGCCGAATCCAGCTACGTCGACAGCAAGGCGCTGATCGAACGCTGGCACGGCAAAGGCCGTTTGCACTACGCCGTGACGCCACGCTTCGCGCCGACCAGTACCCCGCAACAGCTGGCGTTGGCCGGGCAGTTGCTCGGCGAATACCCGGACGTGTACATGCAGACCCACATCAGCGAGAACCTGCAAGAGATCGAATGGGTCAAAGCGCTGTTTCCCGAACGCAGCAATTATCTGGACGTGTACGACCATTTCAAATTGCTCGGCGAACGCTCGGTATTAGCCCATGGCGTGCACCTGTGTGACGACGAATGTGCGCGTTTGGCCGAGACCGGATCAGCGGTCGCCTTCTGCCCGACGTCGAACCTGTTCCTCGGCAGCGGTTTGTTCAACCTGCCCATGGCGGAGAAACACAAACTGAATATTGGCTTGGGCACCGATGTCGGTGCCGGCACCAGCTTTTCCCTGCTGCACACGCTGAATGAAGCGTACAAGGTGATGCAGCTTCAAGGCACCAAACTGAGTCCATTCAAGTCGCTGTATCTGGCAACGTTGGGGGGAGCCCGGGCGCTACGCCTGGAAGACAAGATTGGCACGTTGCACGCCGGGACTGAGGCGGACTTTCTGGTACTCGATTACAACGCCACCCCGATCCTGTCCTACCGCTTGAAACAAGCGCACAACATCGAAGAAAAGTTGTTTGTCTTGACCACGTTGGGCGATGACCGCACGGTGCTGGAGACCTACTCGGCTGGGCAGCTGGTGCACAAGCGCGATTCCAGAGACCAATAAATCGCCTGTAGGAGCCAACTTGTTGGTGAGCTTTGTGGGGCCATTCACAGGCCGCTTCGCCAACAAGTTGGCTCCTGTAGGGGTAGTGATTCCCGGGGCTAAACCGCCTGGCTACGGCCTGGCTTTTTCTTCGTCAGCATCAGGTGCGAGAACACGGCATGCAGGTCGTCGGAGGCGCTGTCTTCGTCGAGGTTGAGTTTGCTGTCGATGTGGTCCATGTGATGCATCATCAGGTTCACCGCCAGCCCGGCATCACGGGCTTCAATGGCATCGATCAGTTGATTGTGTTCATCGTAGGAGCAATGCGAGCGGTTGCCGCTTTCGTACTGGGCGATGATCAACGATGTCTGCGACACCAGGCTGCGCTGAAAGCTGATCAGCGGTGCATTCTTTGCCGCCACTGCCAGCTTCAAGTGAAACTCGCCTGACAAACGAATCCCGGCACCACGGTCCCCACGTGAAAAACTGTCGCGCTCGTCGCTGACCATCTGCCGCAGTTCGGCAAGTTGCTCTGGCGTTGCGTGCTCAACGGCTAACTCGGTGATGGCTTTTTCAACCATGCGCCGGGCAAAGAATACCTGGCGGGCTTCCTCGACACTCGGGCTGGCAACCACCGCGCCACGGTTGGGCCGCAACAGCACAACCCCTTCGTGGGCCAAACGTGACAGCGCGCGACGAATGATCGTGCGGCTGACCCCGAATATTTCCCCCAGCGCTTCCTCACTCAGTTTCGTACCTGGCGCGAGACGCTGTTCGAGTATCGCCTCGAAGATATGCGCGTAAACGATATCGTCCTGGGTTCCAGTGCGACCAGCCTTGGCGGTCTTCGGCTGTTTTTTGAGGGGCTGCAACTGTTCGTTCATGGGCACTCGAGGGGAAGTCACAGAAAAGTACCAACACATTGTACACAGTGCATGGGTTGTGAATAGCCACGGTTGTATTAACCGCGTTATGCATACAATCTTAAATTTTTATCCCACAACAGATAAAACATTATTTGCTTTTTTTGTATACAAAAGCATAATCGGCTTCGTGCACTTTCCTGACTTAATGGTCAAAAAAACCATCGGTCCAGATGCACTGCCTCACCGCACCGCGACAGGTGTGGGAAAAACAATAAAAGACCCGAGGAATACCCACTGTGGAAAGCCCTAAATCCGAAGCAACGACGCTGGATCTAACGCCGCCACGCACCGGCCTGCTTGAACGTGTGTTCAAACTGAGCCTGCATGGCACGACCGTCAGAACCGAATTGTTGGCGGGCCTGACGACGTTCATCACCATGGCGTACATCATTTTCGTCAACCCTAACATCATGGCCGATGCAGGCATTGATCACGGGGCAGCGTTCGTCGCCACCTGTATTGCCGCTGCGCTGGGCTGCCTGTTGATGGGTCTGTACGCCAACTGGCCCGTCGGACTCGCCCCCGGCATGGGCTTGAACGCGTTTTTTACTTACACCGTGGTCGGCACCATGGGCTACAGCTGGCAAACCGCCCTCGGTGCGGTGTTCATTTCCGGCTTGATCTTCATGTTCTTGACCCTGTCGCGCATCCGCGAATGGCTGCTTAACAGCATCCCGGTCAGCTTGCGTTTCGCCATGGGCGCGGGGGTCGGATTGTTTCTCGGCATCATCGGCCTGAAGACCGCAGGGATCGTGGTGGCCAGCCCCGCTACGTTGATCAAGCTCGGTTCGCTGCGGGAACCGGGGCCGTTGCTGGCCGCTATCTGCTTTCTGATGATTGCTGTACTCAGCTACCACCGGGTTTTCGGCGCGATCCTGATCAGTATCATTGCGGTGACGCTGGCGGGCTGGGGTCTGGGACTGGTGCAGTACAGCGGCATTTTCTCCACCCCGCCGAGCCTGGCGCCAACCTGGTTGGCGATGGACGTCAAGGGTGTGTTCAACGTCAGTATGATCAGCGTGGTGCTGGCCTTTCTCTTCGTGCACATGTTCGACACCGCCGGCACCTTGATGGGTGTCGCTCAGCGCGCCGGATTGGTAAAGCCAGATGGCAAGATAGAAAACCTGTCGAAGGCAATGAAAGCTGACAGCGCCTCCAGCGTGTTCGGCGCCCTGGTTGGTGTACCACCCGTCACCAGCTATGTCGAAAGCGCGGCAGGTGTTGCCGCTGGCGGACGTACCGGACTCACAGCGGTCACCGTCGGCGTGCTGTTTATCGTGGCGATGTTTTTCGCGCCCCTGGCCGGAATGATCCCCGCCTACGCCACCGCCGGTGCGCTGATCTACGTGGCGATGCTGATGATGGGCGGTATGGCGCACATCAATTGGGACGAAGCCACCGACAGCATTCCGGCCATTGTTACGGTGATAATGATGCCGCTGACCTTCTCGGTCGCTGACGGCATCGCGTTGGGTTTTATTACCTACGTTGTACTCAAAGTCGGCACCGGCAAGCACAAGGAAATTTCAATCAGCCTGTATGCGCTGTGCGTGATTTTCGTCGCCAAGTTCGTGTTCCTCTAACGAGACCTTTCACCGGGTGAAAGCAGGCTGATCTGCTTTCATCCTGTTTCAGGCCGCGCCTGCTTTAGCGCTTAGGGTTAGGGGTTGGTCGCGATCAAATATTGTCCGCGAGCCGCACCACGAACAATTGCGTGCGATGTCCCAAAGTCCGGGGCACGTTTGCACCGCCCACCAATCTGATCAGGTTTCCCTCGGCTCGCGCAGCCGTGATACTTGACGCGATGGCCGTGCCCGCATAACGCATCAGGAAGCTGTCAATCCATACGTCAGACATTGGAAAACCGAACGATGACGGCAACTGGTCGCCAATAATCTGCGACGAATGCACCCGCCGCACGCTCAGCATGTACAGTTGATCGCATCCGGGTCGACGAAATATCAAGGTAGGCGTGAAATGCATCAGGTTTCCGTCGGGCAGCATTTCGTAGCCACTGCTGCTTAACTGTCGCGCCAGTATGTCCGCCAATTCTTGCCCGGTTACTGCGTCTGGTCCTACACGCCGTAACCGGCCGACCTTGAAAACATCACCGGCTTGAAAATCCAGACGGAAGAATGACTCCAGCGAACTTTCGTAGCTGATGTTGATTGCCTGGTAATTGGAACCAGAATTTGCAGGCACTGCGCCGTCAAGCATGGTTAGCGGGTCGTTAAGCTTCGGCAAAGGCGCTGGGTGCCCTTTGCGCCAAGCGTTAAGCGTCGCTTTTATATTCATCAATCGGGTGGCGGTCAGCGAAACCCCATCGTCGGCCAATTGATAGAGTTTCTCCGCCAGCACTCTTTGGGATATCGGCGACAACGAAGGACGAATATCCGCGATCAAATACTGGATTTTCTTCGAGAACAGGGTGCCGTGCACCGTCCACTTGCCATCCTTGTAAGCACTCATGACCGGCTGACCAAACCGGTCGGCACTGATCGTTTCGCTCAGCTCTGTGAAACTGCCACTGGAAACACCCTGTTCCGGATTGCGCAGAAAGACAATGGTGGGATTTCGCGTGGTACCCGCTGGCAGGACTTCGTAATACTTGCCACCCATGGCAATCATTTCCCGCTCCGGCATTCCCGGTTTCAGATAGATCGGCGGCTGACTATGGGTAGGTTCCAGAACAGCAAACTCGTCCATATTCCTGCCCCAGTTTTTCCAGCTGTCCGGCGACGATTTCCATACGATCACACTGGCACGGCTCGGCCCGGCGACGGGCTGTGCAGGCTGACGATCTGTTTCGCTATCGGGCACCGGCGGTTGTTTGCGCTTGCCTGTGACCGGCACCGGTTGCCCTGCAGGTTGGCGCCGATAGGCTTCGGCCCAGTCCGGCATTGACCGATGGCTTTGATAATGGACTGCCAGATCCAGCTCAAGGCGTCGCTGTTGATCAGACGGAAATTCGAACTGATCGAGCAGCTCTCGCGCCTGCTTGCGGGTGAAGCTGGCGTCAGTATGGGCTTCGCTGATCAAGGTTTCGGCAATACTCGATTTCACGCCGCCCTTGAGGCCAACATCGGTGTGATAGACCCAATCCCCCTGCGCATCGAGACGTACCGGCGGCTCATAGCCTTTGCCTGGGACTTTATGCAGACGCAGGGTTTGCTCCCCTTTGCGCCGGTAGACCTGATAAACACTGCCATTTCGTTTGATCCACAGCTTCCCGTCCTTGAAAAAGGTGCCAGCATCCATCCCGTACTGCCTACGCGCATCCAGCAGTGAGACGTCGGCTTCGAAGCCTTTGAAAGCTGGCAAGACGTAACGTTTGCGAGTAGACGAAGGCAGCCTTTTTGCCACCGTCGTCATCTGCCGCAGCCGGGTGGTGCGCCGTGCAATTTTGGCAAAAACCGCGACAGTCGCCACGCCAGGCACCGCCGACAACAGGATATCCAAGACACAAAAAGAGGCACTGGCGACTAACAACTCGCCCTCTTCCTTCTTGCCGCCGCTAAAAGCCGACGCGGCAGCGTGGCCATCGTGCCAGCCATCCTGCAAACTGAACAACGTGCCAAGCCCAGGCAGAAAAGACAGTAGCGCCCTGAAATATGCTCTGTAGGTCAGGTCTTTGCGCAGATCCCGTTCACGGTGAATATCGCTATTGCTTCGTGCATCACGTTTGGTTCGTGCGTAAATCAGATAGGCGCGGGCTTCTAACTGTTGCTGTGCCATGTGCAAAAAAACCGCAGGGACAAAGGCGATAAAACCATCGAACTTACGTGCCAGCGATGCTTCGATATAGGTTTTGTCGGCTGCGTGGCGGGTTTCGTCGTCCGTACGCGAAGCCAGGTATTCAACCAGTGATGGATGGGCGTTGAGTCGGTTAATCAAACGTTCTTTGGCCGCTGGCAAGCCATGCGCTTCTATCAAGGAAATGCCGTCGGGCGCTCGGGGCAAATATACCAACGTGGTCGCGGTGGGCTCGTGATGGATAACGCACAGTCCAGAGAGCGTTGCGCCATTACTGTCACCGTTGACCGCATGGCCGGGATTCAGAACGATCCAACTCATCTGCAACTGATGGGTGCGCAAGTGCGCATTAGAGTGCGCCTGCACCGCCCACTGGAGCACTTTGTAAGCGTGAACGCTCAACTGCTTGCTGTGCAGCGCCGCAAACCCCTCCAGTAACATTTCTTGCTCATAGGGTTTGATCAAGACCTCTCGAGCAATAGGTGCTGATTGCACAGACTGCGTTTGAAACACTTTGCGCAGCAGCGTTCGGTACTGACCGGCGATATCCATCGCCGGAATAATTCCAGCCAGATAATCAACGGTCAGGTCAGGCGCGGCGGCCAACGTTGTATCCGCAACATTAATTCGAGCAAAGGTGAGCCGCGCCGTCATCTCATCATCGTTGGGATCAAGGTTATGTCGCGCCAGTTCGGCCAGTGACTGTCGCACCCGTTCAACACTGGGGATCCATTTACCGTGGCGAAGCGAGCCGTACTGTTGATCGATATCCAGTTCCCGAGCCACGCTTTTCGGTAGATCAACGAACAGCTGATCGGCGTCCACATCAATGCTCAGATCCACCTTTATCCGCGCGGCCAGTTGTTGCCCAGTGAATGCTTCGAAAGACGGCAGCGCCGCGTCCAGTTGCTTCTCCAGCGCGCCTGCCGCGGCGTGGTATTGGCGTAACTGTTCAGCGTATTCCCGGCGAACGGTTTCTGCCGCGCTCAATAACCAGGACGGCATCTGATTCAGCAATTCAACCGTGCGCTGCTGTTCGGCAAGGTGCTCGGTCGCTCGATCCCGAGCTTCGTTACGATGGACATGAAGATTGTCCGCCCATTCCAGATGAACGCGTTCCAGGGTTGCACTTTCGTCAGTGGCGTCGTCAAAAAAAAGTTGCCCGGCCTTGGCTGCGCGGGTGACGGCGGCAAGGCATTCGACCTGCGCATACACGCTGTGAGTCATGACGGGAACCGTCGTGGCGCGTAGGGTCAACTGCAGCGAACCGGACGTGGCGTCATCCATTAATCCGGCCCGCGCCGACGCGGCTACGTGCCGCCAAAATGGCGTGTCCAGACCCGATTGCAAGGTGAACAAAACAGAGTCTTTGAGGGTTTGCAGACTCGAGAATTTCTGCAAGCCGCCATCTTTTCCCGGCATGAACAGCAGCACCGATTCGTCGCTGTCCGCAACGTCCAGCGCCTGTTGTGTGGTGAACAGCAATATCCCGTTCAGGGCCTGAACCGAATCGGCCGTTGCCAGGCACAGTTCAGCCACATGAACCGGGCCAATCGAAGAATCAAGCATGGCCAACGCTTGCTGGAGCAAGGTCAGGTCAGTCGCGCTGATGGCGCCTTCATAGGCCTGAAGCTGTGCTTCGCTGAGCAGAGACTGTTCGCGGTACTCGATCAGCTTGGCTGTGTGTTCCGTGATTCGTTGTGCGTCACCCGTGCCTAACGTCTCGACAATGCCTTGCATGGCCAACGCCGAGGCGTGCAAAGCAGCATGGCTTTGTCGGTACTGGGCCAAAGGCTTGCTGCGCTCGCCCTCCTCTCCGATCCACGTCTGAATACGCAGGCCACACAATGCGATTTTTTCCTGGTTCAATACCGTAAAGGGTGCAGGCAGCAAGCTACCAAACGATACGAGTCGGCGGTACAACAGGGCATCATTGGTAGGAATTTCAGCGACTTGCGTGGTTAGCAGATTGGCGGGGGTTAGCGTCTTTGCAGTCATGGTTCACTCCGGGCTTGGTTTATCCCTGAGTGTGCACAAGCCGCTTCTGGCGCAATGACTACATAGATACCACTCTCAACCTAAGGGGTAATCCAGAACAAAAAAAGCCCGCAGTGTGGGCGGGCAAGAGGAAATGAAGCGGGTTGGCCGAACGCGTTTAACTGCCGCGATAGGTCGAATAGCTGTATGGCGAGATCAATAACGGCACGTGGTAGTGGTCCTGCTCCGCGTCTATTCCAAACCTCAAGATAACAACGTCGAGAAAGGCTTGGTCGGGCAACTCGGTACCTCGGGCCCGGTAATAGTCACCGGCATGGAACTGCAACTGATAAACCCCGGTGCGGTAATCGTCACCTTGTAGCAACGGTGCATCGCAACGACCGTCGCTGTTGGTTGTGGCGCTGGCAAGATGCTCCAGACGGTCACCGTCAACCCGGTACAGTTCGATTTTGATGGAGCTGCCGGGACAGCCGTGTGCGGCATCCAGTACGTGCGTCGTCAGTCGTCCCATTGCATGTCTGCCTTGCGCGGTGTGTTGAAGAGTTGATGCCGCTCCTTTTCAGTGCACCCGAGAGGACGGCGGCAGGCAATTAAGACACTTTTTACAAAACTTGTACACAATTATAAACACGATTTTGTCCGGACTAACACGGGGTCGCCATTTTGGCCTTTATTCAAGCTACATAGGCATCTCATGGCTAGAACCTGATCAATCGGGCAAGTTTCTTGCAGGCAAAATATTCTGAAAAAGGCGAAAAAACAGGCTTACAAAGTGATCACAAAGTTGTATACAATCGGTCCATCGCAGTGGTGCCAGCCTGGATTGACCCGGCAACCACTGCCACTGATGACACGTACAGAAGGAAGAGCGCAGTGAGTGCTGACTATCCACGGGACCTGATCGGTTACGGCAATAACCCACCCCACCCCCATTGGCCGGGGAACGCCCGTGTCGCGCTGTCGTTCGTGCTGAATTACGAAGAAGGCGGCGAGCGCAATATTCTGCATGGCGATAAAGAGTCGGAAGCTTTCCTTTCGGAAATGGTTTCTGCCCAGCCATTGCAGGGTGAGCGCAACATGAGCATGGAATCGCTCTACGAATATGGCAGCCGCGCAGGTGTATGGCGCGTGCTCAAGCTGTTCAAGCAATTTGATATCCCGCTGACGGTGTTTGCCGTGGCCATGGCCGCCCAGCGTCATCCAGAGGTGATACGGGCCATGGTCGAGGCCGGTCATGAGATCTGCAGCCACGGCTATCGCTGGATCGACTATCAGTATATGGACGAAGGCCAAGAGCGCGAGCACATGCTTGAGGCGATTCGTATCCTCACCGACATTACCGGCGAGCGCCCACTGGGCTGGTACACCGGTCGCACCGGGCCGAATACGCGACGGCTGGTGATGGAAGAAGGCGGTTTTCTCTACGATTCCGACACTTACGACGACGATCTGCCCTACTGGGAACCCAATAATCCCACCGGCAAGCCGCATTTGGTGATTCCGTACACCCTCGACACCAACGACATGCGCTTCACCCAGGCCCAGGGCTTCAACAACGGCGATCAGTTTTTCCAGTACCTCAAGGACGCCTTCGACGTGCTGTACGCCGAAGGGGCCGAGGCGCCAAAAATGCTTTCGATTGGCTTGCACTGCCGCTTGATCGGTCGCCCCGCACGCCTGGGCGCGCTCAAGCGTTTCCTCGAATATGCCAAAAGCCACGAGCAGGTCTGGTTCAGCCGTCGAGTAGACATCGCCCGCCATTGGCACGCTGAACATCCGTTTCGGGCGACAGAGCGTGCAAAAGGAGGGCAGCCGAAATGAGCCGCTTCCAGACCCTGACACCTTCAAGCCTGAGTCGCCATGAGTTCGTTGCCGCCTTCGCCGACGTCTACGAGCATTCGCCGTGGGTCGCCGAAACGGCCTTCGACCTCGGCCGGGACGCAGACCTGGATCAGATTGAAACCCTGCATTCACGTATGAGCGACATTCTGTTGAGCGCTGATCATTCCCGGCAACTGGCCCTGATCAACGCTCACCCGGACCTCGCCGGCAAAGCCGCCGTGCAAGGCCAACTGACCGAAGCCAGCACCCATGAACAAGCTGGCGCCGGTATCCACCAGTGCTCGGCCGAAGAGTTTCAACGCTTCACCGAGCTGAACGACGCCTACAAAGCCAAGTTCGCGTTCCCCTTCATCATGGCGGTGAAAGGCAGCGACCGGCATCAGATTCTCGCCGCGTTCGAAACGCGCATTCACAACTCGGTCGAGACTGAGTTCGCCTGCGCGCTGGCCGAGATCAACAAGATCGCGATGTTCCGATTGCAAGCCCTCTGACCGCGCCTATCCCACGCCAATTCTAAAAAAGGCAGACAAGATCAATGAAAGCTTACGCCGCACCGTTCGAGAAGTTCGTCAACCTGGCCGACGCCCGTTTGGGCACCACCGTCGTCTCGGTCACTGATGACTGGTTCGCCGACGCCAACCGCCTGTTCCAGCCCACCCCTGCGGTGTGGAAGGAAGGCGTGTTCGACGACAACGGCAAGTGGATGGACGGCTGGGAATCGCGTCGCAAACGCTTTGAAGGTTACGACACCGCGATCATCCGCCTCGGCGTGCCAGGCTCGATCAAGGGTGTGGACATCGACACCTCGTTCTTCACTGGAAACTACCCGCCATCGGCGTCGCTGGAAGCGTGCTTCCTGACCTCCGGCGAACCGGACCAAAACACCCAGTGGACCGAAGTGCTGTCCGCCGTCGAGTTGAAAGGCGACAGCCACCACTACCACGCCATCAGCAATGACCAGGCGTACAGCCATTTGCGCTTCAACATCTACCCGGACGGCGGTGTAGCGCGTCTGCGTGTGTATGGCGTGCCCTTCCGCGACTGGTCAACCGTGGGCGACAACGAACAGATCGACCTCGCAGCCGCATTGAATGGCGGTCGCGCGCTGGCGTGTTCCGATGAACACTTCGGCCGCATGAGCAACATCCTCAACCCGGGCCGTGGCGTGAACATGGGCGACGGCTGGGAAACCGCACGTCGTCGTACGCCGGGTAACGATTGGGTGATCATCGCCCTGGGCCATGCCGGCGAGATCGAAGGAGTCGTGGTGGATACCCTGCATTTCAAGGGTAATTACCCGGATACGTGCTCGATTCAGGGCGCGTTTGTCAAAGGCGGCACCGACAGTCAAATTGAAACCCAAAGCCTGTTCTGGCGTGAACTGTTGCCAGCGCAGAAACTGGAAATGCATGCTGAACACAGCTTCGCCGAACAGATTAAAGCCTTGGGGCCGATCACTCATATTCGCCTGAACGTATTTCCGGATGGTGGTGTGAGTCGTCTTCGGGTGTTGGGTAAAGTAGCGAAATAGAATGCGTAACCATTCTGCGCGCTCCTACAAATGAAAATTTCGACTCTAAGACAGGAACCACCATGCGCACTTTAGTGATCGAGCCCCTGAGCAAAGAAGCGTTCGCCCCTTTCGGTGACGTCATCGAAACCGATGGCAGCGATCACTTCATGATCAATAACGGTTCGACCATGCGTTTCCATCGGCTGGCAGAAGTGCAAACCGCCACACCAGACGATAAAGCGATCATGAGTATCTTCCGCGCAGAAGCGCTGCCGATGCCGTTGACCGTGTGCATGTTGGAGCGCCATCCGTTGGGCAGTCAGGCGTTTATACCGCTGCTCGGCAACCCTTTTCTGATCGTGGTCGCGCCACTTGGCGATGCGCCTGAATCAGAGTTGGTCCGCGCCTTTGTCAGTAATGGCAGGCAGGGCATTAATTACCATCGCGGCGTTTGGCACCACCCGGTGCTGACGATCGAAAAGCGGGATGACTTCCTGGTGGTTGATCGCAGTGGAACAGGCAACAACTGCGACGAGCATTTTTTCGAGGAGGGTCAGAAGTTGATCCTCGCCCACCCATAAGAAAGGCCTGAACACCCGTAGTGGTGGTTGGCAAGATTCAGAGGTAGATACCGTGGAAGCACATCTGATGGAATGGCTGAATCTCAGCGTACGCTGGATTCATATGATTACCGGCGTGGCCTGGATTGGCGCTTCGTTCTATTTTGTCTGGCTGGAAAACAACCTCAACCGGGTTAACCCGCGTGACGGTCTGGCGGGCGATTTGTGGGCGATCCATGGTGGCGGTATTTACCACCTGGAAAAATACAAGCTCGCGCCACCGACCATGCCGGACAACCTGCACTGGTTCAAATGGGAAGCGTATTTCACCTGGATGTCCGGGATTGCGCTGCTGTGCGTGGTGTTTTACGCCAACCCAACATTGTATTTATTGGCGCCTGGCAGCGGTCTTTCAGGCCTTGAGGGCGTGGCCATCGGCATCGGCTCGCTGATCGCGGGCTGGTTCATTTACGAAGCGCTATGTGATTCGGCCCTGGGCAAACGCCCTGCCCTACTCGGCTTGGTATTGTTCGTGCTGCTGATTGCTGCCGCGTTCGGTTTCAGCCGAATCTTCAGCGGACGCGGCGCCTACCTGCATGTTGGCGCCATTATCGGCACGATCATGGTAGGCAACGTGTTCCGCATCATCATGCCGGCACAACGGGCATTGGTTGCGGCCATCGCTGAGAACCGCACGCCTGACCCAAGCTTGCCCGCCAAAGGCTTGCTGCGCTCACGGCACAACAACTACTTCACCTTGCCCGTGCTGTTCATCATGATCAGCAACCATTTTCCGAGCACCTATGGCAGCCAGTACAACTGGTTGATCCTCGCCGGAATCGCGGTGCTGGCAGTGTTGGTGCGTCACTATTTCAATACCCGGCACAACAGCCATAAATATGCCTGGACGCTGCCGGTTGCGGCATTGGGAATGATTTGCCTGGCCTACGTCACGGGTCCAGCGCAAGTGTCGAAAGGTCCGGAAGTAGCCGGCCCGGCCAAAATCGAATACCAGCCGCTGCCGGAAACAGCGTTGGGTGGGCATAAAGCCGTACCTGCCGCAGCGCCAACCGAGGGTGCTCCTGCTGCTGTCACCCAGACAGCCGGTCCGGATTTCAACACGGTGCACAACGTGATCAAAGAGCGTTGCGCGGTATGCCACTCAGCCACTCCGACCAGTCCACTGTTCAGTGCAGCGCCGGCCGGGGTGATGTTCGACACCGCACAACAGATTCAGCAGATGGCTCCGCGCATTCAGGCTCAAGCCGTGGTGTCGCAAGTCATGCCGTTGGGCAACATCACGCAAATGACACAACAGGAACGCGACCTGATCGGCACATGGATTGACCAAGGGGCGAGAACGAACTGATAAACCTGCAGGAGCCAACTTGTTGGCGAGGCGCTGGATCTGATGCGCCGCTTAATACGTATCGCCAACAAGTTGGCTCCTACAGGGATGCATTGTCATTAGCGTCATCGCTCCAACCACAATAAAAACAAAATTCGAGGTGTTGCATGTCCGAGTCAACTCACGCGCGCATTCCCGCCGCGCCGCCACGACAGCCTTTGCCACTGCTGCAAATGATTCTGGTGGGTTTGCAACACGTCTTACTGATGTACGGCGGTGCCGTGGCGGTGCCGCTGATTATCGGCCAGGCTGCTGGCCTGTCCCGTGAAGAGATCGCCTTTTTGATCAACGCTGACCTGCTGGTTGCTGGCATCGCTACGGTGGTGCAGTCGCTGGGCATTGGGCCGCTGGGCATTCGCATGCCAATCATGATGGGCGCCAGTTTCGCTGCCGTCGGCAGTATGGTCGCGATGGCGGGAATGCCCGGTGTCGGCTTGACCGGAATCTTCGGCGCAACCATCGCAGCGGGTTTTTTCGGCATGCTGGTTGCACCCTTCATGTCAAAAATCGTTCGGTTCTTTCCGCCACTGGTCACCGGCACCGTCATTACGTCCATTGGCCTGTCGCTGTTTCCGGTCGCCGTAAACTGGGCGGGGGGCGGCAGTAAAGCGGTCAGTTTCGGCGACCCCGTGTACCTTGCAGTCGCGGCATTAGTGCTGGCGACCATCCTGCTGATCAACCGCTTCATGCGCGGCTTCTGGGTCAATATCTCGGTGCTGATTGGCATGGCGCTGGGCTACGTGCTGTCAGGCGTGATCGGCATGGTCGACCTCAGCGGCCTGGCCCAGGCGCCGTGGGTCCGCGTGGTCACGCCGCTGCATTTCGGCATGCCAACCTTCCACCTCGCACCGATCCTTTCCATGTGCCTGGTGGTGGTGATTATCTTTGTCGAGTCCACCGGCATGTTCCTCGCGCTGGGTAAGATCACTGACCGTGAAGTCACCCCCGGCATGCTGCGACGCGGCTTGATGTGCGATGCGGCGGCCTCGTTTCTTGCCGGTTTTCTTAATACCTTCACTCATTCCTCGTTCGCGCAAAATATCGGTCTGGTGCAGATGACCGGTGTGCGTTGCCGCTACGTCACGGTGGTTGCCGGCGGCTTCTTGATAAGCTTGAGCCTGTTGCCCAAAGCCGCGCTTCTGGTGGCGTCGATTCCGCCCGCGGTGCTGGGCGGCGCAGCCATTGCGATGTTCGGCATGGTGGCAGCGACGGGTATCAAGATTCTTCAAGAGGCCGACATCGCCGACCGGCGCAACCAGCTATTGGTTGCCGTCAGCATCGGCATGGGCCTGATCCCCGTGGTGCGCCCGGACTTTTTCGCTCAACTGCCGGTTTGGATGGGGCCCATCACCCACAGCGGCATTGCCCTTGCGACCCTGAGCGCACTGTTGTTGAACCTGCTGTTCAACATCCTTGGCGGCGCTGAACGCGACGCCATGAACCAGCGTGCGCACCCGCACTAATCTCCACACGCTTTAACCGCCGAAAACCGCACACGGCCGATGGACAGTTTCATGTCCATCGGCCATGGCGAAGCCACGCCCAAATAGCCATACCAAAATAAAAAAAATCACTCAAAACCTGGGAGCACCACGCATGTCTCGTACTTTTCCTCGCCTGATTGCCAGCAGTCTGATCACCGTCGCCAGCCTGTTAGCGGCAGGCCAGACACTGGCCGGTGATCTGTTGCAATGGCAGAGCAACAGCCTGACGTATTTGTGGGGCCAGAATTTCGCCGTCAATCCGGAAACCCAACAGACTTTTACCTTCGAACACGCTGACGGTTGGAAATACGGCGACAACTTTCTATTTGTCGATAACACGCTGTACAACGGCAAGCCTGACAGCCAAGTAGGTACTTACGGCATGTACGGTGAGTTCACCCCGCGCCTGTCGCTGGGTAAAATATTTGGACAGAAATTCGAGTTCGGTCCGATCAAGGATGTATTGCTGGCAATGACCTACGAGTTTGGCAAAGGCGATGTCGAGTCGTACCTGATTGGACCGGGTTTCGATCTGGCAATCCCAGGCTTCGACTACTTCCAGCTGAACTTCTTTCAGCGTCATCCTGACGGCAGCCGTCCAGGGAATAACGTGTGGCAGATCACCCCGGTCTGGTCCTACACCATTCCGGTACGCGGCTCAGACATCTTGATCGACGGGTACATGGACTGGGTGGTCGACAACGACAAAAACGCCCAGGGCACCTACCACGCCAACCTGCATTTCAACCCACAGATCAAATACGACCTGGGCAAAGCCATGAACCTGGGCGAGAAGCAGTTGTACGTGGGTATCGAGTACGACTACTGGAGCAACAAATACGGGATCGAAAACAGCAAGGATTTCGATACCAACCAGAACACCGCGAGTTTGCTGGTTAAAGTCATGTTTTGATAGAAACTCGGGTTCGCCCAATTTCCTCAGTATGCTTCTGTAGGAGACAATTTGTTGGCGAGGCGGCTTACCTGTAACACCGCATCAAACGCTTCGCCAACACGTTGGCTCTTATCAAACAATGCTTACTTAAAAGATAATCTGTAGGAGCTGCCGAAGGCTGCGATTCGACCGGGGACCGGTCGCCTTTGTGATACCGCTGAAGGGGTGCCGGTCGCCCGCGACCCCGGCCTATCGCAGCCTTCTTCTGTGTTTGCTGCGCGACAGCGCGGCGTCGGAGACGTGGCGGAACGTCCTACGAAGTCGATACAGCGCCCTTTCTGAGTAGTGGATCGCTGGATTGATCCATATTCAGCGCCGGCACGTTGGCTACAGGGACTTCGCCGACGCAACCGACTCCTGCCACCCGCCTCCCAGGCTTTGCACCAGCGCCACGCCGCTTTGGCTCAACAATCCCTGGGTGTCACGCAAGCTCTGTTCGGCTTGCAGCAGCAGCACCTGCTGAGTCAGCACCGCCTGTTGGCTCACCACGCCCGCCCGCCGTTGCGCCTCCTGGCTGCCGAACAGTTGTTGGTTGCGTTGGTAAATCTGCTGATAGGCCGTGGCTTGTTGCTGCAGGTGATTGATCGCCGATAGGTTGTCCTCGACGTTTTGCAATGCGCTGAGCACCGTGCCTTTGTAGTTAGCCGCGACCTGGTCGTAGTTGGCTTGCGCGATGTTCACCGCCGCCTCCCGTGCGCCCGCGTCAAACAGGGTTTGCGCCAGCGACGGGCCGAGGGTCCAGATGCGGTTGGGCACTGAGAACAATCCGCCCAACGCGCTGCTGCGGTAGCCTACTTCGGCGCTCAGATCGATATTGGGATAGAACGCCGCCTCGGCCAAGCCAATCCGCGCATTCGCGGCCGCCGCAGAACGTTCAGCGGACACCACATCCGGGCGTCGCTGCAACAAGCTCGACGGCACAACCAGCGGTGGCTCTGGCAGCACGAAATTGAAATCCGCCAGCGGCGCGATACCAAAATCAGCCGGTGCGGCACCCACCAACACCGCCAGAGCGTGCTCGAACTGCTCTCGCGACCGCAGTGAAGTCTGCAACGCCGCAACCACTGTAGTCAGCTGGTCCTGGGCGACCAGCAACTGATCGTTGGTTGCGGTCCCCTGCACGTAATCGGCCTGAATCATGTCCAACAAGCGTTGGTTGATATCCTGCTGCTGACGCAGAAGTCCGACGTCGATGTCGAGCTGTCGCAGTCCAAAATAATCGCTGGCGATGCTGGCACCAATGGACAACCGCACGCCCGCCAACAGCGCATCCGAGGATTGCGCCAAGGCTCTGCTCGACTCGATTCCACGGCGCACCTCGCCCCATAAATCTGGTTCCCAACTCGCGGTCAACGTCGCACTGACGCTCTGTGAAACACTGCCAGAACTGGTCGTGGAGCCAGTGCCTGAAGAATCGGAAACCGAGCCATTGCCGGAACCACCTGAAGCACCCCGAGACCCCGACAAGCCGGCAGTCAAGGTCGGCCACAACCCGGCGCGGCTTGATGCGACTTGCCCTTGGGCCTGCCGATAAGCAGCGTCAGCGGCAATGATCGACTGGTTAGCCTTGGCCGAACGCACCATCAAATCATTCAACACGGGATCGTGGTATTGCAGCCACCATTGGCTGTCCAGTGCGCCTTGCGGATTGGCCGCAGCGCGTTGCCACTGCGCGCCTTCCTTGAACGAGGTCGGCAGTTCCATGGCAGGTTTCTGATAATCCGGCCCGACCATACAACCGCTGAGCGTCACGCTGATCGCCAGCGACAACGGCAGTGCAAAACGACAGATGAAGACAAGCATTTATGCCTCCTGTTTGCCCCGACCCAGGCGCTGTGACGCCCGATCGAGCCACAGATAAATAACCGGTGTGGTGTACAGCGTCAGCACCTGGCTGAAGAGCAACCCACCAATGATTGAAATACCCAGCGGCCGCCGCAACTCCGAGCCATAACCGCTGCCCAGTACCAGCGGCAACGCCCCAAGAATCGCCGCCATGGTGGTCATCATGATCGGCCTGAAACGAATCAGGCAGGCGCGACGAATCGCGTCCTGGGCGCTGCTGCCGTGTTCTTTTCTGTCAGTGATTGCAAAGTCGACCATCATGATCGCGTTTTTCTTCACAATTCCGATCAACAGAATCACCCCCACCAGTGCAATGATCGACAACTCGGTGCCGGTCAGCAATAACGCGATCAACGCACCGACCCCGGCCGAAGGCAAGGTCGATAGGATGGTCAGCGGGTGCATGGCGTTTTCGTAGAGGATCCCCAGCACGATGTACACCGACAGCAGGGCCGCAACGATCAACAACGGCTCGCTGGCCACTGAACTTTGAAACACCTGAGCGGTGCCCGCGAACTGGCCGACCACGCTGGCGGGCATGCGCAACTGAGCCACAGCGTCGTCCACCAAGGCCGTGGCCTGACCGATGGACACCCCCGGCGCGAGGTTGAACGAGGCGGTCACCGCCGGAAACGTGCCTTGGTGGCTGATGGAAATGGCCGTGCGCTCCGTACTGTAACCGGCAATCGCTGACAGTTGCACCAACGGTGGCGTGGCGGCCGCCGACAATACTGGCAGCGGGCTTGTGCCCTTGCCTTTGCTGGCAGCAACAGTGCCCACCGGCACATAAATCGATTTCAGCGCGTCAGGGTTGTCCCAGTACGGCGGCGCGACTTCCATCACCACGTGATACTGATTGGCCGCGCGGTAAATGGTCGAGACCTGACGCTGACCAAAGGCGTCGTACAGGGTTTGATCCACCGCCGAAATACTGACCCCGAGCCGGGACGCCGCGTCGCGATTGATCTTCAGATTGGCCAGCAGGCTGTTGTCCTGTTGATCAGTAGTGAGGTCCGTGAGCTGCGGCAAGGTGTGCAGCGCCGCCACCACTTTCGGCACCCAGACGTCCAGCGTGTCTTGGTCGTCCGCCGTCAGCGTGTACTGGTACTGCGCGCCGCTCTGTCGGCCACCGACCGTGATGTCTTGCGCCGACTGCAAATACAGCCGGGTGCCAGGCATGCTGCCCAACGTGCGGCGAACCTGCGCAATAACCTGATCCGCACCGTCCTTGCGCTCGCCCAGCGGCTTAAGGGTAATGAACATTTGCGCGCTGTTGATCGCCCCGCCACCACCGCCACCGCCACCGACAAAACCACCCACCGTGGCGACGTTCGGGTTGTGGGTCACTTTCTCGTTGATCTCGCTAAAGGCTTTTTGCATGGCCGCGTACGAAATACTTTGCGGTGCAACAATGCTGCCCTGCAGGCGCCCGGTATCTTCCTGGGGAAAAAAGCCCTTGGGCACCAGCACGTACAGCACGCCCGCAAGAACAATTACCACGATTGTCAGCATGCCCATCAGCAGCGAATGCTCGATGACCCAGCCCAGGGTGCGGTCATAGAAGCGGTGAAACCAGGAATCGGGATGCTCGCTGTGGCTCTTGTTTTCCAATGACGGCTTCAGCAACACGCTGGCCAGCATCGGGGTAACGGTCAGCGACACCAGCATCGAAATCACGATAGCAATGGACAGCGAGATGGAAAACTCACGAAACAAACGCCCTACGATACCGCCCATCAGCAACAGCGGGATAAACACCGCCACCAGCGACACGCTGATGGTCAGCACCGTGAAGCCGACTTCCCGCGCCCCGGACAACGCTGCCTGGATGCGCGTTTCGCCCTTCTCCAAATGACGCATGATGTTCTCGACCACAACAATGGCATCGTCGACCACAAAACCGGTGGAGATGGTCAGCGCCATCAACGACAGGTTGTTCAGGCTGTAGCCGAGGAAATACATCGCGCCAAAGGTGCCCAGCAGCGACAGCGGCACCACCACCGCCGGGATCACGGTGCTGCGCCAGTCACGAAAGAACGCAAACGTGACCAAGGTGACCAGCAGTATCGACGCCAGCAACGACAGCTCGACGTCGTGCAATGACGCACGAATGGTCGTGGTGCGGTCCATCAGCAGGTTCAGCTTGATGGTCGCCGGAATCGAATTTTGCAGAAAGGGCAGCTCGGCTTTTACCGCGTCCACCGCATCGATCACGTTGGCGCCTGGCTGCTTGAACACCACCAATAACACCGCCGGTTTGCCGTTGGACAGGCCGAAATTGCGCAAGTCTTCCACGTCTTCGCGCACATAGCCGAGATCGGAAATGTGCACCAGATCGCCGTTACTTTGCTTGACCACCAGCGGCTCGTATTCGCGCATGTCGTAAAGCATGTCGTTGGCATTGATACCAAACGATTGATTGGCCACCGCCACCGAACCCTTGGGTTGGTTAGCGTTGGACGCGGCAATTACTGCGCGCACTTGTTCAAGGCTGACGCCGTAATGATTGAGCCGATCCGGGTTGAGTTCGATGCGCACGGCCGGCAGCGCGCCACCGCCCACCGTGACGTCGCCGATGCCGGTGGTTTGCAGCAGTTTCTGCTCCAGCAACGTAGAAGCCGCGTCGTACATTTGCCCCGGCGTGGCGGTTTCAGAGGTCAGGCTGATGATCAGAATCGGCGCATCGGCCGGATTCACCTTGCGGTACGTCGGATTGCCTGCCAGATCACTGGGCAGGTTGGTGCGCGCGGCGTTGATTGCCGCCTGAACATCCCGCGCGGCACCGTCGATATTGCGATTCAGATCGAACTGCAAGGTGATGCGCGTGGAGCCAAGGGTGCTGATGGAGGTCATCTGCGTGACCCCGGCGATTTGCCCGAACTCGCGTTCCAATGGCGTCGCCACGGAACTTGCCACGGTGGCAGGGTCGGCACCGGGCAATGAAGCACGCACGCTGATCGAGGGGAAATCCACCTCCGGCAACGGCGCCACCGGCAACAACATGAAGGCCAACAGGCCGAAAAGCGCCACGCCTGTCGCCAGCAAGGTGGTCGCAATCGGCCTGTGGATAAACGGCGCGCTGAGGTTCATTTTGCGCTGGCCGGCACATCATGACCGGGCTGGTCGCCAGGGTCGCGCCGCTTGCTGAAACGACGCTCCAATCCGTGCATGGCGAGAAAGATCACCGGTGTCGAAAACAATGTCAGCAACTGGCTCAGCAACAGCCCGCCAATGATCGCGATACCCAATGGGTGGCGCAGTTCAGAGCCGATGCCACTGCCCAACGCCAGCGGCACCGCGCCGAACAGCGAGGCCATGCTGGTCATTAAAATCGGCCGGAACCGCAGCTCGGCGGCCTGCCGAATGGCTTGCACCGGTCCTAACCCGCCCTCGCGCTCCAGTTCAAGGGCAAAGTCGACCATCATGATGCCGTTCTTCATCACGATGCCGATCAGCAAGACAATGCCGATCAGTCCGATGATGTCGAACTGCGTGCCGGTTATCAGCAACGCCAGCAGCGCACCCAGCGCCGCTGACAATAGCGTCGAAAGAATCGTCACCGGGTGCACGAAACTTTCGTAAAGAATGCCCAACATCAGGTACACCACGATAATCGCCGCCGCCACCAGATACACCTGATTCGACAATGACGATTCAAAAGTGGCCGCCGCGCCTTCCAGTGAGGCCTGCACATTCAGCGGCAGGCCGACCTGCGCTTCGATGGCCTTAAGCCGGGTCAGCGCCGTGCCCAGGGTCTGGCCCGGCGCCAGGTTGAACGAGACGTCGGCGTATGGGAATTGTCCCTGACGGTTAATGGTGATTGGTGTGCGCAGGACCTTTTGCGTGGCCATGCTCGACAGCGGCGCGACGCCGCCACTGGCGGTAGTCACGTATAAACCGGTCAGCAGATCGGCCAGATTACGCGGCGGATGGTCGGTGGCCATAACCACATGATATTGGTTGAGCTGGGTGTAAATAGTCGACACCTGACGTTGACCAAACGCGTCGTACAGTACGTCGTCGATGGCCTGCGGGGTCACGCCCAGGCGTGAAGCGGTGGCGCGGTCGAAGTTCAACTGAATCTGGTTGCCAAACTGCATGGCCTGGCTTTGCACGTCGGTAAAGATTGGGTCTTGCTTGATTGCCGCCAGCAGTTTGCCCGTCCACAATTCCAGCACATTCGGATCCGTCGCTTGCAGGCCGAGGCGGTAGCTGGTGGTGGAAACCGTGGCATCCAGGGTTAAATCCTGCACCGCATGCAGGTACAAACGAATGCCGGAGTCATCGGCATTCGCATCCGACAACCGACGAATGACCGCTGCGCTACTGTCGCGCTGACCTCGGTCCTTGAGGTTGATCAGAAAATTCCCCTGGTTGATGGTCGGATTAGTCTGATCGATACCGACAAACGACGACAGACTGGCGACCGCCGGATCCTTCAATACCCGCTCTGCCAAGTGCTGCTGTTCGATCACCATCTGCTGAAAGGAAATGGTCGGCGACGTCTGTGATATGCCCTGAATCAACCCCGTGTCCTGTTCGGGGAAAAAGCCCTTGGGCATGATCACGATAATCAGCACGGTCAACAGCGCGGTCAGCACAATGGAAATCAGGGTCAGCGTGCGATGGGTCAACACCCAATCCAGGCCGCGCACGTAGTAGCCGTTGATTCGGTCAAAAAAGTCGACGCGCCGCTCACCCTTATGCGCCTTGAGCATCCGCGCACAGAGCATGGGCGTCAGCGTCAGGGAAATCAGTGCTGAAATGACAATGGTTACCGCCACGGTCATGGCGAACTCGCGGAACAGCCGACCCACCACATCGCCCATGAATAACAGCGGAATCATCACTGCAATCAGTGCAATCGACAGCGAAATAATCGTGAAGCCGATTTGCTCGGAACCTTTCAACGCAGCGTCGAGGGGCGTGTCGCCGGCCTCGATGTAGCGGGTAATGTTTTCGATCATGACGATGGCGTCGTCGACGACAAAACCGATGGCGATGGTCAGCGCCATCAAGGTCAGGTTGTTCAGGGAAAAGCCCAGCGCGTAGGCCACGGCCAAGGTCCCGATCAGGGTTAGCGGCACGGTTAACGCGGGAATAATCGTGGCAGGCACATTGCGCAGGAACAGGAAGATCACCAACACCACCAGCAACACCGCCACGCCCAACTCGTATTGAACATCGGTGACCGAGGCGCGAATGGTCTGGGTGCGGTCGGTCAGTACGGCGACCTTGAGCGTGGCGGGCAGGCTGGCACGCAATTTCGGCAGCAGTTGTTGCACCCGGTCAACCACGTCGATGACGTTGGCGCCGGGCTGGCGCTGGATGTTCAGCAAAATCGAGGGCGTGGTATTGGTCCAGGCCGCCTGACGCGGGTTCTCCGCGCCTTGAATCGATTTGGCGATCTGTGCCAGGCGAATGGGCGCGCCGTTTTTGTAGCCAATCACCAGGTCGCGGTAGTCATCGGCGGACTGCAATTGATCGTTACTGCCAATGGAGTACGCCTGGAATTTACCGTCGATATTGCCCTTGGCCTGATTGACGTTAGCGTTGCCCAACACGGTACGTAAATCGTCCAGGGACAAGCCGAGATTATTCAACGCCGAGGTATTGGTTTCGATCCGCACCGCAGGCCGCTGGCCGCCGCTGATGGTCACCAGCCCGACCCCGGTGATTTGCGAGATTTTCTGCGCAAGCCGGGTGTCGGCCAAGTCTTCGATCTTGGTCAGCGGCAAGACATCCGAGGTCAAGGACAAGGTCAATACCGGCGCGTCAGCCGGGTTAACTTTGCTATACACCGGAGGGTACGGCAGATTGGCCGGCAGGAACGTACCCGCCGCATTGATCGCGGCCTGCACTTCCTGCTCGGCGACGTCCAGGGAAAGCGACAGGTCGAATTGCAGGGTGACGACTGACGCGCCATCGGAGCTGGTCGAGTTCATCGATTTTAGCCCCGGCATTTCACCCAGTTGGCGTTCCAGTGGCGCCGTGATGGATGAACTGATCACTTCCGGACTGGCGCCGGGGTATTGGGTGAACACCTGAATCGTCGGGTAATCCACCTCGGGCAACGCCGACACAGACAGTAGGTGATAGCCCAACAAACCCACCAGCAACACTGCAACCATGATCAGGGTGGTGGCCACCGGACGTTCAATAAAGGGCCGGGAAATATTCATGGCTGGGCGCGCCTCACTGAGCCACGACTTTTACTGGCGAACCATCGTCCAGTTTATCCGCGCCTTCAGTGATGACTTGCTCTCCGCTTTTCAGCCCGTTATCCAGAATCGCGGTGACATCGCCCATGCTCGGGCCGGCTTTGATTGTGCGCAAGCTGGCTTTATTGCCCGCGACCACCAACACAAAGTCACCTTTACCGCCGTGCTGAATCGCCATGGTCGGCACCACCGGCGTCTGGGTCAGGGTATCGGCTTGAAGCCGAGCGTTGACGAATTGGTTGGGGAACAGCTTGTTACCGGAGTCATCGAACTGCGCTTTGAGCTTGATTGTGCCGGTGCTGACATCCACTTGGTTATCCAGCGCCAATACCGAGCCGGTGGCCAGTAATGCATTCTTGTTACGGTCGTACGCCAGCACCGTGACCGCGCCGCGACTCAGGGACTGATTGATAACGCCGAGATCATCTTCGGGAACCGAAAACACCACGGTTGCAGGGTTCATTTGGGTGATCACGGCGATCCCGGTGGTGCTGCCGCCGATCACGTAGTTGCCGGGATCGACCAGGCGCAAACCGACTATTCCGTTGATGGGCGAGGTGATGGTGCAGTAACTCACCTGCACTTCAAGGTTCTGCACACTGCCGAGGTCGGAGGCGACTGTGCCCTGCTGCTGTTGGACCAGGGACGCTTGGGTATCCAGCGTTTGCTGGCTGGTGGAACCGATTTTGATAAGATCCCGATAACGCGCCAGGTCGCGCTGAGCGTTGCTCAAGACCGCCTGATCGTGGACCAGCACGCCCTTGGCTTGAGCCAACTGCGCCTTGAGCGTGCGGTCGTCAATGCGCGCGATGACTTGGCCACGACTGACATGCTGGCCTTCCTTGAACTCCACGGTACTGAGAATGCCGTTGACTTGGGAAACCACGGTAACGCTAAAGGTGGGGGTCACTGTGCCCAGGGCGTCGATGTACACCGGTACATCCTGCAGCTTGACCGCAACCGCCGTTACCGGCTCGCCCGCGGCCGGAGGTTTTGGCTTGGGTTTGGAAGAAAACAGAAAAAACCACACCCCGATGGCCACCAGCAGCAACACGACCACACCGACTATCAGACCGAATTTATGCCGCCTGCTTTCTATCAATGCGTTCTCACCCACACCAGATCAACAGCGGATCCCGCAGCGTAGTACAAACCCCAGGCTGCGCGGACATCGGGAATGGCCAATGGCCCAATCACTACGTAGAACTCTAGCAGCGTCGCTCGATGCCGAGGATGAAGTGTTGATATTGTTCAGCTGGGTGACAGCTCAAGCGTTGCGCATCATGAATGCCGGGCTGTGCAGGGCATTCTTGAGCCTGCCGCAAAGCGGGTGCTACCATGAGCAACCGCCAGCATTGGCAAGGAATTCTCTGGTTTATGAGCAGCATCCGCGAGCGAAACAAAGCACTGATCCTTAGCGCAGCCAGTGAAGAGTTTGCCGACAAGGGCTTCGCAGCCAGCAAAACCAGCGACATCGCGGCCAAGGCCGGGCTGCCCAAGCCGAATGTCTATTACTACTTCAAGTCCAAAGCGAACCTCTACCGCGAGGTGCTCGAAAGCATTATCGAGCCGATTTTGCAGGCTTCGACGCCGTTCAATCGCGACGGCGTGCCGGCTGAAGTATTGAGCGGTTACATTCGCTCGAAAATTCGCATCTCCCGGGACCTTCCGTTCGCCTCGAAGGTGTTTGCCAGCGAGATCATGCACGGTGCCCCGCACTTGACTCTGGAGCAAGTCGGCCAGCTTAACCAGCAGGCGAAGCACAACATCGACTGTGTCCAGGCCTGGATCGACAGCGGCCAAATCGCCCCTCTCGACCCGCACCATCTGATGTTCACCATCTGGGCCGCAACCCAGACCTACGCCGATTTCGACTGGCAAATCTCGACAGTAACGGGCAAAGCCAAGCTCGAAGACAGCGACTACGAAGCCGCTGCGCAAACCATTATTCGGTTGGTGCTTAAAGGGTGTGAGCTGGATCTGTAGGAGCCAACTCGTGGGCGATATCAGCAGCACCACAGATCACTTGGACGAACCGCATTGCCTGCCTCGCCAACACGTTAGCTCCGACTGAGGATTGCAAATGCATGTGTCCTCTTCAAAACTGTTCTAAAAATAATTTGACCGACACCTCCCGGCTTGAATAGACTTCACTTTAATCTAAGATTGTATACAACTATAAAAATAATTGGGCACAAACCCTATGAATCAAACCTCTTGTCCGGATTGGGCCGAAGCCATCCTCAACGGTTTCAGCCAAGTGTTGCTACAGCGCCACCCTTTTTGCGGCCTGCTGTGCCTGCTGGCGATTTTACTGACCGCTCCCGGGTTGCTCGGCGGTGCGTTGTTGGGGGCTTTGGCGGGTTTGCTAACAGCTCAACAGCGGGGCTATGACAAAGCCGAGCGTCAGGCCGGACTCTACAGTTACAACGGTGTGCTGCTGGGCGTGCTGCTGAGCCATCAACTTCCGTGGTCGCCATTGTTGCCGCCGCTGATCATTGCCAGTGGCGGCTTGAGTGCGATGCTCACCCACCGCTGGCTCAGGTGCACACCAAACCCGCAGTGCCTGAAAGCCTACACCGCGCCGTTCATACTGCTCAGTTGGCTACTGCTGGCGTTCGCTGCGCCACACAACATCGCTCCTGAAAGGTTAAGCAGCCCATTGCTGCACGCCTTGCCTCAAGGGTTGGGACAAGTCTTTTTGCTCGATCAACCCTTGGCCGGGTTGCTGATAGGTGCCGGTCTGCTGATCGCGGATCGCCGGGCTGCGTGCTGGGCTTTTATCGGTTGCGCCAGTGGAATTCTGGTCGCCCTATTACAAAACGAACCGTCCAGCGCGCTGTTCGGGCTTGCCAGTTACAACCCGGCGTTGGCCGGCCTGGCATTCAGTCAGCAGCGTAAAAAACCTTGGCTGCCGTTGTTCGCCATCGCTCTGGCAATTGTGTTGCAACCCGGATTTTCCGGGTTCGGCCTGCCGCCGCTGACCGCTCCGTTTGTGCTCGCGTGCTGGCTAGTGCAGGCCAGCGCCCGCCTGTTGCGCCAGTCAACGCTCGATCACGGGTTGCGCTGGTGAGCTGAAAGCTCCACGCTCTCTGGAAATTTACTTCGGATAGCACTCATGGACAGCAACACTGGCTGGCGGGAACAGCTGCGCATCATCATTTTCCAGACTGATACCGTAGCAGGCCGGCGCTTCGACACCGCTCTGTTATTGATCATCCTGGCCAGCCTTTTCATTGTAATTATCGACAGTATCGACACCATTCACCGCCACTACACGGACTTGTTCGCTTACATCGAATGGGGCTTCACCATCGTATTTGCTGTCGAGTATGCCCTGCGCTTGTACTGTTCGCCAAAACCGATGCGCTACGCCTTCAGCTTTTACGGACTGGTGGACCTGCTGGCGATTGTGCCGGGAATTCTTGCTCTGTATTACTCTGATGCACAATATTTGATGATCATCCGGATAATCCGGATGCTGCGAATATTCCGAGTGCTCAAGCTCATTCCCTACCTCAAGCAAGCCAATTTCCTACTATCAGCACTGCGCGGCAGCAAGCAAAAAATCATCGTGTTTCTCGCCACCGTCTCCACCCTGGTGATCGTGTTCGGCACGGTGATGTATGTGATTGAAGGACCCGAAAATGGTTATACCAGCATCCCGGTGGGCATCTATTGGGCCATCGTTACGCTGACCACCGTGGGCTTTGGTGACATCGTGCCGAAGACGCCAGTGGGACAAATGCTGGCCTCACTGTTGATGATCATGGGTTATTCAATCATCGCTGTGCCTACCGGTATTTTTACCGCAGAGCTGGCCAATGCCATGCGCGCAGGACAGCTCGAACATGAGTGCCCGGTGTGCGCCAAGACAAACCATGAAAACGAGGCGTCGTTCTGCGCCCGTTGCGGTAACGCGCTGTTCTCTAAAACGGAGGAACAGGCATAAGCAAATCCCTTTTAAGTATTTAAATGCCCCGCTGCACCCGGCTATAGTCGCGCGCTACTGTCGGTTGGGCATGCCGCCGGGCACATTAACTAAGCCTTACCTCAATTCGAACAAGGAATTCATCGTGAAGACACTCTTTGGCGCCTCACTATTGGCCGTCGGCCTGGCCTTCGCCAGCGCGGCCCAGGCTGCCCCCGCCCTGCTCAATGTCTCCTATGACGTGATGCGTGACTTCTATAAAGATTACAACAGCGCCTTCCAGAAACACTGGCAAGCCGAGCACAACGAGAACATCACCTTGCAGATGTCCTTCGGTGGCTCAAGCAAACAGGCACGCTCAGTGATCGATGGCCTGCCGGCCGACGTAATCACCATGAACATGGCCACTGACATCAACGCCTTGGCCGACAATGGCAAGCTGATCCCGGAGAACTGGGTCACCCGCTTGCCCAACCACAGCGCGCCGTTTACCTCGGCAACAGTGTTCATTGTGCGCAAGGGCAACCCCAAGGCGTTGAAGGATTGGAACGATCTGGTCAAGGATGGCGTGCAGGTGATCGTGCCTAACCCGAAAACATCAGGCAATGGCCGCTATACCTACCTATCGGCATGGGGCTATAGCTTGGAAAACGGCGGCGACGAAGCCGCTGCTAAACAATTCGTCGGCAAATTGTTTGCCAATGTCCCGGTACTCGATACGGGCGGTCGCGGCGCTACCACAACGTTCATGACCAACCAGATTGGCGATGTATTGGTAACCTTCGAAAACGAAGCAGAAATGATAGCCAAGGAGTTCGGCCGCGATCAGTTCGAAGTGATCTACCCAAGCGTGTCCGCCGAAGCCGAGCCGCCGGTGAGCGTGGTGGATAAAGTCGTCGACAAGAAAGGCACCCGCGCCGCCGCCGAGGAATACCTGAAATACCTGTGGTCTCCCGAAGGCCAGGAAATCGCCGCCGCCAACTACCTGCGCCCGCGTGATCCAGCCGTGCTGGCGAAATATGCTGATCGCTTCCCTAAAGTAGAGTTTCTATCGGTAGAGAAGACGTTTGGTGACTGGCGTACCGTGCAGAAGACCCACTTTGGTGACGGTGGGATATTCGACCAGATTTATTCGGGTAAGTAGGCTTGGCAATACGGAACCATGGCGACCAACCATCCCGGTCGCCATCCACCTAAAGAACTATAGCCCTTGAGATGCCAAAAATACTTCCGTGTTATAGCTAAGAATCGTGGTTCTGGCGCAACTAAGATATACCTTTCAATTATCTTTCACTGCAGAAGCTGTGTTTTGACGTAGGACTTGGCTAACTGAGAAAGAGTCCCGGACCGCCCCAGTGGGCGAGGCACGAAATGCATCGCGCTCGTACACACATGCATTTCATCGACCATCTTCACCACAACCTTCAATAACGCCTCATTCATTGACCACTGTTGCGCTTGCGGTCCATACCACGTTATCAATATTGAAACTATCTCCTCCTTTTGATACTGAAAATCACACGCCGAACTTCCTCTACGGGTAGGCGCACGGTTATAAGCTCGGCATTCTTGGCACCTAATATAAATATCGAATCGAATTCGCCTTCTGATTTACTTGCTTGCCAAACCACTTCAACCGATCCGTTTATCAAGTAATGTTTAACCACAGAAGTGCAGTCCATTTTCAAAAGCGAACGTTGGCGCCGCAACTCCTTCTGCTCTTCGCCATTGAGGCCTTTGCTAGACAACAAGCCATATATCAAGCGATAGTCGTCGGCCACAGAGGATAAGGATTCAAACCTGCCCGTCTGATCACCCCACGGCCGCGCTGCTAAAGGGTGCAGGCCTATGTATCCATGCCTCCCAAAACTGGCGACAAAGCCTTCCCCACTCAACAGTGCTTCTGGCTTAGCGGGCAAGTTAAACTGATAGTTTGAAAAATAAACGGGAGTGAAGGGGCCTTCTTGATATTGAATATTAACAAGGGCTGGCGCTGTATAGTCACATGTTTCAGCCGCAGCATAACAAGCAAAAACCATTAGAAAACCCATCAACGCCCATTGTTTCATGCACATCCTCCACACATTTAATGATCGACATTTGTCGACACGAAAAACAGAAGCTGGAATTTGAACTGTGTAAATAAGTAAGTAAAGCAAAGACCGCGTAGGAAACATCTGATAATCATGTAAGAATAAAAACGGCGACCTTGGGTCGCCGTATTTATGTGGTCCTACTGCCCAAACTGCCGACTCAACCCTGGCGGCACGCCAGTCGCGTCTGTACCTTGCCATGGCCCATTACGCGCTGTTGACCAACTCCAGCCATCGCTCCAGCGGTAATAAGTGCGCTGGCGGTAGAAGGTGTCGGTTTGGTCTTCCAGCACGTACACCCCAAGCTTCGAATCCCAGTGGCAGTTGCCACCCGGTGGCGGGGCGAAGTGTGCAGAGGTCTGTGGCCCGGCCGGTGCCGGATGTTGCGGCGTTGGCTGCGGCGCTTTGTACGGTTTACTCGGTGTAGACGTGCCCGGCTGCGGTGGAATCGGTTCGCTGCTTTGCGGCGCCGGTGGTTGCACCGCACAAGCACTCAAGACCAACACCAGACTCAACAAGGTAATGCGTGCGACGGCGCTCATGGTCTTCTCTTTTTAAGGGTCCGGCTATCTAGTGGTCAGGGCTATCGATCGTCAGCGCTTGCATGGCGGTGGTGCTGCTGGCCAGCGGTGCGCTACGGCCAATCCATTCACCCGTCGTGGCTTGGCCGGCGCGGGATATGCGCGCAACCAGTTGGACTTCAGGAAAGTTCGACAGTTTCAGTTGTGGCATCATCGCATCGGCGTCGGCCAGCTCGACCTCAGCGGGCAGATCAGCCACGGTCAGGCGCTTGACCGCCAGCGGCATCGGCGGACCGGATGTGGCGCGGGCGAAAATGAATACGCTGTCGCCAGGCTGGACGTTAGCCTTGAGCGCTGCCGCGAGGTCCACCCGAACCTTGAGCAGTGCCGGCAGCTTGCTCTCAACTGCGGGCTTTTCTGCTGCTTTGATCGGGGCCACGGGTGCGGCCGCTAGTTGAGCGCCACTGCCCAGCTTGTCGGCAGCACGGGCAATTCCGCCTTCCAATGCCGAGCGGGATGGGTCATCGGCCGGCAACACCGCCAGCAAGCGGTTCCAGTAATCCATGGCTTGTTGATAGCGCTCGCTTTCGAAGGCAGCAATGCCCAGCAGACCGAGGCTGGTGACTTCTTTAGGGTCGGCAAGAAGTGCCTCGCTGGTCAACGCCTGAACCTGCGGTGAAAACTGCTTGTTACCCGCGAAATACAGCGCCTGGGCCCATTGTCCAAGCAATTCTGGCTGACGACCGGCCAACGCAACCGAGCGCTCAAACATACTCGCCGCATCTGCTGGCCGGTCCTGGGCCATGTAAGCGCGGGCCAGGAAGTACAAACCTTCCGCCGAATCCGGCTGGGCTTTCACCGCACGTTCAAGACGTTTGGATATTTCATCCAACGACGTAGGAGCCTGAGCGAATTCACGGCTCAGTTCGACCTTATCGCTGGCGCCGTAATGCAGATACATCGCCATGCCCAGCACCGGCACCATCACCGCTGCCAAGAGTGGCCACGACTTGCCCAGACGCGCAGTGCGTGGCACATCGGCGCCTTCCGTGTCAGCCAGCAGCTCACGCGCTGCTTCGGCACGGCCGGAATTCATCTGGGCTGCAGAGAGCACACCCTCTTCCTGCTGACCCTCCAGCTCGGCCACACGCTCCTGATACAGGGCAACGTTGAGTGCGGTACGGTCCTCTTCGCTTTGAGCGCGGCGACCACGCAAAACAGGGATTAACAAGAAACTCAGGGCCACCAGCAACAGCAGGCCGGCAGCTAGCCAGAAATCAATCATTCGTGGGGTTTATCCAACAGGTGGGCGAGGCGCTGACGCTCCTCGTCGGAAAGAACGTCTGCATTCTCGGCACGCTGGCCGCGTCGGCGTGTAACCATGATGCCAATCACCAACACGCCGCCTAGCAGCAAGCCAGCAGGGCCGAACCACAGCAACCATGTACCGGAGTTGAGTGCCGGCTTATACCGCACAAAATCACCATAGCGATCGACCATGAAATCGATGATTTGCTGATTGCTCTGGCCTTCGCCCAACATCCGATAGATCTCTTTGCGCAGGTCGGCCGCAATTGGCGCGTTGGAATCGGCGATGTCCTGGTTCTGACATTTCGGGCAACGCAGCTCCCGGGTCAGCTCGGCGTAGCGTGCCCGCTCGGCCTCGTCCCGGAACTCGTAAGAATCAATGGCGGCCTGCGCGACCCCGGCCAGGCCCACACTTAAAACCGCAGCCACGAACCAACGCTTCATGGCTTGGCCTCATCCACCAGACCTTGATACAAGCCGGCCAGTTGCTCGCGCCATACCACGTCATCGATCACTCCGACGTGCTTGTAACGAATCACGCCTTTGCTGTCGATCAGGAAGGTTTCCGGCGCACCGTACACGCCCAGGTTCAGACCGAGACCACCCGCTTCATCGTTGATGTTGATTTGATAAGGGTTCTGAAAGTCCTTCAGCCATTTCAGCGCATCGACGTTGACGTCCTTGTAGTTGATGCCATAGATCACCACGCCTTGCTGCGCCAGCCTGGTCAACACCGGATGCTCAACCCGGCAAGAGATGCACCAGGTGCCCCATACATTGACCAAGGCCGGTTTACCCAGCAAATCGGCCTGGGTAAGCGGTTTGCCGCCTTGCACCGACGGCAAGGAGAATGCCGGGAATTGCTTGCCGATCATTGCCGATGGCAGCTCCGCAGGGTCAAGGTACAGGCCGCGATAGAGAAAACCCGCCATTCCCAGAAACAACAGCAACGGCACTAACAGAATCCAACGCTTCATGCCGTGGCTCCCAATCCCAGCGCTTCACGCACTTTGCTTTTGACTTTGACTCGGTAACGACGATCCGTGGCAGCCAGCACACCACCCAACCCGGTGAATAACCCGCCGAACCAGATCCAGCGCACAAACGGCTTGACGTGCAGGCGTACAGCCCATGCGCCGTTTTCCAGCGGTTCGCCAAGGGCGACGTACAGGTCACGGCCAAAACCGGCATCGATACCCGCTTCGGTCATCATTGATTGCTGCACGGTATACAAGCGTTTTTCCGGATGCAGCAGCGCCACTTGTTTACCGCCTTCCAGCACCCGAATAGTGCCTTGGTCAGCTGTGAAGTTCGGCCCTTGAATATGTTTGGCGCCCTCGAACTGGAACACATAACCGCCCAAGTACAACTCGTCACCCGGCGCCATCCGTAAATCCCGCTGCGCGCTGTTTGAACTGGAAAGCACCACGCCTAACGCGCACACCGCGATGCCAACGTGGGCGACTTGCATGCCCCAGTAACTGTGGGTCAAGCCACGTACGCCTTTGATCAAACCTTTGTGACGAGTCTTGTCCAGGATGTCACGCACACCGGCCAGCAAGACCCACGCAGCCAGCATGAAGACCGCCAGCGAACCCCATTGCGTATCGTGCAGCACGAAAGCAGCGAGTCCCGCCATTACCGCGCTGCCGACCAATACCGGCGCCAACATGCCCGCCAGCCATTTCACCGGGGTGTCTTTCCAGCGGACCAATACGCCGATGGCCATCACCGCCATCAGCAACCCCATCAACGGTACGAACAACGCGTTGAAGTACGGCGGGCCCACCGACATCTTCGCCCCGCTCAATGCGTCCACTGCCAGCGGGTACAAGGTGCCCAGCAGAATCATCGACGCGGCGACCACCAGGATCAGGTTATTACCCAGCAGTAACGTTTCACGCGACCACAATGAGAACCCTACATGGCTTTTGACCACTGGCGCGCGGAAGGCGAACAAGGTCAGTGATCCACCGACCACGATCAGCAGGAAAATCAGAATAAACACGCCACGGGCGGGGTCAGATGCGAACGCGTGCACCGAGGTGAGCACCCCGGAACGAACCAGAAAAGTGCCCAACAAGCTCAGCGAGAAGGCGGCAATCGCCAACAACACCGTCCAGCTTTTGAACACACCGCGTTTTTCCGTGACCGCCAGCGAGTGAATTAACGCGGTGCCCACCAACCATGGCATGAACGAGGCATTTTCCACCGGGTCCCAGAACCACCAGCCGCCCCAGCCCAGTTCGTAGTAAGCCCACCAGGAGCCTAGCGTGATACCGACACCCAGGAACGCCCAGGCAATAATCGTCCATGGCCGCGACCAGCGCGCCCATGCCGCATCCAGACGTCCGCCGAGCAACGCCGCAATGGCAAACGCGAAGGCTACTGAAAATCCGACATAGCCCATGTACAACATCGGCGGATGCACGATCAGGCCAATGTCCTGCAACAACGGGTTGAGGTCGTGACCGTCTGCCGGGATTTGCGGCAGGAGCCGCGAAAACGGGTTGGAGGTAAGGATCAGGAACAGCAGGAAGCCGACGCTGATCATGCCCATGACCGCCAATACACGCGCCAACATCACCTGCGGCAGTTGTCGCGAGAAGATCGACACCGCGAACGTCCAGCCGCCGAGAATCAATGCCCACAGCAGCAATGATCCTTCGTGCGCGCCCCACACAGCACTGAATTTGAAGTACCACGGCAAGGCGCTGTTGGAGTTATTAGCGACGTACCCCACCGAAAAGTCATCGGCCATGAACGAGTAAGTCAGGCATCCAAAGGAAAACACCAGAAAGGCAAATTGTCCCCATGCAGCCGGCTGGGCCAGGCTCATCCACAAGCGGTCCCCGCGCCAGGCGCCGATCAAGGGCACGCTGGCCTGCACGACGGCAAAGCACAGCGCCAGAATCATGGCCAGATGGCCGAGTTCGGGAATCATGGGTCAGCCCTGTTTGGATGGAATGGAGTTCGTCGACGCCGACACGGGTGCCGATTGGCCGCTGTCCTGCAGCGCTTTTTTGACTTCAGGCGGCATGTATTTTTCATCATGCTTGGCCAGCACTTCATCGGCGACCACCACACCGTCAGCATTCAACTTGCCCAGGGCAACGATGCCCTGCCCTTCGCGGAACAGGTCCGGAAGAATGCCGCGATAAGTGATGGTGACTGACTTGTTGAAATCGGTGACGATGAACCTGACGTCCAGAGAATCGCCGGACCGCTGCAACGACCCCTTCTCGACCATGCCGCCGGCGCGAATACGCGCGTCGACCGGGGCTTCGCCGTTAGCGATCTGAGTCGGCGTATAGAACAGGTTTATGTTCTCCCGCAAGGCGCTCAAGGCCAGGGTCACGGCGATGCCGACCCCCGCCAGTATTCCAACGATGACCAACAGACGCTTTTTACGCAGCGGATTCACTTCTGATTCTCCCAGCGCAAACGTCGCGCCTCTTGTTGCAGGTAACGTCGACGGGCCATTAATGGCAGCGCCACGTTAAGCGCCAGGACCGACAGGCAAATGCCGTACGCCGACCAGACGTACAGGGCGTGATGCCCCATGGCCAGAAAATCGCTGAACGAGTCGAAACTCACTGTACGACCCCTTTCTCTGATACCGGATTCAGGCTTTTTAGCACTTCGTCCTTGACCCAGCTACTACGGGCTTCGCGCTTGAGCACTTCAAGGCGCATGCGCAGTAACGCCACAGCACCGAAGAAACAGTAAAAGCCCACTACCGTAAACAGCAGAGGCAGCCACATCTCGGCAGGCATGTCCGGTTTTTTCGTGAGGCTGAAGGTCGCGCCCTGGTGCAGAGTGCTCCACCACTCCACTGAATACTTGATGATCGGAATGTTGACCACGCCGACGATGGCCAGTACCGCACAGGCTTTCGCGGCACTGTCACGATTAGTAATGGCGTGGCCCAGGGCAATCAGGCCGAAGTAGAGAAACAGCAGAATAAGCATCGAGGTCAGGCGCGCATCCCAGACCCACCATGAACCCCAGGTCGGCTTACCCCAAATAGCGCCGGTGACCAGCGCCAAGGCGGTCATCCATGCACCGACTGGCGCCGCGCATTGCAACGCGATATCGGCTATTTTCATTTTCCAGACCAAACCCACCACCCCTGCCACCGCCAACATGACGTAGCAGGACTGCGCGACCATGGCCGCCGGAACATGGATGTAAATGATCCGGAAGCTGTTGCCCTGCTGGTAATCCGGCGGCGCGAAGGCCAGCCCCCATACCAGACCTATGCCGATCAACAACACGGCGGCGATGCTCAGCCAGGGCAGCATGCGCCCGCTGATACTGTAAAACCATTTAGGTGAGCCCAGCTTATGAAACCAGGTCCAACTGATACTGCTTTTCATCACGCTGCCTTTCATCACAATACTTTCAGGGTCTTTATCGATCATCGCCCTTCAGGTCGCGATGATCCAACCTCAATTATTCGCCGACACTTATTTTCAGGCCAGCCGCTATCGCAAAAGGTGTCAGGGTTACCGCCAAAGCGGTCAGGCTGCCAAGCCACAGCAAGTAACCGGTAGCGGGCATGCCTTGCAGCGCCGCCTGTAACGCGCCGCTGCCAAGGATCAAGACCGGGATGTACAACGGCAGAATCAACAATGCCAACAACAACCCACCGCGTTTCAAGCCCACGGTCAACGCCGCCCCCACCGCCCCCAGCAGGCTTAACACCGGTGTGCCCAACAGCAGCGATAGCAACAATACCGGCAAGCACGCGCTGGGCAAACCCAGCATCAGCGCAAGCAACGGCGCCAGTAATACTAATGCCAGTCCAGAAAACATCCAGTGTGCCAGCACCTTGGCCGAAACAAGAAGAGCCAGGGGGTGCGACGAAAGGACCCACTGTTCCAGCGAGCCGTCCTCAAAATCACTGCGAAACAGCCCGTCCAGCGAGAGCAGCACGGACAATAGCGCCGCCACCCAGACTAATCCCGGAGACAAGGTTTGCAACAATTGAGTCTCCGGGCCGACGGCCAGCGGGAACAAAGCGATCACGATCGCGAAAAAAACCAGTGGGTTGGCCAATTCCGCCGGACGACGAAATAACAAACGCGCTTCTCGGGCCACCATCAGGGTAAACACATGACTCATACCGCCCATTGCCCCAGGTCAATGTCTCGATAACCGCCAGGCAGGTGGCCCAACGCGTGGTGAGTGGTCAGGACGATCATCCCGCCGCCCTCGCAATGGGCGGCCAAGTGCTGTTCGAGTTGCGCGACGCCTTGTTTGTCCAGCGCGGTAAATGGCTCGTCGAGAATCCACAGCGGTGGGCTGTCGAGGTAAAGCCGTGCCAGGGCAACGCGCCGTTGCTGGCCGGCAGACAACGTGTGGCACGGTACGTCTTCGAAACCGCGCAGACCCACCGACTCCAATGCACGCCAAATGTCGGCGCGCTCGGCAGGACGGTGCAAGGCGCAAAGCCAGGTCAGGTTTTCCTCGGCGGTCAGCAGGTCTTTGATCCCGGCCGCGTGGCCAATCCACAGCAGCGTACGCCCCAGCTCGGCCCGTTGCGTGGCCAGGGGCAGGCCGTTGAGCCTCACTTCTCCGGCAGTCGGTTGCATCAGACCGGCCAACAAACGCAGCAGGCTGGTTTTGCCACTGCCGTTCGGGCCGCTGATTTGCAGCATGTCACCGGGGGACAGACGCAGTTCAAGGTTTTCAAAGAGCATCCGCCAGTCACGCTCGCAAGCAAGCGCCACGGCTTCTAGAAGAGGACTGGGCATGGTTGGCCTTGTCTTTGGGGTGAAGATCACAATGAAGAGCTGACTCAAGCGCTTCAAAATCAAGCGCTAAGCGGTTCAAGTCGGCAAAACAACGGCCGTTATACTGATGACACTTGACACCACAACCCACTCGAAAGGATGGGCCACGAACATTTATCCGCGCCCTCATAGACGGGGCGGCATTATACATGTCATGTCCTACTTCCAAGAGGGCAATTTCGACAGGTTGTAACCCCCATGACTGGCGACATCAGCAGCGTTCCATCGCTCCCCCCCGTCGCCGCGCTGCTCAAGGCCGGCGTTTCGCCGAGCGACGTCCTGAAGTTACTGCAACCAGCCGCCGGATTATTGGCCGCGGGCGAAACCGTGACGGCCGAAGTGGTCACAACAAAACAGATCGATCAGGCTTTTCAGTTGCTGTTGCGGCTAAACCTTGGCAGCGGCGGCCAAACCCTGATCCAGGCCACGGCTCAACAGCCATTGCCGGTGGGTGCCAGTTTACTGGTATCGCAAACGACGCCAACCAGTCTCGCCATTACCGTGCAACAAAGCTTGAGTGCCGCCGTTGCCAGCCTGCTAAGCATCGACACCAAACAAGTGCCGGTCGGCACCTTACTGCAAGCCACGGTGCTGAGCAGCCAGGCACTGCCTCAAACCCCGGGTCAGCCCGCACTGTTTCGCAACATCATCACGCTGCTTAACACCGTGCTGGCGGGCACCAGCCTGACAGTGGACAGCCCGGAACCGCTTGCCGTAGGCAGTCAGCTGAACGCCCAGGTGCAAGGGCCACAATCGTTGAATCTGGTGCAAGTGAGCACCCGACTGGATCAAATGGCGGTTGCGCAACAACTCAGCATCCAACAAAGTCGCCAAGGGTCTTTGGACGGGCTGTTCAAGGTGTTGCAAAACGTGCAGCAAAACCCAAATCTGCCACCGGCTATACAAGCAAGTATCGATAAGTTATTGGCAGACCTGCCGGACCTTCGGCAATTGAGTGACCCTAAATTGCTCGCCCAAGCCATGGGTGGTAGCGGCGCGTTCCTTGAAGCCAACCTGCTTGGCGGTCAGAGCGTCGCCTCAACTCCGGATTTGAAGGCCAATTTATTACGCCTGATCGCGCAGATTCTTCCGCAGCTCCCGGGCGACACCGATTACGACAGCGCTGCCATCGCCAATACCATGGCACGGGTCATGCCGAGCATTATCCGCAATGCCCTTGGCACCTTAGGGTTGGTAGCCGCACGCACTCATCCGAGTAGCTTCCCGCTGCCGTCGCGGCACCTGGGCTCGGAAAACGCTGACGATCTGGAAACCGTATTAAAGCTCGCCGCTGCGGCGATTTCCCGCCTGCAAAGCCACCAATTATCTGGACTTGAGCAAACACGCAGTACCGCAGACGGCGGCGTGTTGACGACCTGGCAACTGGAAATCCCCATGCGCAACCTGCAGGACATTGTGCCGTTGCAGGTCAAGGTACAGCGTGAAGACACCCCGGATAAGAACGAGACCGCCGACAAACACGACAACCCCAGCAAACCGGCGAAAGAAAGGCTATGGCGGGTGGAGTTAGCGTTCGACCTGGAGCCGCTGGGGCCTTTGCAGGTCCAGGCGCAGTTGCTTCACGGCAGCTTGTCCAGCCAGCTGTGGGCAGAGCGCCCGCAAAGCGCTGAGTTGATCGCCAACGAACTGGGTTACTTACGTGAACGTCTGGTGGCGTCGGGAATTAACGTCAGCGAACTCGCCTGCCATCGAGGCACACCACC
Organism: Pseudomonas sp.; assembly: GCF_028293835.1. Lineage (GTDB taxonomy): Bacteria > Pseudomonadota > Gammaproteobacteria > Pseudomonadales > Pseudomonadaceae > Aquipseudomonas. The sequence continues at coordinate 48,745 of NZ_JAQGNX010000098.1, forward strand.
CCAAGGCCAGCGCACCGCCTTGGAACAACGTTGGATCGACGAGACCGCCTGATGACTGAACCTGCACATCAACCCCGCCAGGCCATCGCCCTGACTTACGACGGCCAGCACGCCCCGACACTCACCGCCAAAGGCGACGATCAACTGGCCGAAGCGATCTTGGCCATTGCTCGGGAATATGAAGTCCCCATCTATGAAAACGCCGAGCTGGTGAAACTGCTGGCACGCATGGAGTTAGGCGACAGCATTCCGGCGGCGCTGTACCAGACAATCGCAGAAATCATCGCATTTGCCTGGCACCTGAAAGGAAAATTCCCGGTGGGACAAGATCCCGATGCTGAGCCGGTGGAGCGGGATATCACGCCGACCGCGTAAAGGCATTTCGGGAGCGTACCAGCCGTGGTACCGAATTCATTCGGGAAGCAGGCGGCGCGGTTTGCCTAACGAAATGCCCAGAGAACCTGTAGGGGCCAACCTGTTGGCGAGGCCGGCAATGCGGTACTTCGGAACAACTGCGGTGCTATGGAAATCGCCAACAAGTTGGTTCCTACAGATTGCGGCAGGGCCGCAGGGCCTCCACTACCCCCGCCGCGGCGACTCATGCATTTTGCTCATCAGTTGCGCTTCCGCCTGGGTCAACCCACAGGATTGGGTCAGTTCATCAACGCTAGCCCCCATACCCACCAGTCGAGCCGCTTGTGCAAAAGACAGCGTCGAAGGATCGCGCTGTTCCAGTTGGCTCAACTTATCCGGCAACGGCGCGACGACCGCGCGAAGTTCGTGCAGGTCTTCACCCATACGAACCGTGCCGTTCTGGTAGTTATCCAATCGTTTCGCCAACTCACGAATACGCTGATCGCGTAACGTATCGCCTTCGGCCTGCTGCGACTGCAACAGCCGCTGGCGCTTCGCATACGAAAGAAACAGAGTCAACGAGAGCACCCAGAGGATGCTCAAAAAGATTACCGCAGCCTCAAAAATCAATCAGATGTTCTCCAGATCCGACCATTCTTCTTCCGACATCATTTTATCCAGCTCAACAAGGATCAGCAGCTCGCCGTTCTTGTTGCACACGCCCTGGATAAACTTGGCCGACTCGTCATTGCCCACGTTCGGTGCGGTTTCGACTTCGGACTGACGCAGGTAAACCACCTCAGCCACGCTGTCGACCAAAATCCCGACCACCTGCTTATCGGCTTCGATGATCACCACGCGGGTATTGTCGCTGACTTCAACCGGGCTCAGGCCGAAACGCTGGCGGGTGTCGATCACCGTCACAACGTTACCGCGCAGGTTGATGATCCCCAGCACATAGCTTGGCGCACCCGGTACCGGTGCGATTTCGGTGTAACGCAGCACTTCCTGAACCTGCATCACGTTGATGCCGTACGACTCGTTGTCCAGTTTGAAGGTAACCCACTGCAGGATAGGATCTTCGGAACCTTGCGCTGACGACTTATTCATACCCCTAACCCCTCAAGTGTGTGCTGTACAGACGGCACTGAGCGCCGCCTTATGATTATTTGATAACGCTCATCTGCTTGACCGCGCCACTGGCTATCAGCTCGGCCAACTCGGAAACATCCAGCAAGGCGCACATATGTTCGATCACTGTGCCCGCTAACCAGGGACGCTGGCCGCGCTGGCTGCGCCATTTTATTTCGTTGGGGTCCAGGCGCAACGAGCGGCTGACCTGATGCACAGCCAGCCCCCACTCATAGCCTTGAACCGAAATTACGTATTGCAAGCCCTGACGGAAATCATCGCGGTAACGGTCCGGCATGACCCAGCGCGCCGTGTCGAGCACTTTCAGGTTGCCTGCCTGGCTTGGCAGGATGCCCAAAAACCAGTCAGGTTGACCAAACAACGGAGTCAGCTCAGTGCCGGCCAATGAATAGATAGAGCCCAGGCACACCAACGGCACCGCCAAGGTCAAACCGGCAACATCGAACAACAGGCATTCGAATGGCTCCGCGGCCCAGGCAGGTCGTCCATCCTTGCCCAACGGTGGTTGCGTGCCACGTCCTGAGGGAAGGTGCACCTCGGCCACGGGTTCAACCAACGCTACGGCGCGCTCGACGACAGGTTCAGCTTCGATGACCTTAGGCACCAGCGCTAACGGCGCGGGCATTGCCACTTCAGCGACAACCACAACCGGCGCCGCCACAGGCACCACTGCCAACGGCACGCGCACTATCGCATCGCGCGCCTGCTCTTCCAGAACCGCAGCCTGGAACTCATCCAGGCTGGAAACCAGCGTCAGTTCTTCCGTGGCGTCTTGCAGCAACGCATCCAGATATGACTGCAACGCCATCTGTGGCCGTGTTGCGATATCAACGGGGCGATTCATGACTCAAATCCGAAAATATTGCCTTTACTGGTTATCGGCTGCGCTGGCACCCGACTTGAATCTGTCCACCATTGGCCCATAACCACCTCAAGCGACCTGCGCGACAAGTTGTTGCGACAGCAAGTCTTTGAGCAGCGCGCGGTACGCCAGCACTGCCCGGCTTTTGTTGTCGAACTGAGAGGGCGTCACACCCGCACGGCTGGCGTCACGCAACCGCGTGTCGATGGGCACATAGGCTTTCCAGATATGTTCCGGATAGCTGTCGCGCAAGACTTTCAACGTGCCCATGGACGCCTGCGTACGGCGGTCAAACAAGGTCGGAACGATGGTGTAAGGCAGTGCCACTTTGCGCGAACGATTGATCATCGCCAACGTGTTGACCATCCGCTCCAAGCCTTTGACGGCGAGAAACTCGGTCTGCACCGGGATCACCAATTGCTGACTGGCGGCCAACGCATTCACCATCAACACCCCCAGCAATGGCGGGCTGTCGATGATCGCATAATCAAAATCCTGCCACAGCTGTGCCAGGCTTTTGGCGATCACCAGGCCGAGGCCACTCTGCCCGGGCGACTGACGTTCCAGCACCGCCAACGCAGTACTCGACGGCATCAAGGAAATTCGTCGATCACTGGTTGGCAGCAGCAATTGTCCCGGCAGGCCTTCAGGCACCACGCCCTTGTGCAAAAACAAATCGTAAGCACTGTGCTCGAGGGTGTCGGGGTTGTGGCCAAAATAGCTGGTCATGGAGCCATGGGGGTCAAGGTCAACAACAACCACACGCTTGCCCGCCTCTGCCAGTAAACCGGCTAAAGCGATAGAAGAAGTGGTTTTACCGACGCCACCTTTTTGATTGGCTACTGCCCATACTCTCATGGTGCTTTTTTCCTCCCGGCATTGCGTTGAACTGCCGAGATTGGCTATAGGGCGGGTGACGGAGAATTGACGGCGCTTGTGCGCACCGGCTTTGTTAAAGGGGTCGGTGCAGTTTGTGTGCCAGCACGCCTCAACGCCGCATCCGGTTGGGCATTGGCACGGCCCGAACCGGTGAGGCTACGTCGAACTTCCAGGTTTCGGGAAATCACCAGCACTACGCGACGGTTATGGGCGCGACCTTCGGCAGTAGTGTTAGGCGATACCGGTTGAAACTCGCCGTAGCCCACCGACGCCATACGCGCCGGGTTAATCCCGTCAATCGCCAGCATACGTACGATGCTCGCCGCCCGCGCCGAGGACAATTCCCAGTTGGTTGGGTATTGCGCCGTGCGGATCGGCTGATCATCGGTGAACCCTTCCACATGCACCGGGTTATCGAAGGGGCTCAGGATCTTCGCGACTTTTTCGATGAGATTAAACGCCACGTCACTGGGCATGGCATCGCCGCTGCCAAACAACAAGCTCGAGTTAAGCTCGATTTCTATCCACAGCTCGTTACCACGAACCGTCATTTGGTTGGACTTGATCAAGTCGCCGAAGGCATCGCTCACTTGGTTGGCAATGGCCTGTAACGGCGTGATCGAGGACTGGGCAAGTCCCGCATCGACCTCTTCACTGTCTTTGATCAACGGTTCCGACGGCATGATCGTCAGCGGCTTTTCATCGCCGATGGGGATTGGCTTGAGGCTGCGATCTGGCTCGTTGAACGCACCTATCAACGCCTGGGAAAGGACTTTGTATTTGCCCTCGTTCAGCGAAGAAATCGAGTACATCACCACAAAAAATGCGAATAACAAGGTGATGAAGTCCGCGTAGGACACCAGCCAACGTTCATGATTTTCGTGCTCTTCAACTCGACGACGACGGGCCATGGCTAGTGCCTCACTCCATGAAGCCTTGCAGCTTCAACTCGATGGAACGCGGATTTTCGCCCTCGGCGATAGACAAAATGCCTTCAAGGAGCATTTCGCGGTATCGCGATTGGCGAATAGCGACAGCTTTCAGCTTGTTGGCGACTGGCAACAAAATCAGGTTGGCCGAAGCCACACCGTAAATAGTCGCAACGAACGCCACCGCGATTCCGCTACCTAACTGGCTCGGATCAGCCAGGTTACCCATGACATGGATCAGTCCCATCACTGCCCCGATGATGCCAATTGTCGGCGCATAACCGCCCATGCTTTCAAACACTTTTGCTGCTTGAATATCACGGGTTTCCTGGGTAATGAAGTCCACTTCCAGAATGCTCCGGATCGCTTCCGGCTCGGCGCCATCGACCAACAGTTGCAGGCCTTTGCGCGCGTACTTATCAACCTCCGCGTCGGCGATGGACTCCAGCCCGAGCAAGCCCTCCTTGCGCGCGGTCAGGCTCCAGTTGACGACCCTGTCAATACCGCCAGGCAAATCGATGCGTGGCGGAAAGAAGATCCAGCCGACGATTTGAATGGCGCGCATGAACGCACTCATTGGCGCTTGCAACAGCGATGCCGCCAGCGTGCCGCCCACTACGATCAGCGCCGCGGGGCCATTGAGCAGCGCGGACAGGTTGCCGCCTTCGAGAAAGTTGCCACCAATGATGGCGACAAACGCGAGGATGATGCCGATAAGGCTCAATACATCCATTAGAGGCAGGCCTCGACCAGGTGCCGGCCGATGTCATCCAGGCTGTACACCGCATCCGCCAGGTCAGCTTTGACGATGGCCATCGGCATGCCGTAAATCACGCAACTCGCCTCGTCCTGAGCCCAGATATGGCTACCGCCCTGCTTGAGCAGACGGGCGCCTTCACGACCGTCAGCGCCCATGCCGGTAAGTACCACCGCCAAAACCTTGTCACCATAAGACTTGGCCGCAGAGCCGAACGTGATATCGACACACGGCTTGTAGTTCAGGCGCTCGTCACCGGGCAGAATTTTCACTGCACCGCGACCGTCGACCATCATTTGCTTGCCACCGGGCGCCAGTAAAGCCAGGCCCGGACGCAGGATATCGCCGTCCTCGGCTTCTTTGACGCTGATCTGGCACAGCTTGTCCAACCGCTCGGCAAACGCTTTGGTAAACGCTGCCGGCATGTGCTGAATCAACACAATCGGTGCCGGGAAGTTCGCGGGCAGTTGCGTGAGTACTCGCTGCAACGCCACCGGGCCGCCGGTGGATGTACCGATGGCCACCAGTTTGTAGGATTTGCGCTTGGGTGCTGGCGAATGATGGGTTGCAGCGGCGTGAGCGGCTACGGGCCGGGGCGGCAGGCCACGGGCAACAGTCGCTGAACTGCTGACGCTGCTGGCCGTAGACGATGAGCGCGTCGTTGACGCGGCAGCCGAAGCCGAAGCCGTGGCCTGCGGGGCCGGAGAGCTATAGCCGCTAAACCGACTGTTGCTGCGCGAAATCGAATGGATTTTTTCGCACAGCATCTGCTTGACCTTCTCGGGATTGCGCGAGATGTCTTCAAAATTTTTCGGCAGGAAATCCACCGCACCGGCATCCAGCGCGTCCAGGGTGACGCGGGCGCCTTCGTGGGTCAGCGACGAGAACATCAGCACCGGCGTCGGAATGCGCTGCATGATGTGCCGCACTGCCGTGATGCCATCCATCATCGGCATCTCGTAGTCCATGGTAATCACGTCAGGCTTGAGCGCCAACGCTTGCTCGATTGCTTCCTTGCCATTAGTGGCCGTACCGACAACCTGAATATTCGGGTCCGTGGAAAGAATTTCGGAGACACGGCGGCGGAAGAAACCAGAATCGTCCACCACCAGGACTTTAACTACCATAAACACTCCATAGGGTATCGCGGACCACTTGCGCGGCCCGCAACCCCAGAATCAAATACGCCGTGCGGCGTAGCGCTTGAGCATGCTCGGTACATCGAGAATCAAGGCAATTCGACCGTCACCAGTAATGGTGGCGCCGGACATACCTGGCGTTCCCTGCAGCATTTTGCCCAGCGGCTTGATAACCACTTCTTCCTGGCCCACCAGCTGATCGACGACAAAGCCGATGCGCTGAGTGCCTACAGACAGAATCACCACATGGCCTTCACGTTGCTCTTCATGCTTGGCGGAAGCCACCAGCCAACGCTTGAGGTAGAACAGCGGCAAGGCTTTTTCACGCACGATAACCACTTCCTGACCGTCGACGACGTTGGTTCGCGACAGGTCGAGGTGGAAGATCTCGTTGACGTTGACCAGCGGGAAGGCAAACGCCTGGTTGCCCAGCATCACCATCAGGGTCGGCATGATCGCCAAGGTCAACGGCACCTTGATGACGATTTTCGAACCTTGGCCTTTTGTCGAGTAAATATTGATCGAGCCATTAAGCTGCGCAATTTTGGTTTTCACCACGTCCATGCCCACGCCACGTCCCGACACGTCGGATATCTCGGTTTTGGTCGAGAATCCTGGGGCGAATATCAGGTTGTAGCAGTCGGTATCGCTCAAACGGTCGGCGGCGTCCTTGTCCATCACGCCACGTTTCACGGCGATGGCCCGCAAAACGTTCGGGTCCATGCCTTTGCCGTCATCGGAAATCGACAGCAGGATGTGATCGCCTTCCTGTTCGGCCGAAAGAATCACGCGGCCGCCACGGGATTTGCCCGACGCCTCGCGCTCTTCCGGTGATTCGATACCGTGGTCAACCGCGTTGCGCACCAAGTGGACCAGCGGATCGGCAAGCGCCTCGACCAGGTTTTTATCCAGGTCGGTCTCTTCGCCCACCAGTTCCAGGTTGATCTCTTTTTTCAACTGACGCGCAAGGTCACGAACCAGACGCGGGAAGCGCCCGAAGACCTTTTTGATCGGTTGCATGCGGGTTTTCATTACCGCGGTCTGCAGGTCAGCGGTGACCACATCAAGGTTCGACACCGCCTTGGACATGGCTTCGTCGCCGCTATTGAGACCCAGGCGAACCAGACGGTTACGCACCAGCACCAACTCGCCGACCATGTTCATGATTTCGTCGAGGCGTGCGGTATCAACCCGCACGGTGGTTTCAGCTTCCGACGCAGCCGGTTTTTCGGCTTGAGCTTTGGCTGGGGCAGCAACTGGAGCTGCTGCAGGGGCAGCGGGCGCTACAACGGCTTTAACCGGCTCGGGTTTTTTCACCACGGCAACAGCGGCAGGCGCGGGCACGGGTGGAGCACTAACCGCTATCGCATCCGGTTCGAACTTGCCTTTACCGTGTAACTGGTCGAGCAAGTCTTCGAATTCGTTATCGGAAATCTGATCGCCACCGGCTGCGGGCTTAGGTGCAGCGACAGCAGCGGGTGCTGCGGGTGCTGCGGGTGCTACCGGGGCTGCCGGTGCAACAGCTTCCAGCGCGTCAACGGCGAAGGATCCTTTACCGTGCAACTGGTCAAGCAACGCCTCGAATTCGTCATCGGTAATTTCATTGCTGGCAGGCGCTGTTAGTTTGGCCACCGGGGCAACCGCAGCCACCGGAGCGGCGCCAGCAGCGAACTTGCCTTTGCCGTGTAACTGATCAAGTAGCGAATCAAATTCGGCATCGCTGATTTCGTCGCTGGTGCTCGAACCGTAGGCCGTAACCGGCGCGGTACTCACCGGCGCTGCGGCAGAGGCTGCCGCTTGCGCCTTGACCGCGTTGAGCGAGTCCAGCAGCAGTTCGAATTCGTTGTCGGTAATGTCAGCCGAGGCTTCGACAGGCGCCGCTTCGACGCTGGTCGCTGCGGCCGCTGCACTGTCGTCAGCGGACGCGGGCTCAGCCAGACGCGCCAGGGCGGCGAGCAACTCCGGTGTGGCCGCTGTCACGTCGGTACGTTCACGCACCTGGGTGAACATCGCGTTAACGGCATCCAGTGCCTCAAGAACCACGTCCATCAATTCCGAGTCGACGCGACGCTCACCCTTGCGCAGGATGTCGAAAACGTTCTCGGCGATGTGGCAGCACTCCACCAGCTCATGGAGCTGGAGGAAGCCGGCGCCCCCTTTTACAGTGTGAAAACCGCGAAAAATTGCGTTGAGCAATTCCGCATCATCAGGTCGGCTTTCCAGCTCAACCAGCTGCTCGGACAATTGCTCGAGAATCTCGCCGGCCTCTACCAGAAAATCCTGAAGGATTTCTTCATCGGCGCCGAAGCTCATTGGGGTGCTCCCTAAAATTAACCGTCGACCGACCTAGAAGCCCAGGCTGGATAGCAGATCGTCAACATCATCCTGACCGGATACAACGTCTTCACGCTTATCGGCATGAATCTGCGGACCTTCACCCTGGGACAGATGTTTTTCTTGATCTTTTTCTGTCTGGCTCGGTTGCGGGTCATGTTCGATCCCGGCAAAACGATCGACCTGACTGGCCATCAACACCAGTTTGAGCAAATTACTTTCAACTTCAGTGACCAATTGCGTCACGCGCTTGATCACCTGACCGGTGAGGTCCTGGAAATCCTGGGCGAGCAGAATGTCATTGAGGTGAGCCGTCACTTTACGGGTGTCTGTTTCGGTACGCGTCAAAAAACCTTCTACGCGTCGGGCCAGCTCACGAAACTCTTCGGCACCGACTTCACGGCGCATGAAACGCGCCCAATCGGTACTCAGCGCACTCGCTTCCGAGCTAAGAGCGCTCATCAACGGCGTGCTTTCCTCGACAAGGTCCATGGTGCGATTGGCCGCGTTCTCGGTCAGCCTCACCACATAGGACAGCCGCTCAGTCGCATCGGTGATCTGCGAAACTTCCTCGGCCTGCGGCATGTTCGGGTCAATTTGAAAATTGACGATCGCACTGTGCAGCTCACGGGTGAGTTTGCCGACTTCCTGATACAGGCCGCGGTCGCGGGTCTGGTTCAGTTCATGGATCAGTTGTACCGCATCGCCGAACCTGCCTTTTTCAAGGCTTTCGACCAACTGGTGCGCGTGCTTCTTCAGGGTCGACTCAAAGTCGCCCTGGGTTGAATCTGTGTGCTCCATAGAGCCCCCGCGGCGAACATCAGCTATTGACGCGCTCGAAGATCTTTTCGATCTTTTCTTTCAGCACTTGGGCCGTAAAGGGCTTGACCACGTAACCGTTCACACCCGCCTGAGCGGCTTCGATGATTTGTTCACGTTTGGCTTCGGCCGTTACCATCAACACCGGCAAGTGCCTGAGACGCTCATCGGCACGTACTTGGCGCAACAAATCGATACCGGACATGCCAGGCATGTTCCAGTCAGTCACTAGAAAGTCGAAGCTACCGCTTTGCAGCATCGGCAACGCGGTATTTCCGTCGTCTGCTTCTGCTGTGTTGGTGAACCCAAGGTCACGCAACAGGTTTTTAATGATCCGCCGCATCGTTGAGAAGTCATCAACGATGAGGATTTTCATGTTCTTGTCCAATTCGACCTCCAAGCAGTCTTTAACGCACTCAGCACCTGAATACGCTGTTCAATCAATACCGGTACAGCACTCGTTGGCTGCACTAAAAACGACGACGGGCTTGGTAACTCAACAGGTCGGAATGGGCACAGAAGGTCCCGAAGGGCCTGACTGACCGGCTCCCGCCTAGTCTTATCTGCTTCGCACGCAACGCTTTGCACAGCCGGCTTACGGACAACTCGCAACCACCAAGGTCACGCCCTGTCCATCAACGCGCTCGCCATTCCCCCAAACGCCCTCGCAAACGAGCTGCGCACTGGCTGTGTAACTGGCTGACCCGAGATTCGCTGACGCCCAATACTTCACCGATTTCCTTGAGGTTCAGTTCTTCGTCGTAGTACAGCGCCAACACCAGCCGCTCACGCTCTGGCAAATTGGCTATCGCATCCGCTAGCGCCGTCTGGAAGCGTTCATCTTCCAGATCGCGCGACGGCTCAAGCTGAGCGCTTGCGCCATCCTCGTGCAGCCCTTCATGTTCGCCGTCCTGTAAAAGATCGTCGAAACTGAACAACCGGCTGCCCAGGGTGTCGTTTAAAATCCCGTAATAATCATCAAGGCTCAATTGGAGTTCGGCCGCAACCTCGTGATCTTTAGCGTCACGACCTGTTTTAGCTTCAATTGATCGAATTGCGTCGCTGACCATGCGTGTATTGCGGTGCACTGAACGCGGGGCCCAATCACCCTTACGCACTTCATCAAGCATGGCGCCACGAATCCGAATGCCTGCGTACGTCTCAAAACTGGCGCCTTTGGTGGCGTCATATTTGGTCGACACCTCGAGCAGGCCGATCATTCCGGCCTGGATCAGGTCCTCGACCTGGACACTGGCCGGCAAACGCGCCAGCAAATGGTAGGCGATGCGTTTCACCAGCGGCGCATAGCGCTCGATCAGCTCGTACTGGGAGTCTTTAGACGCCTTGCTGTACATGCGATAGCCGCTGGCTGTCATAGCACTGGTCCTGCACTCGTCTGATGTACGAGCCGCTCAACGAAAAATTCAAGGTGTCCACGGGGGTTGGCTGGCAATGGCCACGTGTCAACTTTCTGAGCGATGGCTTTGAAGGCCAGAGCGCATTTGGAACGGGGAAACGCTTCGTAGACAGCGCGCTGCTTCTGCACCGCCTTGCGCACGCATTCGTCGTAAGGCACCGCGCCGACGTATTGTAAGGCTACGTCCAGAAAGCGATCAGTGACCTTGGTCAACTTGGCGAACAGATTGCGGCCTTCTTGCGGGCTTTGCGCCATATTGGCGAGGACCCGGAAGCGATTCATGCCGTAATCACGGTTGAGCAATTTGATCAGCGCGTAAGCGTCAGTAATCGACGTCGGTTCATCGCACACCACCAGCAGCACTTCTTGAGCCGCGCGTACGAAACTGACCACCGATTCGCCGATACCGGCAGCGGTGTCGATGACCAACACATCGAGATTGTCGCCGATGTCGCTGAACGCCTGAATCAGCCCGGCGTGTTGCGCAGGTGTCAGGTGAACCATGCTCTGAGTGCCCGAGGCCGCTGGCACGATACGAATTCCACCAGGCCCTTGAAGCAGCACGTCGCGCAGTTCACAGCGCCCTTCGATAACGTCTGCCAGGGTGCGTTTTGGCGTAAGGCCAAGCAGGACGTCAACGTTTGCCAGACCCAAGTCAGCGTCAAGCAACATGACCCGTCGGCCAAGCTCTGCCAGTGCCAGTGATAAGTTCACTGACACGTTTGTCTTACCGACGCCACCCTTGCCGCCAGTTACTGCGATGACCTGTACGGGATGCATGCTACCCATTTTAGTTCTTTACCTTGACTTGCTTAGACCGAGGCCACATCACTGGTTGCGCGTGCGTTGCATGAGCAACGTCGGCGCTACCTCTGATGCAGGTACATTCCAATGTCTTGCCTTACCCAACCCGCTTGTTCGGGCTGTGATAAAGATCCGCGAACATGTCTGCCATAGCTTCCTCGCTCGGCTCTTCCTGCATTTGCACACTGACTGCTCGACTGACCAATTGGTGCCGACGCGGCAGATGCAAATCATCCGGAATACGCGGCCCATCCGTGAGATAAGCCACCGGCAATTCGTGACTGATTGCCAAACTCAACACCTCCCCCAAGCTGGCTGTTTCGTCCAGTTTGGTAAGAATGCAACCCGCCAGCCCGCAGCGTTTATAGCTATGGTAGGCGGCGGTTAGAACCTGCTTCTGGCTGGTTGTTGCCAACACCAGATAATTACGGGCCTTGATACCGCGACCCGCAAGGCTTTCCAGCTGCATACGCAGGGCTGGATCGCTGGCTTGCAGGCCAGCGGTGTCAATCAACACCACGCGTTTTTTCAGTAAAGGTTCAAGTGCCTGACCCAACGACTGGCCCGGATCAATGTGAGTGACAGACACATTGAGAATCCGGCCCAGGGTTTTGAGCTGTTCCTGAGCCCCAATCCGGTAACTGTCCATGCTCACCAGGGCAATGTTTTGCGGACCGTATTTCAAGACATAGCGCGCGGCCAGTTTCGCCAGCGTCGTGGTCTTGCCCATGCCAGCCGGGCCCACCATGGCGATTACACCGCCTTCCTCCAGGGGCTCGACGTCAGGGGTAACAATCATCCTTGCCAGGTGCGCCAACAGCATGCGCCAGGCCTGACGAGGCTCTTCAATTTCGGTGGTCATCGCCAGCAAGTCTCGGGACAACGGACCGGACAAGCCTATGCGTTGCAGACGTCGCCACAGGTTGGCCTGTTGCGGGCGGCTGCCTTGCAACTGGTTCCAGGCCAGCGAACCCAGTTGCACTTCCAACAACTCACGCAGACCGTTGAGTTCCGAGCGCATCGACTCGTAAGCGCGCAGGCCAATGGTCGGCTCGGCAGACGCGGCGGCCGCCTGGGGCAACGGACGCCTCGGTTCTTCGAAAGTAGGCTCGATGTGCGTCTCGGCAGCATCCAGAGACGAGCCTGAAAACAACTGCCGATTGATTGTCGTGTCGTTGTCGCCACGTGTACCCAATTCAGCCTGTGCGGAGACAATGCGCGATTGAGTCTTGCGCAGCTCGTCTTCAAGCTCGATGTTCGGCACACGCGGCGCCAACGCGGAAAGCTTGTAATCCAGGGCAGCAGTCAGCTCAACGCCGCCAGCGATTCGGCGATTACCAATGATGGCGGCGTCAGCGCCCAGCTCATCACGGACCAGCTTCATGGCTTGACGCATATCGGCGGCGAAAAAACGCTTAACTTGCATGACTCACTACCTCAGCCGTTTGGCCCGACAGTTGCGACAATCGTGACTTGTTTATTGTCAGGAATTTCCTGGTACGCCAATACATGCATATTCGGTACAGCCAGCCGTCCAAACCGTGACAGCATGGCGCGAACCGGACCTGCGACCAATAAAATCACCGGTAGACCCTGCATTTCCTGACGCTGTGCCGCATCAATCAACGAACGCTGGAGCTTTTCAGCCATGCTTGGCTCCAGCAAAACGCCCTCTTCCTGACCCTGACCGGCCTTTTGTAAACTATTGAGCAATATCTGTTCCAACCTTGGCTCAAGGGTGATAACAGGCAGCTCCGGCTCAATACCTACAATGCTTTGGACGATTGCGCGGCACAAAGCAATGCGCACAGCGGCCACCAGCGCGGCAGTATCTTGACTCCGAGGGGCCGCGTTGGCGATCGCTTCAGCGATGCTACGGATATCCCTGACGGGAACCTGTTCTGCGAGCAAGGCTTGCAATACTTTGAGCAACGCGGACAACGATAGAATTCCCGGCACCAACTCTTCAGCCAGTTTAGGCGAGCCCTTGGCCAACAATTGCATTAATTGCTGCACTTCCTCGTGGCCGATCAGTTCGTGGGAATGCTTATGCAGAATTTGGTTGAGGTGGGTGGCAACGACCGTGCTGGCGTCCACCACGGTGTACCCCAATGATTGTGCCTGGCTGCGCTGACTGATTTCGATCCACACCGCGTCCAGGCCAAAGGCCGGGTCTTTGGCGGTGATGCCGTTCAACGTTCCGAACACTTGGCCCGGGTTGATCGCCAGCTCGCGGTCCGGGTAAATCTCGGCTTCGGCCAACGTCACGCCCATCAGCGTCAAGCGGTAGGCGCTGGGCGCCAGGTCAAGGTTGTCACGAATGTGCACGGTCGGCATCAAGAAGCCCAATTCCTGGGAAAGCTTCTTGCGTACGCCCTTGATTCGCGCCAGCAACTGGCCGCCCTGGTTGCGATCCACCAGCGGGATCAAGCGATAGCCGACTTCCAGGCCGATCATGTCGATGGGCGTGACGTCATCCCAACCTAACTCTTTGGAGTCTTGTGCACGTGTTGGCGAAGGCAACAGTTCCTGCTGGCGCTTCACCTCCATCAAGGCGTTGGTCTTGGCCATGCCTTGTTTCTTCCAGACCAGATAAGCAGCACCTGCGGCAACGAGACCCAGGCTGATGAAAGACATGTGCGGCATGCCTGGCACCAGGCCCATGATAATTATCAGGGCTGCCGCAACGCCGAGCGCCTTGGGCGAGGCAAACATCTGCCGGTTGATGAGTTTGCCCATCTCTTCCGAACCGGAAGCACGGGTCACCATGATCGCGGCAGCGGTGGACAATAACAGTGATGGCAGTTGTGCCACCAAACCGTCACCGATGGTCAGCAGCGCGTAGACCTTGCCGGCATCGGCGAACGACATGTTGTGCTGGAATATACCCACTGCCACGCCGCCAATCAGGTTGATGAACAGAATCAACAGACCGGCGATGGCGTCACCACGCACGAATTTACTGGCACCGTCCATGGAGCCGTAAAACTCCGCTTCCTGGGCGACTTCGAGACGGCGGTGCTTGGCTTGGGGTTGGTCGATCAGGCCGGCGTTAAGGTCGGCGTCGATGGCCATTTGTTTGCCAGGCATTGCATCGAGGGTGAAACGCGCACTTACTTCAGAAATCCGCCCGGCACCCTTGGTCACCACGACGAAGTTGATGATCATCAGAATCGCAAACACCACGATACCGACCACGTAGTTACCGCCGATCACGACTTCACCGAAGGCTTGAATAACCTTACCGGCAGCGGCATGGCCGTCTTGACCGTGGAGCATCACTACCCGAGTGGAGGCGACGTTCAGCGCCAACCGGAGCAGGGTTGCCACCAGCAGAATGGTCGGGAACACCGAGAAGTCCAGCGGCCGCAGAGCGTACACGCAGACCAGCAGGACCACGATCGACAGCGCGATGTTGAACGTGAAGAACACGTCCAGCAAGAAGGGCGGCATCGGCAACATCATCATTGCCAACATGACCAGCAACAGCAGCGGCACACCCAGGTTGCCACGACTGATGCCAACCAGATTGTTGCGCGCGGTGTTGATTAATTGAGAGCGATCCACCAATTCTTTTCCTGCCCGCCAAATCAAACTATTGACGCCAAACTGCGCCATATCAGCGGCATTGCAAGAAGCTTTCCAACTATTGGGATTGGGGTGAACATAGTGTTTTTGATGAACGCGATTGACCCCTGCAGGGCGGCGGGTGCAGCCCTTAAGGATCGCGCTGCAAATCGCTGGGGATCGGCAGGTCGCCGAGGGGGTCGGGGCGCTTGCCTCGGCCGGCGCGGTGTTGGCGAATCTGGTAGACGTACGCCAACACCTGCGCCACGGCCAAGTACAACCCGGCAGGGATTTCCTGATCCAGTTCGGTGGAGTAGTAGATGGAACGCGCCAGGGCGGGCGACTCCAATATCAGGATGCTGTGCTCATCGGCGATTTCGCGAATTTTCAGCGCCATGAAATCGGTCCCTTTAGCCAGCAACATCGGCGCCCCGCCCTTCTCGGGATCGTATTGCAGCGCCACGGCAAAGTGCGTCGGGTTAGTAATAATGACATCGGCCTTGGGGACCGACGACAACATGCGCCGCTGGGACATCTCGCGCTGCAGTTGGCGAATTCGCTGCTTAACCTCAGGACGCCCATCGCTGTCCTTGTGCTCGTCGCGTACTTCCTGCTTGGTCATCAACAGCTTTTTGTGGGCTTCGTAGATCTGAAACGGAACGTCCACCGCCGCAATGATAATCAACCCGCAAGCCATCCATAACGCACTCCACCCCAGCAGTTGAATGCTATGGATAATGGCGGATTCCAAAGGCTCATGGGCAATGGAGATCAGGTCGTTTTTATCCTTTTGCAGCACTAACAGCGCCACCATCAGGGTGATGGCGAACTTTGCGATGGACTTCAGCAGCTCAACCAACGCATGGGTCGACACCATGCGCTTGAGCCCGGACAACGGGTTCATCCGACTGAACTTGGGCGCCAGGGAACCGGTGGAAAATATCCAGCCGCCCAACATGATCGGACCGACGACCGCAGCCAACACCATCAGCAGCATCAGCGGCTGAATGGCGACCAACGCCGCTTTACCGGCGTTGAGGAAATACAGGCCCATGTAGCGATCATCCATGATCACCTCCCGTGGCAGGCTGAAATTGGTGCGCATCAGATCAAGCATCATTTGTGCGATCTGACCACCAAACATCAACAGACCGCCCGCACCCGCCAGGGTCACGATTAACGTATTCAGTTCTTTGGAGCGGGCTGTCTCGCCCTTTTCCCGTGAGTCCCTGACCCGTTTGTCTGTGGGCTCTTCTGTCTTATCCTGGCCATTCTCGTTCTCGGCCATGTCAGTGCGCCCTGACCATACGCCGCATCAACTGCAACGCTTCGGCAGCCAGCGGAGGGAATTGATTGAGCATGTCGCCAAGGGTCATCCATAAAATCACCATACCCAGCACCAGCGTCAGCGGAATGCCGATGGAGAACATGTTCAGTTGTGGTGCTGCCCGGGTCATGACGCCAAACGCCACACTGACCACCAACAGCGCGGTGATTGCTGGCAACACCAATAGCAACCCGGCACCCAGCACCCAACCGAATCGGCCGGCCAGCTCCCACAATTGCCCAACGTCGACGCCACTACCCACCGGCAGCGTGGTGAAGCTCTCCACTAGCACTTCGAACACCACCAAATGGCCGTTCATGGCAAGGAATAAAAGGGTCACCAACATGGTGAAAAATTGTCCGATAACGGCAACCGACACCCCGTTGGTGGGGTCGACCATCGAGGCAAAGCCCATGCCCATCTGGATCGAAACGATTTGCCCGGCGATGACAAAAGCCTGGAAAAACAGCTGAAGAGACATGCCTAACATGGCGCCGATGATTATCTGCTCGGCAATCAACAGCAAGGCACTGAGGTCCAGCGCATGCACTTGCGGCATAGGCGGCAGGCTGGGGGCAATCACCACGGTGATCGCCAGGGAGAAATACAACCGTACTCGCGTTGGCACCAGGGTCGTGCCAAAGATCGGCATGGTCATGAGCACTGCGGCGACCCTGAACAGTGGCAGCATAAAGCTCGCCACCCAGGTCCCGATCTGCACGTCAGTCAGGGCAAGTAGGGAGGGCATAACGTCAACCGATGACCGTCGGAATACTGCCGTAGAGTCCCTGGATATATTCCATGAACACCCGCATCAACCATGGGCCTGCAACGATCAGTGTGATCAACATCACCAACAGTCGCGGGAGGAAGCTCAGCGTCTGTTCGTTAATCTGAGTCGCGGCCTGGAACATCGCCACCAGCAGCCCGACAACCAGGCTCGGTATCACCAGCACCGACACCATCATGGTGGTCAGCCATAACGCATCGCGAAAAAGATCGACGGCAACTTCCGGGGTCATTGCATGCCCTCCTCGTTCATGGCGATACCCCGCCGAAACTGCTGGCAAGCGTGCCAATGATCAAGGCCCAGCCATCCACCAATACGAACAGCATGATTTTGAATGGCAGCGAAATGATCAGCGGCGAGAGCATCATCATGCCCATTGCCATCAGCACGCTGGCGACCACAAGGTCGATGATCAGGAATGGAATAAAGATCATGAAGCCGATCTGGAACGCGGTTTTAAGTTCGGACGTCACAAAAGCCGGAACCAAAATGGTCAACGGCGCTTCGTCCGGACTGGCGATATCGGTACGTTTTGACAGGCGCATGAACAGGTCAAGGTCGCTCTGACGGGTCTGCGCCAACATAAAGCCTTTGACCGGCACCTGGGCTTTGATCACCGCCTCTTGAGCCGTGAGTTTTTCGGCCAGATAAGGCTGCAGCGCATCGGTGTTCACCCGATCAAACACCGGGGCCATGATAAACAGCGTCAAAAACAGCGCCATGCCGGTCAAAATCTGGTTCGACGGCGTCTGCTGCAGACCCAAGGCCTGACGCAATATCGAGAAGACAATGATGATCCGAGTGAAGCTGGTCATCAGCATGACGAATGCCGGGATGAAACTCAGCGCGGTCATTATCAGCAAAATCTGCAGGTTGACCGAATACTCCTGCGCGCCGTTGGCACCGGTGGACATGCTGATCGCCGGGATCGTTAACGGATCTGCAGCGAAGACCATAGGCGCAGCCAGTACCAGCAGCAGCGTCAATGCGATGCGCAACGCGGTCATTACTTCTTATCCTTATGGTCCTTGCCCAGCAGCTCCATCAGACGCTGGGCGAACTCTGGCGTGGCATTTTGACTATCCGGGACCTGCACTGGCTCTTTGAGCACGTGCAACGGGGTAATTCGACCGGGGGTAATACCCAGCAGTATTTGTTCGTTGCCCACCTGAACCAGCAACAGCCGATCGCGTGGACCGAGCGCCCGCGAACCCAACAATTGAATCAGTTGACCATTACGCGGACTCGCACCCTGAACCCGACGCAGCAACCAGGCGAGCCCAAAGATCAGACCAACCACCAGCAACAGGCCAAGGACCAGTTGCGTCAATTGTCCGCCGACGCCGCCGCTCATCAATGGGCTGGCGGGTGCCGCAACTGCTGGCATGACCGGCTCGGCCGCAAGCGCACCGAACGTTATCGCGCCCAGCAGCAGGCTAAGGATCACACCAGAAAGTTTCTTCACTCAGCGCAACTTCTTGATGCGTTCGCTTGGGCTGATGACATCCGTCAGGCGTATGCCGAATTTCTCGTTGACCACGACCACTTCACCGTGGGCGATCAATGTGCCGTTGACCAACACATCCAGCGGCTCACCGGCCAGACGATCCAGCTCAATCACTGAGCCTTGGTTAAGCTGCAGAAGGTTACGAATGTTGATGTCGGTGCTGCCGACTTCCATGGAGATCGAAACCGGAATATCCAGAATCACATCCAGGTTCGGCCCGTCCAGTGTCACCGCTGCATTGTTCTTCGGCACACTGCCAAACTCTTCCATCTGCAAACGACTGGAGCCGGCATCGGCAGCGAGCAAGGAGTCGATATCGTCCTGGCTGGCATCACCGGATTCCCCCAGTGCAGCCGCCCATTCATCGGCCAATGCCTGGTCTTCGGCGGAAGTTGTTTCGTTTTCATTGGCCATCAGTTGTCCTCGGCGAGCATTGATTCGTTAACAGCACAGTGTGCTGCTGAAAATGTGTGTCAGCGGCGTTCGATCGGTTCGATCACTTGTAACGCCAGGTGCCCTTTGTGCGACCCCAGCTTGACCTTGAATGCAGGCACGCCATTGGCACGCATGATCATATGGTCTGGCAGATCCACCGGAATGACATCACCCGGCTGCATGTGCAAAATGTCCCGCAGTAGTATTTGACGACGGGCGACCACCGCACTCAAGGGCACAGCGACATCGAGCACGTCCTCTTTCAAGGCGTTGACCCAACGTTCATCCTGGTCGTCCAGGTCCGACTGGAAGCCGGCGTCGAGCATTTCACGTACGGGTTCGATCATCGAATACGGCATGGTCACGTGCAGGTCGCCGCCGCCGCCATCGAGTTCGATATGAAAAGTAGACACTACGACCGCTTCGCTCGGACCGACGATGTTGGCCATAGCCGGGTTTACTTCAGAGTTTATGTACTCGAAGCTCACCTCCATGATGGCTTGCCAGGCTTCTTTCAGGTCGATGAACGCCTGTTCAAGCACCATTCGCACAACACGTAATTCAGTCGGTGTGAACTCGCGGCCTTCGATTTTCGCGTGTCGGCCATCACCACCGAAGAAATTGTCCACCAGTTTGAACACCAGCTTGGCGTCCAAAATGAACAACGCAGTGCCGCGCAACGGTTTGATCTTGACCAGGTTGAGGCTGGTCGGTACGTACAGCGAATGCACGTACTCACCGAACTTCATGACCTGAACCCCGCCCACCGCCACGTCAGCGGAGCGGCGCAGCATGTTGAACATGCTGATACGGGTGTAACGGGCAAAACGCTCGTTGATCATTTCCAGGGTCGGCATCCGTCCACGGACGATCCTATCCTGGCTGGTCAGGTCGTAACTTTTGACGCTGCCAGGTTCGGCGGCGGTTTCGGTCTGGACCAGACCATCGTCCACGCCGTGCAACAGCGCATCGATTTCTTCCTGGGACAGCAGGTCTTGCACGGCCATGTCGTGGTCCTACTGCAATACGAAATTAGTGAAAAGCAATTGTTCGACTACTACTTTGCCGACCTCTTTTTGCGCCACTTCTTGCACGCTGGCGAATGCTTTCTGACGGAGCAGCTCTTGCCCGATTGGTTGCGTAAGTGAGTCGAACGGCTGTGCGGAGAACAGCATCACGAGGTTGTTGCGGATCACCGGCATGTGGACTTTCAGCGCGTCGAGATCAGCTTGATTGCGCCCTAACAGGGTAATGCTGACCTGCATGTAGCGCTGCTTGCCGTTCTGGTTGAAGTTAACCACGAAGGCCGGCGCCATGGGTTCGAAGATCGAGGGGAGCTTGGTGTCTGCAGCTTGCGCTGCTTCATTGGGTTTGGACTGTGGCTTGTGCATGACAAACCAGGTGGCACCCACGGAAACACCCACGGCCAGCAATACCCCTAGTACCACCAAGAGAATGAGCTTGAGTTTGCCTTTCGCGGCAGGGTCTTTAACTTCGTCGCTCTTCGCCATGCCAATAATCCGTCACTATTCGGGGGAGTTCTTAATACGTGACAGAGGAAGAGCAAGTGTTATGCCAGATATGCGCGGGAGTCGCATCAGGCGAACACGTTTGCTCCCACCGGGATCGTCGTACGCCTTATATCCAGCGGCGTACCGACACCCTGTGCAGACTGTGCGGGAGCTGAATCACGACTGCTGCGCAGCCGATCGCGAACACGTTCGCTCCTATAGATTTGGGTTTGCTGCGCGGCAGCGCGGCGTCGAAGACGTGGCGGTCCCTCCTACCATAAGCGGTCAGGCGTAATAATCCACCTGGCTGCTGCCGATCACGGTCATCGGTTGGCTGGCGGCGGTAGCCACTTCATTGATTGCGCTGTCGTTGCTGCTGTCACTGCGATCGGAACCGCTGCCTGCCAGCCCGCCGCTGCGTGAGCTCTGATTGGCGTCTTGCTGGCCTTGGCCCTGACCTTGCGAGCCCCGCGACTGGTCGGAGACGTTGACGTCGACCTGCCCCAAGCCCTGTTGAGCGAACGAGTCACGCAGTTTGGACATTTGCCCTTCCAGTGCCTCACGCACACCCACGTGGGCGCTCATGAAAGTGATCTGGGTTTGCTGGTCCGCAGCCATATTGACGCGGATATCCAAACGACCCAGTTCAGCCGGCGCCAACTGGATATCGGCGGATTTCAGATTCTGGCTGGATAAGTACATGACCCGATCCACCACGGCTTCGCTCCAGCCACTTTGGTGCATGGCCAGCGGCTGGGTGAGCGGCGACGCGACGGCAGTGGCAACGGCAGCGGCTTTGGGTTGCACTGCCTGGCTCAGCGCAGCCAGGCGATTGGCAAAGTCATCGACCCGCGTGTCGGAAGCCGCACTCTTGGTATCTTTCAGGCCATCTTCGATCAGGCCGTTAAACGCTTTGTCGCCAGCGTCGGCGCCAGCGCCGCCGGTTGCTTGCTGATCCACGGGCACTGCCAGGTTATTGGCGACGGTCAGCAGGGAGTCTGAGTTGGTTTGAGTGCTTGACGTTTTCTTGTCACCACCAGCGGCCAAGGCGTCAGTTGCCGTCGGAGAAACCGCGGCGCCTTTGCCATTTTGCTGCAAGGCCACCTGTACTGCCGCCAACCCTTCCAACGGGTCCGTCGCCGGGTCGAACGCTTTAGGGTCGACAGCGGGTGCAGCTTGGGGGATCACCGCCGCGATCATGGCCGCAGGAATTTCAATGACAGGCGGCGCAACGACGACCACAGGAACAGGATCGGGGGCGGGCAATGCAACCACAGCAATCAACGCTGGATCAGGCACCGGCGTGACAGGGGCGGCATCGGTCGCCACCGGATCGATGGGCTTGTCGTCTGCATCATCCTTGTCGTCATCCGCGTCGCTTTTCTTGACCGCTTTGTCAGCAGGCAAAGATTTGCCGCTATCGGCAACGTCGCGCTTGGAGGCGGCAGGTTTAGCGTCCGCTGTGTGTTTGTCGCTGGCCACGGTCGGCTTGTCCTTAACCGTAGTTTCCCGCGTTTCATGGACCACGGCTGGCTTGGGATCAGCCTGCTTGGAGAACACCTGAGCGAAGCTGGAAGCGCTGTCCTTGCTGGTCTCAGCCGCTTTCGCCAGCGGAATGGCAATTGCAGGTTTGGACTGGGCTACGGGAGTAGCCTGCAGAAAAGGATTAGGGGCAAGGGCCATGGTGGTCTCCGTACGGGTGCAAGTACACAGACTTATAGCAAACGGCGGGCCAGTTTTGCCTGCAGCACTTATTATCGTTGAGGCCGTAGCTATTGGATGAACCGCTGTCGTTCTAGATCAAACACATGACGGACTGCGGCAAACTCACGCTCGATCTTGTGCACCCACTCCTCAGCGTCGGCCAGCTCCCGACGTTGAGTGCGCTCCTCAAGTTGGCCACAAAGTTCTGCCAGCCGAAGGGCGCCCATATTGCCGCTGCTGCCCTTGAAGCTGTGGGCCGCCATCGTCAGCTCATCCACACTGGGGGCCTGGGTTGACAGTGCGTGGTGCAATTGCTCCAGACGTTGCTCCGAGTCGCTCAGGAACGTGTCGATCAGGGTCGGATACTCACCCTCCATGACGTCTTGCAAATTACTCAACACACCGTAGTCCACATGATTCGCTGTCACTTGTTCGCTCCTTGATCAAGAATCCGGGAATTATGCCTGAGCCCCCCAGGTAAATTCCACGCTCGCCGTACGTCCATCTTCAGACCAGTGACAATGCTGGCTTAACTTGCGGATCAGGTCCAGACCCCGCCCCGACAGCTGATGGGCTGCATACGGCACTGCCGTGACTCGGTTGACGTCAAACCCGGCGCCGCTGTCTTCAACCCGGATAAGTAATCGGCCCCCACATTCGTGGGGCACGACCTGCAAATGCAGGCGCACATAACCGTCCTCAAGGCCATCCAGACGGGCGTTACGCTCGCGATAATAGTGAGCGAAACCCGACGCGTCGCGCTTGAGCCGGGAATCGAGTCCGAGCACGCCGTGTTCCAGTGCGTTGGTATATAACTCCGCCAGCACGCTGTACAGCGCCCCGCTTTGGCTGCGCAAACCGTGCACCTCCAACAGCAACTGCAACAAATACGGCAGCGGATTGAAACGCTTCAGCGTGGCGGCCCGGTATTCAAAACTGGCGGACCAGTCCAGCGGGCTTGATTCACCGCTGTCGGAATAGGTCACCACCGGCGGGCCCAGCAGTTCAGCGTCGATCAAGGTGATCTCGACCATGCTCACGTCATCTCGAACATCGCCGCGAAAATTGTTCAAGGCAGTGCGAATTTCATCAATCAGCGAGTCTGGTTGGCGGTTGGCAGCGAATACCGCATGCAAGCGCTCGGTACCAAATAACTGCTCGTCACTGTCACTGGTGTCAAGCACCCCGTCTGACAACAGAAAAATCCGGTCGCCCAATGACAGCGGATGCACCTCGGTCTTATCGTCGAAGCGGCCAGGTTCCAGAACACCTAACGGCAGGTGCCGGGAGACCAGTGGCGTACGCTCACCCGTGGCAACATGATGCAGGTAACCGTTGGGCAAACCGCCATTCCACACTTCGACCTGGTGGACATTGAAGTTAACGCTTAACAAGGTCGCGCAGCAGAACATGTCCACCGGCAAAATTCGTTTGAGCTTGGCATTCATTTCTCGCAGGGTTTCTGCCAGGCCGTAGCCTTTGGCAGTCATCCCGTAAAAAACCTCAGCCAGCGGCATTGCACCTACGGCGGCGGGCAAGCCATGGCCGGTGAAATCACCCAGCAGCACGTGCATATTTCCAGCCGGGGTGTAGGCAGCGAGCAGCAAATCGCCATTGAATAAAGCATAGGGCGATTGCAGGTAACGAATGTTCGGCGCGCTCAGGCAACCCGAATGCGCGACCTGATCGAAGACCGCTTTGGCTACGCGCTGCTCATTGAGCAGATAACCGTGGTGCTTAGTAATCTGGTCCCGCTGCTGCAACACGGTTTCGTGCAGACGTCGAAGACGATCCATGGCGCTGATTTTTGCCGCCAGAATGACCTGGTTGTAGGGCTTGGCTACAAAGTCGTCGCCCCCGGCATCAAGGCAACGTACTAACGCTTCGCTTTCACTCAGGGAGGTCAGAAAAATAATCGGCACCAACGTTTCGCCGGCCATTTGCTTGATCCGCCGCGCCGCTTCGAATCCGTCCATGACGGGCATCATGGCGTCCATCAACACCAACTGCGGTCGTTCTTTTTCAAACACCTCCACCGCTTCCTGGCCATTGCTCACGCTGAGCACTCGGTGGCCCTGGCGTCGAACGATAGTGGTCAGCAGCAGCCGATCGCTGGCGTTGTCGTCAGCGATTAATATGCATAGGTTTTCAGCGACGGAGGGCACCGATCAGCCTATTTTGAACAGTTTGGAAAAGTTTGAAATGATCAGGATGGTTTCTACGTCCTGGTTGCTGTTGACCAGGCGTATATCGGAATTTTCACCGCCGGCATGACCACGCAACAGCAACAACATGCCCAGCGCCGAGCTGTCCAGGTAGCTGGTGCCTTTAAGGTCAACGACAAAGCGCCTTGGGGCACCCGCAGCGCCTTCGTAAGCGGTGCGAAAGTCCTGGTGGGCCGCAAAATCAAAGCGGCCCTTTATGGTAATGGTCAGTTCTTGCCCGTCATGGGACAGCTCGGAGGTAACGGACATGGGTAAGTTCCTTGAGTCAGCGAAAGCCGAAGTACAGCAAGGCTTTTAGCATTCAAAAGCCGTTGCGGCAAATCCTGCCTGGGTCGTATCGAATTCTGATTATTCAGGGACAGCGCGGTTATTTATAAATAATCATGCCGGGGAATCCGCTGGGACAGTTCGTCCAGCAGTTTTTGCTCACGCTTGTCTTCCAACTGCCGCGCTTCGTCGATGTAGCGCTGCACCAGTTTTCGCAAGCCTTCGACCCGTGCGTAGCATTGCTGCCAGGCACCTCGGGCCTTATCAAGATTGGTTTGATGCCAGGCCAGGCTCTGCCGCTGCTGAGAGACCGCAGTTTCCAGCTGATTGAGGAAGCTTTGATAGTTCATCAACCACTGTCCGGAAACACCGTGGGCGCCTTTCTCCTGCCACTGCTTTTGGTAGTCAGTGCGAAAGCGCTCGAGATCGCCGAGCTTGGTTTCTGCCAGCTTGACCTGACCCTGAAAATGCCCGAGGCGCTGCACGGCCGCGCGCTCGGCCTTTTCTGCCATATCGACCACTGGCGCCAGGCGTACTGCTCGACTCTGGGCCATGACTAGCCGCCGCCAGCGATAGGGTTAAACACCGCCGCCAGCCGCGCACCGCTTTCTTGCAGACTTTCGTTGTCGTTGAGTCCCTGGCGCAAATACCGCACCAGTGTCGGCTGCAGTGAGATGGCCATGTCCGTCTCACGATCACCGCCTGCGACGTAAGCACCAACGCTGATCAAATCGCGGCTCTGCTGATAGCGAGACCACAGTTGTTTGAAATGCTGCGCCTGCTGCATGTGTTCAGGCGTCACCACGGAGGGCATGACCCGGCTAATGGACGCTTCGATGTCGATGGCCGGGTAGTGCCCTTCCTCAGCCAAACGCCGAGACAACACAATGTGTCCATCGAGGACGCCCCGTGCGGCATCAGCAATCGGGTCTTGCTGATCGTCGCCTTCGGACAATACGGTATAGAACGCGGTAATCGAGCCGCCTCCGGCCTCGGCATTACCGGCCCGCTCCACCAGCTTCGGCAGCTTCGCAAACACCGACGGTGGATAGCCCTTGGTGGCGGGCGGCTCACCGATGGCCAAGGCGATTTCCCGCTGGGCCTGGGCGAATCGAGTCAATGAATCCATCAACAGCAGGACATTCTTGCCCTTGTCGCGAAAGTATTCGGCGATACGCGTGCAATACATAGCGGCGCGCATCCGCATCAACGGCGCATCGTCAGCGGGGGAAGCCACCACCACCGAGCGCTTGAGGCCCTCTTCGCCGAGGATGTGTTCGATGAATTCCTTGACCTCCCGACCCCGTTCGCCGATCAGGCCAACGACGATAATGTCGGCCTCAGTGAAGCGCGTCATCATCCCCAGCAGAACGCTTTTGCCCACGCCCGTACCGGCGAACAGGCCCAGACGCTGGCCACGGCCAACCGTCAATAATCCATTGATGCTGCGAATGCCCACGTCAAGTGGTTGGCTGATGGGGTCGCGCTTGAGTGGGTTGATCGTCGGGCCGTCCATGGGCACCCAGTCTTCGGCTTTCATCCCGCCTTTGCCGTCAAGCGCGCGCCCGGCTCCATCGAGTACACGCCCGAGCATGCCCATGCCCATGGGCAAACGACCGGTGTCGGCCAGCGGTACCACTCGTGCGCCGGGCGCAATGCCCGCGACGCTACCCACCGGCATCAGAAATACCTTGGACCCGGAAAAGCCCATGACTTCGGCTTCGACCTGCACCGGATCATGGCTGTCATCGTTAATCACTACACAGCGGCTGCCCATGGCTGCACGCAAACCATCGGCTTCGAGGGTCAAGCCGACCATGCGCAGCAGGCGCCCTTCCACTACCGGCTGGGCGGCCAACTGAATGGCATCTTTATAGGAACTCAGGCGCTTGCCGAAGCTGGTCCGCTCAAGGAGCATCAGCGGCTTCTTGGCTTGCGTCGGGTTTAACCGCCAAGGCTTCGGCCGGGACAGCATCCAGGTCGATGCTCACGTCAGCCGCTGCCGGGTGCAGCGCCTGGTCGTGCAACTGATCGAACATTTTCGCCATCGCCTGGGAAATACGGGTTTCAATGGTGGCGTCGATTCGGCTGTGCTCGGTTTCGACCCGGCAGCCGCCAGCCGCCAGCGCATCGTCTTCAAGGATGCGCCAGTTTTCCTCATGTCGTTCGCGCAGTGCTTTGATCTGCTCGAAATCCTGAGGATTGACGAATATACGGATGTTATGCGCGCCCATTGGCAGCAACTTCAACGCGTCACGCAACACCCTGCCGATCACGCTGGAATCGATGGTCAGCTCGCGCTGGATCACTTGACGGGTGACGTGCCCGACTAACTCGATCAGGGATTTTTCAATCTGTGAATCCTGATCGGCGATAGGCTCAAGCAACTGCCCCATGAGCCGCTCAAGGTTGCCCAGCCGAGCCGTCAGGGCGATATCTGCCTCGTGCCGGACCTTGAGCTGAGTGCTGTGAAACCCTTCTTTTTCGCCGGTAGCAAAGCCTTCGTTGTAGGCTTCCTGACGAATGCTTTCCAGTTCTTCAAGGGTCAGCGGCTGAACTTCGTCCAGCGGCACTTCTTCCATTTCGGCCGGGGCTTCCACAACCGGTTCAGGTTCTGGCGGCGGCTCTTTGTACGGGTCAAAACTGGGCAGAGACCATACGTCAAAACCGCCAACGTCCTTGGCGCGAATCAGTTCGCTGGGCGTCTCTTTTCTCGGGCTAGACATGTTTGAATCCTCAGATCATTTCTTCGCCGCCCTTGCCACCGAGAACTATTTCTCCGGCTTCGGCCATACGGCGAGCGATGGTGAGGATTTCTTTCTGCGCAGTTTCTACATCGCTGACGCGTACTGGGCCTTTGGCTTCCAGATCGTCGCGTAACAACTCGGCAGCACGCTTGGACATGTTCTTGAAAATCTTTTCCTTGATGGCTTCGTCGGAGCCTTTGAGGGCCAACACCAACACATCGGAAGACACTTCGCGCAACAACGCCTGGATACCACGGTCGTCGACATCGGACAGGTTGTTGAAGACAAACATCAAGTCTTCGATCTGCGTCGACAATTCGCCATCGACTTCGCGGATAGCGTCCATCAACTGACCCTCCACCGAACTGTCGAGGAAGTTCATGATATCGGCTGCACGCTTGATACCGCCCAGCGTGGTGCGCGCCGCGCTGGTATTACCGGAGAACTGTTTCTCCAGAATCTGGTTCAGTTCTTTCAATGCCGCCGGTTGCACGGTGTTGAGCGAAGAAACACGCAGGATGATATCCAAACGCACTTTCTGATCGAAATGGCCCAAGACTTCGCCCGCTTGATCCGGGTCTAGATACGCCACCACGATGGCTTGAATCTGCGGATGCTCAAAGCGGATCACGTCAGCAACAGCACGTGGTTCCATCCATTTAAGGCTGTCCAGGCCGCTGGTATTGCCGCCCAACAGAATTCGGTCGATAAGGCCGTTAGCCTTGTCTTCACCCAGTGCCTGGGTGAGCATTTTGCGAATGTAACCATCGGCCCCAACCCCAAGGCTGGTCTGGTCGCCGACGATCTCGACGAACTCGCTCATGACCTGTTCGACTTCTTCCCGGTGCACATTGCGCATTTGCGCCATGGCAACGCCGACCCGCTGAACCTCTTTGGGCCCCATGTGCCTCAGCACTTGCGCGGCATCGGTTTCCCCCAGAGACAGCAGGAGAATGGCGGCTTTATCGACTCGGGTCAGTTTCGCGGTAAGCGCTCGAACTTCACTCATCAGCATTAATCCATTCTTTCACGACCTGAGCCACGCGACCCGGGTCTTCAGCCACTAGACTCTTGATCGCATTCAATTGCGCGTCATAACCCTCGGTTGGGCTAGGCAACAGAATGCTCTGCGGTCCGCCCAGGCTGACACGATCGTTGGCCAGTTCGCCATCCAGACCGCCCATGCCACCGAGTTCAACATCGCCCAAGCCACCGCCCGATTGCCGGCTCTTGCCGTTGGTGATGTTGTTGAGCACGGGGCGTAGAACACCGAACACCAATACCAGAATGAACAACACACCCAGCACTTGTTTAACGATGTCCCAGAACCATGGCTGTGAGTAGAAGGCTATGTCCGGGATTACCTCACCGCGATCAGGCGCGAATGGCACGTTGACCACGCTGACGCTGTCGCCACGGCTGGCGTTGAAACCAACTGCGTCTTGCACCAATCGGGTGAACCGCGCCAATTCATCGGCGTTCCATGGCGTGTGGGTCACGTCACCGGTTTTCGCATCCACCTTGGTTTTGTCATCCACCACCACGGCGACAGACAAGCGATTGACGCGGCCTTGCTGCTGCTTGGTATGGCTGATGGAGCGGTCCAGTTCGAAATTCTTGGTCGATTGCTGACGCTTGTCGGCCGGGTACGGCGCGAGCATTGGCTGGCCCGTGGTCGGGTCCATGATTTGCTGGCCATTGGCGTCGAGCAACGGTTGACCTGGCTGGATGGATGCAGTCGACGCGCCACCCGCAGCACCGGCTGTCTGAGGCGCAGTTGCCGGACCGGGTGGTTGGTTACTCAGGGCGCCCGGAACACCTGAAGGTCCAGAGCTGGAAGAACGTGTTTCGTTAACCGACTGCTCGCTGCGCAAGGCCGGCTGATCCGGGTTGAAGCTTTCTGCGGTGGACTCGACAGCACTGAAATCCACGTCAGCCGACACTTCAGCCTTATAGCGGTCATTGCCCAGAATCGGTTGCAGAATGCTTTGCACACGCTGGGTCAGCATGCTTTCCATGCGACGGCTGTAATCGAACTGCTTGCCGGCCATGCTCAATTCGGAGTTCTGGTTTTGATCAGACAGCAATGTGCCCTTCTGATCGACGACAGTGATTTGCGACTTGCTCAATTCGGGAACGGCGGTGGCCACCAGGTTCATGATCGCCAATACCTGGCCCGGCTCCAGCGTGCGACCGGCATACAGTTCGATCAATACTGAGGCGCTTGGCTTGCGTTCATCACGGACGAACACCGAGCTTTTCGGAATCGCCAGGTGCACCCGCGCGCCTTTGACGTTGTTCAGGCTGGAAATTGTCCTTGCCAGTTCGCCTTCAAGGCCACGGCGATAACGCGTGGCTTCCATAAACTGGCTGGTGCCAAGCCCCTGGTCTTTGTCGAGAATTTCGAAACCGATGTTGCCATCAGTCGGTGCAACGCCCGCCCCTGCGAGCTTGATCCGTGCGCGTTGTAAATCTTCCGACTTGACCAGCAAGGCGCCCGAGCTCGGCTCGATGGTGTACGGGATGTCCGCCGAGGCCAGGGTGTCCATGACCTGCTTGGTGTCCATGCCGGCGAGGCTAGGATAGAGCGGCTTGTAGTCCGGCTGTTGAGACCACAGCACTACGGCGAATCCGATGGCAACGCTGGCCGCAAGACCGACCATGAGGCCGACCTGGCGCAGCATGGTCATCTCGGAAAGATTTTCCAGGAAGGCCAAACCGAACAAAGGCGGCTTGCCTGGAAGGGCACCCGATTTGGCGGGCAGGTTGTCGCCGATTGCGTCAGCCATGGCTTAAATAGTCCTTAAACCGGCATCTGCATGATGTCTTGATACGCCTGAACCAGTTTGTTGCGAACCTGGGTCAACGCGGTGAACGAAACGCTGGCTTTTTGCGATGAAATCATCACGTCGGTGAGGTCCACGCCGCTTTTGCCGACTTCGAACGCACTGGCCAGTTGGCTGGACGCCTGTTGGGTATCATTCACTTTATTGACGGCCTGACCGAGCATGTCTGCAAAGCTACTGGTGCCGCCCACTTCCGGGGTGCCGGCAGCCTTTGGCATAGACATCGCGTCCATTTGCATGGAGCGCATGTCCAACATCAAGCGATTAAATTCAACACCTTGGCTCATGACGTCTCTCTCAAAAGGGCCGCAAATTTTTGACACTCGTTGAGCGGTTAGCTAAGACTTTGCAACAAGGGTGCCAGCTGAATGATGGCATATAGCCAAGATCGACTTTGGTGCCGGATTGTCGACTGGAATCATGAATCACGATCGCTGCGCAGCCGATCGCGAACACGTTCGCGCCTACAGGTTTTGTGTTTGCTGCGCGACAGCGAGGCTTCTGGACGAAGGGCGACTTCCTACAGATGGATCAATGATTCAAGCTCAGCTTGCGAACAGATACGCCTCGACATCCATCCCGGCGTCACGCATTTGCGCCAATTTATAGCGCAGGGTACGGGGGCTGATGCCCAGTCGTTCGGCCGCTTCTTTGCGGCGGCCGCGTTCGGCGCGCAGGGTGTCAATAATCATTTGAAATTCACGACGGCGCAGGTCATCGCCCAAGGCTCCCGCAGATTCAACGGTCTGAGCCTCTGACGGTGGGTTTTCTGACGGGGCTCGTACCGGCGCGACCAATCTCGGCTGGGTCGGTATACCCAATGCAGGCAATGGCGTGGCCGAGACCGGCCCAGCCAGACAAAAGTCTTGGGGCTGAATCACGCCGCCTTGCTGCAAGATCAATGCGCGTTGAATCGCATTATCCAACTCACGTACATTTCCCGGCCATGGATAGCTGATCAAGCACGCCTGAGCCTCAGGCGACAATCGAACGGCGGCATGCTTCATTTTATTGACGTGTTTCGATAACAGACGCTCAGCCAGCGGCAGAATGTCGGCGGTGCGCTCACGTAGCGGGCGCCATGCCAGAGGAAACACCGAAATACGGTAATAAAGATCCTCGCGGAAGCGCCCCGCCGCTACTTCACCCGCCAAATCACGGTTGGTCGTGGCGAGCACACGAATGTCCAAGGCAATGGGCTTGCGCGCACCGACGCGTTCAACTTCCCGCTCCTGTAGAACCCGCAGCAATTTTGCCTGCAGGCCCAGGGGCATTTCAGAAATTTCGTCCAGCAGAATAGTCCCGCCTTCGGCCTGCTCGAATTTGCCCGCTTGCGCGGCGATGGCACCGGTGAACGAGCCTTTTTCATGGCCGAACAACGTCGCCTCGAGCATGTTGTCAGGAATCGCCGCACAGTTAATTGCAATGAACGGTTTGCTGGCCCGGGTCGATTGCTGGTGAATAAAACGTGCCAACACTTCTTTACCGGTGCCCGACTCGCCAGAAATCAGCACCGTCGAATCACTGCGTGCCACACGCGCAGCCAAGTCCAGCAATTGCGCGCTGGCAGGTTCGGCAGCCACCGGACCATCGCCGTCCATCGGCCCAGGACGACCCAGTGCATGGCGCGCCACCAACTCCATCAACGCTTTGGGCTCGAACGGCTTGACCAAATAATCAACCGCACCTTGGCGCATGGCATCCACAGCACGGTCCACGGTCGCATGAGCGGTCATCAACAACACTGGCAGCTGCGGATGACGGCTGCGCAAGGCGTTTAATAATTGATGGCCATCCATGCCGGGCATGTTCACGTCGCTGACCACCAGGCTGAACAGCTCTTCGGCCGCCGCTTGCAACGCGTCCTCGGCTGAGCCGACGGCACGAAAATCGTGGCCTGCCAGAAGCAGGGTTTCACCCAGCGCCTCGCGCAACGAAGGGTCATCTTCGACCAGCAACACTTTGATTGCCATTAGTTAAGCCCCGTGCCGCTGGCAGCTGGAATCAATGGCAAGGAAATGATCGCGCAGGTGCCACGGCCTGGCCGCGAGCGAAACTGCAGCTGGCCCTGATGTGCGCGCGTCACGGCGTTGACCACGGCCAGTCCGAGGCCGGTGCCGGTAGCCTTGGTGGTGAAAAAGGGTTCGCCGATCCGGGCCAGCGCAGTGGCATCGATACCGCTGCCGTTATCACTGATGCACAGGCGAACGACGTTGCCGCGACTGTAGAGGTGGATTTTCAAACGCGCCTTACCGGCACTGGCCTGAATCGCGTTTTCAATCAGATTGAGTAGCGCGCCGACCAGGGTGTCGCGGTTGCAGAGTAACTCGCCCTCAACCGGATCACACTGCCAACGCACTGGCATTTCACCGAGCTGGGTCGCGGCCGATGCTCGCAGGGCCGAGAACACTTGTTGCGGGGCCAGGCGATCAGTCATTGGCAGCTCGCCGCGAGCGAACACCAACATATCGCGCACTTGATGCTCCAGCTCGTGCAACCGTTCTTTCAGCCGGTGAGCAAAACGCTGCTGTGTGGCCACAGGTAGTTCTTGCTCGGCTAAATGGCTGGCGTAGATCAACGCAGCTGACAACGGCGTGCGAATCTGATGCGCCAACGAAGCAACCATTCGGCCAAGGGACGACAGACGTTCATGGCGGGCCAATTGATCTTGCAGGTGGCGGGTTTCGGTGAGGTCGGTCAGCAACACTAACTGCCCCGGCTCGGCGTCCAGTGAGCGAGTGGCTATGGACAGGCGTCGCCCGTCTTTAAGTGACACTTCGTGGCCGTCGTCTTCCCGTGGGGCAAAGCAACGACCGATCACATGCCACCATAATTCGCCAGCCAACGGCTCGCCCAACAAATCACAGGCCGCTGGATTGGCCTCACGCACCCGGCCGTGACCGTCGATAACAATCACGCCGCCTGGCAACAACGCCAATAAGTTTTGCAAACGGTTGGCCAGCAGTTCTTTTTCGGCCAATTCCTGCATGCGCTGGGCGCTGACCACGGCCAGTTCGCCCTTGAGTTCGGTGACCCGGGCCTCAAGCAAACTGTAAGAATCACTGAGCTGGTTCGACATTTGATTGAACAGCGAAAACGCTTGCTCAAGGCTGGCCCGACTTTCTTCTTCTAAGGACGGCTGCGCTCCAACAGGAACGACAGAAGACAACTGGGCGGCCTGGGGCATAGTGATCTCTCGCATGGCGAACCGTCATAAAACGGTATGTTGCAAGAGACAAAGCAATACCCGTGCCTAAAAAAAACCCCTGAATATTCAGGGGTTTAATTAAAGGCTGAAAAATCAGGCGTCAATCATCTGCCTGCTCATCGCCCTCACGACGGGTCATGCCGTACTTCCGCATTTTTTCAACCAGCGTAGTGCGGCGAATACGCAGCCTTTCGGCGGCGCGCGCGACGATACCATTGGCATCGTCCAGCGCCTGCTGAATCAAGCCCTGCTCGAGCCCACCCAAATAGTCCTTGAGGTCCAGGCCTTCAGGGGGCAACAACGTGCTGGAGGCGAAATTCGGCGTATGGCCATTGATAGCGACACGCTCTTCCAGATCACTGCGCAGGCTATCGACCAATTGCTCATCTTCATCGTCGACGTAGCGAAACTTCTTCGGCAGCTCGACGACGCCAATCACGCCATACGGATGCATGATCGCCATGCGCTCGACCAGGTTCGCCAATTCGCGAACGTTGCCCGGCCAACCGTGACGGCAGAGCGACATGATGGCCGCCGAATTAAAGCGAATCGAGCCA
Source organism: Pseudomonas sp. (assembly GCF_028293835.1). GTDB lineage: Bacteria > Pseudomonadota > Gammaproteobacteria > Pseudomonadales > Pseudomonadaceae > Aquipseudomonas. The sequence goes on from NZ_JAQGNX010000098.1 coordinate 82,882, forward strand.
CGCTTTTCGTGTTCCATGCGTGAAATCAATTCGTTCATCAGCAACGGAATGTCTTCTACGCGTTCACGCAGCGGAGCCATTTCGATTGGAAATACATTGAGACGGTAATAAAGATCCTCACGGAACGTGCCGATCTCGATCATGTGCTCAAGATTCTTATGGGTTGCAGCGATGATTCGCACATCAACGCTCTGAGTCTTGTTGCTGCCGACTCGCTCGAAGGTGCGCTCTTGCAACACGCGCAGCAGCTTCACCTGCATGGGCAGCGGCATGTCGCCAATTTCGTCGAGGAACAGCGTGCCGCCATTGGCTAACTCAAAGCGCCCGGCACGGCTGGTGATTGCCCCGGTGAACGCGCCCTTCTCATGCCCGAACAATTCGCTTTCAAGCAGCTCGGCGGGAATTGCCCCACAGTTGACGGGTACGAAGGGTCCGTCACGGCGCTTGGAGTGATAGTGCAGGTTGCGCGCTACCACTTCTTTGCCCGTACCGGACTCGCCGAGAATCAGCACGCTGGCGTCGGTGTCTGCGACCTGCTGCATCATTTGCCGAACATGTTGAATCGCGCGACTGGTACCCACCAGGCTGCGGAACAGGTTCGGTTCACGATGACGGCCGCGCTCCCGAGCCTGATCGTACATTTCTCGATAGACCTGAGCACGGTGCAAGGAATCCAGCAGCTTGCTGTAGCTAGGCGGCATCTCCAGTGACGAAAGCACACGCCGCCGCAGGTCATCGGGCAAGTCAACGGGAGAATTTTCACCCATTAACATGACCGGAAGGAACTCATCCCATGCAGCGAGTGTCTTAAGCAGTCCTTGAAGGGTGCTAGGCGCGGCCACAGCGCCAACAAGCACGCAAAGTACTTCACGGGTTGACGCCAAAGGAGTAACCACCTGCTGCCAGTCCTGGCTCGAACAGGATAAATTTTCTTCGCCAAGAAAATTTAAGATAACCGCCATGTCACGGCGGCGCTGGCTATCGTCATCGATCAGAAGAATCTTGATTTCACGCCACATGCAATAGCAACTTCCCTAGTCAACTCAATGCCCATGAGGGGCAGCTTGGCGTCTATGGCCCGTACGACACATTAGACGACAGAAAATGTCAGGCATCACTAGTTAAGTCAAAAAACCATACACTGTCAAATTTATGGCGCACTTGTTTTCGATCCACCCAGCTTTAGCCGAACAGATGGTAAACCTTTGTCGCATTTTTGGCATGCTGGATCTGCGTCATCTCATCAACTATTGCTTGACGCTCTCCGGTAGCGACTTCCAATAGCTGGCGATACACGGTGAGAAGCTCTTCAAGGTTGCTGCGCACCGCCGTTTCGTCGAGAAGTGGGGTCTCATTGATCACGTCTTCCACGCAAGCTCGACACGCCAGGTCTAAATGACCGATAGCGTCCCAGTCACGTTCGGCTAACGCACCGACCAAAGCTGCACGGGTTTCTTCGATACGCTGCAACGCAAGACTCATGGTGCTCTCCTCAAAACAGCAAGCTACTCGACCGGGACCGCCGCAACAGCCGCGATGGCATCCCAGCCTTCTTTGACCGTACGCAATAGATCGCTGACTTCGTCGAGGATTGCAGGGTCATTCTTTAAGTTGGCTTCGGCCAGTCGGGCCATCATGTACACGTACAAGTTGTCTTGGTCAGCCAGTAACTCTGCACGGTTGTGCAGGTCCAGACCTTCGCGCAAGCCACCCACGATACCGATGGCCTTGCTGATCAAGGTGCCTTTACCAGGAATGTCTTTTCGCTCCATGGCGCCTTTGGCCTGGGCAATACGATCCAGACCGCCTTCCATCAGCATTTGCACCAGACGGTGTGGGCTAGCTTCAGAAGTCTGGGCTTGCGCGCCGATTTTCTGATACTGCCGTAGCGCTAACATCGGGTTCATGTTGTACCTCATCAAATCTCAAAAGTTCGTATAACACGCTATCGACGTACGGGTAAAAAACTTTAGACCTGGAACGAAAAACCCGGCGTGCAGATAAACGCAGCCGGGCTTTTTTCGGGGTCTACGACTAGCTTGATTTTGACGCGTTCAACGATGTGAAGAATGCGGTAATACTGGTCGCGGTCGCCTTCAGCTGGCCGACAATCAAATCCATTGCGTTGTATTTTGCTGTCAGCTGAGTGGTCAGATCGGCGGTCCGCGTGTCCAACGCAGTCTGTCGATCAGCCAGGTCACTTTGCTGGGACGTCAAGCTGCTGGTGCGGGTCGACAGAATGCCCCCGGTCTGGGTATAGGGCGTAAGGACGGCGGTCATACGCGCCAACATGCCGTTGGTGCTAGGCGTGCCATCGGCGTTGGGCGTGCCGGTGAACAAATCCTGAACTTGGCCACCCAGGTTTTTATCATTCATTGCCGAAGTAAACTTGGTGCTGTCAAAGGTCAGGGTTCCGTCGACCTGAGAGGTCTGGATGCCCAGCTGGGAAAGCACCGACAGCTGACTGCCCGGCCCCGGAGTCACCAGTACGCTGCGGATCGACGAGATCAACGAACGCGGCAGCGGATCGCCAGCCATCGCCCCGCCATCGCCTACCGTACCATCCGACCCGACGACACCTGGCGCAGTCAGCGAATTAAGGACCTTTGTCAACGCGTTGTAGGCGGTTACAAATGTCTGCAGTGATGTTTGCAGCCCGGACGTGTTGGTCGCGACCGTCACAGTCGAGGTGGCGCCTGCGCCCGCCAGCAGCGTCATGCTGATGCCGCTGATAGGGGTTACCACATTACTTGCGCTGGTCACTGCCAAGCCATCGACAGTGAACTTCGCATCCTGGGCAACCGCCCCAACGTGGCCAGCACTGCCGGGAGTGCCATCCATTAGCGCACTGCCGTCAATTTCCAGGCCTGCAATGCCACTGGTGCTGATATCTGTGCCTGCGCCGGTATTGGTTGAACCCAACACCAGGCGCGAACCGCTGGCGTCAGTCACAATGTTGGCGGTGATGCCGTTGCCTTTCAAGGCGGTGTTGATCGCATCCCGAGTGGACTGCAGCGTTGACCCTTCCGGAATATTGACGTTATACACAGTGCCATTTTGACTGACGTTCAATGTCCCAGTCGGAATGGCACTGGAAGCACCGCCAGAAAACGTAGCACTGGCAACTTTTGATCCGGTGGCAAGTTGTTGCACGGCAATACTGTAGCTACCACTAATAGCCGAGTTATCAGAGGTGGTGGTCAGGGTTGCTGGCGTCGACGAGGTTGCAGAAAAACCGGCAAACGATGGGGTATCCTTGTTGCCCAGATTAGCCAGGGCCGTCTGGAAGGTCGCCATTGCACTGTTTAACTGAGCAACGCCAGAGAGTTTGGCGGTAACGTCAGCGGTTTGCGATTTGATTTGCGTCGTATCGGCAATGGTGTCAGACGCGACCAGTGCAGAAACGATCGACCCGATATCGAGGCCTGAGCCCAGGCCTGTGCTAGCGGTAATAGGACTTGCCATGTAAGTACATCTCCTTTCTTTACGACTGTCTTTTGACCATTAGGTAGTCAACGGAACTATGCAACACGATTCATGCCAGCTTTACGCTTTACCGCTGAAAAGCACCGCACCTGCGCTGCTCAAACTGTCTGCCAGTTTCAGCGCTTCTTCGGAAGGAAGCTGCCTGACGATTTCGCCGGTGTCACTGGCAATGACTTTCACCACCACAGTGCCGGAAGATTCGTCGATGGAAAATTCCAGATTGCGCTTGACCGACTGAACAAACTTTTCCATTTCCTGCACAGCCAGTTTCAGTTTATTCGCATCAGCTTCTTTACTGGCGGGCGTCGCGGCCACTGCCGTGTTACTCGCCGCAGGCGTGACAGCTGAGGTAGCCACCGACTTACTGGCAGGCGTGCTGGCCGCTACGGGAGCCGGGTAAGACACGTTTAGCTTGGCGCTCATATCCATGTCGATCACCTCTTAAAACTAAAAAAGCGAGGAAGCACATGATGCACTCCCCCGCCAAAACTCATTCCGAAATTACTGAAGCAGTTTCAGTACAGCGGAAGGCAGTTGGTTAGCTTGAGCCAGAACAGCGGTGGAAGCCTGTTGCAGAGTCTGCTGTTTGGTCAGGTTAGCTGTTTCAGCTGCGAAGTCGGTATCCTGAATGCGACCCAGTGCAGCGGTAGCGTTCTGGTTAACGTTTTGCAGGTTGTTGATGGTGCTGGTCAGACGGTTCTGCGAAGCACCCAAGCTGGCACGAGTGCTGTTGATGGTAGCCAGTGCAGCATCGATCGCGGTGATCGCAGCGTCAACGTTAGTGCTAGCGGTACCGGCAGCAGAAGCTACAGCAGCAACCGAAGCTACAGCAGCAACAGCAGCCGTGCTCGGTGTAGCGGCTACAGCGGCCGAGTAAGCAGGGTCGCCTACGCCTGAACCGCCGCCCGCTGGAGTACCCGTTGTGGCAGCAGCCGAAGCAGCAGAAGCAACAGCTGCAACCGATGCAACCGCTTGAGTATCCGAAGTACCGCTAACAGACACAGTGCCGCTGGCAACAGCCAATGAGGTTGCGTCGAACTTGGTGCTCAGTACCAGGCTGATGTGGTTGGCCGAACCGGTGTTCGAGCCTACCTGCAGGGTCATGGTGCCAGCCGAACCGTCGAGCAAGTTTTTGCCGTTCAAGTTGGTGCTTTGCGAGATACGCGTCAATTCGTCAGACATCTGACCGAATTCAGCGTTCAGAGCCACACGGTCCGAGCTGCTGTTACTGTCGTTTCGCGATTGAACCGACAGTTCACGCATACGTTGCAGAATGTTGGTCGATTCTTGCAGCGCGCCTTCAGCGGTTTGCGCCATCGAGATACCGTCGTTTGCGTTTTTGATCGCAACAGTCTGGCCACGGATCTGGCTGGTTTCACGAGTAGCGATCTGCAGGCCGGCAGCGTCATCTTTAGCGCTGTTGATTTTCAGGCCGGAAGACAGGCGAGTCATCGAAGTCGTCAGTGCGTCAGACGCTTTGTTCAGGTTGGATTGTACGGCCAGGGAAGCAACGTTTGTGTTTACGCCTAACATGATGAATTCCTCATTGATTGGGTATTGCGGCTTCCGGCCCTGGCAACAGCCGGGAATGGCCTAGAGAACCTTCATGATGGTTATCGTCGTGATGGCAAGGAGCTTTAGGGTTTTTTGAAAAAATATTGCCACCACTCTGACATCCCTACAGTTGACGGGGGCCCCAGGGTGTTTTTCCATGTCGTTCATTGCCGGTTGAAGCCATCTTTTCCCAGTCTTTGAGGCCTGACATCCTGATAAGGACGCCAGGTTGTAAGCACGCCGGTTATTGCAGCAGTTTCAGAATCGCTGCCGGGAGTTGGTTGGCTTGGGCCAAAATAGCAGTGGAGGCCTGCTGCAGTATTTGCTGCTTGGTGAGCTCGGCGGTGTCTGCCGCGTAATCAACGTCCTGAATCTGACCCCGAGCAGCTTTGGCGTTTTGCACCATGTTAGTCAGGTTGGAAATGGTACTGATAAAGCGGTTTTGCTTCGCACCTACATCTGCCCGGGCGCTGTTGATTTTCTGCAGGGCAGCGTCGATGGCCCGCAGGGTTGAATCGAGATTGTCACTGATGGCTTTGTCGATCAGCGGCTTCTTGGTTGCCAGGTCGGCTTTGAGGGCTTTGTCCGCTACGTCATAGGCATCTTCAGCAACCGCTACTTCCGCCTTTTTTGCGTCATAAGCGGCAGCATTTGGATCGGGGGGTGGAGCGGTGCCGCCCGGGGGCGTTGCAACAGGCGGTGCGGGCATTGGCAGCGCGGCCAGCTCTTGCTTCAGTACATCCAAAGCTTCTTGCGTGGTTTTCTTTGCCGCCTCCAGCACTTCATCGCCGGTGGTTTTGCGGCTTCCGCTGCCGTCAATTTTGAAGGGAGTGTACTCCCCCGCCGTAATCGCTTTAGACCCGGTAGTGGTTGCGTCTTCCGGCACCCCCGCCACATTTTTAGCCGCTGCGAACATTGCTTCCGCGGAGAAATCGTCCATTAGTGAAAGACTGATTTTTTCGTTTTCGCCCGCGTTCGCTCCCACTTGAAAGGTCAATGTCCCCGCACTGCCATCCATCAGGTTCAAATCAGCGCCAAAGGTCACGGATTTTGAGGCACGGGTGAGTTCCGCCAGGTTTTGCGCAAATTCGGAATTCAGCGCGACTCGTTCTTTAGGGCCGTTGTTTCCGTTTTGAGCTTGAATGGTCAGTTCGCGCATCCTTTGCAGTTGGCTGGCTGATTTGTCCATTGCGCCTTCTACCGTCTGCGCGATGGAGACGGCATTGCCCGCGTTTCTAATGGCGACGGTCATTCCCCTGATTTGAGTCGTCATCCGACTGGCAATTTGCATCCCCGCCGCGTCGTCCTTGGCGCTGTTAATACGTAGACCGGAAGACAAGCGCGACATGGTGGTATTCACCGCATCCGAGGCTAGGCTCAAGCTGTTCTGAACCGACAGCGAAGCGGTGTTGGTGTTGATGGTTAAAGCCATAGTGAAATTCCTCACAGATAAAGACCGCTGGCTTTCAAAAACGGGTCGCATCCGGCATGCCCTGAAAACCTACAAAGTGTTTATCGGAAAAATAACAAGTGGCTTTAACGGGGTTTTTAAGATTATTTGGATATTAAGAAAAGTACTTATCCGACAAATGTAGGGTATTTCAGTTATAAGCGTCGATATTTAAAGGCTTTTTTTCAGCTAAATATCAGTGAAAAAAAATGCCGAAAAAAGTCGGGAAAGATGTACTGGTCGACGGTTTTGTAAACGAGGAGTTTTTTCTAGCCGGATAAACCATTGAAGTCAGCTTGCTGACGAAGGCGGTGTATCGGGCAGGTAGCATCAGGGCCTGGGCCCGGCGCCATTTCACTCTGTAGGTGGTTGGTTTACGCTTGAGCTTGCATCAACTCAACCAACTCATACTCCAGATAATCCGCCAAACCCAATACATCGCGGCCCTCCTGACAGGTCAACATCGAGGTCAACAGGCGTAACCATTGCTGTTGCACTTCAGGGGTTTCTTCGAAGAACAGCGGCATGAGCACGGTGAACAACTCCACCATGTGCAGCGCCGCTTCGACGTCTCGTCCCAACCGGAACAGCCCCGCGCAGTGGCGCGCCGTCTGGAGGAGTTCAGGCGCGGCGTTCATTGGCAAAACTCCGGGTCATAGCCGGTGCCGGCGATCATCGCGCCGGCTCGACTGCTGTTAAGAAAACGCACCTGTGGCTGCTGGGCAATGTAACGCTCCAGCACGGTCAAATAGCCACGGAAATTAAGCTGTGTCTTGACCCGCTGCCCATGACCGTCAAGCACCCAATGCCTGGCCAATTGGGCGCCGGGCCCCAGGTCGCCGTCGTTCCAGCCCGCATGGGTTTTATTCATGGGGAAAGCGAAATCGGCACCGAACAACGTGATCTGCGCGGCGCCCATTTTCACCGCCAGATCCACTGCCGGGTGCATCACACTGCCGCCAACATGGAGTTGCGCCTTGCTGATTTGCTGACGCAGCGCTGCGTATATCGGGCTGGCCGAATAAGCGGCGTAACGTTTACCCCTCCAGCCAGCCAACACAGTCGGGTCGCTCATGGGTACGTACACCAGCGGCAGGTCGGAATCCGTCAGCGGCAAGTGCCGAACGCTGATGTTTTTATCAACGGTGACCACCAGATCCGGCTTGATGCCGTGCTCCAGCAATGGCCGGTACGCCGTATCGACGCTGATAAACAATGGCCGTGGTGACTGCGCGCGTATGGCCGATAATTGTGTGAAGTGCTGCTCCAGGGTCGGCCCGGTGCCGATCACATAAACACTCCGGCCCGCTTGCGTACCAAACAACTCAGCTATATCCGCATCGCCTCGGACACGCTCAAGATTGCCCTGTAACCGCTGAAGAATCTCCGGCGACTGCGGATCAAAATGCAGATTATTGAAGCTCAGGTGCACTTCGCTGATTAGCCGATCGCGGATTTTGGCGTTCAGCTCATCCGCTAACTCAAGCTCGGCGGGCAGTGCGAAGAAGGGAAACTGAATGTCTGCCCAGTCTGCGGCGTAGCACAGCTCGACACGTGGATCCTTCAGCCACGCCGACTGATCCAGCCGCTCCAGCACTTGCTTGAACAGCGCGCCATTGAGCACATGAACATGCAAATGCTGAAGGCCGGGACGCTCAAGCAATACCTGCTGCAAATCGCCCAACCCTGCGCCGTACACATGCAAAACCGGGCTTTCAATCGGCAAAGTGGCCGCCTGCAGACGCGCCTCGGCTACACGATCATGACGGCTGGTCAGTTGAATACCCGCGCTGCTCAAGGTCGATTTCAGCCCTTGCACCCACTCAACCTGTGACGCGTCGCTGTCTTCAGCCAGCAATCGTGACACAAGCACTGGCCAGCGGCCCTGAAGGGTTGCGGCATTTAGCTGAAAAGGTTCGCTCATGCTGGCTCGCTGCTCATAGTGTCCCGCTTAAGGCTGCGCAAAAAAATAGCGCTTAAGGTGTGCTCACCCCAAGCGCTATTGACTGTCTCGTGCTTACGGACGATGAAGAATGGCCGATCCCCACGACAAGCCGACCCCGAAACCGCTTATTGCCACGCGCTTCCAGCTCGAACCCAGTACATGTTTTTCCAGCAACAGCGGAATGCTTGACGATACGGTGTTACCCGTCTCGAGCATGTCCTTGATGAATTTTTCCGGCTCGCCCTCAAAGCGCCGCGCCACGGCGTCGACAATCGCCGCGCTGCCCTGGTGAATGCAGTAGGCGTCGATGTCGCTGCCGTTAAGACCAGCGTCATCCAGCAGTTCGTGCAAATGCGCCGGGACCTTTACCAAGGCAAAGTTGAATACCTGACGACCGTTCATGAAGAACACGCCGTCGGTGACTTTCAAGTGCGGCGCACCTGAGCCATCGGTGCCGAATTTGGCTTTGCCCAACTGCCACGGCGCGTCCTCGCCCATCCAGGTGGCGGTGGCGGCATCACCAAAGAGCATGGTGGTGTTGCGGTCATCCGGGTCGACGATTTTCGAATACGGGTCAGCAGTGACCAACAGGCCGTTCTTCAGGCCGGTGGCCTCCATGAAGCCCTTGATCGCATAAATGCCGTAGACGTACCCGGAGCAGCCCAGAGAAATATCAAAGGCCGCCACGGTGGTAGGCAAGCCCAGCTTGTCCTGAACGATGGCCGCCGTGTGTGGCAGGCCTTCTTCATCACCGTTTTGTGTCACGACGATCAGCACATCAATGGAGTCGCGCTTGAGGTCCGGGTTATTGGCGAACAGTGCATTCACCGCTTCCACGCACAGGTCCGAGGTTTCCTGCTCAGCGCCTTTGCGCGGCAGAAACGCAGAGCCGATCTTGCCGAGAATAAAATCTTCGTTCTTGTCGAACCTGGCACCTTGTGCGTAGTTATCGACGCCAGCCAAGGGCACGTAACTCGCTATGCTTTTTATGCCAATCATTATGGCTTCCCAATCATGAGTTGCTGCACGACACCGTCTCAAAAAGCGAGGGTGCCTGCACACAGGGATTTTATGCCGTCCATACGGAGCGACAACGAGAGAGAGTAAAAGGCTATCACCGGACCCTTACAGGAGCCAGGCGCCGTCATCCCCGGTCAATACAATACAGTGAAGATGCGCGTTATGACTCATAGGTCACGCTATTTTGCCGAATGATTGACAGAAGTGGTTATTGGACCATCGACCAGCCCAATGGCGTGCCACGCTGCAACGGCTCGCGTGCATGTCTGCCGGTCACCGCATCAATATGCTTTGGGGCCAATCCCAGGCCAGGGCGAATGGCCCGAATGTTATCCGGACTGAAAATCTCACCCGCAGCCATATCTTTGGTGACGTACAGCGACCGCCGATAAACCAGCGATTTGCGCTCCGCGTCCGTCACGCCGTAGTGCACGTGGCCCAGGGCCTGCCAGGCACGCTCGGTTTCAATGACCAGGCTCGCCAGCTCAGCCGGCTCAAGGGAGAAACTTGAATCTACACCCCCTGCAGAGCGGTCCAGAGTGAAATGCTTTTCAATGACCGTGGCCCCAAGCGCCACGGCGGCCACGGAAACACCCACACCCATGGAATGGTCAGACAGGCCCACCTCACAACCGAACAACTCCCGCAGATGGGGAATGGTCCGCAAGTGGCTGTTCACAGGGGACGCGGGATAGGTGCTGGTGCACTTGAGCAGGACCAGATTTTTACAGCCTGCCGCCCGCGCTGCTCGAACGCTGTCGTCCAGTTCGGCGACGCTGGCCATACCGGTGGACATGATCATCGGCTTACCGGTAGCGGCCACCAGACGAATCAAAGGTAAATCGGTGTTTTCGAAACTGGCGATTTTGTAGGCCGGCACGTCCAGACTTTCCAGAAAATCCACCGCGCTTTCATCAAATGGCGTGGAGAACGCCAGCATCCCCAGCGCTTTAGCCCGGGCAAAAATCGGCGCGTGCCATTCCCAGGGCGTATGGGCTTTTTCGTACAGCGCATACAGCGACGAACCCGTCCACAGGCTGTCAGGATCCTTGATAAAGAACTCACCATGATCTAAGTCCAGGGTCATGGTATCGGCGGTATAGGTCTGCAATTTCAGCGCGTGGGCGCCGGCCTTGGCTGCGGCCTCGACGATCTGCAGCGCAACCTCCAGCGACTGGTTATGGTTGCCGCTCATCTCGGCAATGATAAAGGGCGCCGATCCGGTGCCAATCGAGCGCTGGCCAATCTTGAAGCTAGTCATCCGGATGATCCTTTAGCGCACGCTCGAAGCGGCAATCGGCTTGAACATAGCCCGCCTCTCGAAACAAATTGATCGAGGCCTGATTATCAGGCAGCACGATAGCGTTCAATGCATACAACTGTGGCCAGCACGCTTTGACGAATTGCTCGCCTTTACGCAACAGCGCCCTGCCCCACCCCAAGCCGAATCGTCCTTCGAGCAAATAGAGCGACACATCGGCCCGGCTACCAGACAGGTCATAACGCAAAACACCTACGGGACCATCACCCGCTTCAGCAATCAACAATAGGCGCTGGTCATCAGCAAGCGTAACGGCCAGCCAGGTCAAATGATCAGCCCAGCCGATAGGCTGAGACTGCACGGACACACGGCGCACAGCCTGTGCGTTGCGCCCGTCGAACAGCAAGCGAGCATCGGCCAAAGTCGCCAGACGCAGCCGCAGGTACTCGCCTTGCAACGCTGCGGCGACCCGCTTGGCGCCCAGTCCATCGACCAAGCGATGCGAGTGCTCGGCAAAGCTTTGCCGCAACCCCTGGTTCGCCACCAGCACAGCGATGGCCTGCTGCATCATCGCGATGGAGACGCTTTCCCGTGGCCCCAAATACAAATGCGCGCCAATCGCGGCCAGGGTTTCGGCGTTGGCCTGCTGATTGGCGGCCACTGCGATACATATCGTCGGCAAGCCTAGTGCTGCGCGCTCCCAACTGGTGCCGCCGCCCGCCCCGATAAACAAGTCGGCCTGCGCCATCAATTCGGCAAAGTGTTCAGTGTGAGCCTGCACGCGCCACTTGGGGCGACCGCTGGCCATGGCTTGCAACTGTGCCCAGTACGGATTGCCGGTGCCCGCGACGAAATCGACTTCAAGCTCGGCAAACGCGTCCAGCGCCAACATGGCTTTCCAGGTTTCCCCCGCTGCATCAAAGCCGCCAAAGTTCACCAACACCCTGCGCACTTGGGCCTGCCCGGGCAACTGGCAGCGAAGTGAGCCGCCCAGTGGATCGCGCTTGAATTCGTCACGAATCATCGCAAAGCGCGGGCCAAACAAGGTGCGGCAGTCGGGGTTCACCCACGGCGCGTAGGCCTCGGGTGTGCCGCTAAAATTCTGATCAAGCAGCAGATCGACGGCATGGGGACGGTTGGCCAGGTCGTCGATGGCGGCAATCTTTGAGGCCCACTGTCTTGCGGCGGTCTGCCAATGCTGATCAAGGCCGTAGTGATCAACGATGATCCAGTCGAAAACCCGATCTTGCGGTAACACTGCTTGCAGAGCGGTGATGTCGGCCTGCCACGGCAAGGCGGCGTGTATGTCCTGCCCGAGATCGCTTTGCTCAGCATAAACGGCGGGTAAGGTATAGGTCGTCCAACCCTGGGCGTTTAGACGCTCAAGCAAATGCCCCGGCAATAAGCGACAGGCAAAGCTGACCTCCACGGCACTGTCACGCAATACATTAGCCAGCGTCAGGCAGCGGGTTACATGCCCACTGCCAATGGCGTGGGACGCGTCAGCCCGGATCAGAACGTTCACGGCTCCAGTTCTCCGCCAGCTTGCAGTGCGGCATACAAATACTCGGCACGAGTCCAGTCGTCCTGGTTGTCGATGTCCTGAACCAGATACCGCGGCAGGATGACCGGCATACTCTGCCGGGAGAACAACGCATCCCCCCGTAACCATGCCTCGCTGTGGCCCCAATAAAACTGTCCGGCATCCTGGTAGGCAACCGGCAGATCCTGGGAGCGGCTTTCACGGTACTGCGGATACATCGGTTGCAAAGCGCCCTGCTCACTCAGAACCAAGGCCCGCTGCACGGCAAAGGCAAATGTGCACACTGAAAAGGCGAAAGACTTCTCGGCATGCTGTTCAAGGAGGCTCAGCCCTTCGTGCAGGTATCGAATTTGTAGCAGCGGTGCGGTGGCATAGATACAGCACGCGTAGTCGAAGCGCTGACCTTGCTCTTGCAGTGTCGTCAGTGCATGAGCGACCACTGCTGCTGTTCCAGTGAAATCATCGGCCAGATGCGCCGGACGCATGAAGGGGACCAAAGCTCCATACGCCTTGGCCACCGAGGCGATTTCTTCGTCATCGGTACTGACCACCACCTGAGCGAACAGTCCGCACTTCAGCGCCGCGCGGATAGACCAGGCAATCATCGGCTCGCCGTTGAACAGCTTGAGGTTCTTGCGTGCAATTCGCTTGCTGCCGCCCCGGGCCGGAATAATCGCGACCGCTGTCACGGACGTTTTTCCAGCAAAAACCAATTGATGTCGTCCACTGGAAACAGGTGATCGCGGTGGTAGCTGAAGCCGTAGTCCAGCAGTTGTAAATCGCTGTAGCGATCCAGCATCTCCCCGGCGAAATCGCGCTTGGATAATTTACCGAGGTTACCGCGATAAGACACCTCTACCGGTGTCGGATTGTAGTACTCGCAAATCAAGATATAGCGCTGGCTCAGGGCATAGAGTTGCGCATAAGCCGCCGGCAGTAACTCAGGGGCCAAATGAATCAGCACACCCTTGCTCAATGTTAAATCGAAGGTCCGTTGCTGCGGGTAATCGAACAGCGAGCCGTGCCAGACTTCGGCGATCTCAAGCGCTTGCACATAAGCCTGTGCTTGAGCATTGATTTCGACACCGTGCAGAGCACAGCCGGGCAACAATTGACGTAGCGCCCGCAGGTTATTACCGGTGTTGGTGCCCAGCTCCAGCACGCTGTCGAGCCGTGAGGTACGCGCCAAGGCTTTAGCAAAGAACGCCAGGTTGGCAGCGATCAGCGGCTGGCCCTGATTCCGCCCCGCGTATTGGTTACCGAAATCACCCTGCCAGAACTGCTCCTGCTCGCTTAATTCACGCATACATGACTCTCAATCAATGGGTCGCCGCTAAGCGCTTAGCCGATCAACCTGCGCAGTTGTTCGACCACATAATCTTGCTGCTCATCCGTGAGATCCGGAAACAACGGCAAGGTCACCGCCTCGCTAAAGTAACGCTCGGCTTCAGGGTAATCACCCTTGGTAAACCCATACTCGCGATAATACGGCTGCAGGTGCACCGGAATATAATGCAGATTCACGCCAATTCCGGCTGCCCGCAGCCCGTCGAACAGCTCGCGCTGACTTAGCTTGAGCTGACCGAAATGCACCCTGACCACGTACAAATGCCACGCCGATGTTGCGCCATCCTGGACGCTGGGCAACTGCAGCGGAAGCTCCGCCAACAGCTGCTCATACCGAGCGGCCAACTGACGCCGCCGTGCGATAAAGCCGTCAAGCCTGGCGATTTGCGACAGCCCTAAAGCGGCGTGCAGATCAGTCATTCGATAATTGAAGCCCAGCTCCAGTTGCTGGTAGTACCAGAGCCCCTCATCGGGCACCGACATCTGCGCCGGATCGCTGGTGATGCCATGGCTGCGCAAACGACGTAAACGCTCGGCAAGCTCCGGCTGATTGGTCAATACCATACCGCCTTCGCCCGAAGTAATAATCTTCACCGGGTGAAAGCTGAACACCGTCATCGCCGCATGGCTGCCGCAGCCCACTGGACGACCCAGATAACTCGCGCCCACCGCGTGAGAGGCGTCTTCAATCACCGTAAACCCGTAACGCTCAGACAACGCAGCGATCGCTTGCAGGTCGCAACTTTGACCGGAGAACGCCACCGCTACCAGCACTTTCGGCAGGCGTCCAACAGCCTGCGCGACCTCCAGCTTTGTAGCCAGCGCACCGGCATCAAGGTTCCAGGTCAGCGGATTGATGTCGACGAAATCGACCTCAGCCCCACAATAGCGTCCGCAATTAGCTGACGCGACGAAGGTGTTTGGCGTGGTCCATAACCAATCACCCGCCCCCAGCCCCGCAGCCAGACAGGCGATGTGCAACGCCGCCGTGGCGTTGCACACCGCAACCGCAAAATCGGCTTCGCAACGCTCAGCCAGCGCCGCTTCAAAGCGCTCGATGGTCGGACCCTGGGTCAGCCATGGCGATTTGAGAATCGCCACTACCGCGTCGATGTCCGTTTGGTCGATGTTCTGTCGCCCATAAGGAATCGAAAACGGAGTCATACCAGCAGCTCGACCGATTGTCTGGCCTGCGGCTCGTCATGCAACGCCGAGATCTGGCCCATGGTTAAAAATTCGGGGTTATTGTCAGAGCGGTATTCAAAATTCTCGTCCACCGCCTCGCCACGCTCACCCAAGCCGTCAACGGCGAAGTCGACGTCCACGCTGGTGAAGCGAATCGATGGTTGAATGGTGTAGTGGTCCTTGAATTCGATGGTCATGCGCGCGTCGTCCAGGGGAACCATCAACTCATGGAGTTTTTCCCCCGGCCGAATTCCGACGTGTTTGTGCGGTAAATGCGCCGCCATGCCTTTGGCCAAGTCAACAATGCGGATTGACGGAATTTTGGGCACGAACACTTCGCCGCCGTGCATCCGGGCAAAGCTGTCGAGCACAAACTGCACACCATGATCGAGGGTGATCCAGAAGCGCGTCATGCGTACGTCAGTGATGGGTAATTCCCGGGCACCTTCGCTGATGAGCTTGCTGAAAAACGGCACCACCGACCCACGGGAACCCGCCACGTTGCCGTAGCGAACCACCGAGAAACGCGTGGATTGATCGCCGGCAATATTATTGGCCGCGACGAACAATTTGTCCGACAGCAGCTTGGTTGCGCCGTACAGATTGATCGGGCTGGCGGCCTTGTCGGTGGACAAGGCGATCACCTTCTTCACACCGTTGTCGATGGCGGCGGCAATAATATTCTCCGCGCCATTGACGTTGGTCCGAATGAACTCCGTCGGGTTGTATTCCGCCGCTGGCACCTGCTTCAGGGCTGCGGCATGCACCACGTAATCGATTCCACGCATCGCCACCCGCAAACGCTCGGCATCACGCACATCGCCGAGAAAATAACGCATGCACGGCGCGTTAAACGTCTGCTGCATTTCATATTGCTTGAGCTCGTCCCGTGAAAACACCACGACGCGCTTGGGCTGATACTGCTCAAGCAAGCGGCGGATAAAATTACGCCCGAACGAGCCGGTGCCGCCTGAAATGAAAATCGATTTGCCGTTGAACATGCCGTGGGTCCTTGTGCCTGAGCCTGACTTAGCCGACCAGCGCCGACCAGTTCACACTGGACGGGGTGCCTAAGGTAAACCCCTTGCCTGTCAGGGACAGGTTGCTGTTGTAGGCTGGGTCGTGAGCAAACTGAGCACTCCACTTCGTGCGCAGCGTCTCAAGCGCAGCGTCAGAGTGCGGCATGCTGCCTGGGTGAATGATCTCCACCTGCGGCGTCCAAACTGTCATGTAACCGTTCTGTCCGATTTTCAGGCACAGATCAACGTCGCTGTAAGCCTCGGTGAAATCAATTTCGTCCAGGCCACCGACCGCGTCGAACAATTCTTTGCGGACCATCAGGCAGGCCGCCGACACGGCGGAATAGTTTTGCTCCAGCACCAGGCGATGCATGTAGCCCTTGGCGTCTTTCTTCTCACCAACAAACGCCGAGCCGACGCCGCCGTTCAAGCCGAGGATCAATCCGGCCTGGGTGATGGTTCCATCACTTGCCATTAGCTTGGCGCCGACCACGCCGACTTCTGGACGTTGGGCCTGGTTCAGCAATAGTTCGACCCAGTTCGGGCTCACAATTTCGCTGTCATCTGCCAACAGCAGAAGGTATTCGCCCTTGGCCTGGCGGCAAGCCTGATTGAGCAGGGCTGACGCATTGAGACCCTGTGTATTGCGTACCACACGCGTACGGCTGCCTTGATATTCCTGAAGCGCCAACCACGTGACTGTCTCGGTATCGGTGCTCTGGTCATCAACGACAAGCACGTCATAGTGCCTGTAGCGGGTCTTCAACAAGACGCTGGCCACACAACGCTTTAGTGAATCAAGATTATTGTGGCTGCGTACGACAATTGATACCGAAGGGCGCGCTACGTGACGGTAGTCAATTTGATAGGCCCCGGGCAGCATCGCATTAACATGCCCCTTATAACCGCGGCTCGTCAGATGGCGGCTCAACGCCATACGCTCTTGGTTATTTTCTTCTATCGCGGTCTCTTCGCAGATCAGTAACGGCTCATCCAAATGGGCCAACCACGCCATGCCGCCGCGTTCAATAATCCGTAGCAGCAAATCAAACTCCAGCGCCTTGCTAAAGTCAGGAGAATACCCACCTACTCCGACAAACACGTCTTTACGGATTAACCAATGCCGTGACATCAATGCGGGCAGACCTTGCAGTAGATCAAGGTTGAAACCGGGGCGAAACACATCAACCAGCGCACCATTAGGCGTGCGTTGAATCTCGTCGGCAAACACCGCCCGACATTCGGGCGCAGCCAACAATTCCAGGCTCGCCAGCAATAAACCGCTCGCAGTGAATTCATCACCGCCGTTGGCCAGGAGCAACCAATCGCAAGGGGTTTGTCGAGCGACTTGATTGAGCTTATCAACGTAGTTGTCCGGGGACACTTTGATAAAATGCAACATGTCCTGGGCAGACGTATTCGTTGCGGGTGTACCGGTAGTGAATACCACTATCTTGAACGCTCTAAACGAGCTTTCCATCAGACTGTCGAGGGTTATCTGCAGTTTGTTGTTGTCGTTGTCCAGGTTCAACAGCAGGAGGCAAAACTGGGGCCCGTCGGCGTGCGCTGCCAGATGCTCCGCAATCACACCCGCTTCGTCAGCGCTTGGCGAACGTGCTTGCAACCAGCCAAGTAGACGACCGGAAGGCATCTGCCCTAGCTGGACGCCCCTGTTTTCAACCGACACCGCCTCCAGACGGCGCTCCCAATCGAACAATGCTTTGGACTCTTCTCGCTCATCCAAAAGCTTCAGGTTATGCGCCAGACGGTTAACGACTTCCTTGTTGAAAGGACTACGGTCCATCGCAGGCCACAGTCTCCCGGTGATTGTTTTGGTACTGTCCGTGTCGTGGGTCAGTAACGCCTGCTCCTGTCGGACCCACACGCCTTCGAGCAATTCCAGCTGCAGACGGCCCGCTGGCATCGCATGCAGAAGAAACTCGATGTCGGTCAATTGATCAAAGAAAACTTGATTATAGAAAGGCATCTCAACGTACTGTGAAGGACCGAATCGCCGTTGCGGCCCACTGAGCGGACTGGTCCAATCAGACTTGAAGATAGGCTCTACCGCCAGTGCATTGCCTTTTAATAAACTGTCGAGCATAACGTCGAAACTTTCCAATACCCCTTGCTTGATCTGCTCCAAATCCAAACCGGTTATGGTCGTGGACAAACCTGCAAAGAACTCGGCGTAATGTTCACGTTCTGCCTTTCTCTTGACGTCAGTAGGATTCAGCACCCAGCGCACGTCACTGTTGCGCTGGGACACCTGGTAATTTTTTTCGCGCACGCTATACGGAATGGGAAGAATCCGCGCCTTGGCTGAGATAAATAGATAGTAGGCGTGGCCAATCTCGCTCCATTCAAAATTGATGTCTTTGGGCGCAACGTCAAACCATTTGCGAAGTAGCTCTGTGCGCGTAACCGAATAGAACGGAGGGATGTAGTGGCTGAAAAAATCGTGCACACGCTGCTCGGGACGGTCAGATGAAAAATCCTCCTGTCCTTTTTTATCACGGCGGTAATATTGCACGCTGTTGTCGCTGACTTGATACATCAAACTGTAGCCGTAACACACGCCGTAATCCGGAGTTTTTTCGAGGAACTCCACAGACTCAGTGATGGCGCCATGCAAGATGAAATCATCATCGGCCGCGAACAGCATATAGGCAGTGGTGACCAGGGACAGACCATGAGCCAGCTTTGCGCTCAGCCCCGTATAGGCAAACTGTGGAAGGTGGTGGTACTTCACCCGGGGAAAACGTTCTTCAATTGCTTTATCGGCAACTGATGACGAGTCGAGCACCAGCACGGTACAAGGAAAATCACTGTAATACTGCAAGGCTCGCTGTAAGAAAGCCGGGCGATTGTGAGTTATCAGCACCAGCGTAAGCCGCTCGGTTAACGGCATGGAACGATCAGGATTTTGCTTGCTTTGCATAATTTCCCCACAACCTGCGTATCAAAAATGATGAGTGACATTGCGATTTAACGCACACGAATATTTCGCTTGAAGTGGACAACCAGGGTCGGTTGCTCGCGCCAGAAATAAACGATTTTTTTTTGGCGATATAGAGGGGGTTGAGCAGGAAGCGTGCCAGCTCGGATTGCCCGAGCTGGTGGGTATTTATCGACCTGACGCGTCAGTCTGCAAGCCAGCCAGTAACCCAGTGCTGAAGATTATCGCCGCGCAACATGTAATCACGCATGACCACCTCACGCAGTTCGTCCCCCATACGGTAGCTCGCATCGGGATCCGCCAAATGCATGCGAATCGCCTGCAGCCATTCATCAGCGGTGTTGGTCATGACTCGGGTGCAAGGCATGTAGCCTTGATAGGCCTCGGTATTTGTACAAATGACTGGAAAGCCGCAAGCGCCGTACTCTAATAAACGCAGGTTGCTCTTACAGTCATTGAAAATATGAAATTCCAATGGCGCGAGTGCCAGATCCAGATTCAGACTTGCCAGCTTTGCAGGGTATGCATCCAGGTCAATTACCGGATGGAACTCATGTAAATAGGGGCGCAGAGCTTTCGGGCACATGCCAAAAAACACCCATTCGACCTCATGGGCCAATTCCCGCACAACGTCCGCGATAACTTCCAAATCGCCGGTATGACTGGTTCCCCCTCCCCAACCAATTCGCGGTTTTTTTGACGTCCGGCGCTGACTGCGTAAGTGCTGCCACAAATGCGGTGCCAGCATATTGGGCACTACCCGAATGTCAGTGTGCATCGGCGCCAGGACATTACCCAAGGACTCGGTTGAAACCACAACCCGGTCGCAGTTGGAAATACCGCGCTTCAGCAAATCGACCATGTGGTGGTGGGCGGGGGCGTTGCGCATATGCCCGTTTTTGACGGGAACTTCGATAACGTTATCGTCCAGTTCGTAAATGCGCCGCGCATTGGAATGTTTTTTTGCAAGCGCGATCTGGTTGACGCCGCCTTCGAAATATCGCCCTTGAAAAACCACGATGTCCGGAGATTGGCGTTCAACTTCAATGACCGTGGGCCATCCATAGTTTATTTGCCCGACCACCCTGGCGACTGCTTCTAACTCAAGGAAAGGCTGAGTCATTCGGTAATGGCCAACTGCTGAAGAATTGATCGGCAATATCAGCATCTTCGGTAGATGTTCACTGGAGTAGGGACTCCATCCCGTAAGCAGGCCAGGTTCCAAGCGATAACTGCAGCCGTTAAGCGCGAGGTTTTTGTTATAAGCCGGGTCACACGCAAGCATCGGAAGCCAACGATCAAAAAGAATATCTTGCTCGACAGCTTGTCGCTGCCTCTGGGACTCATCCTGATGCGTGGCTCGCTTTTCGCCGATAGCTATTTTGGCGTCGGGCGCCCACACGACAAGATAGCCTGCCTGGCGCACCCGAAGACAGAAATCCACTTCATCAAATGCCTGGCTGAAGACGATGTCATCAAATCCACTGATGGCCTCGAACAACTCTCTGCGCACCAGCATGCAATCGCCGGCTACCGCGCTTAAATCCTGGGCCACCTGCAATCGATGCATGTAGCCGGCTGCGTTCATGTTCTCGCCGTAGAACGGAAAGCCTGCGGTGCCCTCCATGCCCAGAATCACACCGGCGTGCAATATCAGGCCTTGGGCATTGAACACCTTGGCGCCAACCACACCGACTTCAGGACGCTGTGCATGGTTAAGCAACTTATCCAACCAATCTGAATGCGTAACAACCGTGTAAGGGCTGAGCATCAGCAGGTAAGTACCGCGTGCGTGTGCGGCACCGACGTTGCGCAATGTCGCCATACCGGCTGCCGCGGGGTGATGCAGAATGCGCAATCGGTCGATGGACAGCTCAGCCATACCACTTAACCACTCGCGGGCCTCAGCGCTGACACTACCGTTATCGACAACTATCACTTCGAAATGATTGTAGGCTGTCTTCTCCAGCAGTGATTCAGTACAACGTTGCAGCGCGGCCAATTGATCCTTATGGGTGATAATAATCGACACGAGCGGGCGCTCAGAATGCACATACGTGATCTGATTGACCTTGAGCTGTATGCCCGGCTGGATAGCGTGAGTGATACCCAGACGGTCTAAATGCGCGCCAACCACTTGAGGGTTCTGCTCGACGACTTCTGGCAGCGAAAGCCATTGAGAATACGTTAGCTGCGACTCCACCATCACATCTGCAATATGCAGAACAGCGCGTTCGCCTTGGCTTTCAAACAGGCGCCACAGTAAGTCATGGGGCGCGAGTTCGCCGTAGCACGAATCGAATCCACCCAGAGCCAGACAACTTTCACGATGGAACGCCAGGTTGCGCCCGACGTAGGGGTAACTGCGCAGAAAATCGAGGTTGAAATCAGGTTTAAATACCGGCTCAGTGGATTCGCCGTCGCGTAGGGCACCCTCGTCACCATAGATGCACCGTACTTCATCGAACTTCACTGCGCGCTCGGCCAACATCAACAGCGCCGACTCGACCAACCGGTCACCCGCCCGCAGCAGATAGAACCATTGGGCGCCATCAAGCTGCGACAACAATTGGTTGATTTGTGAGAACACGTCCCCTTGCAGCGGCAGCGTAAACACATTGTCTTCCAGCGTTGTCTCGGTGCAGCTTTTTGATAGCACTATGACCAGTTCTGGCGGATAAAGCTGCCCGGCAATACTCTGCAAGGTGATGGACATGCTTGCACTGGCATTAAGTTCATCAATAATGATGGGTACGATTTTCGGGTGTCGTGACCAATGCGACAAAGCGATTGGCAGTAGCCGACGCTGCCCTGCGGATATCGTTTTGCATCCCAACCATTGGGCGTAGAACTCTGAAAAGCTTTGGCTGGCGAGGCCGACATTTGACCACAAACGCGACTGAAGAGTGACGAGCGCGCGCGACAGGCCATGCTCTTTCCACTGAAGTGGAAAATCCCGGGCCGACACCAACGGCACATAGCGAACCCATCCTTTGGCTGGCGCGGGCTCACCGCTTCGTGCCTCAAGCAGTTCAATCGCCAGGGGAACTTCGTCGCACATCGCATCGATCATTACCTGCTGTCGGCTCAGACGGTCGGAATGAAGGCGCTCAATGATTAGAACGTTGTTGAGTGCCAGCAAGTTACCGCGGCGCATCAGGCAACTGAACAGCATCAAATCGAGCAATGCGACAAAACCCAGACTGCCTTCTGATAAGGCCGGCAAGTATTCCTGAACCGAAGAGCGACGCATCAGGGCACTGCTTAAACCACCCAAAAAATTGTAGGGGAAGTCTTGGATGATTCCGAGCATGTCCTCGCCTTTGAAAACGCTACTGCTGTAAGAGAGCGGTATGTTTTCAATGCGATCTGGGAGCTGAACATCATCGGCATCCCAAAAGTAACGTTGACCGAGAACCAGCGCGATATTGTCGTACGTGGTGAATCCATCCACTTGCGTCTCAATACACACCGGCAACAACTGGTCATCGTCACATAAAAACTTAATGAATTCGCCTCTGGCTTCTCCCAGGCATTTAAGGAGGTTAGCAACGAAGCCCAAGCGCTGCGGATTCTTGATGTATCGAATTGGCAGGATGCTAAGACCGGCAAAAGAGTCGACAACCTCCTTGATCTCTTCAGTGCGGCAATCGTCGCAAATTACAATCTCGTAGTTCGTGTAGGTCTGATTCAGCGCACTGTGCAGCGTTCGCTGAAAAAACCGTGGGTTGTAGGCTGGGATGACGATGCTGACGAGAGGTAATGGTTTCACGGCGATAAGCTCACAAGCGGCGGGCGCTGCGCTCGACCAACGAGCGCCCTGAACTAATAAATAATGCGACCTGCACGGGCGGCAGGTCGCGGGGGCCGAAGCCGGACGTTAGATCTTGTTAAACAACCCCAACTGGGAGATTTTGCTGAACGCCAACTGCGCTGCCGACAACATGGTGGTCTGCAACGTCAATGCGGTGTAGGACGCAACCGGGTCCGCATCGCGAATCGCGCCTTGGTTGACGGTGTTGCCATTGGTCAGGGTGTCGTTGGTGGCGCTCTGGTTGATCAGGACTGCTTGTCGAGTACCCGAGTTACTGATAGCAGAGGCAACCTGCAATTCGCCCTGGGATATGTTGCCAAGCGCAGAGTCCATGGCAGAGTTGAATTTTTGCAGGGCAATTGGATCACCATCAACTGGCGAGTTCAACGCGTTCACTGCCGCTCCCAAGGTGTTCAGAATGTTCTGGGACTGGTGCGTGTTTGCTTGAACCGTGAAGGTGTCCTTATCCTGCGGCGCGCCGCTCAATGTGAAAGTAATCCCGGCAGCCGTGGCCGTGGTGGTGGTCACTGGCGGTACCGAGGTATCGGTGGTGACGCTCACGTTGCCGCTGGAAACAGGCTTACTGTTAGCGGTAATGGGTGCTGCATAAAGATCAAACGCAGTGGCGCTGGTAAATTTGAGTACCGCGCCGCCTGGCGGGAAGCTGCTGTTGTAGGCCGCGGCATTGGTCTCGCTGGAGCTGGTGATGACCGTGGTAGACGGATTGCCTGGGCTGCGCGAAGTCGCAAACGTATCGGGCGTGGCGGTCAGTTGGAAACTGTGTCCCGCCATTGCGGCGTCTGCCGTAGCCGTGGTGGCCTTATCCGCCGCACTCAGGTTGGTGTTCAGGTTAAGCGAGAGACCGCGAAAACCAATGGTCTGAGTCGCCGCATTGGCAGAACTGAAGGTGCCGTTCTGACCGGCTTCAGAGGTGACATCGTTGCCCGAGGCATCGGTGATCTGGTACTGAGTGCTACTGAGAAACTTAACCGTGTACGGTTGGCCGCTGGCGAACGAGGCATTAAAGGTCGCGCTGTTCGAGACTTGGCCGCCAGACAAGGTTACCCGACCATCATCCACCGCCGGAGAGGTCATGCTGGTGGACGTACGCGTGGTATTGGTCGCTTGCTCGAACGCATCCCAACCCGTGGTGTTGGTTGCGATGGACAAGTTGTTGCCTACCGGGACGCTGTTGGAACTCTGGTCACCGTTATAGCTATAAGTGCCGTCCGCATTTTGCGAGTACGGCGGTACTGAAGACTTGGAGCCTGCAAAAATATATTGACCGTTGGCGTCCTGACTGTTCATCAGCGACAGCACCTGGCCCTGTATCTGGGTCAACTCAGCAGCGTTAGCCTGACGGTTGGCATCGGTGTTGGTGCCGTTGGCGCCACTGATTATCAACTCTTTCGCCCGCTGTAGCGCGGTTGTAATACCGTCCATCGCCGATTGTGCCTGGGTCATCGTCGAGTTGGCCGAGTTGATATTGGCGGCGTACTGACCAAGCATCGAGCTCTGCTGCCCAAGCTGGAGCAAGCGCGCTGCACCTGCAGGATCATCAGCGGCAGTATTGACCTTGGTGCCACTGCTGACTTCCTGGCCGGTGGTCAGCGTGTTGGTATAAATGCGTTGGTAGTTAGCCGCACTCGCGTCGAAAAACTGACTGGTAGAAATACGCATGATTGCGACCCCTTAGAGAGCGTTGATCAAAGTGGTAAACATGTCTTGTGCAGTCTTTATGATCTGCGACGAGGCGGTGTAGTACTGCTGATACTTGACCAGGTTGGCGGTTTCTTCGTCGAGGTTGACACCGGAAACCGAATCCCTGGCGCTGGTGGCCTGGGTGACGATGGCAGTGGTCGCCGCGCTGTCGCTCTTGGCCTGGGCCGCCTGGGCGCCTACCGTTTCCACCAGCTTGCCGTAGGCATCAGACAAGCTCATGCCGGTGCCGGTACTGTTGACACCTACGGTTTGCTTGGTCTGTAACCCGACGGTGGCGGCGGAGTTACGGTTATCCGACGACCCTGCGGCGGTCATCGAGACGCTATAGCTGTCGTTCGCTGCCGGCGTGCCGGAAATAGTCATCTGGAAGGTGAATGACTTTTGCGCGGGCGGCGTGGCGGTGTCCATGATCGGATTGCCGCTGCCATCGACCATTGGCACCGTCAGGTTCAAGGTGTTGGATTGCCCGGGAACGATCGAACCGGTACCGATCGAGTTGCCCTTGGCGTCGAACATGGTGTAACTCTGCGCGCCAGTCGTGACGGCGCCGAACACCAGCTTGACCGGTGTCGAATTGGCAATGCCGGTGCGCAAGTCTGCACTGCCAGCCGCATCATAGATGTCCAGCTGCGTGACCAGTGTCGGTTGCTGGGAAATCGAGGTGGTGCCCTTGTTGCTCGACCCGGCTGATGCAGACAACGGCGCCGCGGCTGCGAGGGCGTTGGGGTCGGTCATGGTGGTGCTGATGGTCGACGCAGCGTTGCGCGTCGGCGTGACCTTGAAGCTGTCGCCTGCGCTGAAATTCCCGCCGTTTTGCGCCATGGAAAACCCGTCGATGACCGGTGGCGGCTGAGTGGTCAGATCGAAGCTGCCCATGCTCGTGCCGTCAGGCAGGCGCTGGACGCTATACGCCGTGGCGCTGGTGAAGGTGACCTGGTAATCGTTGGTGGTGAGCTTGCTAGTGTCGGCAATGGTGACATCGAGGTTGCCCGAACCGGTGCTGTTACCGAGCTTGGCGATACTGCGTTGGCTGATCTGAGCGGCGCTGTTGATGCTGCTGAACAGGTTGGAGCCGAAGGCACCGTTAAGGTCCACGCCTTGGTTTAACTGGCTGTTGATCTGGTCGGAGACAGTCAGCGCGACACGCCCCAATTCATTGACAGCGGGCGCCAATACGTCGCTGCGATAACGCAACAAGCCACCAATGCTGCCCCCGGTAACGACAGAAGTCACGTCCGATTTGCTTGACCCATAGCTCAACGACAAGTTGTATTGGGTGGGGTCAGTCGAGCTTGGCACGGCAGACAACGTATTGACCGTGGTGCCACTGACCAGGGTTTGGCCAGTACCAATGGTGATGTCGTAGCTGCCGTTATTGTCGACAACCTTGGCGCTCACCAGCATATTCAGTTGACGCACTGCCTCGTTACGCGAATCAAGCAGGGTGTTGGGGGTCGTGCCACCGGCCGAGGCCTGGTTAATCTGCTTGTTCAATTGGGCAATCGACGCCGCCAGCGTGTTGACTTGCCCGGCGAGGGTGGTCAGTTGGCCGTTGATGTCGGTGTTCTGGCTGGTCAGCTGCGCAGAGATCGAGTTGAAGCGGCTGCTCAATGCGTTGGCAGTGGTCAACAGCTGCGCGCGGCTGCCCGGATCCGTTGCAGTGGTCGACACTGCCTGCAACTGGGTGAAAAAGGTCTTCAATACACTCGCGATGCCGGTGCTGGCATCCGATAGCAACGTATCGGTTGCACCCACTTGCCCCAGATAGGCCGCAGTGTCGGAGTCGAGGGCGGTACTGGTTTGCAATTGACTGTCGAGGTAGCTGTTGTAGATCCGACGCACATCCATCAACGTCGTACCGGTGCCGACGTAGCCGACCCCGATGTTCTGCTGTGCCGACGCACCGGTAATAACCTGCTGACGCGAATACCCTGCGGTATCGACGTTGGCCATGTTGTTACTGATGGTGTTAAGCGCTGCAGAACTTGCAGTCAGCCCCGAAAGCCCAATTGAAATCAGAGACATGGTTCAAGCCTTATAAAGTCGTGGAAGAGCCCGCTGTGGCGTAGTTTTGGTAACTCTTCATCTGCTTGGCGATTTGCGAAATCTTGCTGGCGTAATCCGGGTCCGTGGCGTAGCCGGCCTTCTGCAGCTCTTTCACAAACTGTTCCGGGTTATCGGCTGATTTCAGCACACCTTGATAGCGATTATTGCTCTGCAACACAGTAACCAGGTCATGGAAACTGTCGGCGTAGGAGTCGTAGGAACGGAAGTCCGCCGTCTCCTTGACCATCTGCCCATCGCGGAACTCGCTGGTGATCGCCCGGGCCTCAGGACCTTTCCAGCCGCCCTGAGCCTTGATGCCGAACAGGTTGTGGCTGTTGCTGCCGTCTTGCTGACGCATGATCGATTTGCCCCACCCGGTTTCCAGCGCAGCCTGTGCCACCAGTACCGTTGGGTCGACGCCGATACGGGCCGCCGCGTCCTTGGCCAGAGGCAGCATGGTTGCGACAAACGCATCCTGGCTGGCGAAGGTTTTGCCGCTCGGCGCCAAGGGTATCTGGGCCATGGCCCGACCCAGAATCTGCATCGAACCTGTGGACGCTTTCAGCGATGGGTTTTGCGTCCAGTCGCCATTTCCGGCATAGGTGGCGCCGCTGCGAACAGCCGCCTGGGCCGTACCGGTAATACTGCTGCGAGCGCCCGCCTCTCCGGCTGCCTGGCTAAGTGTCGTGGCGGTCGGTGGGACGATGCCGGCCAGCAAGCGGTCGGTGAGGCTGGTGGGCAATGACAAGCGCCGCGCGTTTAGCTTGGCGACATCGTTATGCACGCTGCCGTTGATGGAGGCTGACACAGCGGCAAGTCGATGATCGACCGCCACAGAGCGCGTCGCCCACAACGGGCGTTGGGCGATTTGCAGGGCCAGACCGGTTTGCTTGATCACCGCGCCGTCCGTATCTGGACTGCTGGAATCAGCCACCTCGTTTGGCGCCGGATTGACCGGGTTCGAACGTTTCAAGTCGGTATTCTTACCGGCCAACGCGGTCAGGTTGCCGCTGGTGCTGCCAGGCGCCGTTTCTGAGCCTTTGATTTTTGACAGTTGCCGCATCAACACGTCCTGCAGACCAATACCACCGCCCTGCCGAGACATGGTCACGGACAGTTGCTGGTCGTACATTTCCTGGTATTGGCGCATTTCCGAGGTGTTCATCGGATTATCTTTGGCCAGCACTTCGTTGGCAGAGCGCATGGACTTGAGCATCTGGCTGACGAACAGCGACTCGAATTCCTGAGCCACCTTTTTCAAGTTGCCGGTGCTGTCGCGATCGCCAGTTTTCAGGGCATTCAGTCGATTCAGGTCAGAATATGCACCCGAGTCGCTGGCGGTTGGTACTCCGCCGCCGCTGATAGGCATGTCCATGGGCAGCTCCTTAGATCACGATCAGGTCGGCTTGCAGCGCGCCGGCCTGTTTCAATGCTTCGAGGATGGCCATCAAGTCTCCCGGTGCAGCACCGACCTGGTTAACCGCTCGCACGATCTCGTCCAGCGTGGTGCCTGGGCCGAATTTGAACATCGGGTGCAACTCTTGCGCCGCGTTCAGGCGGGAGCGTGGAACCACCGCCGTCTGGCCGCCGGACAATGCGCCGGGCTGGCTGACGATCGGGTCTTCGGTGATGGTGACGGTCAAGCTGCCATGAGTGACGGCTGCCGGGGAAACCCGAACGTTCTGGCCGATCACAATGGTGCCGGTACGTGAGTTGATAATCACTTTGGCCGACGCCTGACCCGGATCGATTTCCAGGTTTTCCAGCATTGACAAATAGTCGACCCGCTGGCTTGGGTCCATGGGTGCTGTCACCCGTACCGAACCGCCATCAAGGGCTTGTGCAACCCCAGGGCCAAGCATGTCGTTGATCTTGTCCACTACACGTTTAGCCGTGGTGAAGTCAGAGCGGTTGAGGTTGAACGTCAGGCTGTTGCCTTGGTTGAAGCCGCTCGGAACTGAGCGCTCCACCGAAGCACCGCCCGGAATGCGACCTGAAGACGGAACGTTGACGGTAATCTTTGAACCGTCACGGCCTTCAGCATCGAAACCGCCCACCACCAGGTTACCTTGGGCGATGGCGTAGACGTTGCCGTCGACACCTTTCATTGGAGTCAGCAGCAAGCTACCGCCGCGCAGGCTTTTGGAGTTACCAATAGACGACACGGTAATGTCGATCATTTGACCGGGCTTGGAGAAAGCGGGCAAATCGGCATACACCGCCACTGCCGCAACGTTCTTCAATTGCACCGTGCCCGAACCGGTCGGGACCTTGATGCCGAACTGGGCCAGCATGTTGTTAAAGGTCTGCAGGGTGAAGGGTGTCTGCGTGGTCTGGTCGCCGGTACCGTTGAGACCCACCACCAGCCCATAGCCGATCAATTGGTTGGTACGAACCCCGGAAATACTGGCGATATCCTTCAACCGCTCGGCCTGGACACCGAAGGCGGTGGATGAGAGCAGTACCGCCACCATCAGTTGTTTGAACTTGATCATGTCTATCCCGCTATCAGAAAGGGAACAACGGGCTGAGGAAGAAACGATCGAACCACCCCGGTTGGCTGGAATCGGCAAACGAACCGGTCCCCGAATACGTGATACGTGCATCTGCAACCCGTGTTGACGACACGGTGTTGTCGGTGGCGATGTCATCGGAACGGATCAGACCGGCGATCCGCACCAGCTCATCGCCGGTGTTGAGGGTCATCCACTTTTCACCGCGCACCGCGAGAATGCCGTTGGGCAACACGTCGGCAACGGTCACCGTGACCGAACCCGTGAGGCTATTGCTCTGTGCCGCCTTGCCGTCGCCTTTGGTGGTACGCGCGCCGTTGTAACCGACGTTCAAGCTCAGGTCGCCGCTGCCCACCGGGTTGTTAGTGCTCACACCGGCACCGAACAACGAGGTCAAACCAATGCTGTTGCTGCTGTTTTTAGTGATGCCGTTACTCGCCGCTTTACTGGCATCGGTCCTCTCGGACAGGGTGATGGTGATGATGTCGCCTACCCGGTAAGCCTTGCGGTCGTCGTAAAGGTTTTGCTCAAAACCGGCCTGATAAATCGAGCCGTTATTGGCAGCGGATGGCAGTGGCGTTCGCGGCAACACCGGCGCGTAAAAAGGGTCATTGGGCTTCGCTACAGGCGCGACACAGCCAGCCAGTAATGCGAGTCCGCAAAACGGGGCTACCAACAGAGCAATCAGTCGGACAAGCCGCACAACAGGAAGCCGTTTCATGACACTTAAAACCTCGCGGTGTAGCAGGTACTTATCAGGTACCCCATCAAGTTGATCAGGTGACGTGACAGGCCCAATCGGCCCATCAGGGTTTTTACAGATTCTGCGTGACGTATTGCAGCATTTGGTCAGCCGTAGAGATCACTTTGGAGTTCATTTCGTAAGCGCGCTGAGTGGTGATCATGTTGACCATTTCCTCAACCGTGCTGACGTTGGACGCTTCCAGAGTGTTCTGCTGGGTGGTGCCGAAACCGTTCAGGCCAGGCGTGCCGACTTGCGGCGCGCCGCTTGATGCGGTTTCCAGGAACAGGTTGCTACCTACTGCTTGCAGACCGGCCGGGTTTATGAAGTCAGCCGTTTGCAGGTTGCCGATGATCTGAGAGGTTGCAGTGGCGCCCGCCAGCGTGATCGACACCGTGCCGTCCTGGCCGACGGTAAACGTCTGGGCCTGCTGGGGCACGACAATCGCAGGCTCCAGAGCGTAACCGTTGGCCGTCACGATCTGGCCGTTGGTGTCCAGATGGAACGTACCGTCACGGGAATACGCAACGGTGCCGTCAGGCTGGCGGATCTGAAAAAAGCCGCGACCGTTGATAGCCATGTCGAGGGGCTGGTCGGTGGTTTGCAAGCTACCGGCCGTGAAGTTCTTTTGCGTACCGACAATGCGCACACCGGTACCCAGTTGCAGACCGGACGGCAGTTCGCTGTCCTGGGTCGACTGGGCGCCTGGCTGACGCTTGATCTGATAGAGCAAGTCTTGAAACTCAGCACGGTCACGTTTGAAACCGGTGGTGGATACGTTTGCCAGGTTGTTGGAAATGGTCGTCAGGTTGGTGTCCTGAGCGGAAAGACCGGTTTTGCTGACGTAAAGTGCCGGAAGCATTATTTCTCTCCTCGAGCGCCTGGTATTCGGCGCAAGCTATCAATGGTTAGCTCTGCAAGACTCGCGCCACCGACTCATCGTTGGTTTCGGCGGTTTTCATCATCTTGATGTGCAATTCGAATTGGCGAGACAGCGCCAACACTTGGGTCATTTCTTCGACCGAATTCACGTTGCTCGCGTGGAGGAATCCGGATTCGACCTGAACGTCAGCATCAGCGGCCGCTGGCTTGCCGTCCTTGGTGTGAAGCAGGCCGTCGGGGCCTTTTTCCATGTTGCTCAAGTCCGGCTTGACCAGCTTGATGCGGTCGACTTGCGCCATCACTTGTGGGCCTTCGCCCAGCGAGCGAATGCTGATGGTGCCGTCAGCGCCAATCTCGATCTGTTGTTGCGGCGGAACGGCAATCGGCCCGCCGTTGCCCAAGACCGGCAAACCATTGCCAGTGCGCAACACGCCAAGGGCGTCAATATTCATGCTGGCGGTGCTGGTGTACGCTTCGCCACCGTCGGCAGTTTGCACGGCGATCCAGCCGCCGCCTTTTACAGCAACGTCCAGGTCACGGCCGGTTTCCATCATCGGACCTTCGGAAAGATCAGTTCCCGGACGCTCACTCATGGCATACGCTCGTGAAGGCATGACCTCGCCATACACTGGCATCGAGCGCGCCTGTTCAAGGTCCCGCTGAAAGCCCGTGGTGCTGATGTTCGCCAGGTTGTTGGCGTGCGCCTTCTGCGCTATCGCGTTTTCCGATGCACCGCTCATGGCGACGAATAGCAACTTGTCCACAGTCATCCTCCTCTGCCAGACGCTTGCCGTCTGTAGCTGTTCTGATCTCGCTGAAGCAATATTCGATCCAACTTATCGAAACTGATACAAAGCGTTGATTCGTCAGCGTTAACAGGCGAAGGCTTATGATGAGGGATCGCGGATTTAGCGAAGGCGGCGGCGGACTGCCACATTTGATCAACGCCTGAAAATACAGCGCCAAAAAAACCTCGTTTACGGCTGGGCACCGAGTCAGTTTGTTCGCGAACACGTTCGCTCCCACTGGATCGCTGCACTGATTCACCTTTGACTCATTCAGTTCCGCGGCGTAGCGCGTTACCATCGGCGCATTGTCTCGAGGCCCTTATGCCCTACCCCATCCGAATGATCATTGCGCTTGTCGCCAGCGTGTTAGTGAGTTCCAGCGCCTTGGCGGCCAGCGCGCCGTGGTACACCTGGCAAGGTGCTACCCGAACCGTGTGCGCGCAAAACAGCCCTGGTCCCGGATGGATACGCCTGAGAGGACCGTACAAAAAATCCGACTGCAGCCTATGACCTGAACCTGCACCCAATTAAAAGCCCCGACGGATCGAGGCTCAAGCACAGCGTGTCGCGCTTAAATGGCTTGTATTAACGTCTGCATCAACGTTGCCTCTGTCGAAAGCGCTTTGGAGTTGGCTTGATAGGCGGTTTGCGCTTGTATCAGCGCCACCAACTCATCGGTCAGCTTGACGTTCGAGCCTTCCAGTGACCCCGAAACAACCCCACCGAGGCTTCCCACTTTCGGCGCATCCATGTTGGCGATCCCGGAAGCGCCGGTCTCCCTCCAGCGGGTATTGTTATCGACGGCCAACCCTTGCTCATTGGCAAATGTGGCGAGCATCAGTTGCCCGATATTTTTGTTTTTTCCATTGCTGAAACCCGCTCGTATGATGCCATCGACGCCGATGCTGACAGCGGTGAGTTGCCCTGCGGCATGGCCGTCCTGCTGTGCCGAGGTACGATGGGTGGCGGCGTTGTATTGCGTCAATTTATTCATGTCGATAGCGATGCCCGCAGTGCTGCCCCGAGCTCCGTTGGACAACCATTTCTTGCTATTTTTGCTCGCATCGACGGCCCTGGCCGGGACCCAGCCGGTCACCGTAACGCTGTTGTTTTCCACGCTCAAGCCCTCGCCCCCGGTGATGGATCGAATACTGCCATCGGAATTGAATGTAAGGCTGGCCGACGCGGGCTGGCTGGAGCCTGGTGTCATCGGATTTCGACCGTTGACCAGAACATGCATCTTCCAGCTGTTGGTGTCGTCTTTGACAAAGTACTGTGTCATCTCGTGCTGATTACCCAGGCTGTCAAACACGGGTGTTGAGAATGGCTTGCTGAAGGTGGCGATATTGCCAGGGTCAAACACCGGGACTTCCCTGCTCATTGCGACATCATTTTCGTCGACCCCATTGACGCCTCCCTCGCTTAACGACAGCACAATCGGACCACCGTTGCTGGCGGAGCTGGCGGAGCTGGCGACCCAGACACCGTCGACCTGATGACTGGGTTTCCACCCGGCCAACAGAAACTCGGTACCGGAGGTCTGCTTGATCACATCACGATCACTGACCAATGAAAGGCTGCCGTCCGGCCGCCTGGTAAGCGTTGCCACCAGCGGCGATGTGGTGGAGGGATCGATGGGGTGACGGCCATCGATCAACGTGTACATCGTCCAATGGTTGGCGTCGGTTTTAACAAAATATTGCTTGAGCTCGTGGTCCGCTGGCGCAACCGCTGGCTTGGCCGCCACCCGTATGGTTTCTCGACCTTGCGCGTCCTTGCTCTTTACCTCCGCCACCGCCGCCGAGCCTCCATCCTTGATGGTTCTTCCGAGCATTTTCGTATAGGTGTCGGGGTTGGCTGGATTAAACGCCGGCAACACTGCCAATGAATTTATAGACGCGTCAAGGTTGATGTTTTGGGCCACTTTGGTGGTCACTTTAGAGGCTATGTTGCGGGTGTCGATCTTCAAGTCGGCGCGCACGCCAGTGACCACGTTCCCGTTGTCATCAACGCCATATCCCTGCAAGCGGCTGCCTTGGTTGTCCACGATAAAATCGTCGGCGTCTTTTATAAAAGCGCCGGCGCGGGTGTAACTAAGCGCGCCGTTATCGCTGACCACAAAAAAACCTTTGCCTTGGATGCGCAAGTCCAGCGCCCGCCCAGTATTTGAATCCACCTCCCCCTGACTGAACTTTTGTGACACGTTCGCCAGCCGCGCGCCGGCCCCTACTGCGCTGTGGCCGCTGCCCAGCATGGAGCTTGAGTACAGCGCGGAAAACTCCGCTCGGGATGATTTGAAACCTTGGGTACCGACGTTAGCAATATTATTACTGGCAACTTCAAGTCTTTTATGAGCAGTGTGCAACCCGCTCAGCGCTGTAGTAAATGACATGAATACTCCTGTGCCACGGACGTGGCTTTCGTCAATGCATGAGTGCCGCAGGCGAGTCATCGCTGCGTTATTTATTCTCGCATTAACGAAAGTAGGAATTTTCTAGGTCTATTGTAGGAACGGGCTCGAATTTATTACCTACGACAACTTATTAAACAGGCATTAAAAAGCCCCTTCGAAAAGAGGCTTTTTAAACATAGCGCAGCCCGACTTTAGCTAACCATTTGAATAGTGGTTTGCATGATAGTGTTTTCAGTCGAGATGGTTTTAGCGTTCGCCTGATAGTTGCTTTGCTCGCGAATCAGATCGACCAGTTCGCTGGTCAAATCAACGTTGGAATCTTCCAGCGCGTCGCCGACGATTGAGCCCAGGGTGCCCGTTTCAGGAGAGCCGGTAACCGCTACGCCTGAGGCAAAAGACTCTTTCCAACCGCTGCCGCCCACCGGAATCAAACCCTGCACGTTAGCAAAGTTGGTGATAGACACCTGACCGATAACCTTCGACTGTTGGTTGGTGTACGTGGCGAACAGGTTGCCACCGGCATCCACTGACAGACCCGCCAATTGGCCCGTCGCATAACCGTCCTGGCTTTTGCTGATGACACCGCTGACCGAGTTGGTCTGGCTGGTTGCCAGCATATCGATTTGAATACCGCCTACCTTGGCATTGGAGCCGTTGCTTGCCCAGACTCCGGTGGTACCCACCTGTGCAGCAGGTATCCAACCCGTCAATTGAAAGGTCCCGTCTGCGTTGACGGACACAGCACCAGAGCTGCTGCTCGCCGTTTTGTCCAATGAGCCATCGGAGTTAAATGTCAGTTTGGTTTCGTCCGCTACTACTGGCGTAGTACCTGGATTCTGTGCATTGCGGCCGTCAACCAGGGTGTACATGGACCATGCGTTAGTGCCGGTCTTGACGAAGTATTGATCCAGAGAGTGTTGGTTGCCCTGGCTGTCGAAAATCGGTGTGCTGTTGGTCGTGGTGTAGCTGTTGAGATCCGAAGGATCGAATGGGGATACCGTTGGCACAGTGGCCGTGGAGTTCAGGTTGGACCCAATAGTAATGGTACCCGTTGGTTTCGGCGTCAGGTTCGACGAGTCAATTTTTAAGTTGGTCAGCACGCCGGCGACAACGTTGCCGCTACCATCGACGCCGTACCCTTGCAATTTGTTGCCGCTGCTGTCGACGACATTGCCGTCTTTGTCCGGGTAGAAAGCACCGTTACGGGTGTATAGGCTTTCACCGTTGTTGCTGACCATGAAGAAACCGTTGCCCTGGATCGCCAGGTCGAGGCTACGACCCGTGCCGGTGGTCAAGTTACCCTGGGTGAACTGCTGCGACACGGAAGAAACCGTTACACCACTGCCGACGTTAGTCGAGCCAGACGTACCGCGAATCGACGCCGCGTACTGGTCCTGAAATTCGGTACGGGACGATTTGAAACCGGTGGTCGCAACGTTGGCAATGTTGTTGCCGGTGACGTTGAGACTTTTGTTTGCGGCAAAGAGCCCACTGAGACCAATGTTGTAAGACATGCTTCACTCCTGCGCCGTCTGGTCGGCTCTATATACCGATTGTTTGAACTTTGGACAGGCCGACAGTACCGCCGCCCGCCAAATTGAGAGTCATTTCCGCACCCGCCACGCCCATGGTCACGCTGTTAACCGTGGCTGGCAGATAAGTCGCTAACGAAGTGCCGGCGCCATTGGTAGTGCCGGTGGCGACAAAACTGTAAGTGCCGGCAGGAGCAACCGTGCCATCGCCAGTTTTGCCGTCCCAGGTAAAGCTGCTGGTGCCTGCGGCCTGAGAACCGAGATCAATGGTGGTGACCAGCTTCGCCGAGGTGTCATAAACCTTGACCGTTGTGTCTGAGTTGGACGCTGGCACCACGACAGAGCCGGTCATGCCCTTGGCGGTATCGACCACGGTGGAACCGGCGGCAACGATGACCGAGCGACCGACCAGCGAAGACGCCTGCAGCGCTTGGGATGACTGGTAAGTCGTCGCGATCGAGTCAACCGTAGTACCTAGGTTCTGGGTCGCTTCCAGGCTGCTGAACTGCGCCAATTGCGATACGAATGCGGTGTTGTCTTGGGGGCTGAGAGGATCCTGGTTCTTCAACTGCGTTGTCAGCAGTTGCAAAAACGCGTCCTTACCCAGCGCGGCGGAAGGGTTAGTCGTAGTCGAAGCGCCCGACGATGACGAGAGCTGGTCAAGTACTGCCTGACCGACGTTAGAAGTGGTTGTCATGGTTACGCCCCTTGTTACTGACCGAGGGTCAGAACCTTTTGCATCATGGTTTTGGCGGTAGTCATCATGTCCGCGTTGGTTTGAAACGAGCGACTGGCAGAAATCATGTCGGCCATTTCTTGCACTACGTTGACGTTGGGGTAATAGACATAGCCGTTCTTGTCGGCGGCCGGATGATTCGGCTCGTAGCGCGCGTCAAGGTTGCTCTTGTCTTCAATGATGCCTGCGACCTGAACGCCCTGCCCCGCCTCGTCCTGACTGCCGAACAGTGAACCACTGTCGCCATCGGCCTGGCCTTGCATGACAGTGGAGAACACCGGGTGACGGGCACGATAGGTGGCGTCTGCGCTCGACGAAACGGTCTCGGCGTTGGCGATGTTGCTGGCCACAGTGTTCAAACGCGTGGTTTGCGCGCTCATGCCGCTACCGGCAATGCTAAAAACGCTGGCTAGGGACATGAATTATTCTCCTCGCAGGGCAGACATAAGCCCTTTGAATTTGTTGTTTAGAAACGTAAAGCTGGCCTGGAAGCCCACCGAGTTCTCTGCGTAGTTGGCTGTTTCTACCTGACCATCAACGGTGTTCTGGTCCAGCGACGGCTGGCTCGGCGTGCGGTAAAGCAAGGTGCCGTCCATACCGCCCACGCCATCAACTTCGATGTGCTTGGTATTGGTTGTGTTAAGCGCGAACGTGCCGTTTTTCGACTTGTCAGCCTGTGCCGCCAGCACGGCAGAAAAGTCCATATCCCGCGCTTTGTAATTTGGCGTGTCGGCGTTGGCAATGTTATTGGCCAACACTTCTGCACGCTGGGCGCGGAAGGCAAGGGCTTGCTCGTGAATGCCCAGGGCTTTGTCGAAGCTGATGCTCATGTCGGGAAACCTTTAGCGGCTGACCTGTTTACGTATCTGAGACAAAGCAATCAGCGTGCCAGCTTCTCCGAGCCCGAAAATCAAGGGGTGCAGCGAGACTGACCGAGCGGCAAGCCAAAATAGCGGCAATAGATGTCCGCCAACCGCCAGTAAAGCGGCAACGTCGCCGACATGAGTTGCCGCAAGGAGAAGCGATTGGATTGAGTCGCTGCGAGGATCCAGCGGGCAGCTCGGCGAATGCGCCAGAGCCGCAACGAGCGAGACGATGCTGACTGGCGTTTCGAATAAACGCCGGATGCGTATAGACCTATACAGCCGTAGCAATGCGTCCAGCGTGTTCCATCATCTCTTGCTCCAAGGCAAGGATATCCCGCTTACGCTCTTTGACACGTTTAACTGGAACGCCTGAATAAATACCGAATTCTTTACAGTTTTTTGATACGAGGCTTAATGCGCCGATGGCTACGCCCTGATGAAGAACGACGCCTGGAAGCAATACACTGCCTGCCCCCACGATCACATGCCTATCCAAGGTGACATCAGCACTTTTCACATTGGTGAATTCGCTGGAAACCGTGGGATTTGTCAGGCTGGCACCACTGTAATCATCACTGCTGCTGTAAATTGACACACGGGAAGAAAGCCCACTGAAGTCATGCAGCGTAATTTTCCCCTGCCCGATCAACAGACAAAATGCCGCGACATGAATATTGCTACCCAGCTCGATACCGCCTTTGCCCGCAGAAATCACGCAATAGTCGTCAATGCGCACGTTATTGCCAATGACTATATTTTTGCAGTTGTAATAAGAGGCTTTGTCGGAAAGACGCACATTCTCGCCAGTCCTGGCAAAACCCATGTCTTCGATTTGTTGACGAGTTAAAAATCCCATAGCTACTCCTGAACGCTTTGATACCCTAGGCCGTTTGGTAGCGCGGGGAGTCAATGCCCCAATGACTATTCGCCAACCAGACATGCCACCACAGGGCAACAGACCTTCATCGACATTTTGATCCTCGGCACGCATGAACGAATCGAGATCATCAAAATGTGCACGACCAACACCTGCTACCTTGAACCTATCCCCCTCCTTTCGACAAGGCGATTTTTTTACTGCGCCGACCTACTTGGTTTGATAAATAATCCCCGGGCTGCACTGCACCATCTGATAGTGATCCGGCAAACCGTTAAGCGCTTCGGAAGCCCCGAGAAACAAATAACCCCCTGGCTTCAAGGTGCTGTGAATACGCAGCAGAATGTCTTTTTTCACTTCGGCCGAGAAGTAGATCAACACGTTGCGGCAAAAGACGATGTCGAACTTGCCAAGGCTGGCGTAGCTGTCGAGCAAATTAAAGGAGCGAAACTCCACACGATTTTTTATCGGCGCCTTGATTGCCCAACGACCTGGCGTCTTGACGTCGAAAAACCGCTGCAAGCGTTCAGGGGAAAGTCCCCGCCCAATTGCCAGGCTGTCGTATTCCCCCGACTTGCAGTTGGTGAGCATGGTTCCCGATAAATCCGTCGCGACGATCTGCACGCCGCTTTTAAGCTGACCCATATTGGTCCGCTCGAACTCGTCGATAGACATCGACAGCGAATAGGGTTCCTGCCCGGAAGAGCACGCAGCGGACCAAATCTTCAACCGCTGACCAGGGCTGGCCTTGATCATCTCCGGAAGCACTTTGTTTTTCAGCACTTCGAACGGATAGGTATCACGAAACCATAGGGTTTCGTTGGTGGTCATCGCATCCACCACCTGCTCACGCAGACCGCTACGTGGCTGGGCCTGAATACGCTGAATCAACTCACCCAGGGATTTAATGCCTTGCTGCTCCATCAGCTTGTTGAGGCGGCTGGACACCAGGTATTGCTTATTTTCACCCAGCAAAATGCCACAGGCTTTTTCCAGGAAGACCCGGAACTGTTCGAAATCCAAATTACCCGTCGACAAATAAACCGCCTCTAAACTCATTTGAATCACAGGAGGGCAGCGCCCTCCGGCAATTATTTCACTGCATTGATCCGGTTAACTACCCGGGACGCCAGGTCATCGGGCCGGAACTTCGCGAGAAAATCATCCGCCCCGACTTTCTTGACCATTGCCTGGTTGAATACACCTGACAAGGAAGTATGCAGGATGATGTGTAATTTTTGCATGCGCGGATCGCTGCGAATTTCTGCGGTCAGGGTATACCCGTCCATTTCAGGCATTTCGATGTCTGAAATCATCATCAGAAATTCTTCTTCCGGCTTCTTGCCTTCCTCGACCAGTTTGCGCAGGTAATCCAACGCTTGTCGGCCGTCATTGAGGGCAACCACCTCGACCCCTACCGTTTGCAGGCAGCGCGACACCTGCTTACGGGCAACCGAGGAGTCATCAACGGTCAACACCCGCAACGTAACCGCTTTCGCCTGGGTTTCGACATCGATGACACCCGTTGAAATATGCTCGGAGGTAGGCGCCACTTCGGCGAGGATTTTCTCCACGTCGATAATTTCGACCAGTTGGTTGTCAACCCGGGTCACCGCCGTCAGGTAGTGGTCGCGCCCGGTTCCCTTGGGAGGCGGATGGATCTCCTCCCAGTTCATATTGACGATGCGCTCGACCGAATGCACCAGGAAACCCTGAATCTTGGTGTTGTATTCGGTAATGATCACAAAGGTATTACTCACGTCTTTCAACGCGTCCGCGCCCGTCGCCATCGCCAGATCAATGATCGGAATGGTTGCTCCACGAATATTTGCAACGCCGCGCACCACTGGGTTGGACTTGGGCATCACGGTCAGTTTCGGGCATTGCAGCACCTCTTTGACCTTGAATACGTTGATCCCGTAAAGCTGCTTGCCGTTCAGCCGGAACAACAAAAGCTCCAGGCGGTTTTGCCCCACCAGTTGAGTGCGCTGGTTTACCGAATCCATTACACCAGCCATGCCGTGACTCCTAGACCAAAAGCTTCGAACCGAAGCACACTCACATGAAGAAGCGGCACGGGGCTTGCTTTTTAACTGTTATGAACGCAAAAACGACATTTTTCCGACGCATGGCATCATCGCCTGGCAGCTTACACTGCGCGGCTGTTGCGCTGTGGCTTTTCAGCGTGTGCCAGCCTGCGCAGGCCGTGCTTTTAAGCGTGCCTGAACAGCTTATCGGCGTGACCCAAGGGTTTCTTGAATTCTCCGTCGAGGACTATCAGGCGACGGCTCATCTGGAAGGTCGCTATCAGATTCAGGTCAATACCCTTGATCCTCGCCTGACATTGACGCAATGCGACAAAGAATTGACAGCTAGCCTTGAGAGTCCCGCGCAACCCATTGGCCGTGTGACGGTAAAGGTCCGTTGCGAAGGGTCACTACCGTGGACGGTGTATGTACCCGCCCAAGTGCATTTATTTCGTCAGGTTGTGATTCTCAAGCGTCCAATCAAACGCGCCGCAATCATTACCGAAGACGACGTTTATATGGCTGAGCGTGACATCAGCCTGATGCCCCAGGGTTTTATGACCTCAATTGAGGACGCAATCGGGCAAAAAGTCACCCGACCGATGATCAACGATCAGGTGCTTACACCGCTGCTATTGGAACAAGCGGAGGTGGTACGCAAAGGCGATCAAGTGGTGATCACCGCCAAAAGCGGAACATTGCAGGTACGTATGCCGGGCGAAGCGCTGTCCAATGGCGGGATGAGTGAACAGATCCGGGTGCGGAACCTGAATTCGCAACGGGTGATCAAGGCCCGGGTTACAGCCCCGGGCCAAGTCGAGGTCAGCTTATGATCGCTGGCGCAATGGCTCAGAGTTTCCTAGACTGACCTGTGCTTGTAGCAGCTGTTTTTCCACTTCGATTAAGCGCTAAAGTTATTGTGTGTTTGGCCGAAAACATGGCAAGCGTCCAAACACCTAGAGGTTTTAATAAAATGGTCATCGACTTTAGTCGTTTAAACAGCACCCCACCCGCGACGGGCAGTACGCGTCCCAGTGTCACGAAGGAGACCGGCACCGCTGCTGATGCCTCCAGCGTGCCTGCGAAGACCGCAGCCGCCAGCGCATCCAGCGGTGAAGCTGTGCACCTCAGCGACGAGGCTCAGCGCCTGCAAACAATCAGCGATAAAGTACGCAGTCAACCTGTGGTCAATAGCGCCCGCGTGGCGGAATTGAAGCAGGCCGTTGCCGATGGCAGCTATAAAGTCGACAGCGGCCGCGTCGCCAGCAAACTGCTTAATTTCGAAGCCCAGCGCTAGCCATAGGCTTGCGCCCGGGCTTTTGGACGCCTAAAACCCAGAGCCAGCCATGCACGATACTAATCTGTTGCAACTGATCACCGATGATATGGCGCCAGCACAGCATCTGCTGGAACTGCTGCACGCAGAATCCCTGGCTTTGCACGGCCGCGACCTGTTTCTGCTCGAAGACATTCTCGCGCAGAAGCAGGCGCTGGTGATCATGCTTGAGCAACGTGGCCGCAAACGCAGCCAGATCCTCGTCAGCCTCAACCTGAAACCGGACCGTGAAGGCTTGGCCGAACTGGCGCGCAATTCGTCAATAGGCGAAGAATTGCTGACCCAGGGCGATGCGTTGTCTGCCCTGATGTCTGAATGCCGTGCTGCCAACGAGCACAATGGTCTGTCGATTAAGCTGCAACAGGTGACTACCGCTAATCAGATGAGAATCTTGACCGGCGGCGAAGCACCCACGCTGTATGACAATCGTGGATCAACGTCCCGATTCACCAAGCCGCGCCCGCTCAGCCAAGCTTAAATTCCTGTATCAAGGCGTCAAACATGCTGGCAAAATGCTGGCGACTGCGAGCTATAGTATTTTTGCCTGGGATGGATGATCAGTGTTCAATGCCTTAAACGCGGAAGATGCTCCGCAACCGCCAAAAGTGCTTACAACGCCTTTGGAAATTGCCGCCAATCTGCGGTTGCTGCTCGATAGCCACGACCCGCTGATCATTACCTTCCATGAGCGCACCCAGCGCTTTCAAAGTTTTCTGATTGAAGTTGACCGCGACAGCAATAGCATTGCTCTGGATGAAATGATCCCGCGGGACGGTGAACGTTTTATGGCCAATGGCGAAGCGTATCGCGTTGAAGGCTTTCACGATGGCGTACGTATCGCGTGGGAAAGTGCCGACGCGCTGACCGTTGACGATGGCGAGCACCGCTGCTATCGAGGCAAGCTGCCCTCGGAAGTGGTCTACCACCAGCGCCGCAATGCATTTCGTGCCGCACTTAAACTGGCTTCACTGGTGAACATCGAGGTTGCCGGCGAAAAGCTTTCGGCGCCTGTGGGCGGCAAGCTGTTGGACATCTCCGCCACCGGTTGCAAATTGCGCTTTGAGGGGGATATCTCTGAGCGGCTGCAGCTGGGGCAGGTTTATGAGCGATTCATGGCCGCGCTGCCCTTCGGTAAAATGATTGCACCGGTTGAGCTGCGTTATTTGCATTACGAAGAGCGAATCAACATTACCTTCGCCGGCATTCGTTTCCACAACATGAGCGGCTTGGTGCAACGTCAGGTCGAGCGCTTTGTGTATCAGTTGCAGCGCGAGGCGCGGCGGTTTGATAAAGACGACGATTTTTGACGTGACGAGGCGGCGTGTTCTTCACCGCCTTCGCTTGCAAATCGGGTCAAGCATTCAGGACTGTTTCGCGCTGGATTCCGAGCAAGCCCATAAGTCAGCGAAAACGCTGAGGCTCACCGTCCGCCATCAACGCTCAATATCTGCCCGGTTCAACCGTCAGATGCCTTCCAGGACCCTTACGGATCGCTTAACCCACGGATGACGGTCGGGCAAATGCTGCGCGAAGCGCTTTCGGTGCACAGCATGTGCCCGACCGCCGATATCCCGACGCGGATCAACGCGCTGCTCGAGTTGGTGCGTTTGCCCGCCGATGCCGTGGACAAACTGCCCCACGAATTCTCTGGAGGCCAACGGCAGCGGATCGGCATCAGTCGCGCGCTGGCGGTGGAGCCGCAGGTATTAGTCGCTGATGAACTTGTGTCGGCCCTCGATGTTTCGGTACAGGCCCAAGTGGTTAACCTGCTGCTGGATTTGCAAGAAAAGCTCAAGCTGACGGTGCTGTTCGTTGCCCATGACCTGAGGCTGGTGCGACACATCTCCCATCGAGTTGCGGTCATGTACTTGGGAGAAGTGGTTGAAGTGGGTAAAACTGAAGCATTGTTTCAGCAACCGCTGCACCCCTACACTCAAGCGTTGTTAAGAGCTGCACCGAGCATGGACCCGACCGACCGACGTCGCAGTGTCAGCCTGACCGGCGAATTGCCGAGCCCGCTGTCGCCTCCGTCAGGCTGTCGTTTTCATACTCGTTGCCCGATTGCCGTGCCAATGTGCAGCCAGCAGCGGCCCGTGCTGACGTGTAAACCGTCGGGACAACTGGTGGCGTGCCATCTTGCATGAATAACGCCGATTTTCCCTGCACATGCCTCACTGGAGATTATTTCGATGCACGCACTTAACAGCCCGGTAGCGTTGGCATTGCATGGCGGTTGCGGCGTCATGGCGAAACATGAAATGAGCCCGCAGGAATGGCAAGCGGCGCGGGACGACTTGCAGGCGGCGTTGACCGCTGGCTGGGCGATTCTGCAACGTCAGGGTTCGGCGCTGGATGCCGTGCAAGCTGCCGTAGTGGTCATGGAAGATTCGATTTATTTCAACGCTGGATACGGCGCTGCATTAAATGCAAACGCCGAACATGAGTTGGACGCCTCGATTATGGACGGCGCAACGCTGGCCGCCGGGGCCGTGTGCGCGGCGCGGCATATTCGCAATCCGATTCTAGCTGCACGGCTTTTGCTGGAAGGCGGTGACGCGGTGCTATTGACCGGTGACGGCGCAGACGCTTATGCACTGAGTCAGGGACTGACCTGTGTTGAAGCGGATTACTTCACCACCCCGCGCCGAATCGAAGCCTTGACTAAAATGCGCGAGCACCAAACAGCGGGAACCTTGAAATCCGCCCGAGAAGCAGAAAAGCATGGAACGGTGGGTGCTGTGGCATTGGACAGTCTAGGGCACCTGGCGGCAGCGACCTCCACCGGCGGCTACACTAACAAACCCGTTGGCCGCGTAGGCGACAGTCCAATAATCGGCGCCGGCACTTACGCTCGTGATGGCGTGTGCGCAGTCTCCGGGACGGGTCAAGGCGAACTGTTTATCCGCCACGTATTTGCCCACGATATCGCGGCCCGGATGCTCTACGGCAACGAGAGCCTTGAAGAAGCCGCGCAGCACCTGATCATGGGCACCTTCCGTGAACAGGGCGTGGGGGCTGGTG
Source organism: Pseudomonas sp. (assembly GCF_028293835.1). Lineage (GTDB taxonomy): Bacteria > Pseudomonadota > Gammaproteobacteria > Pseudomonadales > Pseudomonadaceae > Aquipseudomonas. The sequence continues at coordinate 126,966 of NZ_JAQGNX010000098.1, forward strand.
CCATTGCTATCGACGGCCAAGGCAAGGTCAGCGCGCCATTTAATACCCTGGGCATGTTTCGCGGCTGGGTGAATGCCGACGGTAGCGCAGTGGTCGCCAGCCATCAGGAGGAATACTCGTTTGCAATGAAGGTCCTGGGCACTGCTGATTAACACATACCGTAGAACAGCAAAACCGCAGAACTAATCATTCAACAGTCTCTTTCTCCGGCACCTCTTCCGGCTGCGGCTGGTCTTCCACCGGGTTTTGCATTTGCTCCTGCACCACCTGTTCATCCACCCGGGGGTCCAATGCCACCACCAGCGGCGAACTGGACATGCTGTCTGGCATAGCAATGTGGTGCAGCGGTGCGTCTTCTACCTGGTGCAAGTTGGTTACCGCTTTCGGTCGAATCCTCAATGCAAGAAGAAGTGCAGCCGAGCAAACGAAGGCATAAAGCATGTTACTGCCGAACATTTTCATCAGCACACCCGCCGCCAACGGACCAATGCTGGCGCCAATACCGTAAGTCATCAGCAGCATGGCGGTCAGTGACACGCGACGTTCGCCCTCCACATGGTCGTTGGAAAAAGCCACGGCCAGGGGATAAAGACAAAACTGCATGAGCGACGCGAAGAAGCCGACCACGAACAGCATTTCCAGCGGCACGTGGGGCATGATTGCCAAGGGGAACGCAATCAACGCCAGCGCCCCGGCGAATGCACGGATCAGCACCGCACGATCGTAACGGTCAGACAAACGCCCCAACGGCCATTGCACCAACAGCCCGGCCAAAATGCAGCTACCCATGAACAAACCCACTTCTTGCGTCGGCAGGCCCTGCTGCGAGGCATACAACGGCGCCAGACCGTAAAACGAACCGATGATCAGCCCAGCCGCCAGTACGGTACTCAGCGACTGTGGCACACGTTTCAAAAAGAACCGTGGTTCCAACGGTGCAGGGTGCATCGGCGCCGGGTGAATACTGCGGGTCATCGCCACCGGCACCAGGCACAGCGCAAAACACAACGCGACCAGCATCAGCAATTCAGGCCCCAACGCAGGGTGGATAACCAGAATCAACTGCCCTAGCACCAGGCCGAGGTAGGACGCGATCATGTACCCACTGAACACCGCGCCCCGCTGTTTCGCCTGGGCCTGCTCGTTGAGCCAGCTTTCGATCACCATGTATTGGCACATCATTCCCAGGCCGACGATCATCCGCAGGAACAGCCAGGCGGGCAACCAGTCGATCAACCCGTGCCCCAACACCGCGGCGCTGACGATACCCGCACACGTCGCATAGGCACGAATATGACCGACGCGACCAATCAGCCGGTGGCCAATTTTTCCGCCCAGCACCAGACCGAAGTAGTTGGCGGCCATCAGCCCGCCCACCCACAAACCGTCAACGTGTTCCGCCCCCAGGCGCAAGGCCAGGTAGGTGCTTAACAAACCAGAGCCGATAAGCATCATCAGCGAAGCGAAATAAAGCGCTCGAAAAGACTTCCAGATTTGGCGCATTGGTGCCAGACGTTCCATATAGAAGGTAAGGAGTTACCCGACCGGGCAACTCCAAAAGCAGGTTTAAGCTTGAGCGGCCAACACACGCCGTTCCCAAGGGGTAATCTCGTCAAAAAAACTGGTCAGCTCCATGCTCTTGGACGCGATGTAGCCGTCAATGAATTCAGCCCCGAACAGCTCCTTGGCCAACTGACTGCGTTTCAGACGTTCCAAAGCGGCATGCAAGGTACATGGCAACGACAAATCATCCGGCACTTCAATCTCGCCTTGGATAGCGTCGGTGGGTTGCAGTTCATGCTCAATACCATAAAGGCCGGCTGCGAGGCTCGCGGCAATGGCTAAATAGGGGTTTGCGTCCGCACCGGGCAGGCGATTTTCCACCCTTCTTGCCACCGGCGCACTGGCAGGAATTCGCAAACCCGTCGCGCGATTGTCATAGGACCAGCAGGCGTTATTGGGTGACGCGTACGGATGGCACAAGCGCTGATAAGAATTCACGTTTGGCGCAAACAATGCGGTGAAGTCCGCCATGGCCGCTTGTTGACCGCCGATGAACTGCTTGAACATCGCCGTCTCATTACCGTGCTCATCGCTGAACACATTGCTACCGGAATGCAGGTCCACCACGCTTTGATGAATGTGCATTGAGCTGCCCGGAGTGTGCGCCAACGGTTTGGCCATGCACACCACAATCAGACCGTGTTTAAGCGCGACTTCCTTGAGCAGGTGCTTGAACAAAAACGTTTGATCGGCGAGTAATAAAGGATCGCCATGCAGCAAATTGATTTCAAATTGACTGACGCCCATTTCATGCATGAACGTGTCGCGGGGCAACCCCAGTGCGGCCATGCACGTATAAACCTCGGCGAAGAAAGGGCGCAGGCCATTGTTGGAACTGATGCTGAACGCCGAGTGGCCGTCCTCGCGACGACCGTCCAAACCGGTGGGAGGCTGGAACGGCTGGGTTGGATCGGCATTGGGCGCAAACACGAAAAACTCAAGTTCAGTCGCAACTACCGGCGCCAGCCCGCGAGCGGCATAGCGTGCGATGACCGCTTTTAACTGAACGCGGGTCGAAAGGCTGGAGCCTCCTCCCGCTAAATCGTCGGCATCGCAGATCGCCAGCGCCCGAGGCTGAACACTCCAAGGCAGCCGATGAATTTGCGCCGAGTCTGACACTAATGCCAAGTCGCCGTCGTCACTGCCGTAAAACCGCGCCGGTGGATAACCCCCCATGATGCATTGCAGCAATACCCCCCGGGCCAATTGCAGGCGCCGCCCTTGGAGGAAGCCTTCGGCGGTCATCACTTTGCCCCGCGGCACGCCGTTCAAGTCGGGCGTTACACATTCAATCTCATCAATGCCTGCCAACCGCTGCGCGAGTGGACTGTGGTCATCAACCGTCATGATTCAAATCCCTGATAAGTACACCCGCCGTTCAACGGCAACCTGTATAAAATACGCATCACCCGTTCGACATTTCAAGCACTGCAAGAGTAGTTGACTCCGCGCCCACCGTAGCGGCCCTTTTTTCAACTCAAAAATTGCGATCTGGCCGACTTTTTGCTACTTCCCAATCCGTCTTTAGTGGGTTGCCATTTTTATGGCAGTCGATAAAAAGACGCAGGTTGTGCAACGTCACATTGCTTCGCTGCGCGATCTTCCTTGAATGAGCAAGAGTATGGCAGCTGATGAAAAGCCTGATCCCCGTTGCAAGCCCGCTACTACCGCCACTGGAAGATTTCATCCCTTACCTGCAAGAAATCTGGCGGACTAAGCGGCTTACCAATGGCGGACCTTTCCACGAACAACTTGAGAAAGAATTGGCCGACTACTTAGGGGTCAAGTACCTTTCATTGTTTGCCAATGGGACGCTAGCCCTGGTCACCGCGCTACAGGCGTTACGGATCAGCGGCGAAGTCATCACCACACCCTATTCATTCGTGGCGACCGCGCACTCCTTACTGTGGAACGGCGTCAAGCCCGTATTTGTCGACATCGATCCGCACACCTACAATCTCGACCCTGACCGGCTCGAAGAAGCTATCACGCCTGCGACCACCGCGATTATGCCGGTCCATTGCTACGGCATCCCTTGCAACGTTGACCGTATCCAGCAAATCGCTGATCGCTACGGACTAAAAGTTATCTATGATGCCGCGCACGCGTTTGGGGTCCGCCATAAGGGCCAAAGCCTTCTCACCCACGGCGATATGTCGATACTCAGTTTTCATGCCACCAAGGTCTTCAACACCTTCGAAGGTGGAGCGATCGTTTGCCCTGATGCGAAAACGAAACAGCGCATCGACTATCTGAAAAACTTTGGTTTTGCTGACGAAGTCACCGTGGTCGCCCCAGGTATCAACGGCAAGATGAGCGAAATAAATGCAGCGTTTGGGCTGCTGCAACTCAAGCACATAGACGCGGCACTACACAGAAGAAAGCGAGTCGACGGTATTTATCGAGAAGCGGTATCTGCGGTGCCAGGGCTTGAATTGGCATGGACAGTAACGGAAGGGCACAATTACTCGTATTTCCCGATACTTGTGGGCCCGGGTTTTGCCGTATCGAGAGATGCATTGTATGAGCGGTTTCGTGAGCAGAATATTTTGGTACGCAGGTACTTTTATCCGCTGATTACCGAATTCCCCATGTACCGGGGCCTTGAATCCGCGCGCAAAACCAACCTGCCATTCGCCGATGACATTTCACATCGAATACTGTGCCTGCCTATCTTTGACAGCTTGACTGACGACGATATCGATAGGGTCATTCAGATCATTACCACCGCCGCCAGCGAGACTTTTTAACATGCGTCTATGCCCCGTCTGCTCCTCGCGCTTCCCCAACTTTCTGCCGCTGCCAAACGGCTTTTTCGATATTTTCCATCGGCTAAATGTTTTTTACTCATTAGAAGATTTCGAAACACTCAACCTGGGTCAATACAGCTGCCCAGTCTGCGCCGCATCAGACCGCGACCGCATGTACGCGCTGTTCGTCAAACAACTGCTGACGCGACCCAACGACCGCCCCATGCGCATTCTTGATATTGCTCCAGCGCCGGTGCTGTCCAAATTTTTACGCGCCATTCCGAATGTGGCTTACCGTTCCGCCGACCTGTTCTCCCCCTTGGCTGATGACATTGTCGACATCATGGACATGCACATCTATTCGGATAACACATTTGATTTCATCGTGTGCTCCCATGTGTTGGAACATGTTTTGGATGATGCAAAGGCTATCGCAGAGTTGTATCGCGTCCTTGCGCCAGGCGGGACCGCCATTCTCATGGTGCCTCTGCTGCTGACCGCCTTAGAAACGGATGAAGACCCGTTTGAGAAAAATGTCGACGAACGATGGGCACGCTTTGGTCAAGACGACCACGTGCGTCTTTATGCCAAGCAGGATTATTTGCAGCGTTTGCGTAATGGCGGTTTTCAGGTGACGTCCCTTGCAACGACCGACTTTGGTGACGGCACCTTCACCAAGCACGGTATTACCCAACAATCCGTATTGCATGTCGGTCAGAAAAAACACAATTAATCGACGTGGTGGCTTCCCTTTTCAAGTAATAGGTATTCGTATGAGCGCTTCTCGACTGGTCAGCATCGTTATTCCTGCATATAAAGCGCTTTTCTTCGAAGCCACTTTAAATAGCGCCATGCGGCAAAATCATGATGAAATTGAAATCGTGATTTGTGATGATAGCCCCACCGAGGAAATTGCCGACATCATCGAGCGCAAACGTGCGGTTTGCCGCTGGCCCATTCGTTACTTCCGAAACGACGTGCGGCTGGGTGAAATCAAGAACGCAGCACGCTGTATTGCCGAGGCGAAGGGGCATTACATCAAGTTCTTGTATGACGATGACATTATCGTTCCTGATTGCGTGCGCCTGTTGGTTGATGTACTTGAACACAACCCTGATATCGCGCTCGCGTCGTCCCGTCGTCAGTTCATTGATGAAAAGGACAATTTTTGTCCCAATGACTTAGCCTTCATGTTCCCTTTCCCCCAAAGCTCGGTGTTGGAAGGTAAAACGCTAGTCTCATTCCTCGGCCAGTATATCTTCAACTTCATTGGAGAGCCTTCAAGCGTCATGTGCCGCAGGGCTGACGTCCTGGCATTTGGCGACGAATTAATGTCGCTGAACGGCGAAGTGATGTATACGATCGGCGACCTGGCCATGTACGTCAAGTTACTGCGTACCGGTAATCTGGCAATGATTGACCGGACGCTTTCTTATTTTCGCGTCTCAGACATTCAATACAGCCAGCATTTAAGAGAAGACCCAACCCGGGCGTGGGCCTATCACGAGCTGTTTAAGCGAATGATCCGTGAGTCGGGTTGGACGAGGATACAGGGATACGCAGGGTACGCGGGGTACGTAAACGTTGCGCCGCTGTCCGACCCGTTGAACTTCACAAGTTTCGATTTGTTATCACACGCCGTACGAAAGCCTGTGAATGATAGCGGTAGT
>NZ_JAQGNX010000120.1 GCF_028293835.1 Pseudomonas sp.
AAAAAGTAACGACTGGTAATAGAATTTGCAAGTGAAAAAATCCCTATTGCATCAATTGTTTTGTGAGTGCCGCTCACTTCTTACATGGCGAGCAATAAGCCTTCGTCTTCTGATGTAGTACATTTCCTCTTTGTATAACGAGGGATAGCAGGAAAGTAGTAGATGGCATTAACTAAAAGTCGAAGGAGCCTTTTTTATCGATGGTCGGGTATGAGTGTCTGGTTTTCTCAATAGAAAATTCAGGGTGCAAAAAAAAGGGCTTCAAAAAACTGCCTTTGGTAATTATCTGGGTAGTTAGTAAAAAGAAGGAGGCCTGCGTCAGGAGGCGAGATGGCATTGATTAGGAATTTTCCTAACCATCTGTAGGTTTTTTCCTAAAGCCTGTAAGAAGAAAAGAAGGTCGAGAAAAAGTGTGTAGTTTTCTACACGGACAACGACAAAGGTTATTAGGCATTTGTGGGGGAGTTGGTAATAATTTCTGACTCTTGCCCTCTGCCATGTCTGACAATCCGACATATTCTGGGCGGGTATGAGAACAACGAGATTCAACATCCCCGATTTTTCTTCCTGGGATTGGGATGTTACGGGATATGACCTGAGACGGGCTCCGTTTGCAGCTTGTTCCCAAGCGGAATTTCGACACAGGCTGATTAGACTGAAGGGGTATTGGGCCAATGCTTGACCAAGCGGTAATAATCCTATTATCCACATTGCGCCGCTGTAACACTGCAAATGAAGGTGCAATTATTTCTTCTCCCACCAAGGGTTGCCAATTGTCAAAACCTTTGAAAACTTTACTGAGCATGGCGTCTTTTGTAGGAGATATCTGTCGTCTATGTAGGAATGGTCTTTGGCTGTCCGTCCTCAGGGGGGTGCGCTATGCAAAGCACTAAACGACTAGGCTATTGTGCTGACTCTGAAAATTCGAATAGCAAAAATTGGACTTGCCCATGAATAAAGTGCTGATCGTGGATGATCACCCTGTCATTCGCCTTGCCGTGCGCATGCTGATGGAGCGCCATGGCTATGAGGTCATCGCGGAAACGGACAATGGCGTGGATGCCTTGCAACTGGCCCGAGAGCATTTGCCTGATATCGTGATCCTTGATATTGGCATCCCCAAACTTGATGGCCTGGAAGTCATCGCCCGTCTCTCGGCCATGACCTTGCCTTTCAAGGTACTGATTCTGACATCGCAGGCACCGGGGCATTTTTCCATGCGCTGCATGCAGGCGGGTGCCGCCGGGTATGTCTGCAAACAACAAGACCTCACCGAACTGCTGAGCGCGATCAAGGCGGTATTGTCGGGTTACAGTTATTTTCCCAACCAGGCGCTGCATACCGTGCGCTCAAGCCTGGGCAACGCCAGTGAAGCCGATATGGTCGATCGTTTGTCGGGTCGGGAAATGATGGTGCTGCAACAACTGGCCCGCGGAAAAACCAACAAGGAAATTGCCGACGGGATGTTTTTGAGCAACAAGACGGTCAGTACCTACAAGACGCGCTTGCTGCTCAAGCTCAACGCCCATTCGCTGGTCGACCTGATCGAGCTGGCTCGCCGTAATGGACTGGTTTGATTCAGTGCGTGAACAGGGGCATGAAAATATCGGACAAAGAGGGCAGGCTCTACAGCCGTTGCAGCCATAGTGACAAATGAACACTAAAGCCTCTCGCGCTTGGGAGGCTTTATAGCGTGATCAGTATGTGGATGTTCTTGGAACCCATGGCCTACAGGTCGAAATCGTAGTCGGCCAGTTGCTTCTGCAGGCGTCGCTCTTCCAGCAGATTGTCGATGGTGCGACGTTTGCTCAGATTGGTCTTTGCGTGTTCGACAGGGGCTTGTGCGTCCTCATCGGTTTCGACGGCAACGAAGTCGTCTTCTACGTCCAGTTGCTCTTTGCCAGTGCTCATAAAGTGACTCCAGGCTTAAGCTGTCATTGGCGCACCTTATAGCGACAATCCTGAACCGGGTAAAAAAGATTTTTTCAATCGATTGACCAAGAAAACCTCTATCGCTCAATCGTCAGAGGTCTTTTGCTTGTATTCGCACAGGTCTTCGATCCTGCAACTGCCACAGCGGGGCTTTCTGGCCTGGCACACATAGCGGCCATGCAGGATCAGCCAATGATGCGCATCGAGCAGGAAATCTTTCGGTACAAATTTCATCAGCTTCTTTTCGACTTCCACCACATCCTTGCCGGGCGCAATGCCAGTGCGGTTGCTGACCCGAAAAATATGGGTGTCGACGGCCATGGTCAGTTGGCGAAACGCGGTGTTGAGCACCACGTTGGCGGTTTTACGACCGACCCCTGGCAACGCCTCCAGTGCTTCGCGGGTTTGCGGTACCTCGCCACCATGTTTTTCCACCAGTAGCCGACAGGTCTCGATGACGTTTTTCGCCTTGCTGTTGTAGAGACCGATGGTTTTTATGTAGGCCGACAGCCCCTCCACGCCCAGGTCGTAGATCGCCTGCGGAGTATTGGCGACCGGGTACAGGCGGGCCGTGGCCTTGTTGACGCCGACGTCCGTGGCTTGCGCCGAAAGAATCACGGCAATCAGCAGCTCGAAGGGCGAGCTGTAGGCCAATTCAGTCTTGGGCTCCGGATTGTCTTCGTGCAGGCGGCGGAAAATTTCCAGGCGTTTGGCGGCATTCATGGACGAAGCGTTTCCTTGGAGGCGGAGTGTGAGCGATGGCGCCAGGCGTTTCTTGCGGCCAACAACAGCCCTAACAGAATAAAACCTCCCGGCGTCAGTAGCGCCAGGTGCAGGCCACCGGGGAAAAGACGGATTTCCCAATGCGCCGCGCTCGTACCGAACAACCACTGGGCATGGCTAAGCAGCGTGCCATTGCCGAGCAATTCGCGCAGCAGACCCAGGGCCAGCATCAGCAGACTGAACAGGGCTATCAGCTTTGGATAGGTCGGTGTGGTGCTATAGCTGGATTCGTTGACCACGCAATGAATGCCGATCAGCGCCAGATACAGACCCAGCCCCTGATACAGCGCCAAGGCCTGCGCCTGCAACATCAACTCGACACAACTGACCAGCAAGGCGGCCAGCAGCGCGCTGGCGAGCAAATGAGTGCCAGCACTCAACCAATCCCGAATCAGTCGGGTCAACGTCAGGTGCAGGCCGCCAATCAGCCACAGCAACAACAACAGGCTGAAGGCGCGGATTAAAGAATCGGTGGCGCCCAACAGCGGGGTCAGGCTCAGCGGGCCGAGCAGGCCGCGTGCGTGTTCGCGCGAGGTCATTGCGATGGCCCCGCTGGGATGAGCAGTTGCGCTCGATGAGCATCGAAGAAGCGCAAGGTCGCGTGGATCGCCTCGACGGTTGCCCGCGAGGTAATGGTCGCCCCCGCGATCTGGTCGAATTGGCCGTTGTCTTTTTTCAGCCCCCAACCCGGCTCGGCGGGGTTGTTCAGGGATTTGCCGAGAAAACCTGCCAGCCAATTGGGCTCGGTGACGATCTTGTCGCCAAGCCCCGGTGTTTCATTCTGCTTGAGGACCTTGACCCCGATCAGTTGGCCATTGGCCGCCACCGCGATCAACAGTTCGATGGTGCCGGAATACCCAGGTGCCTGGCTGCGAAACAGAACGGCGCTGGGCTGTCCTCTTAGGCTGACGAGGTAACCAGCGGTCACCGCCTGGGTGTCCGGGGTGCGCTCCGGCAAGGTCAAGGGCTGCTGCAGGGGGTGATTGTCGTAACTGGCTGTGGGCAACACCGAAAGGAATGCCTGCTCCTGGGCGTCTGCTTGTTCAGCGTTGATGTACGGGGCTGCGCCATGCTGCAGGGCGATGGTCAAACCCACGCCGAGGCAGGCGAGGACCGCGATGATCAGTGCGCCGAGCGCTTTGGAGGGCTGAGTCATGGCGCCTCTCGCTCTTCAGACGGTTCAGACGGTTTCGGCCTCTCCAGCCGTTCCAGCGCCGGGACCGCGAGGTTCATCAGCAATACCGCGAAGGCCACCCCGTCCGGATAACCCCCCCAGGTGCGAATCACATAGGTGAGGGTGCCAACTCCGGCGCCGAACAGCAGCCGCGCCCAGGGGCTTTTCGGGCCCGACACTGGCTCGGTCGCGATAAAGAACGCGCCGAGCATGCTCGCTCCGGTGAGCAGGTGAAACAGTGGCGAGCCATGTGAATCCGAGCCGGAGCCGTTCCAGAACAACAGGCTGAGGACGAACAGGCTACCGAGCATGCCCACCGGGGCATGCCAGGTGAATACCCGTTGTTGCAATAGAAATGCGCCGCCCGCGAGGAACGCCAGATTGAGCCATTCCGCCCCTCGGCCACCGAAACGGCCGAACGATGGGTTATTGGCGAACAGTTCGTCGATGGTCAGGCTCTTGTTAATGCGCAAGGCATCCAGCGCCGTGGCCGTGGCCCAGGCATCGGGCTGCCCCGCAGCGCCGAAATTGAAACCGAAAATCTGTTGCAGGCCGCCCATCAGATTCAAGCCGTGGGGCGCGGGCCAATGGCTCATCTGCTGCGGGAACGACACCAGCACCAGGGCGTAACCGAGCATGGCCGGGTTAAACGGGTTTTTCCCCACGCCGCCGAACAGATGTTTACCGAACAGCAACGCGAAGGCACTGGCCAGCAGCGTCAGCCACCAAGGCGAATACGGCGGCAAGGCGAAGGCCAGCAGGGTTGAGCTGACCAGCGCGCTGCCATCGCTGAGCGCGGCGGCCACTGGCTGTTGACGCAGTTTGAGCACCAGCGCCTCGACGGCCAGCGCCATGCCAGCGGCCAGCAACCAATTGATCAGCACGCCCCAGCCATAAAACCAGAGCAAGGTCAGTGCGCCCGGAACCGTCGCCAGCAACACCAGCGACATGGTTTTTTGCAGGCGCTCGTTGGCTGTCTCCAGCGGGCTGATTGCTGCGTCAGGCCTTGGCATGGGCACTGACCTTTGGCTGCGCCGTCGCTTCGAGTGCGTTCAGCGCCTGTTCCGCCGCCTCGAATTCACGTTGCAACAACACCAACTGCGCCTGTTGCTCGCGGGTGGGTGGATGACCGAACGCCTTGAGTGATTTGTTGAGCTGCGCGCGACTCATGGCCAAGGTGATTTTGGCTTTCTTCAGCGCCTGATCACTGGCCGCGGCTTTCTGCGCGCGGATGCGCTCCAGGGCTGCCTGGACGGGGTTCACGGATTCGACCACGGCAGCGGCGGCGGTGGTAGCAGGAGCTGAGCGTTGCGCCCGTGCCAATCGATCGGCCTGGCGCTGTTGTTCTTCGCGGCGCAGGCGGTCGTTGCGCAGCTCGAAACGACGCCGTGCGTGGTTGCGTTTGTGAGCGCGCGCCTGTTGTTGCTCATGATCGAATGCCAGGCCGCCGACGATGGGAATGACCCCGGCAATCGGCAACGGATGCATCTCGATGCAATCCACCGGACAGGGTGCGACGCACAGGTCGCAGCCGGTGCACTCGTCGATAATCACCGTATGCATCAGCTTGGCCGCACCGACGATGGCATCCACCGGGCAGGCCTGAATGCACTTGGTGCAACCGATGCATTCGGCTTCGCGGATGTAGGCGACCTGTGCAGGCGCCGGCCCGCGTTCGACCTCGAGGGGCAACGTTGGCAGGTGGAGCAACTGCGCCAAAGCGGCAATGGTTTCATCACCGCCGGGCGGGCATTTGTTGATCGCCTCGCCGCTGGCAATGCCCTCGGCATAGGGTTTACAACCCGGATGACCGCACTTGCCGCATTGGGTCTGCGGCAGCAGTGCATCAATGGTGTGGATCAGGTTCATGGTTTGACCAGCCCGCTGAAGCCGAGAAAGGCCAGACCCATCAAGCCGGCACAGATCAATTCGATGGGTAAACCGCGAAAAGGCAGGGGAACGTACTGGATCTGAATACGTTGGCGAAGGTCGTGGAACAGGCTCAGCACCAGCCAAAATCCCAAGCCGGCACCGAGGATCAACGCCACGCTGCTAAACAGCCCCTTGTCGGCCTGGGTGCTCAGCAGTGTCAGGCCCAAGATACCGGCGTTCGCCAGCAGCAGCGGCCACAACCCCTGAAGCGGCAGCCCAGGTAACAGGCGTGACAAGATCGACAGGCACGGGCTGATCAGCAATACGCTGACCGGCAGGAACACAAGTAGCTGCAGGTAACCCAGTTCCCGCGGCATCAGCAGGTAGCGATACAGCAGCAGATTCAGCAGCGAACTGCAGAGCATCACCCAGGCTGTGGCAATCCCCAACGCATGCACCTGCAACCGGGTTATCTCAGGTTGGCGCGGCGCCTTAAGCAAAGGGTCGACACTCAGTGGCCATTGCACAACTAAATTGTTGATCAGGGCGGCGCTGATGAGCGTGAGTATAAAATCGGTCATGGTCGTGCCGGGGTGAGCGAGCAGGCGAGGGGGGGCTTTATTGAAGATAGCCCTTAATGAAGACGCTGGGGTGGGAGACTGCCAGCGGACTTCTTCCATGAAAAAGCCCACGAACAGCGCTGTTCGCGGGCTTTTTTCAGCGGCCTTACTTGATCCGTTGACCAGGCTTGGCGCCGCTGTCCGGGCTGAGCAGATAGATCTCTTCACCGCCGGGACCGGCCGCCATGACCATGCCTTCGGAGATGCCGAAACGCATTTTGCGCGGCTTGAGGTTGGCGATCATCATCGTCAGGCGACCTTCCAGCTCGGCCGGGTTCGGGTACGCGCTCTTGATTCCGGAGAACACGTTGCGTTGCTCGTCGCCGATGTCCAGGGTCAGGCGCAGCAGCTTGTCGGCGCCCTCAACGTGTTCAGCCTTGAGGATCAACGCCACCCGCAGATCCACTGCAGCGAACGCATCGAAGTCGATTTCGGCCGACAGCGGATCGTTCACCAGTTCGCCATTGCCTTGCGGCGCGGTGGAGGTCTGGCTGGCGGTCAGGTCTTCTTTCGAGGCGTCGGTCATGGCTTGTACCTTGAGCGGGTCGATCCGGGTCATCAGCGCCTGGAACGGGTTCAGCTGGTGATTGCTCAGCAGCGTCAGGTGGTCGTCCCAGGTCAGCGGCGCGACGTTGAGGAACTGCTCGGCGTCGGCAGCCAGCAACGGCAACACCGGCTTGAGGAAAATCACCAACTGGCGGAACAGGTTGATGCCTAGGGCGCAAACCGCCTGGACTTCGTCTTGCTTGCCTTCTTGCTTGGCCAGCGACCACGGCGCCTTGTCGGCGATGTAGGCGTTGGCGCGGTCGGCCAGGCCCATGATTTCACGCATGGCCTTGGCGAAGTCCCGTGCTTCGTACGCTTCGGCAATGCCCGGAGCCGCAGCCAGGAACGCGTCGGTCAGTTCCGGGGCGGCATTGCCAGCCACCAACACGCCCGCGTTGCCTTTGTGAATGAAGCCGGCGCAACGGCTGGCAATGTTCACCACTTTGCCGATCAGGTCGGAGTTGACCTTCTGCACGAAGTCTTCGAGGTTCAGGTCAATGTCATCGACCCCACGGCTGAGCTTGGCGGCGTAGTAGTAGCGCAGGTATTCCGGCGACAGGTTGTCGAGGTAGGTGCGGGCCTTGATGAAGGTGCCGCGCGATTTCGACATTTTCTGGCCGTTGACGGTCACGTAGCCGTGCACGTTGATCCCGCTTGGCTTGCGGAAACCCGCGCCTTCGAGCATGGCCGGCCAGAACAGCGCGTGGAAGTTGACGATGTCTTTGCCGATGAAGTGATACAGCTCGGTGGTCGAGTCTTTGGCCCAGAACGCGTCGAAGTCCAGGTCCGGACGGCGTGCGCACAGATTCTTGAAGCTGGCCATGTAGCCAATCGGCGCGTCCAGCCAGACGTAGAAGTACTTGCCTGGCTCGCCGGGGATCTCGAAACCGAAATACGGCGCGTCGCGGGAGATGTCCCACTGTTGCAGGCCGGCATCCAGCCATTCGGCGATCTTGTTGGCCACGGGTTCTTGCAAGGTGCCGCTGCGGGTCCAGCTTTTCAGCATGGCGTCGAAGTCAGGCAGCTTGAAGAAGAAGTGCTGGGAATCTTTCAGCACGGGAGTTGCGCCGGAAATCGCCGATTTCGGGTTTTTCAGGTCAGTCGGTGCATAGGTTGCGCCGCATTTTTCGCAGTTATCGCCATACTGATCTTCAGTGCCGCACTTCGGGCAGGTGCCCTTGATGAAGCGGTCGGCCAGGAACATCTGCTTTTCCGGGTCGAAATACTGGGTAATCGAGCGGGTAGCGATGTGCCCGGCGTCGCGCAGGCGGGTGTAGATCATGCTCGACAGCTCGCGGTTTTCCTCGGAGTGGGTCGAGTGGAAGTTATCGAAGTCCACCAGGAAGTCGGCAAAGTCGGCGCTGTGTTCAGCCTGAACGTTGTCGATCAGTTGTTCCGGGGTGATGCCTTCTTTTTCCGCGCGCAGCATGATGGCCGAGCCGTGAGCGTCGTCCGCGCAGACATAAATGCACTGATTGCCGCGATGCTTCTGGAAGCGCACCCACATATCAGTCTGGATGTACTCAAGCATATGGCCAAGATGGATCGATCCATTGGCATAGGGCAGGGCGCTGGTGACGAGAATCTTGCGTGGCTCGGACATGGGGCTCGGCTACTTGAAGTGAAACGGAGGTCGGCCACTATAAAGCTCCGGGCGATATTTTTCACCCCGTCGGCCGGTATTGCCTGCAATCTAGCGCAGGATCAGGGTGCTGCTACTGTTGCTAAGGCGTAGGATAGCCGCCTGTTTTACTCAGTCTTTTTTATCGGGATTAGCCATGAGCGCCGTTAATCGCTCAGCGGTGGAAGCCGTTCTTCGCCAATATACCGACCCTTATTTGAATCAAGACCCTGTCAGCGCCGGTTGTGTGCGCGCTATCGACATTCAGGGCGACCGCGTCAACGTGCAGCTGGAACTGGGGTACGCCGCTGCCCTGTTCAAGAACGGCTGGGCGCAGATGCTGCAAATGGCGATCGAAGGCCTCGACGGCGTGTCGTCGGCCAAGGTCGAAGTGCGCAGCGTGATCGCCGCGCACAAGGCTCAGGGGCAGATCCCGGGCATGGCCAACGTCAAGAACATCGTTGCCGTCGCTTCCGGCAAAGGCGGCGTGGGCAAATCGACCACCGCCGCGAACCTGGCGCTGGCCTTGCATCGCGAAGGCGCACGGGTCGGCATCCTCGACGCCGATATCTACGGTCCGAGCCAGGGCGTTATGTTCGGCATTGCCGAAGGCACTCGGCCGAAGATCAAGGATCAGAAGTGGTTCGTGCCGATCGAGGCGCATGGCATCGAAGTCATGTCCATGGCATTCCTTACCGACGACAACACGCCGATGGTCTGGCGCGGGCCGATGGTTTCCGGTGCATTGCTGCAACTGATCACGCAAACGGCGTGGAATGATCTGGACTACCTGGTCATCGACATGCCACCTGGCACTGGCGATATCCAGTTGACCCTGGCGCAGAAAGTCCCAGTGGCCGGCGCCGTGATTGTTACCACCCCGCAGGACCTGGCGTTGCTGGATGCCAAGAAAGGCGTCGAGATGTTCCGCAAGGTCAACATTCCGGTGCTGGGCGTGGTGGAAAACATGGCCGTGCACATTTGCTCTAACTGCGGTCATGCAGAGCATCTGTTTGGCGAAGGCGGCGGCGAGAAGCTCGCGGCGCAATACGATGTCGAGCTGTTGGCGTCGTTGCCATTGTCGATGGTGATCCGCGAACAGGCCGACGGCGGCAAGCCAACGGTGATCGCTGAGCCTGATAGCCCGATTGCCATGGTCTACCAGGAACTGGCTCGCCATGTGGGCGCGCGGATTGTGTTGCAGGAAGCGCAAAGCCAGGCGATGCCGAATATTACCGTCAGCGACGACTGAGTTTTTACCAGGCATTGCCTTC
This sequence comes from Pseudomonas sp., assembly GCF_028293835.1. Classification (GTDB taxonomy): domain Bacteria; phylum Pseudomonadota; class Gammaproteobacteria; order Pseudomonadales; family Pseudomonadaceae; genus Aquipseudomonas. The sequence continues at coordinate 9,823 of NZ_JAQGNX010000120.1, forward strand.
GCGAATGAATTCGCTCCCACAGAGACCGCGATCTACTGTGGGAGCGAATTCATTCGCGAATGGCCTGATGCGGTTGGCCTGTCGTACCAAACCGATTTACAAAACACACAGGCACAAAAAAGCCCCGCTTTTGAGGGCGGGGCTCTTCTTAAGCGAATAAGTACAAGTTAGATAACTTGAACTTCTTCAGCTTGCATGCCTTTCTGACCGCGGGTAGCGATGAAAGAGACCTGTTGGCCTTCTTTCAGGCTTTTGAAGCCGTCAGATTGGATAGCTTTGAAGTGAACGAACAGGTCGTCACCCGATTGTGGAGTGATGAAGCCGAAGCCTTTTTCATCGTTGAACCACTTAACGGTACCAGTTTGGCGATTAGACATGGTGTATCTCCTTGGACAAAGTTAACTGCGACTCAGGAAAAGCCCTGGCCGAGACTGAGTGCAAAGAGCAGGAAAAATTCTTGGAGATGGTTGGATCGAAATTCAACATCGTGTAGAGATTCTCAGTGACACAAGCAACACAGTGGCGCCACCTTAACGCGTTTTTCGAAACGTGCCAATGGTCTGTTAACGATTTTTTACTTTGGTGACTAATGGGCCTCTCCTGACCAACGGTATCGACCGTCAGAGTCTTTGAACCCAACGGCCCGGCCCGGTAAGATGCCGGACAGATTTTTCTACCTCGCTATTCAGGACACCGCCATGAGCATCAAATCGGATAAATGGATTCGCCGCATGGCGCAAGAGCACGGCATGATTGAGCCGTTTGTGGAGCGTCAGGTACGGGGCGAAGGTTCTAACCGTCTGATTTCCTATGGTGTTTCCAGCTACGGCTACGACGTGCGTTGTGCCGCGGAATTCAAGGTGTTCACCAACATCAACTCGGCGACGGTCGATCCGAAGAACTTTGATGAAAAGAGCTTCGTCGATGTGACCAGCGACGTTTGTATCATCCCGCCAAACTCTTTTGCCTTGGCGCGCACCGTGGAATACTTCCGTATTCCGCGCAATGTGCTGACCATCTGTCTGGGAAAAAGCACCTATGCGCGCTGCGGAATTATCGTCAATGTGACGCCGCTTGAGCCCGAGTGGGAAGGTCATGTCACCCTTGAGTTCTCTAATACCACGACCTTGCCGGCAAAAATCTACGCCAACGAAGGCGTGGCGCAGATGCTTTTTCTGGAATCTGACGAAGAATGCGAGATCTCCTACAAAGACCGTGGCGGCAAATATCAGGGCCAGCGCGGCGTGACGTTGCCACGTACCTGATCACCATTGATCCCGGCGATTGAATTAGTCTTCCGATCGGCACTCTATTGACTGAACTGTTCCGGCTCGCCTCCCTCGAGGCAGCCTACTGCTCAGGAGTGCCTATGAAGACTTACTCGAATCCCATCGTTCCACCAGCAGATTACCAGCACAACCATGTGGGTTTATTGGCTTGGGCACTGCTCGCGCTCCCACAGACCAACATGGTTGGCGGCATTCCCGGCCAGCCTGGCCCCGATACGCCTCAACAACCGACTGAGCCCGGTGAGCCGACCCTTCCGGATCAGCCGCCACCTGCGCCAGTTGCCTGATGGCGGCACGCTCAACGCGCGCGCCCTATGGCGCCATCGCCGACGATGTAAATTTGGCTGTCGGCCTCGGGTGTGATCTCCATGCCCCCCGTGAATACGCCGAACGCGGGTAGCAAGCTAACCCGCTCTGTGACGTAAAAGCAGGGCAAGCGCAGGCTTTGACGGCCGAAGCCGTGTAACCGATAAACCGGGTGGACATGACCCGCCAAGACCGGGCGGGTCGGGTGAGGAACAGGTTCGTGTTGCAGCGCAAACGGCCCTAGCAGGAGCGGTTCCGATACCACCTCAAACGCCAAGGAGCCAGGGGGATCGCCCGCGTTCACGTCATGGTTACCGCGAATCAGAGTGACATGCAGCCCGCGATGACGCCCCCGCCATTCGTCTAGCGCCTCCAGCGTGGCTGTGGCCCGCGCGCCGGGGCTATGCAGAAAATCCCCCAGGAACACCAGATGATCGCAGGCATAGGCTTTCAGCAATGCGTCGAGGCGCAGCAGATTGCTCTGGGTGGTGCCGTGTGGGACCGGTTGTCCAAGCTTTCGATAGGCTGCGGCTTTGCCGAAATGCGCGTCGGCAATCATCAACGTTCGATACGCCGGGTAATAAATCGCCTTGTCCGCCAGCAGCCAAAGCTCCGCCCCTGCCAGTTCTAACGCGTATTGGCCACTCATGATTGCGACTCCGCTCCGGCGGCTTTCTCCAGATCGCGCACCATTCGGGCAATGCGGTCAGCCAGCTTCTCCGAGGTCAGGCTTTCTCGCATACGCTCTACCAGCAGCGGAAAAGCCAGAGGCGTCGGGCGTTTGATGTGATAAACATCCAACGTTCGGCCATTGATTTGGGTCAGCGTGTGTTCAAGCCGTTCGATGTCCAGTTCCTGGCGAAGCACTTCCTTCTGGGCTTGGGTCAGTAGAAGGTTGCCCGCGTCGTATTGCTTGAATACTTCATAAAACAAACCGCTGGAGGCTTGTAACTGTCGGGCGCTTTTCGGTGCGCCGGGGTAGCCGGAGAAAACCAGTCCGGCAATTCGAGCGATTTCTCGAAAGCGACGCAGGGCCAATTCCCCGGCATTCAGGCTGGCGAGAATATCAGCCAATAAATGCTCTGGACTGAACAGGTCTGCCTGCAATTCTTGACGCCAGTCGATTTCTACCGCGCTGAGCAGCTCAAATCCATAATCGTTGACCGCGATGGAAAACGTGAGCGGTCGGTGACGGCTCAAGCGCCACGCCAGTAAGCTTGCCAGCCCCAGATGAACATGCCGGCCGGCGAACGGGTACAGGAAAACATGCCAGCCTTCCCGGGACTTAAGCACCTCTGCCAGCACCGTGGTTTGCCGAGGCAGCCCTGACCATTTTTGCTGCAGGTCCAATAACGGGCGCACGGCGTGCATTTCCGGGCCGATGAACTCACCCCGTGCGGCCTCATCGAACTTCGTAACCACGGCGTCCGCCAGTTCGTTGGAGAGGGGCATGCGACCGCCATTCCAGCGCGGTACGGCGGCCTTTTTTCCTGTAGCGCGGCGCACATAAGCGGTCATGTCTTCTACGCGCACCAATTCCAGCAGCCGCCCGCCAAACAGAAAGCCGTCGCCGGGCTTCAGGCGTGCGATAAAAGCTTCCTCGACCGTGCCCAGATTGCGACCGCCACCGCCTTTGCTCCAATATTTCACATTGATGCTGGCGTCGCTGACGATGGTGCCAATACTCATTCGATGGCGCCTGGCCAAACGTGCATCAGGCACCCGCCACACGCCCTGTTCGTCAGGCTCCGCACGGCGGTAGTCCGGATAAGCGGTAAGTGAGTGGCCGCCGTGGCGAACAAATGCCAGCGCCCATTGCCACTCGTCGTCGGTCAAGTCGCGGTAGGCCCAGGCACTTCGCACCTCCGAGAGCAGATCCTCGGGGCGAAAGCCGCCGCCAAGGGCCATGCTCACCAGGTGCTGAACCAATACGTCCAAGGGCTTGTGCGGTGATTCCCGAGGCTCTATCCGCCGTGCGGCCACGGCGTCATGAGCGGCTGCGGCTTCAACCAACTCCAGGCTGTGGGTCGGCACCAACGTCACTCGCGACGGGCGGCCTGGGGCGTGGCCGGAACGTCCGGCGCGTTGCATCAAGCGAGCGACGCCTTTGGCCGAGCCGATTTGCAGGACACGTTCGACTGGCAAAAAATCTACGCCGAGGTCGAGGCTGGAGGTACAGACCACGGCTTTCAGGTGGCCCTCCTTAAGGCTCATTTCGACCCAGTCGCGCACTTCCCGGGCCAGCGAGCCGTGATGCAAGGCAATCAGCCCAGCCCAATCAGGGCGCGCTTCGAGCAATGCTTGATACCAAATTTCCGACTGCGCGCGGGTATTGGTAAACAACAGGCAACTGGTGCTGCTGTCCACTTCAGCCAGCACCTGGGGCAACATGCTCAATCCCATGTGCCCGGCCCACGGGAAACGCTCGGTAGACGGCGGCAACAGTGTGTCGACGCGCAAGTCTTTGGCGACCTTACCCTGCACGCTGATGCCGGTATCGCCCAACAACACCTGTTGCGCATGGTGTTGGTTGCCCAAGGTGGCGGAAACGCCCCACACAATGAGTTGCGGATTCCAGCGTCGAAGTCGTGCCAGTGCCAGCTGCAGCTGCACGCCGCGCTTGTTGCCGATCAGTTCGTGCCATTCATCGACCACCACCATGCGCAGGGTAGACAAGCTCCCTTCAGCGTCATCGCGGGTCAGCAGCAGCGTCAGGCTTTCCGGGGTGGTAATCAGCGCACTGGGCAGCCGACGACCTTGCCTGGCGCGTTCGCTGCTGCTGGTGTCGCCGGTTCGAAGGCCGACACTCCAGGGAATGTTTAAATCCAGCAGCGGCGCTTGCAGGGCGCGGGCGGTGTCAGCCGCCAAGGCCCGCATTGGAGTGATCCACAGTACGCTCAGCGGTGCAGCAGGTGGTTTGCGTTTAGTCGGTTTATCGACGGCAGTAGGCAGGCTGCTGCGGGCAAATTGATTCAACGCGGCAAACCACACCGCGTAGGTTTTACCTGAGCCGGTACTGGCATGCAGTAAACCCGATTCCCCGCGCTTGACCGCCGACCAGACTTCTTTTTGAAAAACGAAAGGCGTCCAGCCGCGGGCACAGAACCATCGTCGAGCGAAATCCCTGGGAGTCGTGCTCATGCCGCGCTGAATGCTCTGAATGGCCTAACTCAGAGACAGCGGGGACTGGGGATTAGTTTTGTGCAGCGAATGCCTGTAGAAGGGTCCGCCACGTCTTCGACGCCGCGCTGTCGCGCAGCAAACACCTGCGGGAGCTGCCGAAGGCTGCGATAGGCGGGGGTCGCGGGTGACCGGCACCCCGTCAGCGGTATAACGAGGGCGACCGGTTACCGGTCGAATCGCAGCCTTCGGCAGTTCCTACAGAGTCGAAGTGCTATTTCAAATTCCCGCTCAAAAACTGCCGCAGGCGGTCGCTCTGCGGGTTGCCAAGCACTTCGTCAGGATGACCTTGTTCTTCAACCAGGCCCTGATGCAGGAACATCACCTGATTTGACACTTTGCGCGCAAAGCTCATTTCGTGGGTAACCATGATCATGGTCCGGCCTTCTTCGGCCAGGCCCTGAATCACTTTCAGCACTTCGCCCACCAGCTCAGGATCAAGCGCCGACGTTGGTTCGTCGAACAGCATCACCTCAGGCTCCATGGCCAATGCTCGGGCAATAGCCACCCGCTGTTGCTGACCGCCGGAAAGAAACGCTGGGTATTGACTCGCTACGCGAGCGGGCAAGCCCACCTTATCCAGGTACTTGCGTGCGCGTTCTTCGGCTTCATGCTTGCTCACGCCTAACACCCGACGCGGAGCCATGGCGACGTTTTCCAGCACCGTCATGTGGCTCCACAGATTGAAATGCTGGAACACCATCGCCAAGCGAGTGCGGATGCGTTGCAGTTCAGCCGGGTCCCCGACGCGCATGCCGTGGCGGTCGGACACCATACGAATCTGTTTGCCGTCCAGGCTCATGGCGCCATCATTGGGCGTTTCAAGAAAATTGATGCAACGCAGGAACGTGCTTTTGCCCGAGCCGCTGGCGCCAATAAGGCTGATCACGTCGCCAGTGTTGGCCTTGAGCGACACGCCTTTGAGCACTTCGTTATCGCCGTAGCTTTTGTGCAGGCTATCAATGGTCAGTTTGTACATGCCGTGCAGTCCTTAAGGAGAGAGCAGGTAACCGCTACGGTAGGCTTCTGTGCCTGCAACGTGAGCGATGACCATGCCGGCGGTTGCCATGCGTCGCAATGAACGCGCATACAACAAGCCGGGATTAAGAGTGTGAATCGGCGTTACCAGATCGGTGATCGGATCGATGATTTCAGCGATCTGTTGTCCGGCTTCCAGGTATTCACCCGGAAGGGCACAAAACACCAACAAACCACCGACAGGCGTTTCCACCGGTTCGACGGCAGCCAGCGGCGTTGCCGGGTACAGCAATTGCGGCTGCGGTGTCGGATCGCCGGCGATTATGCCGAAGTGCATCATGTAACTGATCAATGCCTGGCAGTCGCGGCTGGCCAGGGAGTGATTCACATCGCCTTGGCCTCGGAGCTCAAGCGTTACCGAGAAACTGCCCATCGGGATCTCGAAGCGCCCGTCGAAGCGTTGTTGCAACTGCCACCAGAGCAAGGTGAAACATTCATCAAACGACTGCCCGCCTGAGTCGGTCGCCAACAGACTGGCCTGGGCCCCCAGGTAACGAGACAACGGTTCCACCAGCGGCCAGGCTTCCGGGGTGGTGTAAAGGTGCTCCACCGCTTCAAAGTCGCAATGCAGGTCAAGCACCATGTCGGCATCGCACGCGAGGGTTTGCAGGGTGAGGCGCTGCGACTGCAACTGCGTGCTGGCAATCTGGGTACCCAACGCGACGCGCAGGCTGCTGCGGATCAATTCGAGGTTGCGCTGGGGGTTGTCCCCCAGTTGTGCTTCAACGTCATCGCCGACCTGTTGGCTTAGGTCGACGAAGCGCCGATTGAAGTTCTGCCCGCTCTCCAGCTCATAGCGGCCCAACGGAATATCCATCAGCACTTGTTCAAGGCCGATAGGGTTGGCCACGGGCACCACTACGATTTCGCCAAGCAGTCTCCCGGCAGTTTCCAGTTCTGCCAAGCGCTGTTTGATGTACCAGGCCACAAGCATGCCGGGTAATTCGTCGGCATGCAGCGACGCCTGAATATAGACCTTGCGGCCGCTACTCTCGGGACCGTAGTGAAAACTGTGGATCTGCCGCGCGGTTCCCGGCAGCGGTGCGAGTATGTCGTGAGTATGGTGGCGCATAAGAGGTCCTAGTGAGCCGGGCCAAGGAACGCCAGCCAGCGGCGTTCGGCCAGGCGGAACAGGCCAACCAGGGCAAAGGTGACCGTCAGGTAGATTAGCGCGGCGATACCAAAGGACTGGAACGTCATGAACGTAGCCGAGTTGGCGTCCCTTGCTACCTTAAGAATGTCCGGCACGGTGGCGGTAAAGGCCACGGTAGTGGAGTGCAACATCAGGATCACTTCGTTGCTGTAAAACGGCAGCGAACGGCGCAGGGCCGACGGCATGATCACGTACGCATACAGTTTCCAGCCTGTAAGCCCGTAAGCTTTGGCCGCTTCGACTTCACCATGGTTCATGCTGCGGATTGCTCCGGCAAAAATCTCCGTGGTGTAGGCACACGTGTTAAGGGCAAACGCGAGGATCGTGCAATTCATGGCGTCGCGGAAAAACATGTCGAGCAACGGCTGAGCGCGAATCGCGGCGATGCTGTAAATGCCGGTATAGCAGATCAGCAACTGTATATACAGCGGCGTTCCACGAAACAGGTAGGTGTAAAACTGCACCGGCCAGCGAATCCAGAACTGCGGCGAAACTCGCGCAATAGACAGCGGGATCGATACCACAAACCCAATAGCGATCGAGGCGCTGAGCAGCCACATGGTCATGGCAAGGCCAGTGATGTGCTGGCCGTCGCTATAAAGGAAGGGCCGCCAATATTCTTGAAGAAGTTCGATCATCGTTTTGCCTCCCGGCTGCCAGCGGCATAACGTCGTTCAGCCCAGCGCAGGACAATGTTGGAAGCGCTGGTGATCAACAGGTAGATCAGCGCGGCCACGACCAGGAAATAAAACAGCTCATAGGTGCTTTTGCCCGCGTCTTGAGAGGCCTTGACCAGGTCAGCGAGGCCGATGATTGACACCAGCGCGGTGGCTTTGAGAATCACCATCCAGTTGTTACCGATACCCGGCAATGCGAAGCGCATCATTTGCGGAAAGACCACTATGCGAAACCGCTGACTGCGGCTCAAGCCGTAAGCAGTGGCGGCTTCGACCTGACCACGGGGCACGGAAAGGATCGCGCCACGAAACGTCTCGGTGAAATAAGCCCCATAAATGAACCCCAGGGTGATTACCCCAGCGGCGAACGGGTCGATTTCGATGTAATCCCAGTCCATGATCTCAGTCAGGCCGGTCAGCCAGGTTTGCAGGCTGTAGAAGATAAGCAGCATCAACACCAGGTCGGGCACGCCGCGGATCAAGGTGGTGTAGATCTGTGCCGGAATGCGCAGCGCGCGCAGTCTCGACAGTTTACAGCTGGCGCCGATCAAACCGAGGACGACGGCGACCAGCAGCGACAAAATTCCTAATTGGATGGTCATCCAGGTTCCCTGAAGCAGCAGGGGACCAAAGCCTCGCAAGCTGAGGGCGGACAAGCCAAGGTATTGCAGCCATTCGTCAAACATGAATCGAGCCTTTTGCGGTCAAAAAAACGCCCATCGAAACGGGTGATGGATGTTCACCTGAAATCGATGGGCGTTGGGATGTTATTTACCGCTGTACAGGTTCAGATCACCAAAGTGCTTTTTCTGAATTTCGTCGTATTTACCGTCAGCGTGTAACGCTTTGATACCTTTATCCAACAGTGCCTTAAGGTCTTTGTTACCTTTCGAGATACCGACTGCAGTTTTAGCGGGCAGCAATGGATCTGTGATTGGCTTGGAGACTTCGTAGTCAGCGCCGGCTGGCGACTTCAAAAAGCCCAGTTCGGCTTGCAGCATGTCTTGTACGGAAGCATCAAGACGACCGGAACTCAGGTCAGCGTAAACCTGATCCTGGTTAGCGTAAGCCTTGGTGGTCACGCCAGCTTTGTCCAGTACGGCTTTGGCATAGGCTTCTTGAATAGTGCCTTGTTCATAACCAACGGTCTTGCCTTTGAGGCTAGCAACGTCGGAGCTGATGCCCGAACCTTTCTTGTAAACCAGTGACGTTGGGCCAGAAAACAGTTCGCTGGAGAAGTCGATAACCTTCTCACGGGCGTCTGTCACGGTCATCGACGAGATAACGCCGTCAAATTTGTTAGCTTTCAAGCCAGGGATCATGCCGTCGAAATCGCTTTCAACCCATTTGCATTTAACTTTCAGCTCGGCGCAAATCGCATTGCCCAGATCGATATCGAAGCCTACCAGGCTGCCATCGGCTGCTTTCGATTCGAAAGGTGCATAAGAAGGATCGACGCCGAAGCGCAATTCCTTGTATTCCTTGGCCATTGCATTACCAGCGGCCAGACAGATAGCCAATGCGGAAAGGGTTAGCCATGCTTTTTTCATTGATCAGTCCTTAAAACCAAAATGAGCGTTGGGAACACGCGAATCTATTGCTACCGGCAAGCGCCAGACGGCTAGAAGATAGCAATATTTGAACCAAAGAGCCGAACGTGCGTTTTAAATGTACAGAGTTGTCGCAATGATGACTTTCGGCCATAAATGCTCTGGCCCAACGAAAAACACTCAGATGTGCCGCATAAATGACCCCTGCAGGAGCGAACTTGTTCGCGAAGCGTCGTGCCTGATGCACCGCGATAAGCTTCTCGCCAACAAGTTGGCGTGTACAGAACGTGGGTCGCGCTCGAAAGCGGGGCGCGCTAAAATAAGCGCACTAAAATAGCGCGCAAACCTCAGCTGAGCAAATCTTGCAGCGTCGACAGGCTATCGGCCTCGGCCACCGGTTTGTCGTGGCGCCAGCGCAGCATTCTCGGAAAGCGTACGGCGATCCCGCTTTTGTGGCGCTTGGACAGCGCGATCCCTTCAAAGCCCAGCTCGAACACCAGGCTTGGTGTCACGCTGCGCACCGGGCCGAATTTTTCGACGGTGGTTTTGCGCACGATTGCATCGACCTTGCGCATCTCTTCATCGGTCAACCCGGAATAGGCTTTGGCAAATGGCACCAATGTACGTTCGCTGGCGTCGGGCGGGCCGTCCCACACGGCGAAAGTGTAATCACTGTACAAACTGGCGCGCCGGCCGTGGCCGCGTTGTGCATAGATCAGTACGGCATCGACGCTGAAAGGGTCGACTTTCCACTTCCACCACACGCCCATGTCTTTGGTACGTCCTACGCCGTACAAAGAATCGCGAGCCTTGAGCATCATGCCCTCAACCCCCAGGCTTCGGGACGCTTCCCGTTGCTTGCCAAGGTCGGTCCAATCAGCACCGCTTAGCACCGGCGAAGGCAATAGCACCGGGCTTTGGCAGTCGTGTAACAGTATTTCCAGCTGCGTACGCCGTTCATGTTGAGGTCGACTGCGCCAATCATGGCCCTGCCACTCCAGCAGGTCATAGGCGAGTACCACGACGGGCACATCCTGGAGAATTTTTTTACCCAGGGTTTTGCGGCCAATACGTTGCTGCAGCAAAGCGAAAGGTTGCACTGAGGGTTGCTGACGGTCGGCGATTTCGGCGCTGCCCAGGGCAAACTCTTCATCACCTTTCAGCTCGACCGACGGCGTTTTCCAGACCACGATTTCGCCGTCAATCACACTGCCGTCCGGCAAGCAACTAGCGAGGCTGTGCAGTTCGGGGAAACGGTCTGTCACTAATTCTTCACCCCGGGACCAAATCCACAAGCGGCCCTCGCGTTTGACCAGTTGCGCGCGGATGCCATCCCATTTCCATTCCACCTGCCACCCTTCGCAGGGGCCGAGTAACGTTTCGAATTGATCGACGGGCTGCTGCAAGGCATGGGCGAGGAAGAAGGGGTAAGGCTGCCCGCCACGCTGAGCGTGCTCGTCGTCTGACTCAGCGGCGATCAGCTTGAGGTAACCTTCGGCGCTGGGGCGATGGGAGAGGTCGGTAAATCCTACCAGCCTCTGGGCTACTCGCTTGCTGTCGATGTCAGCCAACGAGGCAAGGGCCCGAGTTACCAGCAACTTGGAAACGCCGACCCTGAAACTCCCGGTAATCAACTTGATACAGACCATCAGGCTGACGCGGTCGAGCTGCGCCCAGAAGCCTTCCAGGCGAGCAACCAATTCTTCAGGCGGTAGGCCGCGCAACGGCAGCAAATTGTCTTCCATCCAGGTCGCAAGCCCAGCGTCAGAGCTGTGCTGAGCCTCGGGAAGAATCAGTGACAGGGTTTCCGCCAGGTCACCGACGGCCTGATAGCTTTCTTCAAATAGCCATTCTGGCAACCCGGAAAGCGCCATAGCCTGCTCGCGCAACAAGCGCGTGGGCACCAACTGCCGGGGCCGCCCACCGGACAAAAAATACACAGCCCAGGCGGCATCTTCCGGTGCCGCGGCGGCAAAGTAGTCGCGTAATGCGGCGAGCTTGGCATTGCTCGAGGTCGTCGCGTCGAGCCGGGAATACAGGGCGGCGAAGGCTTTCATGCACGAGCCTCATGGGTTTCCGAGGCGCCAATGGCGAGGTCTTCTTCATCACCGTATTCCGTCGTGAATCCTTGAGCATTCAGGCCTTTTTCGCGCAAATAACGCACCAGCACATTGACCGAACCGTGGGTCACCATCACGCGCTCGGCGCCGGTTTGTTCGATGGCCCATAGCAGACCCGGCCAATCGGCGTGGTCCGAAAGCGCAAAGCCTCGATCAACCCCGCGTCTGCGTCGAGTGCCGCGCAACATCATCCAACCGCTGGCAAAGGCATCGCTGAGATCACCGAAACGCCGTATCCAGGTGCTTCCACCTGCGGAGGGCGGAGCCAGAATCAATGCTCTTCGCAGCAGCGGGTCGTTTTTTTTGAAATCACCTGCGTAATGGGTCTCGGGAATGCGCACGCCAGCGTCGCGGTACACCCGGTTCAGTGGCTCAATGGCGCCGTGTACCAGAATCGGACCGATGTGCGGATCTATGCCGTGCAGAATTCGCTGGGCCTTACCGAAGGAGTAACAGAACAGCACGCTGGCTTTGCCGAGTTCGATGTTGCCGCGCCACCACTGATTGACGTCGGCAAAGATCTCGGCTTGCGGTGGCCAGCGGTAGATCGGCAGACCGAACGTGGATTCGGTGATGAAGGCGTGGCAAGGCACGGGTTCGAAGGGATCGCAGGTGCCGTCGGGCTCGACTTTGTAGTCACCCGAGGCCACCCAGACTTCACCTTGATATTCGAGACGAACCTGCGCCGATCCCAGTACATGACCGGCGGGGTGCAAGCTCAGGGTTACCCCGTGGTGGACGATTTTTTCGCCATAGCCAAGGGTTTGCAGGTTGATGTCCTGACCCAGCCGCGCCCGTAAAATACCTTCGCCGGGTGCCGCTGCCAGGTAATGCTGATTGCCAGTGCGTGCATGATCACCATGGCCATGGGTAATCACGGCACGTTCCACCGGCCGCCACGGGTCAATGTAAAAATCTCCCGGTGGGCAATACAACCCTTCAGGCCGCGCGATAACAAGATCCATGTAATGACCAGATGGATGGGCGTGTTAGTTATGAGGCGGCGGGTGGGCGGAAGTTCGCAGAAACGGGCTCGCGAACACGTTCTCTCCTACAGAAATGTGCACCATGCCGAGATTCTGTAGGGGCCAACTTGTTGGCGAGGCAGAGCAAGCAGCCCTTACTTCCCGGGCGTCAGTGTCAGCCGTTCCTTGCCGTAGGCCCTTTCCAGATTCTGCGGCTGCATCGGGATGGTCGTGTATTGGCCTTTGAGCCATGGATCGATGCCATCGGCGAAGTGTGGGCTGGCCGGGTTGCCGGATTGGCCCGCGCTGTTCTGGCTCATCATCGGTTCTGGCTGACCAAAGTCAACAATGATCCGCAGCGCCGGGGTCAACGCGGTGTCGAAACTTTCACCCCACGCATAGGCTGCCGAGTTGATGGTGCTGTGATCGCCACCGGCCGGGATCGGACTGCGATTAGCCATCGCAGCGTTGTGCGCGGTCCAGGTATAGCGGTGCAACTTGCCCCATTGCCAACCTTTGTGATCCGCACCCAGTTGGCTATCCCCTGCGGTGATCGCGGCGGCAAGGCTGCGGGCGAGAATCGTCGGTTTGTCTTCTTTTTGCGGGGTCCTGATGTCATCCCAGTACGGGCTGTCTTCACGGCCCAACAAATGATCGGCCTGAGCCGAGTAAGTGAAGTTGGCATTTTCCACCAACGCCTTCCACGCCGGGCTGGTTTCTGGGCTTAACTCATCAAGGAAGATCTGCTTCGCGCTTTCTTGCAGAAACAGTTCATAGATAGCCGCGTCCGAGGAAGTCGCCGACAGCTTGCCGTCGAAAGCCATCAGGCGCGTCAGGGCCTCTTGAGCTTTGCCGCGATCCGCTAGCGGCAGCGCGTCAATCGCCTGCTTCAATGGCTGGGCCATGCCGGGGGCTTGGAACATCTTTTTCAATTTGCCGGCAAAAGTGGTGGTTTGGTCGCTTTGCATGGCGATCATGCTGCGGCTGTCCTGCTTACTGCCGTTCAGTAATTCTGCGATGCGTTCGGCGCGCTCCGGGTAATTCCAGGAGTTGGACAGCTGCATGCCGTAGCCTTTCTGCAGGGTGCGTTGGTTGGCCGTGCCAATCCAGCCTTGCATAGGGTCCTGGTCATAAGGATGGAGCATCGGGTCGGCGAAACCGTCCCAGTCATAACGGCTGTCCCAGCCCGGCGATGGCAGCAAACCCAAGCCTTCGCGGCGGTTAGGAAAGCGACCGGTGACCTGCCAGCCCACGTGCTGTGCATCGGCAAAGACGATGTTCAGGGCCATGGCGCGGATTTCACGGATGGCGTCCGAGGCTTTCTCGACGTTTTGCGCACGGGACAGGTTGAAGAACGCGTCCATGCTTTTGTCATCTTTGAAATCCGGGGTCTGCAACGCAAGGCCGAGGCCGTTGTTCAACTGCACCGGTTGCTCGGGGTTGCTGCGTTCGCCCACCGCACTATTGAGCATTGGGCCGTGACGAGTTTCGTAAAGGGTTTCGCGAACCGGGCGCCCGCCTTTGACGAAGAACGTTTCATTGCGCACCGAGGCGGGCTGCCATTTACCCTCTACCAGGTACAGCAGCTTGCCGTTCTCTCGCTTGAGCTTCTCCAGAAACACGTCCTGATTGTCGCCCATGGCAGTGGTCATGCCCCACGCCAGCCTGCCGTTGAAACCGGACATCACCAGTGGCAGACCGGCAATGGTCATCCCGGCAGCCTCGTACTTCGGCGCGCGAATCTGCACAAAACTCCAGGCCGAAGGCAAGGTCGCAGGCAGATGCATGTCGTTGGCCAGCAAGCTTTTGCCACTGCGGCTGCGTTGCGGGGCGACCACCCAGTTATTCGACGCAGCGACGCCGAGCATGTTCAAGTCGGACAGCTGCAAGGCCACCTTATTTAATTCATTAAGGCCAGGCACTTGCCCTGCGAGACTCAAGCCCTTGAGTTTGTCGGTTTCGGCCACCGGTAATTCTTCGTCGGGATAGGTGGGGATCAGCCAGGCGAGTTTCTCGGCCCCGACTTTCTGTGCCAATACCAAGGATGAGAGTTCTTGTTGCAGGTTCACCGACAGGCCGAAGTTCAGCAGGCTGAAAATCAGCGCGGAGTCTTCGGGTTTCCAGTATTCGGGGTGGTAGTTGGCCGCCGTCAGATCAGCCGGAAGCTTGTCGCGGTAGCGGAACAAGTAGGCGTTGACGCCGCGTGCGTACACTTCGAAGAAGCGTTTGAGGCGTGGCGAAGAGCCGTTGTAGAGCTCGCTGGCGCTTTTCTTCAGATTGACCGAGCGCATGAACCGGTCAATTTCCAGAGCGCTGGGACCGTCCAGTTCGGCCAGACGGCCTTGAGCGAGCAAGCGCATGTTGACCATTTGGCTGATGCGGTCACTGGCATGCACATAGCCCAGGGTAAACAGCGCGTCGTGGAAAGTGTTGCTCTCTATCAGCGGCATGCCAAGGCTGTTGCGGCGCACAGAGACGTTTTGCGCCAACCCTTTGATTGGGAACACACCGGTAGACGGCGGCAGCGTATCGCTACTGCCTCCGCCCAACTGGCAACCGCTCAAACTCAGGACACTGACCACTGCTGCGGCAACGCCGAACCGGGGAATAAAATCGAAAAAGGCTGGCGAGGCCATGGCAAAGCTCCTGCGGGGTGACGTTTTTTGATGGCGCTACGTTAGAGAGCGGACACGCCCCATGCAAGCGACTATCGGGGTTCAATTCAATCGATCAGGCGCCGTGGCACTTTTTGAATTTTTTCTCGCTGCCGCATGGGCAAGGGTCGTTGCGTCCTACGTCCTTCAGGGCATTGCGAACGGGTTCCTGGGGCGCGTGGCCGCAGTCTGGGCCATGGACGTGTGCGTGTTGATGTTCGTGGTGTTGATGCTCATGGTTGTGATTGCAGTCAGGGCCGTGAACGTGGGTTTCCTGGTTCATTAAGGTCTCTCCGGAATAATTGCCGCGAATTATCTCGCCAATACGTGTCCGGTGCACGCACTGAAAATACATATCGGCCATACTTGCGCCTTGTGCAGCAGGAGCGTGCCCGATGAACCTCTATGAAATCGTCTTTAGTGGACAGTTAGTGCCCGGTGCGCAACGCGAACGGGTCGAGGCAAACCTGGCCAAGCTGTTCCAGGCCGATGCGCAGCGTGTTGCGTTACTGTTTTCCGGACGGCGCCTGGTGTTGAAAAACAGCCTGGATCAGGCCGCTGCCGAGAAGTACCGCGCGACGCTGGAACGCGCCGGGGCCTTGGCTGAAATGGTCGACATGCACGTTGACATGGAAGAAGTAGAACTGGCGCCGCCGCCGGACGCGCCAGGCTTCAACCGTGCGCCCCAAACCAATCGCCGTCTACAGGTCGAGCCCCGAGACGTCTACATGGCGGCGTTCATTGAAGTGGATGCGCCAGATTTCGCCATAGCCGACATTGGCAGCGCACTGCAGGAGCCAAAAGCGCCGGTGCCTGCGCCGCGCATGGACCTTTCGCGGATGAGCCTGGCCCCCGTCGGTGCCGACATGGACCCGGTTAAAAAACCACCTGCCGGCCCTGCGCCCGACACTTCACATATAAAACTGAGTCGGCTTGATGAGGCTTAGGCCAGATAACCCGCACAGCATTTCTTGAATTTTTGCTCGCTGCCACAGGGGCATGCGTCGTTGCGCCCGGCTTTAAGTGGCACGGTAGGGTCGATGAAATACCAGTGACCCTGGTTTTGCACAAACGCCGAGCGCTCGCGATGGCTGTGTTCACCTTCGCCATCGTGCCAGCGTGCAACAAAGGTCACGAACGCGTGTTCGGGTTTGCCACCCAGGACTTCAACATTTTCCACGTGCAGCCCAAGCCAGGTGCTTTGGGCGCTCCAGGCGGTGATCGATTGCCGGTCCAGGCCGGTTTTTTGTGCCGGCAACGTGGTATCTAGCAGGTAATCGATTAAACCCAGCACGTACGCGCTGTAACGCGAGCGCATTAACGCCTCGGCGCCAGGCGCGGGTGTGCCTGCGTGATAATGCCCGCAGCAGGCGTTCAGTAAATTTCCGCTGCCGCACGGGCAGATCGAACTCGTCATGACTACCACCAATACTTGCCGAAGTTTTCCGGATTGGCCCAAAACTTCGCGTTCAGCCAATCGGGGACTTGTTTATATTCGCGCAGGTCGTAAGTGAACAATGTCAGTACCTGCTGATCTCGGGCAAAGCGTTCGCTGGCCTGTAGTGCCAGTGAATAGAAATCTGTGTCTTGCCAGCCGCAAGCGTGTAAGTCAGCCAGCACGGCGATGCGACTGGCGTTCAAATTACGAATGCCACCCAGCAGTTCAAGGCCGGTGCGTTTGGGCAAATGCTCAAGGCAGTCGACAGCCAATGCCAGGTCAAAGCGTTGCGCAGCAAGCTCTGGCGGCAAGAGCCCAGGTGCGGCGTGGGCCAGTTCAGTACCGGGATGAGCCTCTCGAAACGCTTCAAGCGCAGGGAAACTTCCGGCACCGATCAGCAACAAGCGCTTTGGCGCGTATCGATCGAGTAGGGCGGCCAGCGCCTGCTGCGGTGTCCGCGTTGAAAAGCCATCAGTCATCGAAAATCCTCAATTGAACTGCAAGACTAGCGTGCTGCGGCGCAATGGCCTAGTGCTGAGGGCAGGCCTTCGTCGGCAGCTTTTATGATGGCTAATTGGCAATCTATGAAAGTGACGTCTTTACTCCCATTGCATCGGTTTGGACCGATCCCATAGGAGATGAAATCAATGAGCATGATTCGGGTGGCGTTACCATTGATCCTGCTGACCAGTCTGTTGACCGGTTGTGCGGATTTGCAGAAGACCGATTGGCCTAAATGTGCCGCAGTCGGCGGGGTGGCTGGTGCAGGATTGGGGGCAATTCAAAATGCCACCTATGCCGGTTGGGGCGTGCTGATCGGCGGCAGTGTGGCGGCGGCCTACTGCTGGGTCCACGGTGATGGCGACGAAGATGGCGACGGCGTGCGGGACAGCCGCGACAAGTGTCCTGGCACCCCTAAAGGCGTGAGTGTCGATGCCAACGGCTGCCCACCTGTCGTTGTTCCAGCGACCGAGACGGCGCCAGTGGAACAAGTCGTCGTGGTTAAAGAAGAAGTCATCATTATTAACGATGTTTACTTCAAGTTCGATTCGGCGCAGCTGACCGCAGCGGATAAACAGAAGCTTGATCTGATCAGCACCCGTCTGAAGCGCGAAGCGCCAAGCGCTCAATTGCGGGTTAGCGGGCATACCGACAGCGTCGGCACCGACAAATACAACAAAACCCTTTCGCAAAAACGCGCAACGTCAGTGACCAATTATCTGGTCAGCTCTGGCATTCCGCGCAGCAGTTTTGTCGCGGTAGTCGGTGAGGGTGAAAGCCGTCCCGTTGCGGATAACAAAACAGCTGAAGGACGTGCACTGAATCGTCGTGTAGAGATCAAAATAAACCGGTAAACGCCGCTTAAAACCGTGGCCAGGCAGTAAAAGTGTGCTTCTGACCTTTGGGGCCGACGTTTTGTCGGTCACCCAGAGGCGCTGATTTATTCGCCGAGCGGTGGTTAACGCCCGCTCGGTTTTTATCAATTTGAGTAATGCCTCTAATCGGAGTGCATGCTCATTTTGCAATGGTCGCTGGCAAATTTCGCGCTGATGCCGTTACTGTGCGCAAAAGAAATAACTGCCAGGGGCGTGTATGAAGCTGTTTTGGGGTTTGGGGAAGGCATTGACGTTGGGCTTCTGGCTGGTGGTGCTGGTTAATACAGTGCTCGCATTGCCTAACCCTTTCGATTTATTGATCAACATGGCTGGCAGTTTGCTGCTGCTGACCCATCTGCTGGAACTGGCTCTATTCAACGGCAGCCTGCGCGGGCGGACACGGCCGTGGGTGGACCGTGGAAAAATTTTGCTGTTCGGCATTTTTCATCTGCAAACCTTCTCTCGTACTTCGGCGGAGATCGCTCATGCGTAATCTTCGCTTAATGGCCGTAGCGTGCAGCGCTGCGGTGTTCACGCCGATGGTCATGGCTCAGGTAGTGGCGGTCGAGGCGCATTCGCTTCTGCGCCTGCCTGGAAATACCAGCACGCTGCAATTGGACCGCTTGGTAGTTGCCGACTACGGCACGTTATTAATTCCGGCGGGCGTCAACGAAGTAAAAGTCGGCGAACTGGTGCTCGGCCATGAAGCGCGCATCGCTATTATTCCCAGCGAGCAAAGTTTCAATATGGTTGTAGGCCGTGGCGAGCTGGCGACGGGGAGTCAAATCACGGCCCGCGGCGCGCCTGGAACGTATGCCAAGCAAGCGCTGCCGGGCCGTAATTTGACCTTGCGCCTGGAAAACCTAACCGCTGACGAGCTGTCTATCGATGCTCGCGGAGGCTCAGGTGCTCCTGGGTATTTCGGTCTGGACGGCGCCAACGGTGATGACCCTGGTTGCTTGTGGGGTGAAGCCAGTCGTGGTTTCAACGGTGATAACGGTAGCAACGGTCATGACGGTGCTCCCGGCGCCACGGTGAGACTCGAATTACCCGCGGCGTTTGCGGCTGAACGCATTAAAGTGCTGGTCAACGGCGGTGCCGCTGGCGTCGCCGGTGCCGCAGGGCAGGCGGGTAAAGGCGGGACGTCCAAAGGCTGCGTGGTGTATCGCGCAGACGGAGGTAAGTCAGGTCAGCCGGGTCAACCTGGACAGCCAGGCGCGCCGGGTCGGGATGGTTCGTTGATTGTGCAGCGGTTGTAAGGCGTTTACGTAACACCGCCGTCATCTGTAGGAGCCAACTTGTTGGCGAGGTTATTTACCTGACACATCGCCTCGCCAACAGTTGGCTACAGATGTTCAACTTGTCTGTGGGAATTATCTAACGCCGTCAAAACCCTGGCCGGCTCGCGGCCACCGCCACCAGCACTAACCCGACAATCAGGTTAATCCCCACCAGACGGCGAATCCGTCCCAGTGCCGCAGCACCCTCCTGCCATTTTTCAGCGTCCACTGCGTTTCGCAGTTCAGGCAGTTGCAGCGCATGGATGCGAATGAACAACGCGACCATCACTACGTACAAACCCATCATGACTTGCACATAGCGCGGCGCGGTTTCGAAGCCGGAGAAGCGTTGGTTAATCATGCCCACGCCGGTAATGGGCAACACCAGGACCGCTACCCAGACCCAGAAAAAGAACCGTGGAAACACTTGGACCCACAATTTCAGGCGATTTGGGCCTTCAAGTGCTGCGCCGATGGCCGGGCGCAGTACCATCCAGGCGAAGAACATGCCGCCGACCCAGACCAGGGCGGCCAGGACATGCAGGGTGTAGACAAGGGCAAAAGCTGTCATTCGGTACTCCGAACTGCGCGGGATGGATTAGCGCGGTATGATAGCCGCCTCTTAGAAACACTGAAAATTTATCCAGCACTTTTAACCGATTCGTAGCGCCCCGAAGCCCATGATCAGTAACGAACTCAAATCCCAGATTCAGGGCGCCTATTCGCGTTTCCTCGAAGCCAAGAGCCTCAAGCCGCGCTATGGCCAGCGTTTGATGATCGCCGAGATTGCCAAAGTATTGGGCGATATCGACACCGACGAAGAGGGTCGGCGCTCAGGTGATCCTGCGGTGGTTGCGGTCGAGGCGGGCACCGGTACCGGTAAAACCGTCGCTTACGCCATCGCGGCGATCCCCACGGCCAAGGCTGCGGGCAAGCGCCTGGTCATCGCTACGGCAACGGTCGCGCTGCAAGAACAGATTGTCTACAAAGATCTGCCAGACCTGATGCGCAACAGCGGCCTTAATTTCACCTTCGCCCTGGCCAAGGGCCGTGGCCGCTACATGTGCCTGTCCAAACTCGACATGCTGCTCCAGGAAGGCAACGCGCAAACCGCGACCGCCCAACTGTTCGAGGAAGAAGGCTTCAAGATCGAAGTCGACGAAGTCAG
>NZ_JAQGNX010000130.1 GCF_028293835.1 Pseudomonas sp.
CCGTACTTCATTGAGCGCTCGCTGTACCCGAACGTCGATTTCTATTCGGGCATCATCCTCAAGGCTATCGGCATTCCGACCAGCATGTTCACCGTCATCTTCGCTTTGGCGCGGACTGTCGGCTGGATCTCGCACTGGAAAGAAATGCTTTCGAGTCCGTACAAGATTGGCCGTCCACGCCAGCTGTACACCGGTTACGTGTCCCGGGACATCGTACCGCTCGAAGACCGCAAGTAAGCTTCGCAGATAAGCCGTCGAGGCTAATCTCGGTGCAAAAAAAGGGCTGCCATTGGCAGCCCTTTTTTATCGCTCGAAACCGTCATCAGCTTGGCCGGACAGCAAGACCGCTTACTTCTCGGCCCTTTCCTTCAATGCTTTAAGGGTATTGAACGGCGCATCAACCACAAACTTGTTAGCCACCCACGACGGCACACTGCCGCCTGGCTCGGTATGCACCTGATAGGTTACTTCGGTTTGATCGGCACCCTTGGGCACGAATTTCCAGAACCCATCAACCTGCGTCACACGCACAAAGCCGTCTACGCCAGGAATGTAGGTGGGCTGCCCTTCAAGCTTACGGGTCAAGCTACCATCGGCGCCCTCTTCGGTGGTCACCATCAATACCGAGTCCCGGGGAGTCACAGGCCAGGGCGTGTTGAATTGGGTGTACGTCCAGACTTTGCCGCTGTCGAATTTCAGTACTTTCTGCGTTTTGCACTCGTGAATCCAGGCGCAGGCACCGACGACATCTTCCTGTAACTTGCGCAACTGGCCAACGCTGGCCTTGATCGTGGTCACACCGCGATAAGCCTTGTACTGCGAGCCAACCACGTCACTCAAGGAGATCTTGATACCGCCCTCGTCCTTGGCAACCTGCCAGTTATCAGCCTGAGCGGTAGCGGCCATCAATACGGTCAAACCAACCCCAACAGCTATCCGATGCAGCGAACCCATTTTTATATTCCTTATTGGCAAAGTTCTGGTAAACCGGTTTGCGGTAATCAGTTAACACCCAACGTTTCCCTTTCACGAATTGTATCTACCCCACGGCTGTCGCTTTCTCCCACCAACCGATCAGCCGAATCGCATCAGCCTGATTGCTCCCACAAACGTCCACATCTGCCAAAAACGAGCCGCACACTGCCGGCCGCTCTGGCATGCCGAAAATATCGCACGAAAATTCGACAGACAGGTGCAGACAACGTTCTCCTGCGGCCTTGCCATTTGGCATACCGGGAATCGGTGAGCTGATAGAGGGCGCGATACAGCACGCGCCACAGCTGGGACGACAGTCCATGACTACTATTCCGTCAAAACAAAAATGGGTGAATCAAGGAGATAGTACCCGTTAAAACGGCCGTTTGAAATCAGGCCGTTTGCAGCAACACCCAAGGGCTATTGCTTGAATTCGAAATCCAAGGCTGCACCTTCGACGGGTCGATGTTCTTCATCGCGGCGTTGCAGCTGTAACTCGTTGCTTAGCAGACGGCCGTTGAGCTGGAATGGCGTGTCCTTGGTGGACTTCTTCTCGCTAAACATTTGCGGCAGAACGGCCCTATTAATGATAGGCGCCACTTTTCCTGCTGGCTCAATCTGATCAACCATGTCGTTGGGCAGCGACAAGTCCAGGCTGGGTTTGCTGAGTCGCGTTTGCTGTACCACTTCCCTGGCGGGCTTGGTTTTACTAGCGATTGGCGCTCGGGGCTGGACCGTAGCCGCTTCAGCCCTGGATTTTTCAGGCGCGGCGGATTTCCCGGGCGTAGCGCTGGTGGCGGCCTTGATTGCAACTGGTTTTTTTGCCGACGCTGGCTGATTTTGAGTTGCCACAACCGGCACCACAGCGATATTGGGCGACAGCGTATGCACCGGCTCGCGCTCCAATTGCTTGAACGGTGCAGCCGGGGCCTCAACCACAAGCGGAGCAGTCTGCGCGGCGGGCTTGCCTGAATCGATAAGGGGCAAGGCTGGGCCTTTTGTTTCAGCCGGGACGCGCTCAACTGCAACCTTGGGCGTGGGTGCAGGGGCCGGTGCCGGTGCCGGCGGTTTATCGGCATCACAGGCACTTAACAGCACGATTAGCAGTAGCCCAACACAACGAATGGAGTTATTCATGGCAGCAAGAGAACACACGGGCAGAAAGCCACATGCTCGCCTGTTGGAATGCTCCTGACAAGCGGCCTGACTCATCTGGCGGTAGAAAAATCGCCGCTTGCAGTCCGCCCCCTGCAGGATTTTGATTAATACGTCTGGACGGCTTCCTGACACAATTGTTTGGCCAGCATGCCCAGAGTCATTACTGCGCGCTCGGCTTCCCGGTTCCATGGCACGCCACAGTTAAGCCGGATGCAGTGATTGAATTGCTCTGTATTGCTGAAGATCAGCCCTGGCGCAATACTGATTCCCTGCTCCAGAGCGCGCACATGCAGCTCCTGAGTGTTCACCCGCCCCGGCAAACTCACCCATAGAATGAACCCTCCGGTGGGACGGCTCATTTGTGTCCCTTCAGGAAAATATTGCTGAACAGCTAGCTGAAACGCACTTAGATTTTTTCGATATTC
This sequence comes from Pseudomonas sp., assembly GCF_028293835.1. Taxonomy (GTDB): domain Bacteria; phylum Pseudomonadota; class Gammaproteobacteria; order Pseudomonadales; family Pseudomonadaceae; genus Aquipseudomonas. Next base: position 2,559 of record NZ_JAQGNX010000130.1, read on the forward strand.
CAGACGAATGAACCGTAAATGACGGTCATAGCCGCCGTTTTCCAGATAAGCGGCCACACCCATTTGGGTGACGCTGCATGCCGAATGAGTACTAAACGTCTGAAGGCGTTGAATTTCTGCCTGATACTTTCCTGCGATTACCCAGCCAATACGCACGCCAGGCGACAAGGTCTTGGAAAAGCTGGAGCAATAAATGACGTGCCCGAGCCGATCAAACGCCTTCAGGGCCTTGGTCCGCCCCAACTCAAACATCAACTCGCCGTAAATATCATCTTCGACGATTTGAATATCAAAGTCCGAAGCCAGGCGTAACAGGTGTTTTTGCCGCTCTTCCGGCACCGTCCCGCCCAAGGGGTTACTCAGCCGTGAAGTCATTACCAAGGCTTTGATCGACCACTGATTGGCTGCTAACTGCAGGGCCTCCAGGCTGATACCAATGGCCGGATCGCTGGGAATCTCAATGACTTTCAGGCCCAGTAGATCTGCAAGCTGGAGCAATCCGTAATACGTGGGCGATTCCGCCGCGATCAGATCGCCGGGACGGGTCAAGACCCGCAGCGACATCTGCAGCGCGTCCACACAGCCATGGGTGATGACCACCTCGGACGGGTCGACCACCACTCCGGCGTCGCGCATGCGGATGGCGACCTGCCGACGCAGCGGTTCGAAGCCAGGGCTGAACATGTAACTGAACGCCCGCGGGCTTTGAAAACGCGTCACCTTGGCGATTTGTTGGTGCAAGGCGCGCACTGGAAGGTAATCAACGTGAGGCGTCGCCGCGCCTAGGGGGAACACGCCTTCGCGGCGAGACTCCACCAATACTTGCTGAATAATGCTGCTGCGGGTAACCAGGCCAGGACGTTCAACTCTCGCAATATCCGGAGTGGGAGCCGTCAGCGCCGGCGTCTGGTGCACGTAATATCCGGACTGCGGCCGCGCACGAATCAGTCCTTGATCTTCAAGGTTGGCGTACGCCTGCAACACCGTCGCATGGCTGACATTGAGCTGCGAGCTCATCTTACGAACCGAGGGCACCCGCTCACCGGGCTGATAGACGCCCCGACGAATATCCTCAGCTAATTGCTGAGCGATGCGCTGATAAAGCAGAAGATTGGTCATAAGACGGCCCTCAATTTCACTGACAACGTGTTTTTATATGGCTTTAAAGACGGACCCTTACCATAACAGTTCAGAAGTGTACTGGGACAGTTTGCCTGGATGCTAGTGTATTTACGCAGTGTGGAAAAATAAACAAGGGCATAACCGCCAACATTAAGGATTTTTAGCGCACAAAAAGCCCGAAGGCGCTTAACCTTCGGGCTTCGGTGAAAATTATCTCAACGTTTCGCGCCTAAAAGCCCTTTTTCATCAGAAAAAACCACTTCGACACGACGATTTTTCGCCCTGCCCCGCTCCGACGTGTTCACGTCCATAGGAAATTGATCGCCATACCCTTCTACCTGAATGCGCGGCTCACCGATGCCCAGGTCAGTGATCACATCTGCCACCGCTTGGGCACGTTCCTTCGACAGTTCAAGGTTCGCGTGTTCATCGCCTGTATTGTCGGTGTAGCCTTCGACGCGGACGGTACGCTTAGGATTTAGCTGAAGGAACTGCACAAGTTTGAGCATGGTGCGATTAGCCGATGGCTTAAGTTCTGCGTTACCGGTGTCAAACAGCACATCGCCCAAGGTCATGACCAGGCCGCGATCAGTCTGGGTGGTCACCAAGGCAACCATCTGCTCTTCGATTAACTTGCCTTGCTGTTGCAGGCCGGCCAACTTCGCTTCACGCAACTCGAGCTGCAAGCGCTGACGCTCCAATTCGGACTTGGCCAACAGCTCCTGGTTGAGCATCAAACGAGTGTGTTCCCGGGCAATTGCGCTGTAGCGGCTGCTTAAAAACGCGTAGTGGTTAACATCGGCGCCACTGCCCCAGAACGTAGACAATCTCTCGGCCCGCGCCAACGACTCCCCGGCGCGAATGACATCTTTGGGCGCGCCTCGCAAAACGTCGGTGTCTTCTTTTACATTCTGAAAGTCAGTAGTGGCCTGTTGCAAGGCCTGCTCGCTGACCTGGTGCCCGGCGCAGCCATAAAGACTGGCCGCACTGCATAGCATCAATGCGCTGATAACACGCGGTGCTTGAGTCATGGCAAGGCTCATTACCCGGTTCATTCGACTGCTCCCACTTGTTTGCGCAGACGATTAAGCCGGATATTGATTTGTGCCAATTGCGCTTCGCTTTTTTCGGTCAACACTTGGGCTTCAGCGAGCCGGGCATCAAGCTCCGACTCCTCGGCCCGCATTCGAGCGGCTTTGTAGGCGCTGTTGCCCATATCAATGTGGGCCTGAAGCAGTTTTGACTGAGCAGCATTCATCTCCGGCATTTCGTCAGTGGCGCCCACCGCTTTAGCTTGATCGACGGCCTGATCAGTCAGTTTCAGTTGTGCGACAGGGGCCGGGTCGTTGGCGCAACCCACCAAAGCGGTGATTGCCGCCGCGGCGAATAAAAATCGAATATTCACGAAAACATTCCTACGTGTTTAGGGCACTGGCCGATTGCAACTGGACTTTCCACAGTTCGAGATTACGCGGCAACGCGTAATCCTTAAGCGAAGCCAATAAAAAAACCCGTTCATTGGCGGCTGTGTGAATGTCCAGTATGTATGTCGAACCCTCCGACCTTACTGCATCTCACTCAGCCCCGAACGAACGGGTCTCTTTATAAGTTAAGAGCCTGGATTAAACCAGCTTCTCGAACTCAGGTACGGCTTCGAACAAATCAGCCACCAGGCCGTAATCAGCCACCTGGAAAATCGGTGCTTCTTCGTCTTTATTGATCGCAACGATCACTTTCGAATCTTTCATACCGGCCAAATGCTGGATCGCACCGGATATACCGACCGCGATGTACAGCTGCGGCGCAACGATTTTGCCGGTCTGACCGACCTGCATGTCGTTGGGAACAAAACCTGCGTCAACCGCAGCGCGGGAAGCGCCCACCGCTGCGCCCAGCTTGTCTGCCAGGGCGTACAGGTGTTTGAAGTTGTCGCCGTTCTGCA
>NZ_JAQGNX010000164.1 GCF_028293835.1 Pseudomonas sp.
TGAGGTTAAGCATGCAGGCCGTAGAAGTTAAAAGCTTCCTTGAAGGAAAGCTGCCAGAAACCCAGGTAGAAGTTGAAGGCGAAGGCTGCAATTTTCAGCTGAACGTGATCAGTGACGAACTGGCTACCCTTAGCCCAGTCAAGCGTCAGCAGCAGGTCTATGCCCATTTGAACCCCTGGATCGCCGATGGCAGCATCCATGCGGTCACCATGATATTTTTCAGCCGCGCTGCATGGTCCGAGCGCACCTGAGCCAATTGGCGTCGAGACTCTTATGGATAAATTGATTATTACTGGCGGCGCTCGTCTTGATGGCGAGATCCGCATTTCCGGGGCGAAAAATTCTGCCCTGCCGATTCTTGCTGCGACCTTGCTGGCCGATGGGCCGGTAACGGTCTGCAACCTGCCGCACTTGCACGACATCACCACCATGATCGAGCTCTTCGGTCGCATGGGCATCGAGCCTGTGATTGACGAAAAGCTCAGCGTCGAAATTGACGCGCGCACCATCAAAACCCTTATCGCACCGTACGAGCTGGTGAAAACCATGCGTGCGTCGATCCTGGTACTGGGTCCGATGGTTGCTCGTTTTGGTTATGCCGAAGTCGCATTGCCGGGCGGTTGCGCCATTGGTTCGCGTCCGGTGGATCTGCACATCCGTGGCCTTGAAGCCATGGGCGCGACCATTGACGTTGAAGGCGGCTACATTAAAGCGAAGGCGCCAGAAGGCGGCTTGCGGGGTGCAAACTTCTTCTTCGATACCGTGAGCGTCACCGGTACCGAGAACATCATGATGGCCGCGAGCCTGGCCAACGGTCGCAGCGTGTTACAAAACGCCGCCCGCGAACCTGAAGTGGTCGACCTGGCTAACTGCCTGATCGCCATGGGCGCGAACATCACCGGTGCTGGCACCGACACCATCACCATTGATGGCGTAAAACGCTTGCACAGCGCCACCTATAAAGTGATGCCGGACCGTATCGAGACCGGCACTTACCTGGTAGCTGCTGCTGCCACGGGCGGTCGCGTCAAGCTCAAGGATACTGATCCAACCATTCTCGAAGCGGTGTTGCTCAAGCTTCAGGAAGCCGGCGCTGAAATCACCACGGGCGCCGACTGGATCGAACTGAACATGCACGGCAAGCGGCCAAAAGCCGTCAACGTGCGTACCGCTCCGTATCCAGCGTTCCCGACCGACATGCAAGCGCAGTTCATCTCGCTCAATGCAATCGCTGAAGGCACCGGTGCCGTTATCGAAACCATCTTCGAAAACCGCTTCATGCACGTGTACGAAATGCACCGCATGGGCGCGCACATTCTGGTTGAAGGCAACACCGCTGTGGTGACCGGGGTTGATGTGCTCAAAGGCGCGCCAGTCATGGCAACGGACCTGCGTGCTTCGGCCAGCCTGGTTATTTCGGCGCTGGTTGCACAAGGCGATACCTTGATCGATCGCATTTACCACATCGACCGTGGTTATGAATGCATCGAAGAAAAACTGCAAATGCTCGGCGCCAAGATCCGTCGCGTTCCGGGCTAGGCTTTGATCGTTCAGCATAAGGTCCCGAGTCGTTGATTCAGGACACGTGGGGCGCATGGATGCGCCCGATTGCCAAGGACTTACGTTTCCCATGCTAACCATCGCACTGTCCAAGGGCCGCATCCTTGACGACACCCTGCCGCTTCTTGCCGAAGCAGGCATTGTGCCGACCGAGAATCCGGACACAAGCCGCAAGCTGATTATTCCCACGACCCAAGCCGATGTTCGCTTGCTGATCGTGCGCGCAACCGATGTACCGACTTATGTTGAACACGGCGCCGCCGATCTGGGTGTTGCCGGTAAAGATGTGCTGATGGAATACGGTGGCCAAGGTCTTTATGAGCCGCTGGACCTGCAAATTGCCCGGTGCCGTTTGATGACTGCCGGTGCCATCGGCGCGGTGGAACCTAAGGGCCGCCTGCGCGTGGCGACCAAGTTCGTCAACGTCGCCAAGCGTTATTACGCCGAGCAAGGCCGTCAGGTCGACATCATCAAGCTCTACGGCTCGATGGAGCTGGCGCCGCTGATTGGTCTGGCCGACAAGATCATTGACGTGGTTGATACCGGTAACACGCTACGGGCCAACGGCCTTGAACCTCAGGAACTGATTGCTCATATCAGCTCGCGTCTGGTGGTGAACAAGGCGTCAATGAAGATGCAACACGCGCGTATTCAGGCGCTGATCGATACGCTGCGTAAAGCAGTTGAGTCGCGACATCGCGGCTGACCCACCTGCGCGACCTTGAGTCGCGCCCGTCTATCCGTGTCATAGCCAAATTTCTCAGGTGCCCGCGCGGATGGCTTGGTAGTCTACCGGCGCCTGAGCATCCGCCAATCAATTGAGGCCTTCGCTATGACCACTTCCACTGCAATTCGCCGACTCGACGCCGCTGACCCAGATTTCTCGCGCCATCTGGACCACCTGCTGAGCTGGGAAAGTGTGTCTGACGACTCGGTCAATGAGCGCGTGCTCGACATCATCAAAGCCGTGCGTGAGCGTGGCGACGCAGCCTTGGTGGAATTCACCCGGCGTTTCGATGGGCTTGAAGTAGCCTCCATGGCCGAGCTAATTTTGCCTCGCGAGCGGCTTGAGCTGGCGCTGACCCGTATCACGCCAGAGCAACGCACCGCGCTTGAAAAAGCCGCTGACCGCGTACGTATTTACCACGAAAAGCAGAAGCAGGAATCCTGGAGCTACACCGAGGCGGACGGAACCGTCCTGGGCCAGAAAGTCACGCCGTTGGATCGCGCAGGCTTGTATGTACCGGGCGGAAAAGCGTCCTACCCGTCCTCGGTATTAATGAATGCGATTCCGGCCAAAGTCGCTGGCGTGACCGAAGTGGTCATGGTCGTGCCTACGCCCCGTGGCGAAATCAATGAACTGGTGCTGGCAGCAGCCTGCATTGCGGGCGTTGACCGGGTGTTTACCATCGGTGGCGCGCAAGCTGTGGCGGCCTTGGCCTATGGCACCGAAAGCGTGCCAAAGGTCGATAAGGTGGTTGGGCCGGGCAATATTTATGTCGCCACCGCCAAGCGTCACGTCTTCGGTCAAGTGGGTATCGACATGATCGCCGGACCTTCGGAAATCCTGGTGGTGTGTGACGGCCAGACCGATCCCGACTGGATTGCCATGGACCTGTTTTCCCAAGCCGAGCATGACGAAGATGCCCAGGCGATTTTAATCAGCCCCGACGCCGAGTTCCTCGACAAAGTGGCAGCAAGTATTGCCCGGTTGATGCCGACCATGGAGCGCGCCGAAATCATCCAGACCTCCATCAATGGCCGTGGCGCTTTGATCAAAGTCGCGGATATGCAGCAGGCAATTGATGTGGCCAACCGCATTGCCCCGGAGCACCTTGAGCTGTCGGTGGCTGATCCGCAAGCCTGGTTGCCGCAGATTCGCCACGCCGGTGCGATTTTCATGGGGCGTCATACCTCCGAAGCGCTGGGCGACTACTGTGCTGGCCCAAACCATGTGCTGCCGACGTCGGGTACGGCGCGGTTTTCATCACCGCTGGGCGTCTATGATTTTCAGAAGCGCTCTTCGATCATTTATTGCTCCGAGCAAGGTGCTTCGGAACTGGGTAAAACGGCTTCGGTGCTGGCCCGTGGCGAGTCCCTGACCGCCCACGCCCGCAGTGCTGAATACCGAATCGTCGACAACGTAGATCAAGGGAAGAAAGCATGAGCAAGTTCTGGAGTCCTTTTGTCAGCACGCTAGTGCCTTACGTTCCCGGTGAGCAACCGAAGCTGACCAAGTTGATCAAACTCAACACCAACGAAAACCCTTACGGCCCTTCGCCTAAGGCCATCGCCGCCATGCGTGCGGTGTTAAATGATGATTTGCGCCTGTACCCGGACCCGAACAGTGATCTGCTCAAGCAGTCGGTCGCTACGTATTACGGCGTTCAGCGCAATCAAGTGTTCCTCGGTAATGGTTCGGATGAAGTGCTGGCGCACGTGTTCAACGGTTTATTCCGCCACGGCAAACCGCTGCTGTTTCCGGACATCAGCTACAGTTTCTATCCGGTTTACTGTGGTTTGTACGACATTGAATTCGATCCGATCCCCCTCGACGAACAGTTTCAGATTCGCGCGGAAGATTACGCCCGGCCAAACGGCGGGATCATTTTCCCGAACCCTAATGCGCCTACGGGCTGCCTTTTGGCGTTAGACGCCGTTGAGCAGATCCTCAAGGCCAATCCTGATTCGGTGGTAGTGGTCGACGAGGCCTACATCGACTTTGGCGGCGAAAGCGCAATCGGTCTGGTGGATCGCTACCCGAACTTGCTGGTCACGCAGACCTTGTCGAAATCCCGCTCCCTGGCTGGATTGCGAGTAGGCCTGGCCGTGGGCCATCCTGATCTGATCGAGGCGTTGGAGCGGGTCAAGAACAGCTTCAACTCGTACCCCCTGGACCGCTTGGCCATTGTCGGTGCGACCGCTGCTTTTGAAGACCGCGAGTACTTTGACAGCACCTGCCAGCGGGTTATCAACAGCCGCGACGTGCTGATCAAGCAACTGGAAGCCAAGGGTTTTGAAGTCTTGCCATCAGCGGCCAACTTCATCTTCGCCCGTCACCCGCAACACGACGCAGCAGGTTTGGCGGCTAAGTTGAGAGAACAGGGCGTCATCGTTCGCCACTTCAAGCAAGAGCGCATCGCGCAGTTCCTGCGAATCAGCATCGGCACGCCAGCGCATAACCAGGCGCTGGTGGATGGTCTGGGGGATTTGTAAGACCCCCTATAGGAGACACTTGTTGGCGAGGCGGGCAACGCGGTTTATCTGGAAAACCGCTTCGCCAACAAGTTGGCTCGTACAGATATCGGTATTTCAGTTGAACTACCCGGCAGCTTATTCTTCTTCCGGCGTAGCAGTCGGTGCAGGCGGCGGGCGCAACCCGACTTCAGCAGTCAACGTCAGTTCTTTGCCGTTGCGCATCACCTGAATGGCGATCTTGTCGCTGGGCTTGGTGCGGGCCACTTGGTTCATCGAGCGGCGGCCGTCACCGGCAGGTTCGCCGTTGATGCTCAAGATCACATCACCCAGCAGCAGCCCGGCTTTTTGCGCTGGGCCGTCGCGGAATATGCCTGCCACGACAATGCCTGGGCGATCTTTCAGACCGAACGATTCCGCCAGTTCCTGTGTCAGCGGCTGAACTTCAATCCCCAGCCACCCACGAATCACTTGGCCGTGTTCGATGATCGACTTCATCACCTCCAATGCCAGCTTCACCGGAATCGCAAAACCAATACCCTGCGAGCCACCGGACTTCGAGAAAATCGCTGTGTTGATGCCCGTCAGGTTACCGCTGGCGTCCACCAATGCGCCGCCAGAGTTACCAGGGTTGATCGCCGCATCGGTCTGAATGAAGTCCTCATACGTATTGAGGCCCAATTGATTACGCCCGGTAGCGCTGATGATGCCCATGGTCACGGTCTGGCCGACGCCAAACGGGTTGCCAATGGCAAGTGCTACGTCGCCAATACGGATATTGTCAGAGCGGCCAATCGTGATGGCGGGCAGGTTTTTCAGATCGATTTTCAGAACCGCCAAATCCGTTTCCGGGTCACTGCCAATCACTCGCGCGGTGGTTTCGCGACCGTCTTTCAGGGCCACGACGATTTGGTCTGCGCCACTGGTGACATGGTTGTTGGTCAGCAAATAACCTTCCGGGCTCATGATTACCGCTGAACCGAGGCTGGATTCCATGCGACGCTGTTTCGGCAGGTTGTCGCCGAAGAACCGGCGGAATTGTGGGTCTTCAAACAACGGATGATTAGGCTTGTTGGCCACTTTAGTGGTGTACAGATTGGCCACGGCAGGCGCAGCGATGACCACCGCATCGGCATACGACACTGGGCCTTGTTGCACCGTCGTCGTTTGCGGCGCTTGTTGAAGGTTGACGTCTTGGCTAGGCAGTCCAACCCATTGGGGATAACGCTGGATAATCAACATGGCGATAAGCACGCCGGCCAGTAGGGGCCAAGCGAAGAAGCGCAGTGCCTTGAACATTGAACCCGTCCTGAAGATGCCAAGCGCAGCAGCTTTTTGTCGGGGCTGCGCCATAATGGCGGGCATTATACGAGTACAAAGCAGCTCTGAACTGCATATTTAGGAGACTTTTATGGCTGTTGCCCTAAGCACTCTGGTCGAGGAAGCGAACCGCTACCTGAACTGTGCACGGATCCAGGATTATTGCCCCAATGGTTTGCAGGTCGAAGGCCGCCCGCAAGTGATGCGCATTGTCAGTGGGGTGACTGCCAGTCAGGCGTTATTGGATGCTGCGGTGGATGCCCAGGCCGATCTTATTCTGGTCCACCATGGGTATTTCTGGAAAGGCGAGGACCCGTGTGTGACCGGTATGAAGCAGCGGCGCCTGAAAACACTGCTCAAGCACGACATCAGCCTGCTTGCCTACCATCTACCGTTGGACCTGCACCCCGAGGTTGGCAACAACGTGCAATTGGCGCGTGAGCTGGACATTACAGTAGAAGGTCCGCTGGACCCGGAAAATCCGCGAATTGTCGGGCTGGTGGGGTCGTTGGCTGAGCCGATGACCGCGCGCGATTTCGCTCGTCGGGTTCAGGACGTCTTGGGTCGTGAGCCGTTGTTGATTGAGGGCAGCGAAATGATTCGGCGCGTTGGTTGGTGCACCGGTGGCGGTCAGGGCTACATTGATCAGGCCATTCTGGCGGGTGTCGATCTATTTATAAGCGGCGAAGCGTCGGAGCAGACGTTCCATAGCGCCAAAGAAAACAACATCAGTTTCGTTGCCGCCGGGCACCACGCCACCGAGCGTTACGGGGTGCAGGCTTTGGGCGAATACCTGGCCAGACACTTTGCGCTGGAGCATCTGTTTATCGATTGTCCCAACCCGATTTAAGGGCTAAACGAAGCGGTCTATAGTTAGATCGTTTCGATCTAACCGGCTTTCTAATATAAGCAGACGCTGTGATAAAGTGTGCGGCTCGAACACGGCCCGCTGGCCGTTCATCCGTACGTTTTCGTGAGTAGCCATGGTCGACAAACTGACGCATCTGAAACAGTTGGAGGCGGAAAGCATCCACATTATCCGCGAGGTAGCCGCCGAGTTTGATAACCCGGTCATGCTTTACTCCGTCGGTAAAGACTCTGCCGTGATGCTGCACTTGGCGCGTAAAGCGTTCTTTCCCGGAAAGCTGCCATTTCCGGTGATGCACGTCGATACCCGGTGGAAATTCAAAGAGATGTACGCCTTCCGCGACCGCCTGGTCGAAGAGCTGGGTCTGGACTTGATCGTTCACGTCAACCCCGATGGTGTCGCGCAGGATATCAATCCGCTGACCCATGGCAGTGCCAAGCACACCGACATCATGAAAACCGAAGGCCTCAAGCAGGCCCTCGACAAGTATGGTTTTGATGCGGCGTTCGGCGGCGCACGTCGCGATGAAGAGAAGTCTCGCGCTAAAGAGCGCGTCTACTCGTTCCGCGACAACAAGCACCGTTGGGACCCGAAAAATCAGCGCCCCGAGCTGTGGAACGTTTACAACGGCAAGGTCAATAAAGGCGAGTCGATTCGGGTCTTCCCGTTGTCGAACTGGACCGAGCTGGACATCTGGCAGTACATCTACCTCGAAGGCATCCCGATCGTACCGCTGTATTTTGCGGCCGAGCGTGAAGTCATCGAGATGAACGGCACCTGGATCATGATCGATGACGATCGCCTGCGTAATCACCTCAGCGAAGAGGACCGAGCGCGCATCGTCAAGAAGAAAGTCCGCTTCCGCACATTGGGTGACTACCCGTTAACGGGCGCGGTCGAGTCCGAGGCGACCAGCCTCACCGACATCATTCAGGAAATGCTCCTGACGCGAACTTCCGAGCGCCAGGGCCGGGTCATCGATCACGATGGCGCAGGCTCAATGGAAGAAAAGAAACGTCAGGGTTACTTTTAAGCAGCTGCAAGCGGCAAGTTAGAAGCTTCAAACCAAGCGTTTGAAGCTCACTTGGATAGACAAAATTTCTGACTAGTTGTACGCCGACAAGCTTGCCGCTTGAAGCTTACAGCTTGGAGCTTAATCGCATGAGCCACCAATCTGAATTGATCAGCGAGGACATCCTCGCCTATCTGGGCCAGCACGAACGCAAGGAACTGCTGCGCTTTCTTACCTGCGGTAACGTCGACGACGGCAAAAGTACGCTGATCGGGCGCTTGCTGCATGACTCCAAAATGATCTACGAAGATCACTTGGAAGCGATTACTCGCGACTCGAAAAAAGTTGGCACCACGGGCGATGATATCGATCTGGCGCTGTTGGTTGACGGTCTGCAAGCCGAGCGCGAGCAGGGCATCACCATCGATGTTGCCTACCGCTATTTCTCCACCGCAAAACGCAAATTCATCATTGCCGATACCCCGGGGCATGAGCAGTACACCCGCAACATGGCCACCGGCGCGTCGACGTGTGACCTGGCGATCATTCTGGTTGATGCGCGCTACGGCGTGCAGACCCAAACCCGTCGTCACAGCTTTATCGCTTCGTTGCTGGGCATCAAACACATCGTTGTGGCCATCAACAAGATGGACCTCAAAGGCTTCGATGAAGGCGTGTTTGAGTCCATCAAGGCCGATTACAAGAGCTTTGCCGATGGCATCGCACTCAAGCCGACCACCATGCATTTCGTCCCGATGTCGGCGCTTAAAGGCGACAACGTGGTGAACCACAGCGAGCGTTCGCCGTGGTACACCGGGCAGACGCTGATGGAAATTCTTGAAACCGTTGAGGTGGCGGCTGATCGCAACCTTACGGATCTGCGCTTCCCGGTGCAGTACGTCAACCGTCCAAACCTGAACTTCCGCGGTTTCGCCGGCACATTGGCCAGCGGCATTGTGCACAAAGGCGACGAGATCGTTGTGCTGCCCTCCGGCAAGACCAGCCGGGTTAAATCCATCGTCACCTTTGATGGCGAATTGGAGCAAGCCGGTCCAGGTCAAGCCGTGACCTTGACCATGGAAGACGAGATCGACATCTCCCGTGGCGACTTGCTGGTGCACGCCGACAGCATTCCGCAAATCTCCGACAGCTTCGATGCGATGCTGGTGTGGATGGCTGAAGAACCCATGCTGCCAGGCAAGAAATATGACATCAAGCGCGCCACCAGCTATGTGCCGGGCTCGATTGCCAGCATCACCCACAAAATCGACGTCAACACCTTGGCTGAAGGTCCGGCCAGCGAGTTGAGGTTGAACGAAATCGGTCGGGTCAAGATCAGTCTCGACACGGCGATAGCGTTGGACGGTTATGAAAGCAACCGCACCACGGGCTCGTTCATCATCATTGATCGGTTGACTAACGGCACCGTCGCTGCGGGCATGATCATCGCTCGGCCAATCGTGGCCGGTGCCAGTCACCACGACCATAAAGCCCACGTAGCCACCGAAGAGCGCGCTCGACGTTTCGGTCAGCAGCCAGCAACGGTGTTGTTCAGCGGCTTGTCAGGCGCAGGCAAAAGCACCTTGGCCTATGCGCTGGAACGTAAGTTATTCGACATGGGCCGCGCGGTGTTCGTCCTGGACGGCCAGAACCTGCGGCATGACCTGAACAAAGGTTTGCCGCAAACCCGTGCCGGGCGTACCGAAAACTGGCGCCGTGCGGCGCATGTTGCGCGTCAGTTCAACGAAGCGGGCCTCCTGACACTGGCGGCCTTCGTTGCGCCGGACGCCGAAGGCCGCGAACAGGCCAAGACGCTGATAGGCGCTGATCGCCTGATCACGGTCTACGTCCAGGCCTCGCCGACTGCCTGCCGCGAGCGCGACCCGCAAGGCTTGTATGCCGCCAATGGCGACAACATTCCTGGCGAGTCCTTTCCATATGACGTGCCCTTGAATGCCGATCTGGTGATCGACACCCAATCGCTGTCAATCGAAGACAGCGTCAAGCAAGTGCTGGAACTGCTGCGGAGCCGCGGCGCGGTCTAATCGTACCGATTTGGCATGTGAAGTTTTCTGTAACAGCCAACGTGTTGGCGAGAAGCCTGGTGCGGTGTATCAGATGCGGCGCCTCGCCAACACGTTAATGGCCTTTGCGTCGCGTGACAAAGAACAAGGAAAGCTTGGCCCAGCGTTGCCATCGCTATCAAGAGGAAGAAGATGACGACGTTTGAAATTCGGTACTCGTAGCCTGCAGAACAGAGTTTGTATTCCCAGATCAGCCACCTGCAACCTTATGTCGGCAATGGTGGCGCAGAAGAAAAGCTGTCCCGTTTGATCTTGCGAGCTGAAGTATTACTCTCGAAAAACCCCCTCACCTATCCTGTCAGCTCCCAAGCCAGCCTTTTCGGTATAACCCACTATCGTGAGCTGAACCATAACGGCTATCGCATTTTCTACGAATGTTTTGAAGATGAGCGACTGGTAGTGATCGGACTGGTTCTCGCGCAAAAACAAAGTATTGAAGATCAACTGATTCATTACTGCCTGATGTTCGACAGATAACGGCTTTCGCAGGCAAGCCTGCTATCAGGATTTGCGGTGATCGCGATTTTTTGTGGGAGCAGCTTTGCTCCTTGTATGTTGTCCCTGTGCCTAACGAAAGAGGTTATGGTCACAGGTTACACACACACAAGTAGTGCGTTTCTGGGGGAGGCCGATCGCTCCTAAAGGCAGGTTTTACACCTGACCTTGTCTGTAGAGAGGCCCCCCCGCCTCATTGCCAACCACGAAGAGTATCGAGAAGCCGACA
>NZ_JAQGNX010000021.1 GCF_028293835.1 Pseudomonas sp.
GTGACGTGCTCATCTGTTGCACCAGGGCGTAAGCGACCTCCGGGTCAAGGTAAGGCTCACCGCAAGCTTTGCCTAGGGTATCCAGCAATCGGGTCAATCCCCAATTGATCCGATTTTCACCACCTGTAGCGCCTATCAAGCCCGCAAGTTGCGGTTCGAACTCACCGATTTCCTTGAACTCGGCGCCGACGCCTGGAATGTAATAGCGGTAATAGCCTTCTTCGTTTTCCGGGCTTTTGGCGCCTTTTTCCTCACCCCCCAGGCTGGCATGAAACAGCCGCGCCACGTTAGTGGTGGACGGTGGGTTGCCGCGCTTGTCCGAGGGTTCGTGGTTATTGGTGCCGTCAAAACACAAAGTAATGTTCAACACATCGATGCACGACGATTTTAAATAACTTAGGCCTTTTGCTTTAGTCGCCCGCTCCACCGCATAGGAATACTGCAGTTTGGGTTGATTCTGCTTACGCCAGTTGGTCGCCACGTCCTCGGCATCAAGAGGCAGTAATCCCTCTTTTTTGAACCGTGGAGTAGGCGTCAATGGGGACGGATCGGGACGTTTTGAATGGGAACTCAAGGAGCTGGACATACGGAGGGCTCTTCCATTTTGCGTGGGTAATCATAGGGATGATTTGCGATGCCGGGATAGGTCTGGTCGGCGGAGACCTTTACTTGGTTGCAGGGGAGGAAATGCAGGGTGATCGCGCCCAAGCGCTCGTATGGCGCCACTTCCACTACGGCGCGGTGGTGGGTGTAGTCCGCCTCCTGTAGCTGCATTCGATTACGCCATGCATCACTAAACGGAGGTTCTGTAAAAGTGGCCGAATCAAACGGCGTCGGATCCTTCTCCCACTCCACTACCACGGTCAGTCCCGGATACCATTTGCGCGGCATGGCCACGCAGCACATCTGGCTGCCGCCACCGCCGAACGGGCCGATGTTCGGACCGCCGTTGCCGTTGACGTCGAAATGATTGATCGCCGCCGAGGTGTGGTTGTAACCCTCAATGGGAATGCCCAATCGGTCGGGTATTGATTTGCTGCACGCTTGCAGCGCGAGGCAGGCGAGTGCTGCTGCGGCGAAAAACGCAGGGATGCGGCGTGGCAAGCCGAGGTTCAAGAAGCTGGACATACGGAGGGCTCTTCCATTCGACGCGGGTAGTTATAGGGATGATTTGCGATGCCGGGATAGGTCTGGTCGGCAGAGACTTTTACTTGGTTGCAGGGGAGAAAGTGCAGGGTGATCGCGCCCAAGCGCTCGTATGGCGCGACCTCCACGACTGTACGGTGGCGGGTGTTGTTAGTTTTCTCTTTCGCCATTCGAGCGCGCCATGCATCTGTGAATGGTGGCTCGGGCCAATCACCGTAAGCGTGCGGCGTCGGATCTTTCTCCCAGTCCACAACCACCGTCAGTCCCGGATGCCATTTGCGCGGCATGGCCACGCAGCACATCTGGCTGCCGCCACCGCCGAACGGGCCGATGTTCGGACCGCCGTTGCCGTTGACGTCGAAATGATTGATGGCCGCCGAGGTGTGATTGTAACCCTCGATGGGAATACCCAATCGGTCGGGTATTGATTGGCTGCACGCTTGCAGCGCGAGGGCGATCAGCGCCCAGGCCAGCAGTTGGCGCTTCATGCCATACCGCTCGTTGGTAGAACGGTTTCGGGCAAGGTTTCACCCAGCCATTCGGTTATGAACGTACTTCGTGCGTCACCTTCAAGGCACTTGGAGTTAGCGGCGAGTTGTCCGAGGTAGATTTGATTTACCCGTTGTTCTTTACCAATCCGGTAGCTTCGCTTGATTGGTCCGTGGGTGGCTTCCCGCTGTTCAGCCTCTGCTCGAGCATTGATCGATTCTATTTGGCGCACATTCAGTACCAGTTGATTATTGACTTGATGTATTCGGGATGCGTGCGTTGGATGTCGCTGATTACGCGTGTCCGTTAATCGCAATCGACCCAGAGCCAACTAACGACGGGCGCGTAAAAGTATCGAGTGTTATGGTTCGCACATAGGCCGGTGGCCTATTGGAGATCACAATTAGAAGGAGTGCTGTACTCTTTAGAGTGTTGGAAATAATGTCCTGCACCGTCTGATATTGAAGGATGGGCTGGTTAGTGCGGTGGTTCCGGTAAAAAAGCGAGGGCACTAACTTCCGGTGATAGTGAGTCATGTTCACACGCGTCTCGCCCTGAGTGAAGTCATGTGTCACGCCGTGGCCCCCTTGGTCTTGTTGGCCATCAAAACTCAGACAAGCTGGTTTGTGCAGGTAATCATCAGCGTCCAGAAAGTGACAGCCGATGTCCCGTTCAATCTCGAAACAGTAAAGTTGGTCGAGCGCTTGCTGCCCGAACAACTGATAACCCTGCGGGTGGAAATCTTTTTTCAAGTGGGCAAAAGTCAGGGTGAATCTGTTCTGATTGTTTAGACTCGGCATGGGCATCCCTGCTTTTGTAAACTTAAACTGCGGTGGTATGTATGCTGGAGCAGAGGAACATATTTTGTATGTAGGATATTTTACATAGTGATGAAGGATGCTTCCTACGCTTGCGTAATGACTATCTGACAGACGAAGTTTAAATGGTATTAAGGTGGGATTTGGCGGAGCTACAGTGCTTTGTAAGTAATCTAAATAACGGTAAGACTCGTAAGTTCGGACATTGTTAGGCACTTGCAACTGGGATCAGGAAACTGTTCGGTCGCCGCATAGGCAGTGGCGCAGGCGCAGTCAAGGACTGAACGCGGGTTGGTCAACCAGGAAGTCAGGCGCCCCCGGGGCCCCCAACGATTAATCGGCCCACAGCAAGCGCAACCGCCAGACTGTGCCCTCAGGCGTTTCCGTGCGAATAAACCTGCGGCCTACAGGATCCCGTCCGCTGCGGTTTAGCTAGTTTTGTCCAGCTTTTTGGGGGCAATCCCGGAAACCGCAACGTCGCACTGATCAGCCGATGGTAATGGCCGGCAGTGTCGGCAGCGTTACGGTTTGCTGTTTACGCGGGGCAAGGATCTCGGCTTCGCCATCTACCACCAGCTCATCACGCTGATTGAACACGCGGGTGGCAATCCGCACGCGAAACTTCGGCAGCTTTTCAAGAATCTCCAGGCGCACAGTCAGTGTGTCGCCAATTTTCACCGGCTTTTGAAAACTCATTTGTTGACCGATATAAATAGTGCCGGGCCCAGGCAGTTCACAGGCCACGGCCGCACTGATCAGCGCGCCACTGAACATCCCGTGGGCGATACGCTCTTTGAACATCGTTTGCGCAGCAAATTCAGGATCAAGGTGCACCGGGTTATGATCGCCCGACATGGCCGCGAACAGCTGTATATCGCGTTCCTCCACGGTCTTGCTGTAGCTGGCGGTCTGGCCCACTTCGAGGGCTTCGTAAGGAGTGTTGGTAACTTGAGTCATGAGTGATCCTGTGGCGTGATGGTTGACGATCAACGTATCAATAAATACAGCCTGATTATTCAACGTGCGGCGGTCTGGGGCTGGCCAACGCGTGGTCGAGCCAGGCGAGTAAATCATGAGTGACTTCGTCGCGGTTGGTTTCATTGAGTAACTCGTGGCGCGCTTTGGGGTAAATTTTTAGCTGCAACGCCCGATTACCCCCGTGCCCTATCGCATCGGCAAGGTCTTTGAGACGCTTGCCCTCGCTCACCGGATCACATTCACCGCCTATTATCAGCAACGGCAGGCTTGGGTCGATCTGCGCGAGGTTCGTCGGTTTACTGATTTGTTGCAGGCCTGCCAGCATGTCGACCCAAAATTGATTGGTGCAGCGAAAGCCACACAGCGGATCGTTGATGTAACGATCGACTTCTTGAGAATCGCGGCTTAGCCAGTCGAACCGCGTGCGTGCGGGTTTGAAGTGTTTGTTGAACGCCCCAAAGGACAGCCACTCGATCAAGGCACTGCGCCCGGTGCCGCCTTGACGCCAGCGTTCGATTCGGGCAATTACACTGGCGCTGCGGTAAAGCGAAACGGGCTGGAAATTAGAGCCACTGAGAATTGCGCCCTGCAAACTGGCACTGTGATGCAGCAGGTACGCCTGGGCAATGTAGCTGCCCATGCTATGGCCCATCAGAAACAGCGGAAGTCCGGGATGTTTTTGTTTGACGTATTGGCTAAGGCTGGCGAGATCGCCTACCACTTTGCTCCAGCCCTGATCATCGGCATAGTGCCCGAGCACACCATGGGCGGCCGTCTGGCCGTGACCGCGCTGGTCCGCGGCGTAAAGCGCGAAACCGGCGCCGCTCAATGCTTCGCCGAACCGTTGATAGCGCCCGCTGTGCTCGGCCATGCCATGGGAAAACATGACGACAGCCTTGGGAGCGACTGTCGGGTACCAGTAATTGACGTAAAGGCGGCTGTGGTCACTGGCATCAAGCCAGAAAGCTGAATGATTCATGGCGATTCCTTATGCCCCTAATGCATCTATTGACCAGTGTAGGCTTATAGGCAAATCGTAGTCCGGTCACTCGCAAGATTCACACGGCTGATGACGCGTCGCATGGTATTTGCCTTGTCCGCGTTAACTGCTAACGTCCGGCAACCCCGCCTTGAATGCGGCGGGCCAGACACACTCAGGTAAGAGGACATAAAAACAATGCAACCTGATTTCTGGAACGATAAACGCCCCGCAGGCGTGCTGCCTGAAATAGACATTAATGCTTACAAATCGGTCGTCGAGGTGTTCGAGCGTTGCTGCAAGAAGTTCGCTGACCGCCCGGCCTTCAGCAATTTGGGGGTGACGCTCACGTATGCCGAGTTGGAGCGCCACTCGGCTGCCTTCACGGCCTATTTGCAACAGCACACCGATTTGCAACCCGGCGATCGCATCGCCGTGCAAATGCCCAACCTGCTGCAATACCCGATTGCCGTATTCGGGGCGCTGCGTGCCGGGCTGATTGTGGTTAATACCAATCCGCTGTACACCGCCCGTGAGATGCGCCTGCAGTTCAAGGATTCCGGCGCCCGCGCATTGGTCTACCTGAACGTGTTCGGCAAGCTGGTGCAGGAAGTGCTGCCCGACACCGAGATTCAGTACCTGATCGAAGTGAAGATGGGCGATCTTCAGTCCGCAGCCAAAGGTTGGCTGATCAACACGGTGATCGAGAAGGTCAAGAAGATGGTCCCGGCCTTTAATCTGCCCCAGGCCGTATTGTTCAAAAGTGTGCTGAAACTGGGGCGTGGCCACGCGCTGCGAGGGGTCAAACTTACCCTTGATGACATCGCAGTGTTGCAATACACCGGCGGTACCACCGGCCTGCCTAAAGGCGCGATGCTTAGCCATGGCAACCTGGTAGCGAACATGCAGCAGGTCCATGCCTGCTTCATGCAGCACGGGCCAGATGGCGCGCCGATGTTCAAGGAAGGCGGCGAGGTGATGATTGCGCCACTGCCGCTTTATCATATCTATGCCTTTACCGCGAACTGCATGTGCATGATGGTCACCGGTAATCACAACGTGCTGATCACCAACCCCCGGGACATTGGCGGCTTTATCAAAGAGCTGAAGAACTGGCGGTTTTCGGCAATGATCGGGTTGAACACGTTGTTTGTGGCGCTCATGGAACACCCTGATTTCAAGAACCTGGACTTTTCCAGCCTCAAGCTGACCAACTCCGGGGGCACGGCGCTGGTTAAGGCCACAGCCGAACGCTGGCAGCAGATCACGGGATGTCGGATCGTCGAAGGTTATGGCCTGACAGAAACCTCCCCGGTGGCGTCTACCAACCCGTACGGCGACACAGCCCGATTGGGAACAGTGGGTATCCCGGTGCCCGGCACCGCATTCAAAATTATCGACGACAACGGCCATGAACTTGCTTTGGGCGAGCGCGGCGAGTTATGCATCAAAGGCCCGCAGGTGATGAAAGGCTACTGGCACAAGCCCGAAGCCAGCGCCGAAGTGCTGGACGCCGAGGGCTGGTTGAAAACCGGTGACGTTGCGGTGATCGACCCGGACGGGTTCGTGCGCATTGTTGACCGCAAAAAAGACATGATTATTGTCTCGGGCTTCAACGTCTACCCGAACGAAATCGAAGACGTGGTGATGGCTCACCCGAAGGTCGCCAGCTGTGCGGTGATTGGTGTCCCGGATGAGAGAACCGGCGAAGCGGTGAAGTTATTCGTCGTAGCGCGGGAGATGGGAGTCAGCATTGAAGAGCTGAAGGCCTATTGCAAAGAAAATTTCACCGGCTATAAAGTGCCGAAGCTGATTGTGCTGCGCGCGTCATTGCCCATGACACCTGTAGGAAAAATCTTGCGCCGCGAACTGCGGGATATCGCCTGATTCAATTCCTTGCGCTACCCCGTCGCTGATACGTCTGCTCCTGCTCGAGCAAGGGTTTTTCGGGGGCAGGCGTGGTGCGAAGGGGTAGGGCGAACCTTCTGACATCCTTTTTATTGGCTAATAGTATGATTGCTCTAAACGTGACCATTACTTTATAATTAGTCACGTTTGTGACCGTAGAGGCCTCGTTTGGCTCTAGGCGGCCTCAGGCAAAGCTGCTACCCTCAGCCCGCTTTTTGCCCTATCGGTAAGCGAAAAGCCTGCAACCCACACAAAAAA
Organism: Pseudomonas sp.; assembly: GCF_028293835.1. Taxonomy (GTDB): domain Bacteria; phylum Pseudomonadota; class Gammaproteobacteria; order Pseudomonadales; family Pseudomonadaceae; genus Aquipseudomonas. Next base: position 6,577 of record NZ_JAQGNX010000021.1, read on the forward strand.
TCATCGCATTTAAGCGGTGTGTAAAAATCGCTGTCGCTGAGGAGTCGGCTTCCATGATCGAAAACTTTTGGAAGGATAAATACCCGTCTGGCATTGCTGCCGAGATCAATCCTGACGAGTATCCAAATATCCAGGCGGTATTGAAGCAGTCTTGTCAGCGTTTCGCCAACAAACCTGCGTTTAGTAACCTGGGCAAGACTCTCACGTACGGTGAGCTGTATGAATTGTCAGGCGCGTTCGCCGCGTACCTGCAACAGCACACCGACCTGCAGCCGGGCGACCGCATCGCCCTGCAACTGCCTAACCTGTTGCAGTACCCCATCGCTGTGTTCGGAGCCATTCGTGCCGGCTTGATCGTGGTCAACACTAACCCGCTGTATACCGCGCGGGAGATGGAGCATCAGTTCAACGACTCTGGCGCCAAGGCGCTGGTGTGTCTGGCGAACATGGCCCATTTGGCCGAAACGGTGGTACCCAAGACCGCGATCAAATACGTCATTGTCACTGAAGTCGCTGACCTGTTGCCGCCGCTCAAGCGGCTGTTGATCAACAGCGTCATCAAGTACGTGAAAAAGATGGTCCCGGCGTATCACTTGCCCAACGCGATCAAATTCAATGAAGTGCTCAATAAAGGCCGTGGCCAAGCGGTGAAAGACGCTTCGCCATTGGCCGGCGATGTCGCAGTGTTGCAATACACCGGCGGTACCACCGGCGTGGCCAAAGGCGCGATGCTGACTCACCGCAACCTGATCGCGAATATGCTGCAGTGCAAGGAGCTGATGGCCTCTAACCTCGATGAAGGCTGCGAAATCCTGATCACGCCGCTGCCGCTTTACCATATCTACGCGTTCACCTTTCACTGCATGGCGATGATGCTGATCGGCAATCACAACGTCTTGATCAGCAACCCGCGCGATCTGTCGGCGATGGTCAAAGAACTCTCCAAATGGAAGTTCAGCGGCTTCATCGGTTTGAATACGCTGTTCGTGGCGCTGTGCCAGAGCGAGGAATTTCGCAAGCTGGATTTCTCCGGCTTGAAAGTCACCCTGTCCGGGGGCATGGCCCTGCAATCTGCGGCGGCCGAGCGCTGGAAAGAAGTGACCGGTTGTGAGATTTGCGAAGGCTATGGCATGACCGAAACCAGCCCGGTGGCCACGGTTAACCCGATTCAAAAGATTCAGATCGGTACCATTGGTATTCCAGTGCCCTCGACCCTGTGCCGGGTTATCGACGACGCGGGCAATGAGTTGTCTCTTGGGTCAACCGGCGAGTTGTGCGTCAAAGGCCCGCAAGTGATGAAGGGCTATTGGCAGCGCCAGGAAGCCACCGATGAAATACTCGACGCCGATGGCTGGTTAAAAACCGGCGACATCGCAATCATCCAGCCAGACGGCTACTTGCGGATTGTCGACCGCAAGAAAGACATGATTCTGATCTCCGGCTTCAATGTGTACCCCAACGAACTCGAAGACGTATTGGCCTTGTTGCCAGGTGTCTTGCAGTGCGCGGCCATTGGTATCCCGGACGAGAAATCGGGTGAGGCGATCAAGCTGTTCATCGTGGTCAAACCCGGCATACACCTGACCAAGGAACAGGTCATGGAGCACATGCGCGCCAACGTCACGGGCTATAAAGTGCCGAGAACACTGGAATTTCGCGATGCATTACCGACCACCAACGTCGGCAAAATCCTGCGTCGTGAATTGCGGGCTGAGGAATTGAAAAAGCTGGGGTTGAAAAAGTAAGACTGGATACAAATCTCTGTAGGAGCCAACCTGTTGGCGAAGGTCCCTCGGCCTTATCGCAGCCTTCGGCAGCTCCTACGGGTCTGGAACTCACTCCAGTCCCGGTGGGGGCGAACGTGTTCGCGAAAGCAGCACCGCAGTGTCTCAGGGCGCCGCGCCGTATGCCTCGCCAACAAGTTGGCTCCTACACACCTTCAAATCTGCGACAATCCCCGCCTTTGCACCATCAAAAGACTTTGCTTACCCGATGACCGACGAATCGCCTTCTATCGACCAACTGTTTAAAGACCTCGACCACGCGATGATCTCTGATCGTCATCGCTTGCGCCGTCAGTTGCACGACCTGCGCAAGAAGCCTGACGAGGCCAGGTTGGCGCAGTGGGCCGTGCGAGCGCAGGCATCGATTGCCCAAGTCACCGCACGCCGTGAAAGCCTGCCGGTGATTCGTTATGACGACAGCCTGCCGATTGCCGCCAAGCGCGATGAGATCAAGGCCGCGCTGCTCAAGCATCAGGTGCTGATTATTGCCGGTGAAACCGGTTCGGGCAAAACCACCCAATTGCCGAAGATCTGCCTGGAAATCGGTCGCGGCCAGCATGGCCTGATTGGCCACACCCAGCCGCGCAGGATCGCCGCGCGCAGCGTCGCCAGCCGGGTCGCCGAAGAACTCGGCACGCCACTGGGCGCACTGGTCGGTTACCAGGTTCGTTTCGAAGACCAAAGCGACAGCAACACCCTGATCAAACTGATGACCGACGGCATCCTGCTGGCTGAAACCCAGCACGACCGCTACCTGGAGCGTTATGACACGATCATCGTCGACGAAGCCCACGAGCGCAGCCTGAACATCGACTTCCTGCTGGGTTACCTGAAAACCCTGCTGCCACGTCGTCCAGACCTGAAGCTGATCATCACCTCGGCGACCATCGACTTGCAGCGTTTCTCCGAGCATTTCGATAACGCACCCATTGTTGAAGTCTCCGGTCGTACCTTCCCGGTGGACACATGGTATCGCCCGCTCACCTCGCAGCAGGACGAGGAGGGCAACGCGGTCGAAGACGATCTGACCGTCGACCAGGCGATTCTGGCGACCCTGGAAGAACTGGCCGACTTCGAACGCAGCGAACGCAAGAGTCCCGGCGACGTACTGGTGTTCTTGCCGGGCGAGCGGGAAATCCGCGACGCCGCCGAGATGCTGCGCAAGGCTCAGCTCAGACACACCGAAATTCTGCCGTTGTACGCGAGGTTGTCACCTGCCGAACAACAGCGAATATTTCAGTCTCATCCGGGGCGCCGCGTAGTACTGGCGACCAACGTCGCCGAAACCTCATTGACCGTGCCGGGTATTCGTTACGTGATTGACAGCGGTACGGCGCGCATCAGCCGCTACAGCTACCGCGCCAAGGTTCAGCGGTTGCCGATTGAGGCGGTTTCCCAGGCCAGCGCCAACCAGCGAAAAGGTCGTTGCGGCCGGGTCGAGCCAGGCTTGTGCGTGCGCTTGTACAGCGAAGAAGATTTCAACGGTCGCCCGGAGTTCACCGATCCAGAAATCCTGCGCACCAACCTCGCCGCGGTCATCCTGCAAATGTTGCACTTGCGCCTCGGTGAGATCACCGACTTCCCGTTTATCGAGCCACCTGACGGCAAAGCCATCACCGATGGTTTCAATTTGTTGCAAGAGCTGTCAGCGGTCAACCGCGAGAATCAACTGACGCCGTTGGGTCGACAATTGGCGAGGCTGCCGGTGGACCCGCGCATGGGCCGTATGTTGCTTGAAGCCGCCCAGCAAGGCAGCCTGCAGGAAGTACTGATTGTCGCCAGCGCCATGTCCGTGCAAGACGTCCGTGAACGTCCGCCCGAGCGTCAGCAGGCCGCCGATCAGGCGCACGCACAATGGAAAGACATCGACTCCGACTTCGCCGGTCTGGTGAATTTGTGGCGCGGTTTTGAAGAGCAACGCCTGGCGCTGACCGCCAGCCCGCTGCGCAACTGGTGCCGTAAAAACTTCCTGAATTACTTGCGCCTGCGCGAATGGCGTGACTCCCATCGACAGTTGAGCCTGATCTGCCGCGATTTGCAGTTGACCGTTAACAAAGAGCCAGCCGACTACCCCAGGCTGCACAAGGCAGTGCTCTCCGGTTTGCTCAGCCAGATCGGGCAAAAGACCGAAGATGGCGATTACCTTGGCGCGCGCCAACGCCGGTTCTGGATTCATCCGTCATCCGGGCTGGGCAAGAAACGTCCGCAATGGCTGATGGCGGCTGAGCTGGTGGAAACCACCAAGCTGTATGCACGCATGGTGGCCAAGATCGACGCTGACTGGATCGAGCCGCTGGCCGGGCACTTGATCAAGAAGAACCATTTTGAACCGCACTGGGAAAAGAAGCGCGGGCAAGTGGTGGCGTTCGAACAAATCACGTTGTTCGGTCTGATCGTCGTCGCTCGGCGGCCCGTGCATTACGGTCCAATTGATCCGGTGGTGTCGCGAGAGTTGTTTATTCGAGAAGGTCTGGTGCGCGGCGAAATTCTGTCTCGTGCCAAGTGCCTTACCGCCAATACCAAGCTGCTGGAAACCCTCGACGAGCTGGAAGCCAAGGCCCGCCGCCGTGACATCCTGGCCGACGAAGACACGCTGTTCAATTTCTACGAAGCGCGGGTGCCAGCCGAGATTCATCAAACCGCGACCTTTGACAGTTGGTACAAGGCTGAAAGCAAGAACAATCCGCAGCTGTTGATCATGCGCGAGGAAGACGTCCTGGCCCGGGAAGCCAGCGAGATTACCGCTGCGTATTACCCGGATACCCTGCGCCTGGGGGATTTGACCCTGTCATTGAGTTATCACTTTGAACCGAACCATCCACGGGACGGTGTGACCCTGCGCGTGCCCGCCCCCTTGCTTCCGATGCTCCCCGCTGACCGGCTGGGATGGCTGGTACCGGGCCTGCTGGAAACCAAGTGCATTGCATTGGTACGCAACCTGCCCAAGGTTTTGCGCAAAAACTTCGTGCCGGTGCCAGACTTTATCAAGGCCGCTCTGGAACGGATGCCCTTCGGCGAAGGCTCGTTGCCCCAGGCGTTGGGCCGTGAATTGCAGCGAATGACCGGCGCACGGGTGTCGGAAGAAGCCTGGGCCGAAGCGGCTCAACAGCTCGAAAACCATTTGAAAATGAACCTCGAAATCGTTGACGGCGACGGCAAATTCCTGGGGGAGGGGCGTGATCTGGCAGAGCTGACCGCACGGTTCGCTCAGGCCAGCCAAGCCGCGCTGGCAGTGCCGCAAACGGCGAAGAGCCAGCTTCCGGTTGAAGCCAAAGTGTTCGCCCCGGTTGCGGAAAAAACTCAACAAAACATCGCGGGCCTGTCCATGACGGTGTACCCGGCGCTGGTTGAAGAGTCCGGCACGGTCAAGGAAGGACGTTTCTCGACGCCTGCCGAAGCCGAGTTTCAGCACCGTCGTGCTTTGCAGCATCTGTTACTGCAACAGTTGGCCGAGCCGGCCAAGTTCTTGCGTGGCAAGCTGCCGGGGCAAACCGAATTGGCGCTGCTGCACCGCGAGTTGGGGCGAGTCGATGGCTTGATTGAGGACATACTGCTCGCCAGTCTCGACAGCTGCATTCTCGACGGTGAGTCAATCCTGCCACGTGATGGCGCCGGATTGGCCGGTCTGGCTGAGCGTAAACGCGGCGCCTGGACTGAGCATGCCGAGCGCCTGGCAAAGCTGACGCTGGAAATCCTCACCTTGTGGCACGGCTTGCAAAAGCGTTTCAAGGGTAAGATCGATCTGGCACAGGCGGTGGCGCTTAACGACATCAAGTCGCAGCTGAGTCATTTGGTGTATCCGGGCTTCGTCCGGGAAACGCCGATGCAATGGCTCAAAGAATTGCCTCGTTATTTGAAATCCATTGAAATGCGCCTGGAAAAACTCTCGTCCCAGGCGCAGAAGGATCGCGTCTGGAGTGGTGAGCTGGCGGGCTTGTGGACTCAATATCAGACGCGGGCGAACAAGCATGCCCAGGAAGGCAAGCGTGACGATGAGTTGGTGCTGTATCGCTGGTGGCTGGAGGAATACCGCGTCTCGCTGTTCGCTCAGCAATTAGGGACTAAAGTCCCGATCTCCGATAAGCGCCTGAGCAAGCAGTGGAGCCAGGTAGACGGCTGATCCGCAGTAACCGCTTTCAGCCATTAAGTCGCCGTGACAGCGCGAAAATCGGCCCGATATGGCACACTTCGCGTCTAACTTTTCGTATTGGCACGATTGTGCCAATACTCATGCCCAGCAGGTCGTTTTCTGCGACGATCAAATAAGAGAGGAACGACCGTGTATAACGTCGTCATCAGTGGCACTGGCCTTTTTACCCCAGCCAACAGCATTTCCAACGATGAACTGGTGCAGTCTTTCAATGCCTACGTCGCGCTGTTCAATGCCGAAAATGCAGCCGCCATCGAGAGCGGTGATGTGCAGGCCCTGACTGAATCCAACGCGGCGTTTATCGAAAAAGCGTCCGGCATCAAAAGCCGTTTCGTCATGGACAAAGAAGGCATTCTCGATCCACAACGCATGGCGCCACGTTTGCCTGAACGCGCCAATGACGAGTGGTCGATTCTCTGCCAAATGGGCGTTGCAGCCGCTGAGGAAGCCTTGCAGCGCGCCGGCAAAACAGCAGCCGATATTGATGGCGTCATCGTTGCCTGCTCCAACCTGCAACGGGCTTATCCAGCGATCTCTATTGAAATCCAGGAAGCACTGGGCGTTCACGGCTTCGGCTTTGATATGAACGTGGCCTGTTCCTCTGCCACGTTTGGTATTCAGCAAGCGTGCAATACCGTACAGCTGGGCCAGGCCCGTGCGGTACTGGTTATCAGCCCGGAAATATGCACCGGCCACCTGAATTTCCGTGACCGCGACAGTCATTTCATTTTCGGCGACGGTGCCACCGCAGTGGTTGTCGAGCGTGCCGATCTGGCCACCTCTGAACACCAGTTTGATATCGTCAGCACCAAGCTGCTGACCAAGTTTTCCAATAACATTCGCAACAATTTTGGCTTCCTCAACCGCGCGGCGGAAGAGGGCATCGGCGCGTCAGACAAACTGTTCGTGCAAGAAGGCCGCAAAGTGTTCCGCGATGTGTGCCCGATGGTTGCTGAACTGATCGCGACCCATTTGCAAGAAAACAAACTGAGTGTGGGTGATATCAAGCGGTTCTGGCTGCATCAGGCCAACCTCAGCATGAATCACCTGATCGTGAAAAAGCTCCTGGGTCGCGAAGCAACCGTGGAGGAGGCTCCGGTGATTCTCGATACGTACGCCAACACCAGCTCGGCGGGGTCGGTGATTGCTTTCCACAAATACCAGGACGACTTGCCACAGGGCGCGCTGGCGGTACTCAGTTCGTTCGGTGCCGGGTATTCCATCGGTAGCGTGATTCTGCGTAAACATTGATCGATGTCCAGCCATGACGCGTTGCTGGTTCAACGCCAGATGGCAGGAGAGCAGCGGGCGTATCGCGAGGTGGTCAGCTCATCAAAGTGCGACGCTGAGTTGCGCCAGTAGATCGCTCAGCACCTGGCTTAAACACAGCAGGTGCTACTTTGTTATGTCACGATCAGAACCCTAAGACCCTAGCCTGAGCGACTCATTGAGTTGTCATAAGGCTGTGTCCAATGTTCGGTATAACCAGCGGTTCTAAACGTTCATCCGTAAACTTCTCTGACGATGAGGTGTTTGCCCCATGGGCGGATGGTCAGGCCAACCACGGGTTTATTAAAAGTCGTCTGCCTGCCTGGTACAGCAGTGCCTCCACGGAACTACGCGCAGCATTGCGCAAAAGTCAGTTATTCAGCCTGTTTTCTCGACGCGACCTTGAACCGCTGCGTCAAAAGTTGCCGTCCGTTAAAGCCTTCGCCGAGCCCTTACTGGAAAAGGCGTTGATTGAAACCTTCAATCTTCGCCTGGATCTGCACACGAACGATCTGGTGACCGTGCACAGTCAAACGTTTTTTGGCATGGATAAACGTCGCCCGTTTAAGCAAAGCCTGCTCCAGGCCGCGCTGCAAAACTTCGAAGCGTTTGAAGCGGAGGACGGCGGGTTTGAACCTGGTGCGGCGTTGCTCCCGGACGATGGGCTGCAACTGCAATTGGTCGCCGGGACAGGGGTTGATGGGCGTTACCCGCGGTTTCGCTACCGTTACTTCGGCATTATCAACATCAAGCCCGCGCAATTCGCCCAGATGTGTCGCAGCCTGGATTTGGGCGCCCGTTATCAAACCCATCTCGACAGTGTGTTCAGACCGGCCGCTGTGCCGGGCCAATCGGCTGACGAACTGGCTGCTGCGGTGGCGGCCAAATTCCAACGTAGCGAGCAAGATAACGTTCAGGTGTTGGCCCATATCGCCTTGATGAAAAATCATATCTCCGCGCCCGCCTACAAGATGTTATTAGCACTGACCACTCAGGGAAGTGAGCCAACGTGGTCCGGTGATCCGATTCGCCACGGCTGGCTGCGGCTGCTGGACTCGGTAGGTGAACATGGCAATACGCTGTATGGCGCGCTCTTGATCGAACCCGATAAAGATGACGCGGCAAGCTTGCCGTGTGTCGTGTATATGCCGCAGGAGCCGGAGCACCCACTCAAGGAATATGTATCGTTCAAGGCTTTTACCGACACGTTGCGCCGCAAACTTTCCACCAGCACCTATCAAAACTACTTCCAGCGCTTTATCAGCTTGCGCGAAAGTCAGCGGTTTTTCCAAAGGCTCAATGAGCGGCTCATGCCGCTACGTCCGATAGATGGCAATCCCCTGAGTGCCGGCTTGCGTAAGCGACAATTCGACGCTCAGGCCGAGCTTTCCCTGGAGAAGTTTGCGTATTCGCCGGCGCCGTTTCAAATGTTGTATGAGCATTTACTGGTCAAAACCTATGAAGACTCAAGGGTGTTAGCGGTCCCCACTGACGACGAGGATCAGAAATCCCGTATGCAACGGTTGCAGGCTTACAAGTCATTAGGTCTGGACCTGCTCAATATGGCATCTTTTTTTATCCCGGTTCTGGGCGCCGCGATGGCCGTGATCGCTGTAGAGCAAGTGATGGCGGATATTTTCGTCGGGGTTGTCGATTGGAAGGACGGCGAAGTCGACGAAGCGCTGACGCATCTGTTTGGGGCGGCTGAAAATATTGCTCTGGCGGGAGCGATGATCGTCGCGGGCTCAAAAGCGTCGCCCTCGGTCGCAAGCTCGCCCTCGGCCTTTTTTATAGAAAACCTGATTCCCGTAACCCTGAAAAACGGCCAGACGCGACTCTGGAAAGCCGATACGGCCCCGTTCCAGCAAGAGGTAACGTTACCTAACTGGGTGATGGCTAATGCCGAAGCGCGGGTGGAGGTCGATGGCAAAAACTATCTGCCATTGGCTTGCAATCTCTATCAGATCACCTTCGACGTTGGGCTGAAAAAGTGGCGGCTCCAGCACACGACGAATCCCCAGGCGTATTCACCCACCCTCAGCCATAACAACGCCGGGGCCTGGCGCCATGAGGGAGAAAATCCCATGGGCTGGGACTTGCACACATTATTCAAGCGACTGCATCCGGGGCTGGATGACATCGACGAGCAAACCATCGAACGCATCCTGGCGACCACGCAAACCGATGTAGCGCTGTTGCGGCAAGTACATGTGGAAAATATAAAACCCCCTGCTTTGTTGCGTGATTCAATTCTCAGGTTCCAGATTGAAGATCAGATCAATGGATTTATTACCGCGATGAACAGCGGCACCCCGCAGGACATCAGGTGGCCGCGCATCGACCCTTACCTGGAGCTGCTGACGGTGTTGCCCGGCTGGCCGGAACAACGAGCGGTACGCTTGTTCGACCCCGAGGGCGGTTTGCTCAATGTGTTCGGTAACCACAAGGGCGTCTTGCCCTCGGTGGAGCTAAAATATCTGCCGGGACAAATGGGCGATGTCATCGCGTCGACTCTGGCCGCCTTGACGCCGGAAGAAATAGAGACATTGTTGGGTGAATACAACACCACACGTCAAAGTCAGAGCAGCCGTTTGGCCAATCAGCTTGCTGATGTCGCAGCACTGCGCAGGAATGCCTTGCTTGAATCGATGTATCAAACAGACACGTATTCGGACGGCGTGCCGGTAAAGCTGATCAAACGCGATTTCCCGACGCTTTCGACCGTCATCGCCGATGAGTTGATTGAATCAGCCAGCGCCCGGGAACTTGCTCAAATGAACGCCTCGTCGCGCTTGCCCCTGCGCATGGCCGAGCAGGCGAGGGAATACCAGCAACAACTGCGCTTGAATCGCGCCAACGAGGGTTTTTACTTCAAAGGCGCTGATAATCCGGACACTGCCACCGCTGGCTTCAGGCTGCTACCGCAATTGCCCGGCTGGCCTAAGCATCTGGCGCTTGAACTTCGCGACGGTAGTTTTTCTGGTGAGTTACTCGCCAGCATAGGCGACGAATCCTCGGCTTTACGCTGGGTGTTGGTGAAGTCAGGTGAGCGTTATCAAACGCTCGACAGTGGCGGCAACCCTATCGACAGCGGCGATCACTCTTTCTTCAACGCCTTGTTGCAGGCTCTGCCAGCAGATACGCGTGCGGCTATTGGCTTGTCGAGCGCGGCCCGAGAGTCAGAGTTGCGATTGGTTTTGGGCGCCCTCGCAGTCACCCAGCGTGACGAAGTGGCATTGGCCTTGAGCATGCAAAAAATAAAACCCGGGTTCACGTGGCCGCACCGGCTGGCTGACGGTCGCATTGGTTATCCAATGAGCGGAAGGATGAGACGACTGTTTTCAAGGCTCGGGCAGGGATCGAGAAATCACTCCGCCGAGCTGGCAGTGAAAAGCCTCTTCCCGGGGATGGGTGAGGCTGAGGTCAAAGCGTTTGTCCGCGAGCTGAGTACCGCTCACACAGGGAACCCCGGGGACTTGCCATCCTTTCTCCAGGGCAAGATCCGAGCGCTTGAAACTCAATATGAACAGCTCGAAAGCGCTCTTGGTAGCTGGGTAAGTACTCCATCAGCACCACGAGTCAGGGGCGACGCGGTTCGATTTGTTGTTGAGGCCGATAGACGACTTGCGGCAATGCGAATTAAAAACTGCTGGAAAAGGCTCAGCCCTAAATGTTACTCCGAGAGGGGGCGACTTCTCGGTTACTCATTGGATTTGAATTTCCTTGCCATCGGTGAATTGCCTGCTTTGACGGCTCGGTTCGACCATGTGCACTCATTGCACGTCAACAATACCGGCCTGGACACCGAAACGACTAACGCTTTGCTCGGGTACTTCAGCAATTTGCACGAGCTGTACTTACGGGGTAATGATCTGACGTCTATCCCGGAAGCGCTCAGCGCACATACTGCATTGCGGCAGTTGTCTTTGCGCGGCAACCCGTTGGTCCTGGATCAGACTTCAGTCAACCGGCTGCGAGGCATGCTGCAGTTACGAACGCTTAATCTGAATCATTGCCCGGTTGGACCACTGTTAAACGTGGGTCGTATGCGCCGTTTAATCAGGCTTAACCTACGAGCAACCGGAATCAACGCACTGCCTGCAGGTCTCGCCGATTGCGTCAATCTGATCATTCTCGATGTGCGTAATAATCGTATCGAGGATATTCCAGAGACGGTTTTTCATGAGGAAGCGACAACCTACCGACGGCTTCAGTTGCATGACAACCCGCTTAGCGAAGCCACCCGAGAAAGAGCGCAGCGTCTACTGAGCGCTGACGCCAGGCGGTTTATGGGCATCAGTGAAGATCGACCGCATGCCGGGGCCGGGTTGTCGCCTTTCTCCTTATGGCTGCCGGAGTCGTCCGGCAGCGAGCGCACCGCCAGGTTGCGTATCTGGAATGATCTGCTGGCCGAGTCCGAAAGCGCTGATTTTTTCAGGGTGCTGCATGATTTGGCTGGAACCGCCGACTATCAGGGGCACCGGCAGGGCCTCACTGAGCGCGTCTGGGCGGTTTTGAATGCAGCCGCCACACATGGCATGTTACGCGATGAATTGTTTACCTTGGCGGCGCACCCGCAAACCTGCGGGGACGGAATAATGCTGGTGTTCAACACGCTTGAAATTCGCGCGCTGGTGTTCAATGTAATGGCGTCGGCACGCCAGAACAACGAAGAAACCGAGTTGTTTGAGTTGGCCAGGGGGCTGGAGCGACTGGATGAG
>NZ_JAQGNX010000039.1 GCF_028293835.1 Pseudomonas sp.
ATACGTGGTGGAAAACGCCCGTGTCGAGCAGCGTACTAACCTGGACAAGCTGGTTATTGATCTGGAAACCAACGGTACCCTGGATCCTGAAGAGGCTATCCGTCGCGCTGCAACCATCCTGCAACAGCAGTTGGCTGCGTTCGTCGACCTCAAAGGTGACAGTGAGCCAGTGGTTGTCGAGCAGGAAGACGAGATCGATCCGATCCTGCTTCGCCCGGTTGACGATCTGGAACTGACTGTACGTTCGGCTAACTGCCTTAAGGCGGAAAACATCTACTACATCGGTGACCTGATTCAGCGTACCGAAGTAGAGCTGTTGAAGACTCCGAACCTTGGCAAGAAATCCTTGACTGAAATCAAGGACGTTCTGGCCTCCCGCGGTCTGTCCCTCGGCATGCGCCTCGACAACTGGCCGCCTGCAAGTCTTAAGAAGGACGACAAGGCGACTGCCTGATCGTCGTAATCACCGAACGTCGTGTTTGGTAAGGAATGAACCATGCGTCATCGTAAAAGTGGACGTCACCTGAGCCGTACCAGCTCTCACCGTAAGGCCATGTTTCAAAACATGGCGGTGTCGCTGTTCGAGCACGAGCTGATCAAAACTACATTGCCGAAAGCCAAGGAACTGCGTCGCGTTGCTGAGCCGCTGATCACCCTGGCTAAGATCGACAGTCTGGCTAACCGCCGCTTGGCATTCGACCGTACTCGTTCGAAAGCCATCGTTGGTAAGTTGTTCAACGATCTGGGCAAGCGTTATGCAACCCGTGAGGGTGGCTACCTGCGCATCCTCAAGTGCGGTTTCCGCACTGGCGACAACGCGCCTATGGCGTACGTCGAACTGGTTGATCGTCCTATCGGTGGTGTTGTAGAAGCCGCTGAATAAGACGTCAGTCTGATCAAAAAGAACCGGGCCTAGTGCCCGGTTTTTTTGTTTTAAAAATGTCGTTTTGCATTCCTTGGTTATTATTAATTGCTATCGATCACGACAATTTAATGAATTTGCTGATGTAAAGTTTTTGGCCAATACTCCGCCACATGCCGATTAGCCGGCAGGACACGTTTGCCAGAGGAAGACTTTGCATGAGCCAGACTAAAACGCTTACCACAGCCAGTGGCGCCCCTGTCGCCGACAACCAGAACTCCCGGTCTGCCGGTCCGCGTGGCCCGCTGTTGCTAGATGACTTTCATCTGATTGAGAAACTCGCGCACTTTAACCGCGAAAATGTCCCGGAGCGTCGTGTCCACGCCAAAGGTTCGGGCGCTCACGGCACCTTTACCGTTAGCCGTGACATCACCCAGTACACCAGCGCCAAGCTGTTCGACACCGTAGGCAAACAAACGCCAATTTTCATGCGTTTCTCTACTGTAGGCGGCGAGCGTGGTTCGGCTGACACCGAGCGTGATCCCCGTGGTTTCTCGGTTAAGTTTTATACTGAAGAAGGCAACTGGGACATTGTTGGTAACAACACCCCCGTGTTCTTCATCCGTGATCCGCTGAAATTTCCTGATTTCATCCACACCCAAAAACGCCAACCGCAGACCAACCTGAAAAGCGGGCAAATGGTATGGGACTTCTGGTCGCACTCTCCTGAGGCGCTGCACCAGGTCACCATTCTGTTCTCGGACCGGGGCATCCCCGACGGCTATCGTTTCATGCACGGCTTCGGTAGCCACACCTATAGCCTGATTAGCGCCAACGGCGAGCGTCACTGGGTGAAGTGGCATTACAAAACCAAGCAGGGCATCAAAAACCTGGCCCCGGCAGATGCTGCTCGTATAGCCGGTACTGACCCGGATTATGCCCAGCGCGATCTGTTTTCTGCGATCGAGCGGGGCGACTTTCCGAAATGGCAGGTCTGCATCCAAATCATGACTGAAGCGCAGGCAAACGCTCATCACGAGAACCCGTTCGACGTCACCAAAACCTGGTCGCAAAAACAATATCCGCTGATCGAAGTCGGCGAACTTGAGTTGAACCGTAACCCGGCGAATTACTTCGCTGAGGTAGAGCAAGCTGCGTTCGGTCCAAGCAATATGGTGCCAGGTGTCGGTTTGTCTCCAGATCGCATGCTGCAAGGGCGGGTCTTTGCCTATGCCGACGCGCATCGCTACCGCATCGGCACCAACCACCAGCAACTGCCGATCAACGCGCCGAAAAGCCCGGTTCACAGCTACCAGCGCGATGGCTCCATGCGTTTTGGTGACAACGGTGGCGCCGCGGCTAACTACGAACCGAACAGCTATGCAAGTGCTCCGAAGCAGGCACCAGCCTATGCTGAGCCAGCGTTGGCACTGAGCGGTGTAGCGACTCGTTACGATCACCGCGAAGACACTGATTATTTCAGCCACGCAGGCGCGCTTTTCAACCTGATGAGCGCTGATCAAAAGACTTTGTTAATCGACAACATCGCAGGTTCGATGGCTGGGGTGAGCAGCGACGTTGTGCAGCGCCAACTGCAGTATTTCTACAAGGCTGATCCGGCGTATGGCGAAGGTGTTGCCAAGGCGTTGGGCGTTCAACTGAGCTGATTCGAAATGCTAAACAGAACCGCCCGCATCTGGGCGGTTTTTCCCGTCCAGTTGTCCGACTTTTCTAGATCTTTCACACTTCATCGCATTTCCGGAAGTGACCTTATTCTTTGCTTGGTTCAAACTGACGCCTTTAGAGCAGGAGATTTAGGGCGATGCAAGGTCACCCAGACGTAATCGATTACCTCAACACGCTGCTGACGGGCGAACTGTCGGCACGTGACCAATATTTTATCCACTCGCGAATGTACGAAGACTGGGGTTTCAGCAAACTCTACGAGCGTATCAACCATGAGATGCAGGAAGAGACGGAACATGCCGACGCGTTGATGCGGCGGATTCTGATGCTCGAAGGCACGCCGCGCATGCGGGCAGACGATCTGGATGTAGGCACCACGGTGCCTGAGATGCTCGCCAGTGATTTGCGCCTCGAATACAAGGTTCGCGCCGCCCTGTGCAAAGGCATTGCGCTCTGTGAGCTGCACAGGGACTACGTTACTCGCGACATTCTGCGCATTCAGTTGGCCGATACCGAAGAAGATCACACCTATTGGCTAGAGCAGCAATTTGGTCTGATCAAATCGATTGGTTTGGAAAACTACCTGCAATCGCAGTTCTGAAACAAAAAAGCCCCTGTCACCACACCGTGACAGGGGCTTTTTACTGCCTCTAGAACTACACGACTTTGGCTTTATCCCGAAGCAGTAACGGCTTGAGGTAGTGGCCAGTGTAGGACTGCTCCATCTCGGCAACCTGCTCGGGTGTGCCGCAGGCGATAATCTGGCCCCCCTTGGAGCCGCCCTCGGGTCCCAGGTCCACCAACCAGTCGGCAGTCTTGATCACATCCAGGTTGTGCTCAATCACTACCACGGTATTGCCGTGGTCGCGCAGACGATGCAGCACGTCTAGCAATTGCTGAATGTCCGCGAAGTGCAAACCAGTGGTTGGCTCATCAAGAATGTACAGAGTCTTGCCGGTATCGCGCTTGGACAGTTCGCGCGACAGCTTGACCCGCTGCGCCTCACCACCCGAAAGCGTGGTCGCCGATTGGCCCAGCTTGATGTAAGACAAACCCACGTCCATCAGCGTTTGTAGCTTGCGCGCCAGAGCGGGAACGGCGTCGAAGAACACGCGTGCTTCCTCAATCGTCATTTCCAGCACTTCATGGATGTTCTTGCTTTTGTATTTGATCTCCAGCGTCTCGCGGTTATAGCGCTTGCTCTTGCACACATCGCAAGGAACATAGATATCCGGCAGAAAGTGCATTTCGACCTTGATCAAGCCATCGCCCTGACACGCTTCGCACCGACCACCTTTCACGTTGAACGAGAAGCGGCCCGGGCCGTAACCCCGAGAACGCGACTCCGGAACGCCGGAAAACAACTCACGGATCGGCGTGAACAACCCGGTGTAAGTCGCCGGATTGGAGCGCGGCGTACGACCGATAGGGCTTTGGTCGATATCCACGACCTTGTCCAAATGCTGCAGGCCATCGATGCTGTCATGCACCGCGGCTTCCAGTGTCGTAGCGCCATTGAGGGCCGTGGCGCTCAAGGGAAACAGCGTGTTGTTGATCAGTGTCGACTTGCCTGAGCCGGAAACACCGGTCACACAGGTCAACAGGCCAATCGGAATTTCCAGATCGACATTGCGCAAATTATTGCCGCGAGCGCCTTTAAGCGTCAGCGACAGCTTTTTATTGCGCGGCGTACGCTTGGCTGGCACTTCGATCTTTACTCGGCCCGACAAGTATTTCCCTGTCAGCGAGTCCGGATGCGCCATGACCTCGGCCGGTGTGCCCTCGGCGACAACGTGCCCGCCATGGATGCCCGCGCCAGGGCCGATATCGACCACGTAATCCGCCAGACGAATCGCGTCTTCATCGTGCTCGACCACGATCACCGTGTTGCCGATATCGCGCAGGTGCTTCAGCGTACCCAGCAGGCGATCGTTATCCCGTTGATGCAGACCAATGGAAGGCTCATCGAGGATGTACAGAACGCCCACGAGGCCAGCACCAATCTGACTGGCAAGGCGGATACGCTGGGCTTCACCGCCAGACAAGGTGTCGGCGCTACGATCCAGCGACAAATAGTCGAGGCCGACGTTGACCAGAAACTGCAGGCGCTCGCGAATTTCCTTGAGAATCTTGTCAGCAATTTCGCCGCGTCGGCCGGTCAGCTTCAGCACCGCGAAGTATTCAGTCGCATCGCCGATGGGCAGGCTGGTCACTGCAGGCAAGGTTTTCTCGCCAACCCACACATGACGCGCCTCCCGGCGCAAGCGTGTTCCGCGACAGTCCGGGCAGGGCTGGGTACTGAGAAATTTCGCCAGCTCTTCGCGGACTGTGGCTGACTCAGTCTCGCGATAGCGTCGCTCAAGATTCGGCACAATCCCTTCAAACGGGTGCGCGCGCTTGACGATGTCGCCCCGATCATTGAGATAGCGGAAGTCAACGTTCTGCGAGCCGCTGCCGTTCAGCAAAATCTTTTGCTGATCAGCAGGCAGCTGATTGAACGGCACTTCCAGGCTGAAACCGTAATGATTCGCCAGGGACCCAAGCATCTGGAAATAATAAACGTTGCGTCGATCCCAGCCACGAATCGCGCCTTCGGCCAGTGTGAGCTCTCCGTTGACCAATCGCTTGATGTCGAAGAACTGCTTTACGCCCAAACCGTCGCAGGTCGGGCACGCGCCAGCCGGGTTGTTGAAGGAAAACAGTTTGGGTTCAAGCTCGCTGATTGCATGCCCACAGATCGGACAGGCAAAGCGCGCGGAGAAAATCATTTCTTCGCCGGGCTCGTCGTCCATCGGCGCGACCCAGGCAATTCCGTCCGCCAGCTTCAGTGCGGTTTCGAAGGATTCAGCCAGCCGCTGCTGCATATCCTCGCGAACCTTGAAGCGGTCCACCACCACATCAATGGAATGCTTTTTCTGCTTGTCGAGCTTCGGCAACTCATCCAATTCGCACAGCCGGCCGTTGACTCGGGCACGGACAAAACCCTGGGCGCGCAGCTCTTCAAAGACCGCCAAGTGCTCGCCCTTGCGCTCACGAACCACTGGCGCAAGCAACATCAACTTGCTGCCTTCAGGCTGGGCCAGCACCAGGTCAACCATCTGACTGACGGTTTGCGCTTCCAGCGGAATATCGTGATCCGGGCAGCGGGGCTGGCCGACGCGCGCATACAGCAGGCGCAAGTAATCGTAAATTTCGGTAATCGTCCCCACGGTCGAACGTGGGTTGTGCGACGTGGATTTCTGTTCGATGGAAATCGCTGGTGACAGCCCTTCGATCGTATCGACGTCCGGCTTTTCCATCATCGAGAGGAATTGCCGTGCGTACGCGGAAAGCGATTCGACATAGCGCCGTTGCCCTTCGGCATACAGCGTGTCAAAGGCCAGCGACGATTTGCCAGAACCGGAAAGCCCGGTAATAACGATC
This sequence comes from Pseudomonas sp., assembly GCF_028293835.1. Taxonomy (GTDB): domain Bacteria; phylum Pseudomonadota; class Gammaproteobacteria; order Pseudomonadales; family Pseudomonadaceae; genus Aquipseudomonas. The sequence goes on from NZ_JAQGNX010000039.1 coordinate 5,972, forward strand.
AATTTATCGCGTGGCAGGGTCAGGTCGATGTTTTTCAGGTTGTGGGTTCGCGCCCCACGTATCAGGATCTTGTCCACTGCGGCCTCGCTTGGCGGGCATAAACACGGGAGTATACGGCTCCATGCCAGTACGCGGCAAAGCGTCGCGTGTGTGCTGCTCACCGATGGGACTGGTAGAATCGGCACCGGTTCACATGAGGTTTATCCATGCACGATCCCCTTAGCGAACGAATGAGTGGTAGCGAGACCCGCGCAGCAAGCGGCCTTGCGCTCGTGTTCGCGTTCCGAATGCTTGGCATGTTTATGGTTTTACCGGTGCTCGCCACCTACGGAATGGACCTTGCGGGCGCGTCTCCAGCGCTGATCGGTCTGGCAATCGGCGCATATGGTCTGACCCAGGCGGTGCTGCAAATACCGTTCGGGATGATTTCCGACCGCATTGGTCGGCGCCCGGTCATTTATCTGGGCCTGATTATTTTTGCCCTCGGCAGCTTGCTGGCGGCCAACGCGGATTCAATCTGGGGCGTTATCGCCGGACGGATCCTGCAAGGCGCTGGCGCTATCTCTGCGGCGGTCATGGCGTTGCTATCGGACCTCACCCGCGAACAGCACCGGACCAAAGCGATGGCGATGATCGGCATGACCATCGGTCTGTCATTTGCCGTGGCCATGGTGGTCGGCCCGTTACTGACGCGAGCGTTCGGTTTGTCCGGGCTGTTTCTCGCCACGGGCGGCATGGCATTGCTGGGGATTCTCATCGTCGCCTTCATGGTGCCCCATTCAACCGGACCGCTGACCCATCGGGAATCAGGCGTCGCGCGAGCGGCATTGGGCGCGACGTTGCGTCATCCCGACCTGTTGCGACTGGATTTAGGTATCTTCGTGTTGCACGCGATGCTCATGTCCAGCTTCGTGGCCTTACCGTTGGCGCTGGTCGAAAAAGCCGGTTTGCCCAAGGAGCAGCACTGGTGGGTGTACCTCACGGCCTTGTTGATTTCGTTCTTCGCGATGATTCCGTTCATCATCTACGGCGAAAAAAAGCGTCAGATGAAGCGGGTATTGCTCGGCGCCGTGAGCGTGCTGTTGCTGACTGAGCTATTCTTCTGGGCGTTCGGCGATACCTTGCGGGCTTTAGTGATTGGTACGGTGGTGTTCTTCACCGCGTTCAATTTGCTGGAGGCCTCGCTGCCATCGCTGATCAGTAAAGTGTCACCGGCGGGCGGCAAAGGCACGGCCATGGGGATCTATTCCACCAGCCAGTTCCTCGGTTCGGCTGCTGGGGGCATTCTAGGAGGCTGGCTGTTTCAGCACGGAGGACTCAGTATTGTCTTCCTCGGCGGTGCCGCTCTGTGTGCCATCTGGTTGGCCTTTGCTGTTACTATGCGTGAACCTCCGTATGTGACAAGCCTGCGCGTGCCGTTGACGCCAGAAGCACAGCGCGAGGCCGGCCTGATTGCGCGTTTGATGGCCGTCCCGGGGGTAACAGATGCAGTGATCGTCAGTGCCGAAGCTGCCATCTATATCAAATTGGATACCGAATTATTGGATCGTAATTCCCTTGAGCGCCTGGTCAACGACCCAGCGCCAGCGGAATGCGTAGCCTAGGAGAACGTTATGGCCCGTGGGGTTAACAAAGTCATATTGGTCGGTACATGCGGCCAGGATCCCGAAGTTCGCTACTTGCCTAACGGTAACGCCGTGACCAACCTGAGTCTGGCGACCAGCGAACAATGGACCGATAAACAAACCGGTCAGAAAGTCGAAAAGACTGAGTGGCACCGTGTTTCGATGTTCGGCAAGGTGGCTGAAATTGCTGGCGAGTACCTGCGCAAAGGTTCGCAGGTCTACATCGAAGGCAAGCTGCAAACCCGCGAGTGGGAAAAAGACGGCATCAAGCGCTACACCACTGAAATCGTCGTCGACATGCAAGGCACCATGCAACTGCTGGGCGGTCGTCCACAAGGCGAAGGCGCTCCACAGGGTCAAGGCGGCAACAGCAACAACTCTGCGCCACGCCCTCAACAGTCGCGTCCGCAGCAGTCTCAACCGCAGTCCCAACCGCAGTCCCAGCCACAACGCGAGTCGCGTCCTGCTCCCCAGCAGCAAGCGCCGCAACCGGCTCCGGATTTCGACAGCTTTGATGACGATATCCCGTTCTAGGATTTAGCGTTTGGCTAGTCTGTAAAGACTGCGCCTAAAAGCCCTCTGAAGACCATTTGGTTTCAGGGGGTTTTTTATGCCTGCCTCTTCGAAACGCGCCCAACTGAACCCGTTTGTTAATGGGGTGGCGTTCGAGACTGTAAGACGTTTCCTGGAATTAATATAACTCAGGCTAGGTAAGCACACCTTAGGAGCCGGGATGACAAGATCATATGTGCTAGGGGTTGCAGCTGCGGTATTCGCTACGTTCAGCTGGGCACTTAATTTTTTATCACCTTACATGATGGGCGATTTCGGACCGGTTGATTTTATTACAATGCGATTCATCGTTTCTGGCTGCATTGGCCTTGTCATGATGTGTGTTTATTGGCCTGGCGAACCGGGTCTAAGCTGGCATTCAATGGTAACGGCAGGGTTACTTGGCCTGTTGGGATACGCTCTTTACATAGGATGTATCATGGGGAGCGTACTCCATGGAGGGGCCATTATTGCACCGGCTTTTTTGAGCGCGACGCCGGTCATCATCGCGGTTACCGGCAATATGCTTGAACGAACAGTCTCTTGGGACAGGCTTGCCATACCGATTGTTCTAGCGGTATTCGGATTGGTCGCAACGAATTACGGTGCCGTCGTCGATGTGGTGGGTGCGGACGTGAGTTCATACCGGTTAGCGGTAGGTTATGCCACAGGCGCTGTGCTGGCTTGGTTAATGTTCAGCGTACTGAACCAACAGACCTTGGAAAGAATCCCCCAGGTACATTCAGGTCTCTGGACTGGCCTCATGATGAGTGGTGCCGGTCTGAGCGTCCTGCTGTTCATTCCTTTCGGGCTTGAATATGGTATGTACAGTTATCCGCACATCGACCTTCGTGTCGACAATACTCTGCCGGTTTTCGCTGCTGCAGCAGCGCTGGCGTGTGTCGCTTCCGTTGGAGGGGCATGGGCCTGGAACTTTGCTAGTCAGAGGCTTCCGATGGCCCTCTCTGGACAGCTTATTTCGGTAGAGACAATCTTCGCCGCTTCTTTTGGGCTTATCGCCGAGCACCGTCTACCTACCGGACTGGAAACCCTGGGGGTGATAAGCCTGTTAGCGGGTGCCACGATTGCGGTGAGGGTCACGGCGCAGAAGCGCGGCGCGGACTCGAACGTTCAGGCTTGAATGGTCTGGACGATTTTGGCGGCTACAAGGCCAGGGGTCAGCCAAACAGCCCGAAGATCCGGGCTTTTGCTGTGCGGGATTTGCTGAACACGCAAGCCCTGAACTGACTGAATTCATTCGGGAGGGAGCCGACGCGGTATACCTGCTAAACCCCATCAGAACCAGAGCGGGACTACGCAGGTGTTTGCCAGACGGTATCGGCACCTATAACGGATAACCCGGTCTCCGGGCGACGTGCGCTGTCCCTGACAATCAATTGCCCAGGCAGGACCTCTTGAATGGAGGGCGTGGTAATCATTTCCAGTTGTGCGCGAATGATGTCTACGGTTCGCTGCACTAACTGGTCAATCGGCTGCTGGTAGGTCGTCAGCCCTATGAGAGGCCAATTAGCCATTTCGATGTTATCGAACCCCACAATCGAAATATCCTTCCCAGGTACCAAACCACACTCTCGGGTGACGACATTCAGTGCCGCAATGGCCATTAAGTCGTTAGCGCAGAAAATCGCGTCAGGTGGGGTCGCGTATGACAGCAGCCGACGGGTTGCTTCCATCGCAGTCTGAAAATTGTAATTACCCACCTCACGCAAAGGAGAGGGAAACCCGTGATGAATAAGCCTCTGGGAAAAACTTCGCTCTCGGTCACGACTCGTGGAGGAGCCCTCATTGCCAGCGATAAAGGCTAAGCGTTTATGGTCAGTCGATATCAGGAAGTCAGCGATGAGCGCTCCTCCTTGAGCGTTGTCGCTGGTCACACTTGAAACCGCCTCACTGTCGTTTTTCCGGTTTAGTAACACGACGGGAAGACCTGTTTGCTTGCACTCTTCTGCAAAGTGAGACGAAAGAACTGCAGACACCAAAATTACAGCTTCTACCCTGTGGCGCAAAACATCTTCCAGAATAGGATCTGAATCTCCGTTGGTGACCGTCGAGAAAAGCAGTACCCGGTATTCCATCGCTTCAAACGCTTTGGACAGCGCCTCCAGCACCTCGGAATAAAAAGGATTGGCCATGCTGGGTACGACTACGCCAATCAGATTAGATCGGCGAGTGATCAAAGAGCGCGCTACGAAATTAGGACGATAGCCTAGCGTTGTTGCTGCGGCTTCGACCTTTTCCCTGGTCTTCGCCGCCACGCTGGCGCCCTTGGTATAGGTTCGGGATACAGCGGACTGAGATACCCCGGCGAGTTTCGCTACGTCGTGGGCGGTGACGGGGCGGCGTATTAATTCAGCCATGAACGTTGAACCCTGAGCGTAAAGAAAAACGTCATCCTACTCATCTACCCCTTTCCAAACCACCAAAGAGTCTTCTATGATGGGGACTGCATACGTATGCATTCATTCCAAGAAAAATAATACTGGAGATTGCAAATGGCTAAGTGGCTGAAGAAAGGCGCTGAAGCGGACGTCGTGAAATCTGCCGACCGTCAGGTTCGTGACACTGTAGAAGCAATCCTGGCTGATATCGAAGCACGGGGAGATGCCGCGGTCCGCGATCTGGCCGTCAAATTCGACAAAATGGAGCGTGATAGCTATCGGCTAACTACCCCTGAGATCGAAGCGTGCTATTCGCAGCTGACTAAGCGCGACATTGCCGACATCGAATTTGCTCAAACTCAGGTACGCAATTTCGCGCAGCATCAGCGAAATAGTATTCATGACATAGAAGTTGAAACCCTGCCGGGTGTGATTTTAGGTCATAAAAACCTACCTGTGAATGCG
>NZ_JAQGNX010000046.1 GCF_028293835.1 Pseudomonas sp.
CGCTACATGTGCCTGTCCAAACTCGACATGCTGCTGCAGGAAGGCCAGGCGCAAACCGCTACCGCCCAGCTGTTCGAAGAAGAAGGTTTCAAGATCGAGGTCGACGAAGCCAGTCAAAAACTCTTCACCAGCATGATCGAGAAGCTCGGCAGCAATAAATGGGACGGCGATCGTGACAGCTGGCCGCAAGCCCTGGAAGACCAGGACTGGGCACGGGTCACCACCGATCACAGCCAATGCACCAACCGCCATTGCCCGAACTTCCAGAGTTGCGCATTTTACAAAGCCCGCGAAGGCATGGGCAAAGTCGACGTTATCGTTACCAACCACGACATGGTGTTGGCTGACCTGGCGTTGGGCGGCGGTGCGGTGTTGCCTGACCCGCGTGAAACGCTGTACGTGTTCGACGAAGGGCATCACCTGCCGGACAAGGCCATCGGCCATTTTGCCCATTACACCCGCTTGCGTTCGACCTCTGACTGGCTGGAGCAAACGGCCAAGAACCTGGCAAAATTGTTGGCCCAGCACCCGTTGCCGGGGGACTTGGGGAAATTGATCGAGCAGGTTCCGGAACTGGCGCGAGAAATCAAAACCCAGCAGCAGTTCATGTTCACCGCCTGCGAACAGCTGGCAGACTTCAAACCCGGTGAAGACATGCAGGGCCGCGAGCGTCCACGGCATCGCTTCATCGGCGGCGTTGTGCCCGAACACATGCGTGAAATGGGCGCCGAGCTGAAAAAAGGCTTTGCCCGGCTGGACGATGTGTTTACGCGCCTCACGGAATTGCTTAAGACCGGCATGGACGGCGAAGTCAACATCGGCATCGCCAGTCACCAGGCAGAAGAGTGGTATCCGTTGTTCGGCAGCCTGTTGGCCCGTGCCCACGGTAACTGGGAATTGTGGACCGCCTTCACCGTTGAAGACCCCGAAGACAGCCCACCCATGGCCCGCTGGCTGACCTTGGCCGACAGTGGTTCGCTGTTCGATATCGAAGTCAATGCCAGTCCGATTCTGGCGGCAGAGATGCTGCGGCGTAATTTGTGGAATATCGCTTATGGCGCGCTGGTAACTTCCGCAACGTTGACCGCATTGGGTAAATTTGACCGCTACCGCATGCGCGCCGGGCTGCCCAAAGGAGCCGTCACGGCGGTGGTTCCGAGCCCGTTTCACCATGCTGATGCAGGCGTATTGCGCGTCCCGGACCTCAAGGCTGACCCTCGAGATGCAGTGGCGCATACCGCCGCGATCATTCGAGAGCTGCCAAGGCTGGTGGAAGGTTCACGCGGCACGCTGGTGCTGTTTTCATCGCGCAAGCAGATGCAAGATGTGTTCGACGGTCTGGAGCGTGACTGGCGCAAGCAAGTGTTTATTCAGGGCAACCTGTCCAAGCAGGAAACCTTGAACAAGCACAAGGCGCGAGTTGACAGTGGCGAATCCAGCGTACTGTTCGGGCTGGCGAGTTTTGCCGAAGGCGTGGATTTACCTGGCGCTTATTGCGAACACGTGGTCATCGCCAAAATCCCGTTCGCCGTGCCCGATGATCCTGTGGAAGCGGCATTGGCAGAATGGATCGAAGCCCGCGGCGGCAATCCCTTCATGGAAATCGCCGTACCCGACGCATCGCTGCGTTTGGTCCAGGCCTGCGGTCGGTTGCTGCGCACCGAAGAAGACCGCGGCACGATCACGCTGCTCGACCGACGTGTAGTTACCCAGCGCTACGGCAAGGCAATTCTTAACGCATTGCCGCCGTTTCGTCGCGAAATTTCCTGAGTCCATTTGGGCATCATTGGCACCGGATCGGGTCTTAGCTCGGTCTGGTGCTTCAAGCCAGGCATCACAATACCGGTGGGAGCGAACTTGTTCGCGAATGCAGCACCGCGGTGTGTCAGGTAAACCCATTAACGGGTCGTTATAGGAACCAAGCAAATGATTCGCCGTTCGTTGTCCACGGTTTTAGCACTGATGTTTTCCGGGCCGCTGTTAGTCGGCCCATTGCTGGCTGCCCCGGATGGGCAACAGACATTGTTCAACTTCGTTCGCCCTGCCGACGTAGTGCAAATCACTACGCAAGATGCCAGCCTGCCGCAATCCAACGCCGAACAAACGGCGGAAGGCGAAGTGTTGCGTCGCGTCACTTTCAACCCGATGGCACGCCCGAGCCTGCGTCTGACGCCACAAAGTGGCTCGTGGGATTGGTCCGACGACACCAGCATGACCCTGCGCGTCCAAAGCGCCATGGACTGGGCGCTGACCCTTGACGTGCAGATTCAGAGCGCTGACGGTGGTGTGATCAATAGTCGTGTCGATTTGCCCGCCGGCCCTGCGCAAACGCTGTTTATTCCCTTACAAGCCAGTACCCCGTTGAGCCAAGGCATGTTTGCCGGCCCGCCGATGCCGTGGACATTTGAAGGTCAGCGGGTGTTGCTGGCCAATGCCCAGGGGCAGTTGGATCGCAGCAAAGTGGTCTCGGTTACCCTATCGATCAACCAGCCCAACGTCGCCCAAAGTATTCTGCTTGAACGTTTCGGTGTTCAGGAGGGCGACGTGATTCAGAAAGCCGCCTACGCCAATATTGTTGATGCGTACGGTCAGTTCACACGCACTAAGTGGCCGGAAAAAATCCTCGACGATGAGCAACTCAGAACGTCGTCGGCCAAGGAACAGCAGCAGCTCAAGACCTGGCTTGCAGATCGACCCAAGCAGGATAAGTTTGGTGGATGGCTTGGTGGCCCGAGCTTCGAAGCCAAAGGCTTTTTCCGCACGGAGAAGCTCAATGGGCGCTGGTACCTGGTCACCCCGGAAGGCCACCCGTTTTACTCCTTGGGCGTCAATGCAGTAACCGCTGGCGACAGCCGCACTTACATCGAGGGGCGCGAGTCGATGTTTTCAGCCCTACCAGCAGACACCGATGCTCTGGCCGTGTTTTATGGCAAAGATGACAACCGCAACAACGCAGGCGCCAACAGCGCGCGCGGTTTCAATCACGGCCGTTGGTTCGACTTTTATGGGGCTAACCTACAGCGCACCTATGGCCAGCCGACCTGTTCCGATGCCGACACAAATGCCAAATGCACTTCGCCGACGTTCGACGCCAAACGCTGGACCGCTCATACCCTGGATCGCTTGCAAGCCTGGGGTTTCAATACCATCGGCAACTGGAGCGATCCGGAGTTGGGGGTCAATGAGCGCGTGCCCTACACCCTGCCGCTGTCCATCGTTGGTGATTACAACAGCATCAGCACCGGCATCGACCGTTGGGGTGGCATGCCTGATCCGTTCGACCCGCGTTTTGCCATGGCCACCGAACGTGCGGTAGCCATCGCTGCCCGGGACCATCGTGATGACCCCTGGTTGGTGGGGTATTTCGCGGATAACGAGTTGGCGTGGGCCGGTTACGGCGATGACCCTAAGGCCCGTTACGCCTTGGCCTACGGCGCCTTGAAAATGACCACTGATGCGCCGGCCAAACGTGCGTTCCTCAAGCAATTACGTGACAAATATCGTAATCAACAGGGCCTTTCAAAAGCGTGGGGTATTGATCTACCCGCATGGGAGCTGATGGAAGACCCGGGCTTCCAGCCACCCTTGCCAAGCGCCGATCATCCTGAGATCGAAGCTGACTTCAAATACTTCCAGAAGGTGTTTGCGGACACCTATTTCAAGACCATCTCCGACTCCTTGAAGTGGCACGCGCCAAATCATCTGCTGCTCGGTGGCCGCTTTTCAGTCAGCACCCCGGAAGCCGTGGCGTCCTGTGCCCAGTATTGCGACGTGCTAAGTTTCAACTTCTATACGCCAAAACCCCAGGACGGTTACGACTTCGCTAAATTACGTGAGTTGGACAAGCCCGTGCTGGTGGGTGAATTCCACTTTGGCTCCCGTGACCGTGGACCGTTTTGGGGAGGTGTCATGGAAGTCGCGAAAGAAGAGAATCGCGGGCCGGCATACGCCAATTTCCTGAAATCAGCCCTGGCCGAACCGTCAATCGTCGGCGTGCATTGGTTTGAATACCTTGATCAGCCGGTCACCGGTCGGTTGCTCGACGGCGAAAATGGCCATGTGGGTCTTGTTGGAATTACCGATGTACCGTTTCAGGGCTTCGTTGAAGCGGTGCGCAAAAGCAACGTTCAAGTTCCCGTCATGCTCAGTAAAGAGGCGGGCGCCAGGGAGGCTGAGAGCGCCAAGTCTCAAGTGGCTGCGCAGAACGCAGGAAAAGGTGACGGTGGAAAGCACGGCAATGGCGATGGAAAAGGTGCCGAAGGTGCTGGCGGCCATGCCGGTGGCACCCGTTAATCATCGCATTAATGCGTGAGTGTGTTCCCAAAGCGCTCAATCGCTGGAACAATGCGCGTCATTAAATGATGCAGCGAATTTCGGGGAGCGAGCGCGTGCAGATTCAGGGGCATTTCGAGCTTAAGTTTGAAGCCGTGCGGGAAGCGTTTGCTGCATTGTTCGATGACCCTCAGGAACGCGGCGGCGCAGTGTGCATTCAAATCGGCGGCGAAACCGTGGTCGATTTGTGGGCAGGCACCGCCGACAAGGATGGCACCCAAGTTTGGCACAGCGACACCATTGCCAATCTGTTCTCTTGCACCAAGACCTTCACCGCAGTGGCTGCTTTGCAGTTAGTGGGCGAAGGGAAATTGCAGCTGGACGCTCCGGTCGCCAACCTCTGGCCGGAATTCGCCGCCGCAGGCAAGAGCAAAATTACCCTGCGTCAGTTGCTTTGCCATCAGGCGGGTCTGCCCGCATTGCACCATATGTTGCCTGCCGAAGCGCTGTATGACTGGCAAGCCATGACCGATGCGCTGGCGGCGGAAGAACCTTGGTGGACGCCCGGTCAGGGCCACGGCTATGCCGCCATGACCTATGGCTGGTTGGTGGGTGAGATGCTGCGCCGTGCTGATGGCCGCGGGCCGGGCGAATCCATCGCGGCGCGGATTTGCCAGCCGCTGGGCCTGGATTTTCATGTCGGGCTGGCTGATGAAGAGTTTCACCGTGTCGCGCATATCGCTCGCGGCAAGGGCGTTGCGGGTGACGAAGCCGCCCAGCGTTTGCTACAAACGACCATGCGCGAACCGACGTCCATGACGGCACGGGCGTTTACCAATCCACCCTCCATCATGACCAGTACCAACAAGCCTGAGTGGCGGCGCATGCAACAACCCGCTGCTAACGGGCACGGCAATGCACGTAGCCTCGCCGGGTTTTATTCAGGGCTGCTCGACGGGCGTCTAGTGGAAGCCGAGCTGTTAAGTGAGCTGACTCGGGAGCACAGTGTAGGGCCGGATAAAACCCTGCTGACGCAAACCCGTTTCGGTCTTGGCTGCATGCTCGACCAACCGCAGGTGCCTAACGCAACCTTCGGTCTTGGACCTAAAGCCTTCGGCCATCCTGGCGCAGGCGGCTCTATCGGATTTGCTGACCCTGAGCGGGAGGTGGCATTTGGTTTTGTCACCAACACGTTAGGGCCTTATGTATTGATGGACCCCCGCGCGCAATCGCTGGTGAAAATATTGGCTAACTGTTTGTAGCCGATGGTCTGTTAAGTCCGTGCCCGAGGAACCGGGAGGCGGAAATGTTTTCGAATCATTGGTTTAAACGAGCTTGTTAAAGCTCTATTTCTGCTTATTTATGGTATGGATTAACAATGTTATCTAACAAAACCTTCGCGTTTGCCTTGTGCTTGGCTGTTACCGGTTGTGCTCAAACCTCACAGAATGGTGCTGCGGATGGCGGCATTAACTGGTGGCCCTTTGGCGCCCACGAAGCTGCGGACACAGCGCCGGCTCAGGCCGCTGCGGCCAAACCCGATGCGAAGGCTGCTGTGCCTGCCGCTCCGGCTGCTGTAAAAGCCGACGTCGCAACGGCGAAAGCAGACGTTAAGCCCGCGGTTCCAGCCCCGACTCCAACTGCTCCAGCGCCTGCCACTGCGGCCGCGCCAGTCGTTGCTGCTGCCCCCGCCCCCGAGAAACACTGGTGGTGGCCGTTCAGCTCTAGCGACACTGCTCAGCAAAAAGATGCGGCCAAACCGCTGCTCGCTGTGCGCGCCCAACCCGTGCCGATGCCTGACCCAAAGGTTACTCAAGCCTGGCTCGACGATTACGAGCCGCGCTTGCGCGTAGCGATCAAAGACAGCCCGTTTGAACTGGAGCGTCGCGAGAATCTGTTAGTCATCATTGCGCCTGCGGACAGCTCGTTCAACCACGACCGTCCGACCATGTTGCTGCCCATCACCCTCGGCCCGATTTCCCGTCTGGCAAAAATTGTAGAAGCTGATCCAAAAACCGCCGTGCTGGTTCTGGGTCATGCCGACACCACCGGGATCACCGCTGACAGTCAAAAGTTGACTCAGGACCGTGCCTCTTCAGTCGCGGCGATTTTCCGCCTGAGCGGCCTGGAGCGTAATCGCCTGGGCATGAAAGGCATGGGGTCCATCATGCCGCGCGCGGCCAACGATAGCGTTGAAGGTCGCAAGCTGAACCGCCGCATCGAGATTGTGATGACGCCCCAAGTGACCATGGTGGCCTTGCTCAGCAAATACAACATGCCGGCGCCAGGCCCGGCGACATTGGTTGCGGTGCAAACTCCACCGCCAGTGGCTGCGCCTGCCCCTGCGGCCAAACCGGCTGCGACCGGCAAAAAAGCGGCACCGGTGAAAAAAGCCGCGGCCAAAAAGCCTGTTGCGAAAAAAGCCGTCCCTGCGAAAAAGACTCAGCCAGCTGCGCCTAAAACTGACGCGCCGGCAAAGAAGGACGTACCAAACGACCAGGCTAAAGCCAACTAAGGCTGACCAGAGAAGGCGCTTGGTCCACGCCAGGCGTCAGGCCCAGCCACGGAATCATTGTTCCCTGCAATGGCAAAGGAAGCACGTCATGACTCAAGCTTTGTCCGATATGCGCCGCGATTACGCCCGTAATGGTTTGACCGAAGCTCAGGCACCGAGCGAACCATTCGCCTTGTTCCATCAGTGGTTCCAGGAAGCGGTTAAAACCGAGCAGGCGCCGGTCGAAGCGAACGCCATGACGCTGGCGACCGTTGATGAGAACGGTCGTCCACATTGCCGAATATTGCTACTCAAAGGCCTGGATGATCAGGGCTTCACGTTTTTCACCAATTACGACAGCGCCAAAGGCCAGCAGTTAGCGGCGCGCCCTTTTGCCGCCATGACCTTTTTTTGGCCTACGCTGGAACGACAGGTGCGCATTGAAGGGCGCGTGGTCAAAGTCAGCCCCCAAGAATCGGACGCTTATTACCAGGTTCGGCCGTTGGGCAGTCGGCTGGGTGCATGGGCTTCCCCACAAAGCCGGGTGATTGCCAATCGTGAAGCACTTGAAGGGTTGTTAAAAGAGAGTGAGGCGCGCTTCAGCGACAGTCAGCCCAACTGCCCTGAGCATTGGGGTGGGTATCGTTTGCTGCCAGAAAGGATCGAATTCTGGCAGGGTCGTCCGAGCCGTTTGCATGATCGTCTGAATTATCGTCTGCAGGACCAGCAATGGGTCCGTGAGCGATTGGCGCCTTAATGCCTGGACGAGTCGTCTGCTGGAAATCCTGGGAATTTATTTCGTGCCAAAACGTCTATGACGTTAGGGCGGATCGCTTGCTGTCAGCTCGCTGAGTGAAATCGAATTTCTCAGTCCGGACCGTGACAGCTTTCGTCTCACGGAGTCTAATAGCACCCTGTTCTTTTGGAGATGATCTTATGCGTAAGTCTGTTCTATTGGTTGCTTCGTTCACTGCTATGGCATTGACACTGGGCGGCTGTACCTCAAGTCTGACCGGGGATTCGTATTCCCGAGATGAGGCTCGGACAGTACAGACCGTACGCATGGGCACCATCGACTCGTTACGACCGGTTAAAATTGAAGGCACTAAAACCCCAATCGGCGCTGGCGCTGGCGCTATCGTGGGGGGCGTGGCCGGTAGTGCTGTAGGTGGCGGACGCGGCAGTATCATCACTGCGGTCATCGGTGCGGTTGCGGGCGGTCTGTTGGGCTCGGCTGCGGAAGGTGGTCTGACCCGTGCGCAAGGCGTGGAAATCACCGTGCGTGAAGATGACGGGACCATGCGCGCCTACGTGCAGGAAGTTCAGGAAAATGAAATTTTCCGCGTGGGTGAGCGCGTTCGCATCATGAGCGTGAATGGCACAAGCCGTGTAGCCCACTAAGTTTAAATCGGTTTTGCGGCGGGTTTTTCGCTGCTGCAATGCATTGCAATGAAAAAGCTCCGGCCATAAAGGTCGGAGCTTTTTATTGGGCGGCTGGCTAGAAATAGATTTAATGAGCATTGAACCAGTTGGGGTGTAGCACTGGAAAATGGTCCTTAAGCCAATCCGCAAAGGCATGCACCTGTGGCGCAAGATGCGTTCTGCTGGGGTAAAGCACGGACACCGGCCGTGGCTTGGGACGAAATGTTTTGAGTACCTCAACCAACTCTCCGCTTGCGAGGAATGTCTCAACGGTGATCCCCGGAGCCTGCAGAATGCCGAAACCCGCAACACCGCATTGCACGTAGGCATTTGACTCGTTCACGCTGATACCTCCACAAGGCGTGTGAGGACGGTCTTCACCGTCAACTGAGAAATGCCAGGGCAGCGGTCTGTTATTTTGACCGGAGAGGAAGCTGACACCGCAGTGATTTACAAGATCGCCCAGGGTTTCGAGTTCCCCGCACGCTTGGAGATAATCTGGGGCCGCGCAAGTCACCATAATAGCCGTGCCTATTTCCCTTGCCACCAGGCTTGAGTCTGGGAGTTCACCAATTCGCAACGCACAGTCGATGCCCTCGGCGACCAGATCTACCGTGCGGTCGGTCACCCCTAAGGCCAGCTCTATTTCGGGAAATGCCTGAGTAAATTTCCTCAGGCTTTCCATGAAGCTGCGCTGAGCAAAAGCAGTAGGAATGTCAATGCGAAGCCGGCCCCGTAACGTCGAACCACTGCGGTCAAACATGGCGGTGGTTTCGGCAATGTTTGTCAGAATCGCTTTAACCCGGTCATAAAACCGCTCGCCCTCGGCGGTCAGTTTCACCTTGCGCGTGGTGCGCTGAAACAGCCGGACACCCAGCGACGCTTCCAGATCCTGAATGGTGCGTGTCACGTACGGGCGCCCTGCTTGCATTGCCTCGGCAACTTTCGTGAAGCTACCCAGTTCCGCTAGCTTAGCGAACACCTGCATTGACTGTAGAAGCTCCATTAGTCCCTTCCTTAAAAGCATTGGCAACCAGTTATTGTTGCTTTCAAGGATAACAATCCTGTCGCCTTCTGCACATTTATCCAGGCGCTCGATACCTGAATAATGCCTCAGCGCCAAGGCGGTTGCGTGCGTTCCGTCTGCACCCTCTTATCTATTGCTGGAGACAGAAATGAAAGCGTGGCTTTTGAAGGATTTCGGACTGGACAATCTGGTGCTGGGGGAGGTTTCGACACCTGTGCCCCAGGCTGGAGAGCTGCTGGTAAAAGTGGGGGCTGTTTCGCTCAACTTTCGTGACAAGGCGATCGTCGACGGTATTTATGAGCCTCACAGAGTGCCCAAACCACTTATCCCCGTCAGCGATGCGGCGGGTACGGTCGTGGCAGTGGGCCAAGGCGTCAGCCGCTTTGCCATCGGTGACAGGGTGAATTCGCACCTCTACTCGCGCTGGCTGGAAGGCATGCCTGGGCCGGATGAGCCTGACTATTGCTTCGGCTCGCCATTGCCCGGTGGTTTGGCCCAATTCATGATTATCCATGAGGACAGCGCGGTACGTGCCCCGGCCAACATGTCGGATGAAGAAGCGGCGACCCTTCCAATCGCCGCTCTGACTGCCTGGTATGCGCTCGTTGAATTCGGCCAGGTCGAGGCAGGCCAGACAGTTCTGGTTCAGGGCACGGGGGGCGTGTCTGTTTTTGCGGCGCAGATCGCCACTGCGCTGGGCGCCAGGGTTATCGTTACCTCAAGTCGAGATGAAAATCTGCAAGCGGTTAAAGAACTTGGGGCCGTGGTGGGCGTGAACTATCGCACCCACCCTGAATGGGCAAACGAAGTGCTGAAGCTCACGGACGGCAAGGGGGTCGATCTCCTGCTTGATGTAGCAGGTGGGGACGGCATCAATCAATCTATCGCTGCGACCAGGGTCGGAGGACGTATCGCCCAGATCGGCTTTCTGACCGGACAAACATCTGCCCTGAACTTGATGCCGATGATCTTCCGGCAAACCACCATTCGCGGCATTGCGGTTGCT
The DNA here is from genome assembly GCF_028293835.1 of Pseudomonas sp. Taxonomy (GTDB): domain Bacteria; phylum Pseudomonadota; class Gammaproteobacteria; order Pseudomonadales; family Pseudomonadaceae; genus Aquipseudomonas. The sequence continues at coordinate 10,222 of NZ_JAQGNX010000046.1, forward strand.
CCACGCTCCTCGTTTGATCGCATGAACGTATTCTTGAACGAGCACAAGATTCGCCCTGTGATCGACCATGTGTACCCGTTCGAACAGGCTCGCCAGGCATACGAACATCTGGCGAGAGGGGCGTTTGGTAAGGTAGTCATCAGGATCGCGGAAGATTAAAGCCTTGGGTAGTGGACGGGCGTCCGGGCGCCCGCTCGTTTACACAAGGCGGGGTGCCCGGACGCCTGGAGCACTTTAGCCCGGAATCACCTGCTTCTTACGACTGAACAGGGCGGTGACGGCATAACCGATCAAGGCGGCGAGAATCGAGCCGGTGAGGATGCCCATGCGGTCCTGGCCGGCAAACTCACTCATGCCCGGTACGAAGGCGAGGGAGCCGACGAACAGGCTCATGGTGAAGCCTATGCCGCACAAAATGGAAACTCCAAATACTTGTCCCCAGTTTGCCCCTGTCGGTAATGTGGCCATGCTGGTTTTCACTGCCAGCCAGGTCAAGCCAAACACACCGACCGTCTTGCCAATCAGCAATCCTGCGGCAATACCCAGCGGCACGTGATGAGTGAAGCTTTCCAGCGTGACGCCGGTTAGCGGGACGCCCGCGTTGGCGAAGGCGAACAGCGGCAAGATCCCAAAGGCCACCCAGGGGTGCAGCGCGTGTTCCAGGGTCAGCAGTGGCGAAGACTCGGCATTTTTGGTTCTAAGTGGAATGCAGAACGCCAGGACAACCCCGGCCAACGTTGCATGCACGCCGCTTTTCAGCACGCAGATCCATAGTAATAGACCGATGAGCAGGTAAGGCCCGAGCCGGACGACCCCCAATTTGTTCATCACTATCAAGACAATGATGGACAATGCCGCGAGCGACAACGATAGACCTGAGAGGTCGGTTGAGTAGAACACCGCAATGACGATGATAGCCCCAAGGTCGTCGATGATTGCCAGGGTCATCAGGAACAGTTTCATCGAGACCGGCACGCGGTTGCCCAGCAGCGCCAGCACGCCCAGTGCAAACGCAATGTCAGTGGCCATGGGAATCGCCCAACCGCCCAATGCCGCCGGGTCGTCCTTGTTCAGAAACCAGAAGATCAGCGCGGGCACCACCATGCCGCCAATCGCCGCAGCGCCGGGCAGGACAATCTGTGACGGTTTGGAAAGGTGACCTTCAAGCACTTCGCGTTTGACTTCAAGGCCGATCAGCAAGAAGAACAAGGCCATCAGGCCGTCGTTTATCCATAGCAGAAGCGGTTTGGCGATTTGCAACGCACCGACTTGCGCAACCACAGGTACGTCGAGTAAACCTTGGTATAACCAGGCCAGCGGAGAATTGTTGATGATCAGGGCCACTGCAGCGGCGGCGATCAATAGCAGGCCGCTGGAGGCTTCCAATTGGAAGAAACGGGTGACAGTACTACGCAGGGGCAATGTTGCTCTCCATGAGTTCACTCAAAAGGGTCGATACCGTAACCCGTAGCCTTAGTTATTAAAACAAAAGTTATATTCTTTTTTGCTATAAGTAATCAGGCATTAAGCACCGCGAGAACAGCGTAGCAGTTGTGTTGCTAAATGCTTCTGGGCGGCGCCTATCAGAGCTGTAGGATCCTTCTTAAATTTGAACGAGAACTCATGATGAGCGATGACCGAAAGTGGGCCCGAGAAGCGATTCGGATTATTGAGGCGGATTTTCAGCGCAGTGCCGATACGCACTTGATACCGCTGGAACTGCCCGGCTTGCCAGGCATTGAATTGTATTTCAAAGATGAATCAAGCCATCCTACCGGCAGCCTCAAGCACCGCTTGGCCCGTTCGTTGTTTCTGTATGCGCTGTGCAATGGCTGGCTCAAGCCCGGCGCTCCGGTGGTCGAAGCGTCCAGTGGTTCGACGGCCATTTCCGAAGCGTACTTCGCCCGGTTGCTGGGATTGCAATTCATCGCGGTGATGCCAGCCACGACCTCTCAGGAAAAAATCGCGCAAATCGCGTTCTATGGCGGAAAAAGCCATTTGGTCCAAGACCCGACGCAAATCTACGCGGAGTCGGAACGCTTGGCCCGGGAAGGCGGTGGTCACTTCATGGACCAATTCACTTATGCCGAGCGCGCCACCGACTGGAGAGCCAACAACAACATTGCGGAGTCGATTTTTCAGCAGCTACGTTTTGAGCGTCACCCTGAGCCCAGTTGGCTGGTTTCAAGCCCAGGTACTGGCGGGACGACCGCCACCCTGGGCCGTTACGTGCGCTATCGCCAACACAGCACGCGGGTGTTGTGCGCTGACGCTGAACGCTCGGTGTTTTTTGACTATTACCAAACCGGCGACGCGAGCTTGCGGCTGGAGTGTGGCTCGCGCATTGAAGGCATCGGTCGACCTCGGGTCGAGGCATCGTTTTTGCCGAAGGTGATCGACGCGATGGTCAAAGTACCCGACGCATTGTCCCTGGCTGCCATGCATTACCTGGCGCAGCGCTTGGGGCGGCGCGTCGGCGGCTCCAGCGGGACCAATCTCGTCGGTGCGTTGCTGGTGGCTCGGGAGATGGTTGCAGCAGGCGAGTCGGGGTCAATCGTGGCGATTTTGTGTGACGGCGGCGAGCGTTACGCCACCACCTACTACGACCCAGCCTGGCTGAGCGCTCAGGGCTATGACTTGACGGGGTTGATCGACAGCATTGCGGGCTGCGCCGAACGCGGCGAGGCCCTGCCAGAAGGCCTGTTGCGCGCGGGTATTTAACATGACCGCTGTCGGAGCCAAGTGCTGATGATCGGCCTGCTGCGTGTGGCTGGCCGATCGTCTCGCCAACACGTTGGCTCCTACAGGTTTTGGTGGTAAACGGGGTTTTTACCCCGCGATCCCCAGCATGTCCCGAACCAACGCCTCGGCGACGCGGATTCCATCAACACCAGCCGACAATATGCCACCTGCATAACCCGCGCCTTCCCCAGCCGGGAACAGGCCTTTGACGTTCAGGCTTTGCAGGGTCTCGTCCCGGGTAATACGCAGCGGTGACGAGGTGCGAGTTTCAATGCCAGTCAGAATCGCATCGTGTTGGGCGAAGCCTTTGATCTGCTTATCGAACGCTGGCAACGCTTCACGAATGGCCTCGATGGCGTAGGCGGGTAGGGCGTCTGCCAAATCGACCAACTTCACGCCAGGCTTATAGGACGGTTCAACGCTGCCCAGCGCGCTGGACGCTTTGCCCGCAATGAAGTCGCCCACCAGTTGCGCGGGTGCCTCGTAGTTGCTGCCGCCCAGCACGTAGGCAAGGGACTCCAGACGTTCCTGCAACTCGATTCCGGCCAATGGTCCGCCCGGATAATCTTCCGGGGTGATGCCCACCACAATGCCGGAGTTGGCATTGCGCTCATTGCGCGAGTACTGGCTCATACCGTTGGTGACCACCCGCTGGAGCTCGGAGGTCGCCGCCACCACTGTGCCGCCAGGGCACATGCAGAAGCTGTACACCGAACGACCGTTTTTCGCGTGGTGCACCAATTTGTAGTCCGCCGCGCCCAACTTTGGGTGACCGGCATATTTGCCCAGACGGGCGCGGTCGATCAGCGACTGAGGATGCTCGATGCGAAAGCCCACAGAGAACGGCTTGGCTTCCATGTAAACGCCACGCCCATGAAGCATACGGAACGTGTCGCGGGCACTGTGGCCCAGTGCCAGAATGACGTGCTTCGAATCAATCTGCTCGCCGCTGTCCAGGACCACGCCTTGCAATTGGCCGTTGTCGATCAGCACATCCGTCACGCGCTGCTGGAAACGTACTTCACCGCCCAGCGCTTCGATCTGATGGCGCATGTTTTCCACCACGCCGGTCAGACGAAACGTGCCGATGTGCGGTTTGCTGACGTACAGGATCTCTTCTGGCGCGCCGGCTTTGACGAACTCGTGCAGCACCTTGCGTCCGTGAAATTTCGGGTCTTTGATTTGGCTGTAAAGCTTACCGTCGGAAAACGTCCCGGCGCCGCCTTCACCAAACTGCACATTGGATTCCGGATTCAACACATTCTTGCGCCACAGACCCCACGTGTCCTTGGTGCGCTGCCGCACTTCAGTACCCCGTTCGAGAATGATCGGCTTGAAGCCCATCTGCGCCAGCAGCAAACCGGCGAAGATTCCGCAAGGACCGAAGCCAACCACAATCGGCCGCTCGCTCAAACCTTCCGGCGCATGCCCGACGGTCTTGTAACTCACGTCAGGGGCCAGACCGAGATGCCGGTCATCGGCGAACGTGCGCAGCAACGCGGCCTCATCGGCCACCGTGAAATCGATGGTGTAGATGAAACACAGTTCCGAGGATTTTTTCCGCGCATCGTAGCTACGTTTAAACAACGTGAAGTCGAGCAGCTCAGCGCTGTCGATCCCCAGGCGCCGCAGCAGGGCAGGGCGCAGGTGTTCTTCCGGGTGATCGATGGGCAGCTTGAGTTCGGTGATTCGTAACATGACAGGGTCCAGTATCCGGGCCAGCTTTACGCGAACCGGCAATTATATGCGGGTTCGCGTCGGTCTGCTTCAGGCATTTGGCTGCAACAGCCCGAACCCTGCCGGAATGATCAGTCGTTTCGTGCGCCACCGTAGTAGCCGCAGCCCCGCTGAACCTGGTCGTTAACCCGCAATTCGGCGGTCAGATGTTGCACAGAACCGTCAGCGGGGTTCACGCAACGTTGGGGGGCAACCCACAACTCGATGCGTTGACCGTTGGCTTCGGTGCTCAGATTAAGGCGTCCGTCGGGCAGTTGTTCTTCCACATACGGCAGTGCAATAGGGTCTTTGCCGTCACGGTTGAGCACCATGCCTTTACCGTTGACGTTGATGTTCCACGTCGGGGTGTTGCCGCTGGCATGGACGATCAGTTGCTTAAAGTTGGGGTCGTTGCAGGCCGTGGCTGAACGTTCGACGCGGTAGAGCTGTTGCAAGTTGACTACGCCGTCAGTGCCTGACGTTTTACTGGCATCGAAGCTGCCGCGCAAGTCAGCGAACAATTTGCCTTTCTTGGCGGCGAGCGCGGCAGCCTCTTGCAACACACTGGTATTGCCACTGTCCTGAATCAGGAACCGACGTTGCTCGTTGCACGGCTGAAACCACAATTGGCCGCCTTCTCCGGTGAGGTCGCCTTGCATACGGGTCAGGCCCGCAGTAGACGATTGCGGGTTTGCGTGGAACATCTGACATCCAGCAAATACGGGCAGCAAAGCGATCAGCAACAGCGAGCGGACAGTGAACATGGTGGGTCGGTCTCCAAACAAGTGGCGCCACGTTACTCAGCCTGCTGCCCGATCACAAGGGGCTCAGCCGACGTGAAAGACCTGACCGGTCTGTAATCCTTCGACACTTTTTGCGTAAGCCAGCGCAACTTCTGCTGCCGGAACCGGTTTGAACCCACGGAAATAAGCGGCGTATGCACCCATGGATTCCACCAGAACGTTCGGGCTTACCGAGTTCACTCGCAAGCCGCGAGGTAATTCGATAGCAGCGGCACGTACGAAACCATCAATAGCTGCGTTGACCATGCTGGCGGAGGCGCCGGTACGTATAGGGTCGTGGCTGGTGATGCCGGTGGTGAAGGTGAACGATGCGCCGTCGTTGGCAAACTCGCGACCGATCAACAGCAAGTTCACTTGGCCCATGAGCTTGTCCTGAAGGCCCAAGGCAAAATGTTTCTCGGTCATCTCTGCCAATGGCACGAAATTCACATTGCCTGCTGCGCATACCAACGCATCGAACGAGCCTACCCGTTCGAAGAGTTTTCTGATGGACGCGCTGTCACTAATATCCACCTGAAAGTCACCGCTGCTGCGGCCGATGCTGATGAGATCGTGGCGTGGACCCAGTTCCTTGGCGATGGCCGAACCGATGGTTCCGTTGGCGCCAATCAGAAGAATTTTCATTGCGAATCCTTGAGGTAAATGAACAAGGACTCAGTGTAGAGTGCTGCATTGCTGTCGATAAACGTGCTAATTGGCAACGTTTGGTTTTCAAAAGGAAACAGTCGAATGAGTGAGATGGATGATCTGGTCGCGTTTGCGATCCTGGTCGAGGCCGGGAGCTTCACCCTGGCGGCGCAACGGCTGGGGTGCAGCAAAGGTCAATTGTCCAAACGCATCAAGTTTCTGGAAGAGAGCTTTTCCGTGGTCTTGCTGCACCGTACAACCCGCAGCCTGAGTCTTACGCCAGCGGGGGCTGCGTTGTTGCCACAGGCACGGGCATTGATTGTTCAGGTCGAGCGCGCCAAGCAGGCGTTGGCGCGACTGAGTGATGAGATTTCCGGCTCGGTGCGCATCACGGTGCCCGTTTCATTGGGAGAGACTTTTTTCGACGGATTGTTAATGGAGTTCGCTAAAAAATACCCGTTGGTACACATAGAACTGGACCTGAACAACGGTTTTCGTGATCTGCATCGGGACGGGTATGACCTGGCAATACGCACCAGCGTCGGCAGCGATGAACGGTTGGTGTCGAAACCGTTGCTCGCCATGCAAGAGCTGACCTGCGCCAGTCCGGCCTATTTAGAGCACCACGGCCAGCCGATCCATCCCCGGTCGTTGAGCGAACACCAGTGCTTGCTGAACAGCCACTACAGCGGCCGTAACGAGTGGGATTACCATCAGGATCATCACCTGACCCGGGTGCGAGTCGCGGGACCGTTCGCCAGCAACCATTACAGCCTGTTGAAAAAGGCTGCGCTGGTCGGGGCGGGAATTGCCCGACTGCCGTCCTACATGGTGCATTCCGAAATTACCGATGGCCGCCTGCTTTGGTTGCTGCGCGATTACCAGACACCCAGTTTGCCGCTGTACCTGGTCCACCCCTACGTCGGTGGTTTGCCGCGCCGTACCCGAGTCCTGGCGGATTACCTGCTGGGTTGGTTCGCCCGTAGCAGTACGGCGCTTGAACGGCTTTGAGTTGGAATAAGCTCCGGCACTGCAGAGGTACGCCACGTCTGGGGCGCTGCGCTTTTGTGCAGCAAACCCTGAAATGTACGAGCGGGAACACTCAATTCACATACTCCACAGACCGCGCCATCAAATTCGGACGCTTGAACGTGTCGATCTCGGCGATGCGGGTTCGTAACACGCGCAGGCAATGTTTGTAGTCTTGGTCGTTCATGTCGATCCACAGCCGTGGGTTGCGGTTGACCTTGCGGTCGAA
>NZ_JAQGNX010000056.1 GCF_028293835.1 Pseudomonas sp.
TAAATCCTCCACCCGTGGATAACTCACTCCACCGTCACAGACTTCGCCAAGTTACGCGGCTGATCAACGTCCGTGCCTTTGAGTACCGCGACGTAGTACGACAGCAGTTGCAGCGGGATGGTGTACAAAATCGGCGCCAAGGTGTCGATGATGTGCGGCATGGAGATCACGTGAGTGCCTTCGCCGTTGCTCATACCCGCGTTCTCGTCAGCGAACACAATGAGTTCGCCACCGCGGGCGCGGACTTCTTGCAGGTTGGATTTAAGCTTTTCCAGCAGTTCGTTATTTGGCGCAACGGTGACGACTGGCATGTCGCTGTCTACCAACGCCAATGGACCGTGTTTCAGCTCGCCCGCCGGATAAGCTTCGGCGTGGATGTAGGAAATCTCTTTGAGCTTCAGCGACCCTTCCATCGCCACCGGGTACATCGCGCCGCGACCCAGGAACAGCGTGTGATGCTTTTCAGCGAACAGCTCAGCCACTTTTTCAACAGTGCAGTCCATGGCCAGTGCTTCGCCAAGACGAACCGGTAGCCGGCGCAACTCTTCGACGAGTTCCGCTTCGACGCCCTTCCCCAACGTGCCTTTGACTTGCCCTAGCGACAACGTCAGCAGCAACAAAGCCACCAGTTGAGTGGTGAAGGCTTTGGTCGAGGCAACGCCAATTTCCGGACCGGCCTGGGTCAGCAGCGTCAGGTCGGATTCACGCACCAGCGAACTGATGCTGACATTGCAAATGGCCAGGCTCGCGAGATAGCCCAATTCCTTGGCGTTACGCAGGGCCGCCAAGGTGTCCGCGGTTTCGCCTGATTGTGAGATTGAAACAAACAATGTGTCCGGCTGCACCACCACCTTGCGATAACGGAACTCGCTGGCAACTTCCACCTGACACGGGATCCCGGCCAGACCCTCGAGCCAATAGCGCGCAACCATCCCGGCATGAAAGCTAGTGCCGCAGGCGACTATTTGCACGTTGCGCACCTTGGCAAACAGTTCGGCTGCCTGTGGACCAAATGCTTGTACCAGCACCTGCTGCTGGCCTAAACGGCCTTCAAGGGTGCGTTGTACTACTTTTGGCTGCTCGTGGATTTCCTTGAGCATGAAATGGCGAAACTTGCCCTTGTCAGCTGCTTCTGCGCCTTCGTGGTACTGAACGATTTCACGCTCGACCGGAACGCCGTCCACGGTCCAGATTTGTACGCTGTCGCGACGGATTTCGGCGATGTCGCCTTCTTCCAGGTACACGAAGCGGTCGGTTACTTGCCTAAGGGCAAGTTGATCGGACGCAAGGAAATTTTCACCCAGGCCCATGCCGATTACCAACGGGCTACCACTGCGAGCTGCGAGCAAGCGATCCGGTTGTTTAGCGCTGATGACGGCCAAGCCGTAGGCACCGTGCAGTTCTTTAACTGCAGCCTTAAGTGCGATAGTCAAATCGCCTGAGTCTTTAAATTTGTGATGCAACAGATGGACGATGACTTCAGTGTCAGTTTCCGAGGTGAAGACATACCCAAGGCCTTTCAGGCGGTCACGCAGTTCTTCATGGTTTTCAATGATGCCGTTGTGCACAACAGCCAGCTCGTCTGCCGAAACGTGCGGGTGAGCATTGCGCTCGCATGGCGCGCCGTGGGTTGCCCAGCGCGTGTGAGCGATACCCAAACGACCAATCAGAGGCTCGCCAGCGAGCGCTTGCTCAAGCTCGGCGACTTTGCCTGGACGACGGCAGCGTTCCAGCTTGCCTGCATTGGTAAACAGCGCCACGCCAGCGCTGTCATAGCCGCGGTATTCGAGACGCTTCAGACCTTCAAGCAAAATAGCAGTGACATTACGCTCAGCAACGGCGCCAACGATTCCACACATGGTTTTCTCCTAGCAAACAGCAGCGCAAATCAGGGTTACGCCACGGGCTTGAATCTGCTCGCGTGCCTCAATGGGCAAGCGATCATCGGTAATAAGGGTATGGATCCTGCTCCAGGGCAGCTCCAAATTCGGGATTTTTCGACCTACCTTGTCAGCCTCAACCATCACCACGACTTCACGAGCGACCTCGGCCATCACTTGGCTCAAGCCCAGCAATTCGTTAAAGGTCGTTGTTCCACGATTCAGGTCAATGCCATCAGCTCCAATAAACAGTTGGTCAAAGTCATACGAGCGCAAAACCTGTTCGGCGACCTTGCCCTGGAACGATTCGGAATGGGGATCCCATGTACCGCCCGTCATCAACAGCACGGGTTCGCGCTCCAGTTCACTTAATACGCTGGCGACGTTGAGCGAGTTGGTCATGACCACCAAACCGGGTAATCGACTTAACTCCGGAATCAACGCGGCGGTGGTACTGCCGCTGTCAATGATGATCCGTGCATGCTCACGAATTCGTAAGACTGCAGCGCGGGCAATGGCCAGCTTGTATTTGGATACCGGCTGGCTACCGTCGCTTATTAATTCCTGCGGCAGGGTGACGGCACCGCCATAGCGACGCAACAACAAGCCGTTGCTTTCGAGGGCGGCGAGATCTTTGCGGATGGTCACTTCCGAGATGTCGAAGCGTTTCGCCATGTCGTCGACACTCACGTCCCCCTGCTCGTTAAGCAGGGCGAGGATATTGTGGCGACGTTGCGGGGTATTACGTTTTGACATGGCGGTTTATATTTCGATTCGAAAGATAACGAAGCCAATCAAAACCCATCTGAAACATTACGTCAAGTGTGTTGATCATCCCAGCGAACGAGACCCCTGTGGATAACTTCAGTCCTTTTTCATTTTCACCGGGCGCGCCCACCCATCAATGTTGCGTTGGCGCGCTCGGCCAACGCCTAACTGATCAGCGGGAACATCTTGGGTGATGGTAGAACCCGCGGCTGTCGTAGCGCCGGAAAAGATATCCACAGGCGCAACCAATGAATTATTGGAGCCTATGAATACGTCATCGCCGATGGTCGTCTTGTGTTTATTCACGCCATCGTAGTTACAGGTAATGGTGCCAGCACCGATGTTGCTTCGCGCCCCCACTTCAGAATCGCCCAGGTAGGTCAGATGACCGACCTTCGCGCCCTCGCCCAAGTGTGCGTTTTTCAGCTCAACGAAGTTACCCACATGTGCCCGCGCATCAAGGACGCTGCCCGGTCGCAAACGAGCAAACGGACCAACATCGCTGCCCTCACCTAAAATTGCGCCGTCGATGTGACTGTTGGCTTTGACAATTGATCCCTTGCGCAACGTGCTGTTCTTTATCACGCAGTTCGGGCCAATGCTGACATTATCTTCAATGATCACTTTGCCTTCGAGGACTACGTTGATGTCGATCAACACATCGCGACCCACGGTAACTTCACCGCGCACATCGAAGCGTGCCGGGTCCCTGAGCGTCACCCCCAGCGCCATTAAACGGCGACCCTCTCGCAGCTGATAATGGCGCTCTAATTCAGCCAGCTGCTTGCGATCATTAGCGCCCTGGACTTCCATGGCATCCAATGGCTGCTCGGTAGCGACCACCAGTCCATCCTCAACCGCCATGGCAATCACGTCGGTCAGGTAATACTCACCCTGGACGTTGTTGTTCGACAGACGACCTAACCAATCCGCCAAACGCTTGCCAGGCACCGCGAGAATGCCGGTATTCCCCTCGGTAATGCTCCTCTGCGCTTCGGTTGCGTCCTTGTGTTCGACAATGGCAAGAACCCGCTTCTCGCTGTCGCGAACGATTCGCCCGTAGCCAGTAGCATCAGCAAGGGTCACTGTCAGCAGCCCCAGCTGATCGGGGGTAACTTTTTTCAACAGGCGCTGAAGCGTGTTGACCTCAATCAACGGCACATCGCCGTAAAGAATGAGTACGTTTTCGGCATTCAGCTCTGGCAATGCCTGGGCCACCGCATGACCCGTGCCGAGTTGTTTGTCCTGTAAAACGAAGTTCAGGTCATCCGCCGCGAACTGCTCACGAACAGTATCAGCGCCGTGACCAATCACTACGTGGATACGCTGTGGATTAAGTTGCCGCGCGCTGTGGATAACATGCCCGAGCATGGAATTGCCGGCGACTGGGTGAAGAACTTTGGGCAACGCGGAACACATGCGGGTGCCTTGGCCGGCGGCGAGAATAACGACTTCGAGTGACATGGCTGGCTACCAATCCTGGGCGGTCAGCAGTTGCGACCGAAGGTGAGTTCTAAAAGAAAAAAGGGTAGCCGAGGCTACCCTTTTTCTCAATCGCGCATTAAGCAGACGGGGTTAGCCACCAAACTTTTTACGAATTTGCTGAACGGTGCGCAGCTGAGCTGTCGCCTCGGCCAGTCGTGCGGTCGCAGAACCGTAATCGAAATCTGCGCCCCTTTCGTGCAGCGCCTTCTCAGCCGCTTTGACGGCGTTCTGAGCAGAGGCTTCATCCAGGTCGGCAGCACGTTGCACGGTGTCGGCAAGAACCTTGACCATGTTTGGCTGCACTTCGAGGAAACCACCCGAGATGTAAAACACCTCAGCTTCCCCGCCCAGCTTGATCAGGCGAATCGGACCCGGCTTCAGATCAGTGATCAGCGGCGCGTGGCCTGGAGCGATACCGATATCACCCAGGTTGCCGTGCGCAATCACCATCTCCACCAGACCGGAGAAAATTTCCCCTTCCGCGCTGACGATATCGCAATGGACTGTCATAGCCATTTGCTTGCCTCAACCTAATTAGCGCCCGTTACCGGGCACCGGGATTACAGTTTTTTGGCTTTCTCGATCGCTTCTTCGATGCCGCCGACCATGTAGAACGCTTGTTCTGGCAAGTGGTCGTAGTCACCGTTGAGGATGCCTTTGAAGCCAGTAATGGTGTCTTTCAGGGAAACGTATTTACCCGAAGCACCGGTAAAGACTTCAGCCACGAAGAACGGCTGCGACAAGAAGCGCTGGATCTTACGTGCACGGGATACCAACTGCTTGTCGGTTTCCGACAGCTCGTCCATACCCAGGATCGCAATGATGTCCTTCAGCTCTTTGTAGCGCTGCAACACGTACTGGACGCCGCGAGCGGTGTCGTAGTGTTCCTGACCGATTACGTTCGGGTCCAGCTGGCGCGAAGTCGAGTCCAATGGATCGACCGCTGGGTAGATACCCAGCGAGGCGATGTCACGGGACAGTACGACGGTTGCATCCAAGTGGGCAAACGTTGTCGCGGGCGACGGGTCGGTCAAGTCATCTGCAGGTACGTAGACAGCTTGAATCGAGGTAATCGAGCCGGCTTTGGTCGAAGTGATGCGCTCTTGCAGAGTGCCCATCTCTTCAGCCAGGGTCGGCTGGTAACCTACTGCAGAAGGCATACGCCCCAACAGTGCGGATACCTCAGTACCGGCCAGTGTGTAACGATAGATGTTGTCGACGAACAGCAGAACGTCGTTACCTTCGTCACGGAATTTCTCGGCCATGGTCAGGCCAGTCAGTGCTACGCGCAGACGGTTACCCGGCGGCTCGTTCATCTGACCGTAAACCAGTGCCACTTTATCGAGAACGTTGGAATCTTTCATCTCGTGGTAGAAGTCGTTACCCTCACGGGTACGCTCGCCCACACCAGCGAACACGGAATAACCGCTGTGCTCGATGGCGATGTTACGGATCAATTCCATCATGTTTACGGTTTTGCCTACACCGGCACCACCGAACAGACCAACCTTACCGCCTTTGGCGAACGGGCAAACCAGGTCGATAACCTTGATGCCGGTTTCCAGCAGGTCGTTACCGCCTGCCTGTTCAGCAAACGTCGGCGCAGGACGGTGAATGCCCCAACGCTCGTCGGTTTCGATGGGACCAGCTTCGTCGATCGGGTTACCCAGGACGTCCATAATCCGGCCCAGGGTCGCTTTACCGACCGGTACGGAGATGGCTGCGCCAGAGTCTTTGACTTCCAGACCGCGCTTCAAGCCCTCGGTGGAACCCATTGCAATAGTGCGAACCACACCGTCGCCCAGCTGCTGCTGGACTTCCAGGGTGGTCCCGGCCGCGCTTTGTACCAACAACGCGTTGTAAATGCTCGGTACGTGTTCGCGTGGGAATTCCACGTCGATCACGGCGCCGATGATTTGAACGATACGTCCGCTACTCATTAGCTGGATCCTCTGAATATTTGAACCGTTAAACCGCGGCAGCGCCGCCGACGATTTCCGAGATCTCTTGGGTG
>NZ_JAQGNX010000071.1 GCF_028293835.1 Pseudomonas sp.
GCCGTATGAACCGAACCTTCGCCGGATTATTCGTCGGCGCTGCGGCTTTTCTCGCCACCCTCCATCGCGCTGCGGATTGATTCCTTTCGGGGGGCTTGTAATGTTCGGTAATGGCTGACGTCCGTATTAACACAGTTCCGCACTCTTTTAGGAAGTATCCTATGCGCGTTTGGATAGATGCTGATGCCTGTCCTCGGCCAGCGAAGGAACAAGTGATTAAGTTCGCCTTGAAGCGGCAGTTCGAGGTGTTGCTGGTGGCGGGGCAAGGCCAGATCAAGCCGAGCTACCATCTCGTCAAATTGATCGTCGTTCCCAGTGGTCCAGACGCCGCTGACGACTATTTGGTGGAGCACTCAGTGCCTGGCGATCTGGTGATTTGCAGCGATGTGCCGTTGGCGGACAGACTAATCAAGAAGGGCGTTGCGGCGCTGGACCCTCGCGGTCGCGAGTTTGATCCGCAGAATATGGGTGAGCGCCTGGCAGTGCGAAATTTGTTCACCGACCTGCGCGATCAGGGCCAGATGAGTGGCGGCCAAGCTCCACACGGCGACCGCGAGAAACAAGCGTTTGCCAATGCGCTGGATAGAATACTTACCAGACTGGCGCGGGAGTTCCCCTGAGTGCAGGCCCGGCACAAATCCCTCTGTAGGAGCCAACGTGTTGGCGAGAGGCGTGCCCGGGAAATTGCCTCGCCAACGAGTTGGTTCCTACAGATTAGCATCGCGTCGGAATTTCCTTGGGAGCCCATCAGGCTACTTCGCGCTCCTGTATCAGCTCAATCACCCGGTCTACCAGCTTGTTGATCCCCGACGCTGCTTCGCTTATCGATTGGGCGATCATGTAGGCCGGGGTGCTGACCAGTTTGCGTGCATGGTCTTCGACGATTTCACTCACCGCACAGTCCTGATGGGTGCCGCCCATCTTGCTGATGGCTTTGGCCGTCGCCGGATCATTGCCAACCGTGCAGGTTACGCCTGGGCCATAAATTTTTGCCGCGAGGGCAGGGGAAACGCAGATCAGCCCCACCGGCTTGCCCGACTCGGCAAATGCTTCGGCCAACGCCAGTAACTCGGGCTGTATGCTGCAATTGGCACCTTCCACCGCAAAGTTGGAAAGGTTTTTCGCTGCACCAAATCCCCCTGGAATGATCAGCGCATCGAATTCATCGGCGTCTGCCTCTCGAATATCCTTGATCGCACCACGGGCGATGCGCGCTGATTCGACCAACACATTTCGCGACTCGGGCATCTCCTCGCCGGTCAGGTGATTGATCACGTGATGCTGGATGATATTGGGCGCGAAACACTGCACTTCTACGCCGCGCTGGTCCAGACGCAGCAAGGTAAGAACGCTTTCGTGAATCTCCGCACCGTCCTGAACGCCGCATCCGGAAAGAATGACCGCTACTTTCTTTTGCATCGCCTTTGCTCCCGTTCATAGCGTTGGGTGGTCCTGCGCCAAGTGGTTCCAAAAAAAGGGCCTGAAGAATGTCGTTAAATGTCCACTAATTTATCATTTGCTGCCATAGCGTTTTGCCGAACTGGCGCGATTCTTCAATGGATCGTAATGACGGTGCAGTGTTCATTCGTTGGGACCGATTGTTCGGCTGGGGAGCGAGGGCGTTGCTGACGTACGCGTTGCTGAGGAAAATCGGTCTGTGTTGCGCCCACGGACAATTCATTCGTCTGGCGAGTGCTTGGCCTCGGCCAGTTCCGCTTCGCGTTTGGACGATTCGAGTTTTTTCGCAATACGGGCGGCCTTGAACCGGCGACGTAACCATAACGCGCCGCCGAGGATCAGCAGAGCCCCCAACACCCAAAGCTCGTAACGCTTGACGTTGCCCAGCAAGCCTTCGAGCAACGCACCGAAGTGATACGCGGCGGCGCCTAGGGCGGCAGCCCAGACAGCAGCACCCAGGCCGTTCAGCAGCAGATAGCGACGAGGCGGGTAACCCGACAAACCGATAGCCACCGGCATCACTGTGCGCAGGCCATACACAAAGCGGAAGCTCAGCACCCAAAGATCGGGGTGTTTGCGGATGTGCTCCAACGCTTTGTCGCCCATCAACTGCCAGCGCGGCTTACGCGCCAACAGTTTGCGGCCGTGCTTGCGCCCAAGGAAATACCACAACTGATCGCCGGCGTAGCTCCCGAAGAAGGCGACCACCACCACCAGATTGATATCCATGTATCCGCGGAACGCAAGGAAGCCGGCGAGGACAAGAATCGTCTCACCTTCGAAAAAGGTTCCTAGAAAGAGGGCAAAGTAGCCAAATTCCTGCAATAGATGTTGGAGCATTATATGGATGCTGGCGAAATGAACGCGCAGCCTAACTCGCCGAAGCCATTCAGGAAAGTGTGGATATGTGTCTCGACGTTAAGATTTCCTACAAGACCATCGGCTGCGTCCCACGGTCGCAGGGTTAGGCACGGTTGTCATACATTGGTCATAATGGCAGCTTATAACTGTCACGCTTGCCCGCCTGCGCGGGCTCAGGAGTCTTGCCGTGAGCTTTACCCCCGCTAGCCGCTTGTTTCCTTCGACTCGCCTGCGACGTAATCGTCGCGACGAATTTTCCCGTCGTCTGGTCCGGGAAAACGTCCTGACCGTCGATGATCTGATTCTTCCGGTGTTTGTGCTCGATGGCGAAAACCGCCGCGAGACGATTGCGTCGATGCCTGGTGTCGAACGTCTGAGTATCGATCTGCTGCTGATAGAAGCTGAGGCGTGGGTTGCTTTGGGTATTCCAGCGTTGGCGCTGTTCCCGGTGACTCCACCCGAGAAAAAATCCCTTGATGGTGCTGAAGCCTGGAACCCTGAAGGCATTGCCCAGCGTGCCACCCGTGCCCTGCGTGACCGCTTCCCTGAGCTGGGCGTCATTACTGATGTTGCGCTAGACCCATTCACCACCCACGGCCAAGACGGCATTCTTGATGAAGCGGGCTACGTGCAGAACGACATCACCGTCGATGCACTGGTCAAGCAAGCGCTGTCCCATGCCGATGCGGGTGCCCAGGTGGTGGCGCCTTCCGACATGATGGACGGTCGAATTCAAGCGATCCGTGAAGCGTTGGAACTGGCTGATCACGTCAACGTGCGGATCATGGCTTATTCGGCCAAGTACGCCAGCGCCTATTACGGTCCGTTCCGGGATGCGGTGGGGTCTGCGTTGAATCTGGGCAAAGCCAACAAGGCGTCCTATCAAATGGACCCGGGCAACAGCAACGAGGCACTGCACGAAGTGGCTGCTGACTTGTCTGAAGGCGCAGACATGGTCATGGTCAAGCCGGGCATGCCCTACCTGGACATTTTGTTCCGGGTGAAAGAAGAATTCAAAGTGCCGACCTTCGTTTACCAGGTCAGCGGCGAATACGCGATGCACATGGCAGCGATCCAGAATGGCTGGCTGAGTGAAGGGGTGATACTGGAATCCCTCACCGCTTTTAAACGCGCAGGCGCTGACGGCATTCTGACTTATTTTGCCGTTCGTGCTGCTCAACTGCTAAAAGGGCAGTAGCCCAAACAGGAACACCCATGAATACCGAAGGACTCACCGAAGAAGCTGTTCATATCGCCGTTCAGGAAACTCAGCCTGTGGTCGAGCAGAGCATCGAAGTGGTGCCCGTTCCCGAGCCGGTATCGGCCCCAGTCCCGCATCCTGTCGCTCATAACCTGGACGACAGCAGCCTGTATATCCACCGCGAACTGTCGCAACTGCAGTTCAACACACGGGTATTGGAACAGGCGTTGGACGAGTCCTACCCATTGCTGGAGCGGCTGAAATTTCTGCTGATTTTCTCCAGCAACCTCGATGAGTTCTTCGAAATTCGTGTCGCCGGCTTGAAGAAGCAGATCACCTTCGCCCGTGAACAGGCGGGCGCAGACGGTCTGCAACCGCACCAGGCGTTGGCCAGGATCAGCGAACTGGTGCACGGCCACGTTGATCGGCAATACGCGATCCTCAACGACATACTGCTGCCGGAGCTGGAAAAGCATCAGGTGCGCTTCATTCGTCGTCGTTACTGGACGGCCAAGCTTAAGGCCTGGGTCCGTCGTTATTTCCGTGACGAGATCGCCCCGATCATCACGCCGATCGGCCTCGATCCGACACACCCGTTCCCGTTGCTGGTCAACAAAAGCCTGAACTTCATCGTCGAGCTGGAAGGCATCGATGCGTTCGGTCGTGACTCCGGTCTGGCGATCATTCCGGCGCCGCGCTTGTTGCCACGGGTGATTAAAGTGCCCGAAGAGATCGGCGGTACCGGGGACAATTTCGTCTTCCTGTCGTCGATGATCCACGCGCACGCCGACGACTTGTTCCAGGGCATGAAAGTCAAGGGCTGCTACCAGTTCCGCCTGACCCGAAACGCCGACCTGGCTGTCGACACCGAAGACGTGGAAGACTTGGCGCGCGCGCTGCGTGGCGAGTTGTTCTCCCGTCGTTACGGTGATGCGGTGCGGTTGGAAGTCGCAGATACCTGCCCGAAACACTTGGCTGATTACCTGCTCAAACAGTTCAACCTCAGTGAAACCGAACTGTATCGCGTCAATGGCCCGGTGAACCTGACACGTCTGTTCAGCATCACCGGTCTGGACAGTCATCCAGAGCTGCAATACACGCCGTTCACTCCCGCGATTCCCAAGCTGCTGCAAAACAGCGAGAACATTTTCACGGTGATCAGCAAGCAGGATATTTTGCTGCTGCACCCGTTCGAGTCATTCACGCCTGTGGTCGATCTGCTGCGTCAGGCTGCAAAAGACCCACACGTACTGGCAGTTCGGCAGACCCTGTACCGCAGCGGCGCCAACTCGGAAATCGTGGATGCCCTGGTCGATGCGGCCCGTAACGGCAAAGAAGTCACGGCAGTGATCGAACTGCGGGCGCGGTTCGATGAAGAGTCCAACCTGCTACTGGCAAGTCGCCTGCAAGCGGCGGGTGCGGTGGTGATCTATGGCGTTGTCGGCTTTAAGACCCACGCCAAGATGATGCTGATTCTGCGCCGGGAAGCCGGCGAAATCGTGCGCTATGCGCATTTGGGTACGGGCAACTACCACGCCGGTAACGCTCGTCTGTACACCGATTACAGCCTGCTGACTTCCGATGACGCGTTGTGTGAAGACGTTGGCAAATTGTTCAGCCAGTTGATCGGCATGGGTAAGACCTTGCGCATGAAGAAGTTGCTGCATGCGCCGTTCACCCTGAAGAAAGGCATGCTGGACATGATCGCCCGCGAGATGCAGTTCGCACTCGATGGCAAGCCGGCACACATCATTGCCAAGTTCAACTCGCTGACCGATCCGAAGATCATTCGCGCGTTGTACAAGGCCAGCCAGGCCGGTGTGAAAATTGATCTGGTCATTCGCGGCATGTGCTGCCTGCGCCCAGGTATCGCCGGTGTCTCGCACAATATTCACGTGCGTTCGATCATCGGTCGCTTCCTGGAGCATACCCGGGTCTTCTACTTCCTTAATGGCGGCGAAGAGCAGATGTTTCTGTCCAGCGCCGACTGGATGGAGCGCAACCTGGATAAGCGGGTGGAGACGTGCTTCCCGGTTGAGGGCAAGAAGTTGATATTGCGGGTGAAGAAGGAGCTGGAGAGCTACCTGACCGATAACACCCATGCGTGGATTCTGCATTCGGACGGCCGCTATACACGCAGTACGCCGACCGGCAACCAAAACCCACGTAGCGCTCAGGCGACGCTGCTGGAGCGCCTGAGCAACCCGCTGCTTAGCGTACGCTAAAGACGATACCGACCCGGGCCAGCCACTCCGCTTCCAGCGCGAAGTCGGCTTGGGTCAGTTGGTTGTTTTCTAACCAGCCGTCGGGAAACAGCACGTCAAGGCTTTGATCATTCGCGTGCAGCACCACTTGGGGCATCTCTTGGGTGCCGCGGATGTGGTGGAACAGGATGGCAAAGCGTAGCAACACGCACAGGCGAATCAGCTTGATGCCTTGATCGCCGAAGTCGGCAAATTTATCTTTCGGAATATTACGTCGGTGGCCT
The DNA here is from genome assembly GCF_028293835.1 of Pseudomonas sp. Classification (GTDB taxonomy): domain Bacteria; phylum Pseudomonadota; class Gammaproteobacteria; order Pseudomonadales; family Pseudomonadaceae; genus Aquipseudomonas. The sequence continues at coordinate 6,009 of NZ_JAQGNX010000071.1, forward strand.
CGCACCAGTAGCGCCAGCATTTGCTGGTCCTCACGGGAGAATCCGGCCAGGTCCGAGTGCTCTATCAGGTAAGCACCGTGTTTGTGGTAGTGATAGTGGGCGATGTCCAGACCCACCTCATGCACCTTCGCGGCCCAGCGCAGCAACTCGCGATACGAATCGTCTTGCAGATCCCACGCCACGGCCACCTGCTCCAGGGAGTGCAGGGCTTTCTTCTCGACCCTCGCAGCCTGTTCAAGGTCGACGTGATAACGCTCCATCAGCGAGCTCAGGGTGCGCTCACGCACGTCTTCGTGCTGATAGCGGCCCATCAGGTCGTAGAGTACGCCTTCGCGCAGGGCGCCTTCACAGTGATCCATGCGCTTGAGTTCCAGCGCGTCGAAAATGGCCTCGAGAATCGCCAGGCCTGCCGGAAAAATCGCGCGGCGGTCGGGCTTGATGCCGTCGAAGTCAATTTTATCGACGTCGCCGAGCTTGAAGATTTTACGCTTGAGCCAGGCCAGACCTTCGGCATTTACCTCGCCAGTGCCATGGCCGCCGGCTTTAAGGGCCAGGCCGATAGCGCGAATAGTGCCGGAGGAACCAATGGCTTCATCCCAGCTGAGACGGTGCAGAGCATGCTCGATGCTCATGATTTCCAGGCGTGCGGCGGTATAAGCCTGGGCGTAGCGCGCCGGAGTCACCTTGCCGTCTTTGAAATAGCGCTGGGTGAAGCTGACACACCCCATTTGCAGGCTTTCACGCAGCAGCGGTTCGAAGCGCTGTCCGATGATGAATTCGGTACTGCCGCCGCCAATATCCGCCACCAGGCGTTTACCCGGTGCATCGGCCAATGTGTGCGAGACGCCGAGGTAGATCAGGCGGGCCTCTTCACGGCCTGAAATCACTTCCACCGGATGCCCGAGGATTTCCTCGGCACGACGGATAAAGTCCACCCGATTACGCGCTTCACGCAGGGCATTGGTGCCGACGATCCGTACCGCGCCGCCCTCCATACCGTTGATCAGTTGGGCAAATCGCTTGAGACAATCAAGGCCGCGCTGCATGGACTCTTCGGTGAGCTGGCGCTCTTCGGTAATGCCCGCCGCCAACTGAACCTTTTCGCCCAGCCGCTCTAGAATACGGATTTCGCCCGCATTGGCTTTGGCGACAACCATATGAAAGCTGTTCGAGCCAAGGTCGATAGCGGCAATCAATGAAAGATTTTTAGTAGGGGACGGTGGCATGATCAAAGGTTCCGGTCGATAACCCCGTCATCCTGCCACGATCCATCCCCGGCGCCAACGCGAAGCGTCGTACGGGGCATACCGATTGGCCACCGATCCCTGGTATCGAACCCGCCGCCTCCGACATCTGCCTGGTTCAACTCCTTGTAGGAACTGCCGGAGGCTGCGACCGGCTGCGGAGCAGTCGTGGTCTATGTTGCTCGAACCTTATCGCAGCCTTCGGCAGTTCCTACGGGGTCAACGGCTGTTTCAATGCGGCTCTGCTGGCCCAATAAAAATCGCCAACGCTGGCGTGCTCGGGTTGGCGGACAGAATTTTCGGATCGTCGATTCGTGCACTTCGGATCTTTGTTTTTGCCGATTTGAAGGATTTTGCCAATAAGCGTGTAGGGCTTTTCTGATTGTACTTTTCGCCGGTTTTTTGCGGGTGTTTGGCTGGTAGGGTGCGTCCATTCCAGTCAGAAGCCAGCCCCATGACCCAGTGTTTCAAAGACCACGAATGCGACACGCAGCTGTTGAACCACAACACCAAGCCATTCTCCGAATGTGAAACGCATACGGTGAGCGCGTACGACAGCACGTTCGAATGCACCGACGTACCGGTGCTGACCTGTTCCGGAATCTGGCGAGTCTTCCAGCGCGAAGCCGAAGAAATCGTCGCCCCCGGCGGCGTGCTGATCGCCGACCCCATCGAACGCAATCGCGCTATCAACGCCGCCTACGCCCGATTGTGGCTGCACGACAATCGTTTCCAATGGGCCGGGCTTGCCGCGTTTGCTTCCAAGCAAGTGGGCTGCGGGTTGTTGCATGCGGCGAGTACCAATGAGGTTAGTCAGGCTGAGCTCGACGCCGGGCATAGGATGCTCGACAGCGGTTCGGCCTCGAGTATTGGCATAGAGGGCCTGATTACTATCAGGACTGTGGATAAACAAGCCATGCGGGACTATGAGGCTGCCAGCAAAAATAACCCTGTGCCATTTTCGACATTAGGGGGCGAACCATCCTTGATGCAGCAACAGTTCAAGCATGTCTACGAGATGATGGCGCTGGGGAATACCACGCTGTTTCTGGACATCTTTCCGCTGCATGCGTTTTACAAGAAACGTGGGCTTGAGGAGTTAAGGACCTGCCTTAAAGAGCGGGCGGGCATTTATGGTCATCCGAAGTTTCCAGTGCTGTGGCCGGTGGGCAAGGAAAAGCTTGAATTCGGTGGAACGCATCAGCAAATTCTGGATGCCTTCAAGGCGATAGAAAAGGGAGATATTGCCGAGAGCGTGAGAAAATTTGCAGAACATGAGCAGCGTAATATTCTGCAGCGCACCATCTACGAAGACCAACAACTCAAACTGCTACTTCGCGGCAACCATGTGTCCTTTGTTACCGGTTTTCCTTCAGGCGTGGCTCAAGCCATTGAGCTGACCCTGGCGAGCCAATGCCAGCCCGTTGAGGATGGGCGCACCCTCGAATTCAGTAGCAACCCCTTCGCAGATTTGTCAGATTACAACCAGCGCATAGCCTTCGTATTGCGAGCAGCGGCGCGTTTCGACGAGATGCTGGGGGACGGAAATCGACGCTTGCTGGAGCAGTCAATAAAAGATATTGCCGAAGGGTCGGGTGTCCGATGAAACGGCGATACTGGTTCTGCCTGGCGCTTCTGACGGTATGGGCAGCATTCACCGCGCGGTCGTGGTACGAGCGGGAGATCGCCCTGGTGATAGGCGGAACCTACGAGGAGATGCTCAAGGCTTCGTCAGCCCGCTTTAGTTCACCTATTCCCGGTGGGAGGACATGGCCGGGCTGGCCAAAGTCCGACGTGCAATTGCGATTCGTCGACCCACAATATGGATTTATCACCCCAAAGAGCTCTCACTTTTATGTTGTATTTGATGGCAACGTTATTCAGATCGTGGATATGTATCCGCAAATTGAACCCTTGTTGCTCGATGATGCTTTAAAGGTCGTGCTGGATCTTCAGGACCAATGGCGTCGCGGCGGATGGATCAATAAGTTAGAGAAAAGATTTCCATCCTTTGCTGATACGCCTGAGTGGCGTGCTCGGTTGCGAGATGCTAACGGAGGCA